>JAZTWO010000061.1:0-25855 GCA_045635885.1 Eubacteriales bacterium | reverse complement strand
AAAACGCGTAAATGAAAATTCGGCAACTACATTTGAGGAAGTTAACCGAGTTAATCAACTTAATATAGAAAAACAAAAACCTTTTATTTCACCGCCCCCGTCTTTAGTTCGGTGGATATAGTTATATTGGTTTTAGTTATATTGGGTATAGTTTTATTTATTTCCCCTGCATCACGTGCAGGGGGTAGGTGCATATCGTGCAGAGGGGGGGGTACATTGTGCAGGGGGGCTAATCTCACAGATTAGCACACAAAAAGAGAACAACCTCTCGGTTGTTCCCTTTTTACATCTTAAATTATTTCAAGCATCTTCTCTACGCTTGCGATTTTTACGCAGAGGCAGAGGATATCAACTGCTTGTTGAAGCTCATCGTTCGATGGATAAGTGGGGGCAATTCGGATATTTCTATCGCGCAAGTCGTTTCCGTAAGGGTAGGTCGCGCCAACGGTTGTAAGCACAACACCCGCCTTTTTCACAAGCTGATAGGTGCGCTTTGCACATCCGTCAAGTGTATTCAAGCTGATAAAATATCCACCGTTGGGGTCTGTCCAAGTGGCAATATCCTTATCACCAAGCTCTTTTTGAAGTGTATCCTTCACAATGTCAAATTTCGGGCGGATAATTTCTGCAAGCTTCATCATATGATTGCGAATATTATCTGCATTTTCGAAATATTTAACGTGTCTTATCTGATTTATCTTATCAAATCCAATCGTCTGCGCCGCAAGAATTGGGCGAATTTGATTGAAATTTCGTGTGCTTGTTGCAAAAATAGCCACCCCTGAGCCGGGGAAGGAAATTTTTGATGTGGACGCAAAATAGAAAACTCTATCTATATTGCCACAGGGCAAGCAACACTCAAAAATGTCAAGCAATTCATCACGTCTGTCGGGATAAAGATCGTGCACCGCATAGGCATTGTCCCAAAAGATGCGGAAATCCTTTGCCGCAGTTTTCATCTTGGCAAGTCGCATAACCGTTTCGTCAGAATAAGTTATACCCTCGGGATTAGAATATTTGGGGCAACACCACATTCCCTTTATGGATTCGTCCTTGACAACAAGCGCCTCAACTGCGTCCATATCGGGTCCTGTTTCTGTCATATCAACCGTAATCATCTCAATGCCAAGAGATTGGCAAATGGCAAAATGACGGTCATATCCGGGAGCCGGGCAAATGAATTTGACCACGGGAAGCTTACACCAGGGCTTTTCGCTTCCAAGCACACCGTAAAGCATTGCACGAGCCACGGTATCATACATCAAATTAAGAGATGAGTTGCCTGCAACAAATATATTTTCAGGTGGAATATTCAAAAGGTCTGAAAAAAGCTTCTTCGCCTCAGGAATACCCTCCAAAATGCCATAATTTCGATAGTCAACGCCTTTTTCGTTTATACAGTCCTCGCTCTTTGATATGCAGTCGAGCATTCCCGTCATCATATCGAGCTGCTCTTTGCCGGGCTTTCCTCGTGAAAGGTCAAGAGAAAGTCCCTTTTCGCACACGTTTTTATATTCATTTTTAAGCTCAAGGTATAGCGCCTCAAGTTCACTCGGTTTCATTTCACTGTATTTCAAAATGAACACCTCCTTTATGAATATGGTGAATAGTTTAAAAGTTAGTTATAGCAAAACCGCTCAAGCCGCTTGGGCTTCCGCTTTTGAAAAAGCGGAGCAAAACTATCGCTTGGATTTTGCTGGGTCGACGTGAATTTCGATAATTCGAAAACGAATTATCGGTTCACTTGCTAAAATCCTTTTACGAAAATATATTTTCGACAAGGATTTCATCAACTGAACTACGAAAACCAAACCAAAGATTTGCTTTTCTAAAATTCACTTTGTTGCAATATAGCCATTTAATAACAATATGGCTACAATTTCAGTAGCAAATTACGATTTTTCGACATCGGAGAAAAATCATCGTAACGATTTATCGTTACAATTTGCGCGGATTTTGTTTATAAAAATCTATTAAAGTTTTTTGAGGGGTGTGGGGGACAATTTTTCAAAAATGTCCCCCACATCTTTACTCAACTAACTTTATTAAAATTCTGCGTTACCTGTTGTTCTTGGGAACGCCTCAACGTCACGGATGTTAGAAACGCCTGTCATATACATGATAAGACGTTCAAATCCAAGACCGAAGCCTGCGTGACGGCATCCACCGTATTTACGAAGTTCAAGATACCACCAGTAATCGTCGGGGTTGAGGTCGAATTTAGCCATTGCTTCAAGCAATTTTTCCATTCTCTCTTCACGTTGTGAACCACCAATAAGCTCACCAACGCCAGGAACAAGCATATCCGCTGCAGCAACCGTCTTGCCATCGTCATTTTGACGCATATAGAATGCCTTGATATCCTTGGGATAGTCAGTTACAAACACGGGCTTTTTAAAGATTTCTTCTGTAAGATATCTTTCGTGCTCTGTTTGAAGGTCCATACCCCAATATACAGGATATTCAAAAGTATGGCCACAGTTCTGCAATTTTTCAACTGCTTCTGTATATGTTATTCTGCCAAATTCACTGTTTACAAGGGCTGTAAGACGCTCGATAAGTCCGTTATCAAAGAATTTGTTGAAAAATTCCATTTCTGCAGGGCAGTTTTCCATAACGTAGGAAAGAACGAACTTCATCATATCTTCAGCGGTGTCCATATAGTCAGTGAGATCTGCAAAAGCAAGCTCGGGCTCTACCATCCAGAATTCTGCTGCGTGGCGCTGTGTATTGGAGCGCTCTGCACGGAATGTAGGACCGAATGTATATACGTTTGCAAATGCCATAGCATATGTTTCAACGTTAAGCTGACCTGAAACTGTAAGTCCTGTCTTCTTGCCGAAGAAGTCCTGTGTATAGTCAATTTCACCGCTTTCAGTTCTTGGGGGATTTGCAAGGTCAAGTGTTGTTACCTGGAACATTTCACCTGCGCCCTCGCAGTCAGAGCCTGTGATAAGAGGTGTGTGAACGTAAACAAATCCTCTCTCTTGGAAGAACTTGTGGATTGCGTAAGCCGCAACGGAACGAACACGGAACACCGCATTGAATGTGTTTGAACGGGGACGAAGATGCGCAATTGTTCTAAGGTATTCAAGAGTGTGGCGTTTCTTCTGCAAGGGGAAATCGGGAGTGGAAGCACCCTCAACGTCAATTACCTCCGCCTTGAGTTCAAACGGCTGCTTTGCTTCGGGAGTGAGTTCAAGTGTACCCTCGATTACAAAAGAACAACCAACGTTCTGCTTTGCAATTGTTTTATAGTTTTCAAGCTTTGCATCTTCAAAAACAACCTGAAGATTTTTAAAATAGCTACCATCGTTAAGCTCGATGAAGCCGAACACGTTGGAAGCACGAATAGTTCTTGCCCAACCTGCAACTGTGATTTTTTGTCCCGCAAATTTTTCGGGAGATGCAAAGATTTCTTTAATAGTAATGCGTTTCATTTTTAGTACCTTCTTTTTAAAATTTATTTAAAAATTTAAAACTTCTATATATTGTATCACACTTTTATATATATTTCAAGGGTTTAGGGGATTTTTCTTGAAAATTTGGTTTGTAAAAAAGTTACAAAGATAAGAATAGTCGCTTTTGAAAAAGCTCCGCAAAACTTTTAATCAGCTTCGCGGCAAGATTTCGCGCAAATCATATCGCGGGTGCGCGATACAAATCGATTTTTGTGCCATTTTAACAGGCGGCGCAAAAATCCGTGATTTGCTACTTTCACAATAGACATAGTGCCACTAAAACGGCTATATGCAGAGTAGCAAAGCGCAGTTTTTATTTGCAAGCAAATAAAAACATTTGTGTTGGGAGTCGCAGAATTCCAACACGCGATTTGCGCTAGTTTAATTATAACCCACCTATAAAAGTTTTTTGGTTCTTTTTTCAAAAAAGAACAATCCTTTTTACTAAAACTAACTCTCTTTCCAAAACTCCCTCACCTGCCCTGCGAGGTCCTGTGCGGAGTGGACATATTTGATGTGCGACCAATGAAGTGGGAACATCATTTTATACTGCTCGGTTGCGTATCTATCGTCAAGAAGGACAACAACTCCACGGTCTGTTTCGGTTCGAATTACCCTGCCCGCCGCCTGAAGAACTCGGTTCATTCCGGGGTAAGTATAGGCATAATCATATCCGCCCTCTCGAGTGTTATCGAAATACTCCTTCATAATATTGCGTTCATTGGAAATTCCGGGCAAACCCACACCGACGACAACAGTTCCTATAAGACGTGAGCCGGGAAGGTCAATCCCCTCTGAAAAGCTTCCGCCAAGAACACACATGCCAATGCGAAGAACACCCGTATCTTCTTTGAAATTAGCCAAAAATTCCTCTTTTTGCGCATAAGTCATATTGTTTTCCTGTGCAAAAACCTTAACCTTTGGATATTTCTTTTCAAACTCTTTTTGAACCTCGGTCATATACTTATATGAGGGGAAGAAAACAATATAATTCCCTGCCCTGCCACTAACGGTTGCGGCAATGCAAGAGGCAATTTTCTTATAAGAGGACTCCCTCTCCTCAAATCTTGTATTGATGCTATCAACACTGAAAAGCCCAAGATTGCTCTGCTTAAACGGTGCGGGAAGCTGCAATTTTATGCTCTTTTTGTCACCGCCAAGAATATCCGAAAAATAGTCAATTGGCTCTAAAGTGGCAGAAAACATTACGCTTGAAACTGCTCTTTTGTGGCACAGAGCCAACTGATGCGAGGGATCAAGACACGCAAGGCGCACCTTAACGTCTCCGCCCGAAACCTCAATGAAAAACATATAATGCTCATCATAAAGCTCGGATATTTTTTTGTATTTTGAAATGTCTGCATAAAGGCGCTTTACGTCTGCAAGAATGGGTGAAATTCGATTTTTTCTAATCCAAGAGCCCATTGCCAAAGAGAGCTTTTCAATTCTCTTCTCTATTTCGTCATAGGAGTTTTTGCTTATATAATATCCCTGCTCTTCACCCTTTTCGTTTTTAAACATATTATCGTGGCAAAGCTTTTTGGAGTCCTCAAGCAAGCGCAAAAATCCATCAAGCTCGTTCAAAAGCTCACTGTCATAGGGCGGAATAAGACTAGCCACACCTTCAATGGCATTTCGTGAAAGGGACGCAGAATACATATCAATAGCACGGTCGGGCAAATTGTGTGCCTCGTCAATCAAAAATACGTATTTTCCCTGCTCACCATCTTCTCCAAAATATCTTTGGAAATAAATAATCGGGTCAAAAATATAGTTGTAATCGCAAATAATTACGTCGCACAAAAGCGACAAATCAAGCGATAATTCATATGGGCAAACTCGGTGCTTTTGGGCAACGCTTGAAATAAGCGCTTGAGTATATCCGCTGTAATTTTCAATAAGCTCACGAATGGCATCATTCACACGGTCATAATATCCCCGTACAAATTCACAGTCAAACGAATTGCAGAAATTCCCCGCACTTTGACCGCTTGCAATCTTTTTTGGGCAAACGCACACGCTATCCTTTGCGCTTATTGCAATTGATCGAAGCTTAGCCCCTGCCGTATGGAGCTTCTTCATCGCCCCCCACGCTTCTCGCCTTGTGCTTGCCTTGGCGGTGAGATAGAAAATTTTATCCACCTTGCCTTCGCTAAGCGCACGAACCGCAGGATAAAGTGATGACATAGTTTTGCCAATTCCCGTAGGCGCTTGAACAAAAACGTTTCTTGCCCTTGCAATACCACCATAGATGGTTTTTATCATTTTTTCCTGTCCTTCCCTGATTTCAGTATATGGGAACGGCACCCTTCTCGCCTTTGGCAGAACCTCGTTTTTTCTATCAAGCATCAATTTGCCAAAGAAATCCACCCTTTCAAGAAGCTCAAGATAAAATTTTCTAAGCAGCTCAACGGTGAAGCTATCCTCAATTATTTTTATCTTCTTTTGGTCTTTAATGCAAAAAACTATTCTTGTGTTTACTCGGCTTAACGAATGCTTTGAAGCATAAAAATATGCGTTGATTTTTAAAAGAGCAACGTCATAATTGTTGGGAATTAAATCCCCGTCGGTAAATCTTCTTTCAACAAAGCGGTCAACTACGCCGATATTTCCCGTTCTGTATGCCCTGTCAACCGTGGATGAAACGGTGTAATAATTTCCATTCATCTGCGCAGTATTCACAACCTCGCAAAGCAAACGCAAAGGCTCGTGCGCCCTGTCATAATCAGGCAGTTGACACAAAAACGCATCAAAGCTCTTGCTTTGCAAAGTAATATCGGACGGGGGTCGGGAATCCAAATCGGATGGGCGTGAAACAAGATGGCAAATTTCTTTTGCATTTGCTTCAATACAATATTCATTTTCATTAAAATTCACGCACTCACCCCCTTAAGAATAGAATATTCAATATATTTTATCATATATATTCTCTCTCGTCAACGATTTTTATCCTATTTTTCCAATATTTTTGCACTATCTTTATTATGAAAAATGAGATATAATGTTATTGGAATAATAAAACCCAAAACGCTTTAAGAAAGGAGAACAAACTTGGAACTTATTTCAATAAACGAAAATAAACTGAAAATAATAATGACCATTTCTGATATGGAAAAGTTGGGACTTGACGAAAATGATTTTCACCTTTCGCTTATCAACACAAGAAGCATACTTAAAAAAATATTAAACGCCTCACCTGTGAAAACGGGATTTGAAGAGCTTTTGCCAAGTGATAAAATTTTGCTTCAGATGTATCCCGAGGCAGATGGCGGTTGCGAGCTTTTTATCACAAAGGTGTCGCTTGAAAATGCGCCAAATTTTGAGGAGGATTTAACTATGCCCTGTGATGAAGAAAAATATTTATTGCCCGAAGTTAATAAAAAGACAACGGAAAATAAAAAAACACCCCTTACATACAGTTTTTCAGAGCTTGAGCACGCAATAAGGGCTTGTAAAGAGCTTAAAAACAGAAATTTTGAGGGGGATTCGTCACTTTATTTACATAACAGCGGTAAATATTTTTTGTTTTTGACAAAATCAAACACACAATTTAATGACTCGACAAGCTATATTGCAGAATTTGGCGAGCTTGAAAACTCGGAAAATGCCATTTTGAGTGTGCTTGAAAGGGGAAAGAAAATTTTTGACAAAAACGCAGTTGAAAATCTTGCAAGTTTATAAAAAACAAAAAGCACTTCAAAAGAAGTGCTTTTTGCTGGAGCTGCTAATCAGAATCGAACTGATGACCTCGTCATTACCAATGACGTGCTCTACCGACTGAGCCATAGCAGCATATTTACTTGACTTTGATATTATATCACAATAAAAAACAAAAATCAAGTCCTTTTTATAATTTTATTTGTATTTTTTTGCAAAGGAAAAATATATATTTGTTTTGTCCTTGCGTTTTGTTGATTTTTTGTGCATTTTGTCACATTTTGCAATAGAAAACTGCAAGTGTTATCCTGCAGTTTTCTTTGTTTTATTTAACAATTACACTCAAATGTGCGCCCCTTATTCCCTTTTGCCTTCTGTGAGAGTAGAATAATTTTTCATCACAGCAGGTACAATTAGGGGATACGTCAATGTTACAAGCAGGCACTCCGCAAGAGATTAAAATTTCAAAATTCATACCCTTTAGATTAGCATAAAGAGAGCCGTTTTCTTTTTCGACAATAAATTTATTTTTATAGTTTTGTCCAAGTTTTATTTCGATTTGTCGAGCAAAGTCGCTTCCGACTTCATAGCAACATTCATCAATGCAAGGGCCTATCGCAACATAGATATTCTCGATTTTTGCGCCAAGTGACACAAGAGTTTGAATGGCTTCTTTTACAATTTTATCAGCAGTGCCGCGCCAACCTGCGTGCAAAGCGGACACAGCCCAAACCTCGCCATCATCACCTCTTGCCTCAAGCAAAATCGGAACGCAATCTGCAGTTTTAACTCCGAGTGGCAAACCACTCTCTTGAGTTGCGTATCCGTCACAAGAAAATTCATGGCTTTTGTAATAGCCCATTCCTGCTTCATCATTTGAAACAATTTTAACTATATTCGAGTGAATTTGAGGCACACTTATAACCTTTTTAGCATCAAAGCCAACACTCCTTGCAAAAATTTCAAGGTTTTTATAAACAATTTCGTCATCGTCACCCCTGCCAAACGCAAGATTTAACCCCTTTGTGTGTTCAAGCACACTCACTCCGCCAATTCGTGTTGAAAATGTGTGATTTGATTTTAAAACGGTGCTTTTCAAAAGAAAAACACCGTTTTTATTGATAAGCTCGAACATATCAATGCTCCTCTTGACTCTCGCCCTTAACCGCTATAAGCTGCTCGGCATAAGGAAGTGTCATAATCCAATCGCAAAAATCGTGCCATTCGTGAAGCTTGTGAGTTCTGCGGGCATAATACATATTGATAAGATTTTCATAGTTAAGTGTAACCGTTCTCATCTGATTATAGCTTGTGGGAAGCATTTGAATCATATTGATCCACGCCTGCTTATTCTTTTTATCCTCACAGAATTTAACTCTTTCACTCTCCATAAATTCAATAACGGAATCAAGCACTTTTAGTGCAGTTTCGTCCATCTTTTCGCACGAAAAATCTGCTCTTTCGAACGTTTTATGATGAATTTTGTGCATTGTTGAGCAAGAATTTGCAACCGTGCCAACCTTATAAGTATCAAATTCCTTCCACCAATAAAGAGGCGCAGTTATATCTACACTAACAAAAATTTGACGAAGGAATTTTCTATGGTCATTCCCCGCCTTAGCAAGACGCACAGCAAGATCTATATCATTGGGGCCCAAAACAAAATTGCCGTTTTCATCATAAAAGCTGTCACTTCTGCCCCAGCTATTAAGCGGATTTCTTGCGCCCCTGATAGCATTTTCTAAATTCATAACACTAACTCTATCTATATGTATCATTTTTTTACCTCCCTATCACAATATATAGTATTATAACATAAAATTTTAAAACTTTCAACAGATATTTTGCTTTTGGTATTGAATTTTTTTGAATTTTATGTTACAATTGTTTAAATTATTATCATTTGGAGGAATATTATGATAAATAATGAAAAAATTTGCTTTTCAGGAGTTCAGCCCTCCGGAAATTTGACCATTGGTAACTACCTTGGTGCAATTCAAAATTTCCCCCGCTACTCCGAACAATATAAATGCTTTTATTGTGTAGTTGACAATCACGCAATCACCGTTCGTCAAGTGCCTGCAGAGCTTCGCAAAAGAACCTATGAAACTCTTGCGCTTTATATGGCTTGCGGTCTTGACCCCGAAAAGAATACTCTTTACGTTCAGAGCCACGTGCCCTATCACACCGACCTTGCTTGGATTCTCAACTGCTTTACTATGTATGGCGAGCTTTCTCGTATGACTCAGTTCAAGGATAAGAGTTCAAGACATTCCGATAACATTAACGCAGGTCTTTTCACATACCCTGCGCTTATGGCTGCGGACATTTTGCTCTATCAGACAGACGTTGTGCCCGTTGGTGCAGACCAAAAGCAACATCTCGAGCTTGCAAGAGATATTGCGGCAAGATTTAACCAGAGCTTCCCCGATACATTTACTATTCCCGAGCCAATACTTTCTAAATCAGGCGCAAAAATCAACTCGCTTGCCGACCCCACAAAGAAAATGAGCAAGTCCGATGAAAACACCAATGCGGTGGTATATATTCTTGACGATAAGGACACAATAATTAGAAAGTTTAAGAGAGCGGTTACCGACTCTGATACAGTTGTTCGTTTTGCCGAGGGTAAGGACGGAATTAACAACCTTATGACAATTTATTCCTGCTTCACAGGTAAAACTCTTGAAGAAATCGAACGTGAATTTGACGGACGAGGATATGGCGAATTTAAGCTTGCAGTTGGCGAAGCGTGTGCGGACGCACTTGCTCCCGTCCAGGCGAGATATAACGAGCTTATTTCTGACAAGGCATTCCTTGAAGCGCAGATGAAGAAGGGCTCTGAAGAAGCATCCTACTACGCAAGAAAAACTATTTCCAAGGTTAAGAGAAAGCTTGGATTTGTACAGATTTAATTGAATATTTATTACATAACCCCTTTTGATACATAAATCAAAGGGGGTTATATGTTTTTTGTTTGTTTTTTAACTTTTTTGTGTGCTTTTTTGCTCTCATTTTCTTTGTTTGGAGCATCAAAAGTCCTCGCTTTAAGAATTGGAGCTATTGACTATCCCAACAATCGCAAAGCACACGCAACCCCAACGGCTCGACTTGGTGGATTATCTTTTTTCGTTTCTTTTTCGCTTCTCATTTTTCTTTTCCCAATGGCAAAGGAGATAAAAATCCCATTGCTTGCAGGTGGCATAGCTATGTTTTTGGTGGGCTTTACAGACGATTATTTAAAGCTTTCACCCTTTGCAAAATTAATTGGGCAAATTTTCGCCTCTTTAATATATATTTTATTAAATCAAGAAAGCTCGATTTTAGCTAATGCTTTAGCTTTGCTTTGGATAGTTTTTATCACCAATGCGACCAACTTGATTGACGGACTTGACATGCTTGCCTCGGGCATTGGGTTGGGGCAATCACTCTGCCTTTTTGTTGTGGCGTTGATTTTTGGATTTTGGGATATTGCCCTGTGCTTTGCCGTTTTGTTTTTTGCAATACTCGGCTTTCTGCCCCATAATTTTCCGCAAGCAAAAATATTTATGGGGGATTGCGGTTCTCTTTTTCTCGGATTTGTTCTTGGTGCGCTCTCCTCAAAATTAATTATTGAAAGCGGAAGCGCTCTGTGTTTGATAGCAGTATTGCTCAT
This sequence comes from Eubacteriales bacterium, assembly GCA_045635885.1. GTDB lineage: Bacteria > Bacillota > Clostridia > Oscillospirales > CAG-272 > RGIG4608. The sequence continues at coordinate 15,082 of JAZTWO010000061.1, read as the reverse complement.
CTTTCGTTTGCCGAGTGCGGACACCCTTCAAAGCTTTTTTAGAAGACTTATAAAAAGAAAAAATCCCTTTGCCGCCGACAAGGGACACTTTCATCATTTGCTTTTAAACATCGGCTTTAGCAAGGAATGTTCTGCGCTCGCTTTGATTTTCACTTCCCTCGTCTTCGGTTTTTTGGGAGTTTTGTTGGTAGTTATATAAAAAAATCACTCGCAATTTGCGAGTGATTTTTTGTTTATCTGTTTTTATCAAGATATTTCCAATATGTTTTGATATATACTATACCCGACCATACAGTCATAATAAGCACAAATACACTTGCGGCAATTGTTACGGGATAGTAAGCAAAAAAGAAGAAAAAGTTAATTCTTGCAAGCACCGGCTCAAGCAAAGCAGCCATAACCAACACGATTTGAGAAACGGTTTTAATCTTGCCAAGTATATTTGCAGGAACAACAACCTTGGCATTGGTAACCGCCACAAGTCTTATCGAAGCAACCGCAAGCTCACGGAATATGGTAATCATTATAAGTGGCATGAAAATTGAAAATATTAATTTATTGTCGGGATCACGATACACAATACACATCAGTGCGCCAATTACCATAAACTTATCGGCAAGGGGGTCAAGAAATTTGCCAAAGTCAGTAATAAGCCCTCTTTTTCTTGCAATTTTTCCATCCACGGCATCTGTTATTGCGGTTACAATAAATATAAACGCACCTAAAATATTTGTTGCAATATTAACAGGAAGCAACAACACCACTACAATTACGGGCACGAGGCACATTCTCATAACAGTTAATTTATTTGGTAAATTCATACTAATTTTTCCTTTCAAAATCAATAAACGTTCACTGCAGTGCCACAAAGGTCATATTCAACAACCTCATCAATCAAAACGTCAACAAATGTGCCGGGCAAGATACCCTTTCTGCCTGTAAAGTAAATTTTTCCGTCGATATCGGGGGCATCTGCTTCACTTCTGCCATAATAAGTTTCGCCAACAGGGTCAAATCCTTCGCAAAGAACTTTAATTGTTGTGCCAACCTTTTTCTCGTTATTTTCTTCATTTATAACAAGCTGATCTCTCATAAGAATGTCATATCTATCAAGCTTTATCTGCTCTTCGATCTGCTCCATCTTATAAGCAGGAGTACCCTCTTCTCTTGAATATGTAAACACACCAACATGTTCAAACTTCTGCTCGTTAACAAACTCGCAAAGCTCAGCAAAATCCTCGTCAGTTTCACCGGGGAAGCCAACAATAAACGTTGTTCTGATAACAATGCCGGGAATTTCTTTGCGCAACTTTGCAACAACCTCACGAATAAGTGCGCTTCCACCGTGACGGTTCATCTTTTTAAGAACTCCGTCTGCAATATGCTGCATAGGAAGGTCAATATATTTGCAAACCCTATCATTATCACGCATTTCGGCAATAAGCTCGTCGGTGATTTTGTCGGGGTAGCAATAAAGAATTCTAAACCACTCGATATTGGTTTCTTCAGTAAGTTTATGCAAAAGGGATGCCAATTTATACTCGCCATAAAGGTCCTGACCGTATTTTGTTGTGTCCTGTGCTATGAGTGTAAGCTCTTTTACGCCAAGCGCTTCAAGGTCCTTTGCCTCTGCAATAATATCTTCCATGGGGCGAGAACGGAATTTTCCTCTGATTGAAGGGATTGCACAGTAGGTGCAACGATTATCGCAACCCTCTGCAATCTTCAAATATGCCGCATATTCTGGTGTGGTAAGCACACGGTCACCACCAAGACGAACGCAGTTTTTGTCCTCAAACGAGGTGTATTTTTCACCGTTAAGCACCTTGCCAACCGCCTCTACGATATTGTGAATACTTCCAACGCCAAGAACGGCATCAACCTCAGGAAATTCATCCAAAATTGCATTGCGATATCTTTCTGCCAAGCAACCTGTAACAATAAGTCCCTTTAAATCTCTATTTTCCTTAAGCCAAGCAATATCAAGAATGTTATCAATCGCCTCTTGCTTTGCAGATTCAATAAATCCGCATGTATTTATAATAACAACGTCTGCCTCGGTTTCATCAGCAGTCAACTCATAGCCCGCCATCACAAGCTCATAAAGCATAACCTCTGCATCAAGTTGATTTTTAGGGCAACCGAGTGAAACAAATCCTACTTTCATAAGTATCCTTTCAAAAAAAGAAATATTTTATCAGTATATTTTACCATATTTACAACTCAAATGTCAAGTATATTGATGAAATCAATTTGTTCAAGATTTGTTGAAATATTTTTAAATTTTTGTTGCAAAAAGCGTCAAAATGTGATATACTAATGCTATCTTTTTTTAATAAATTTGTTTTGGAGGAAATTATGCTTACAGAACGCGCAAAAATACTCATTTCTGAAAATGAGCTCAAAGAAAAAATCAGAGAGGTTGCTGCTCAAATTTCTGCCGACTACAAAGACGAAGACGTTCTTTGCGTTGGTATTCTTAAGGGCTGCATTCACTTTTATTCCGATTTAACACGAGAAATTACAATTCCCATGACTATGGATTTTATGGCAATTTCAAGCTATGGTGCAGGTACTACCTCATCCGGTGAAGTTAAAATGCTTAAAGACCTTGACAAGAGCATCTGCGGCAAAAACGTAATCATTATTGAAGATATTATTGACAGTGGTAACACTCTTTCATACCTTAAGAGATTGCTCTCTTCTCGTCAACCCAAATCAGTTAAGATTTGCACACTTCTTGACAAGCCATCAAGAAGAAAGGTTGACATTCAGCCCGACTACTGCTGCTTCCAAATTCCTGATGAATTTGTTTTCGGCTATGGTCTTGACGTTAACCAACATTACAGAAACGAAAAAGATATTTACATTCTTGACCCTAAGGATTATCCTCAAGAATGATAGAAATATTGCATAAAGACAAGGATTTTTTGGTTTGTGTGAAACCACAGGGCATCCCCTCTCAACCCGACACAACAGGGTGTGAGGATATGACCTCATATCTTTGCGCACAATTAAAGGAAAATGGAGAAAATAGCGATATTTTCGTTGTCCACCGTCTTGACAGAGCAACGGGTGGTCTTATTCTCTATGCTCGCAACAAAAATGCTGCGGCATCTTTTTCACAACTTGTTGCCGAAAAGGACGGTTTTAAAAAGCATTATATTGCCATAATTTCGGGTGCGCTTGAAGAAAAAAGCGGAAATATGACCGATTATCTTTTCAAAGACAGTGCGCAGAAAAAATCATTTGTTGTAAAAAATGAACGCAAGGGTGCAAAGCTCGCTTCACTTAACTATGAAGTGCAAAAAGAAGTGAGCGCGAATGAAAAAACATATTCCTTGGTTCAAATTGAACTTCATACAGGCAGATTTCATCAAATCCGTGCCCAGTTTTCTCACCGTGGGTTGCCAATTTATGCCGACGGTAAATATGGAAGTAGAGAAAAAGCCCAAAGCTTTGCGCTTTGGGCAAACAAACTTTGCTTTACCTATAAGGGCAAGGAGTATAGCTTTGAAAAAAATCCCGATTTTAATTTAAGTCCTTGGAATTTATTTTAAACAAAAAAAGGAAGCGATTTCGCTTCCTTTTATTTTTTATTTATTTCTCATTTTCTTTGGCTTTCTGATTTTATTGAGTTTTTTATTCATCTTAAGAAGCTCTTCTTTTGTAAAGGAAATGTTAGCCATGCCTATCATTGATGTAAGACGAAGAACTGTAAAGCTTCCAAGCATATCCATAAATCCACTAATAGCAGACATATCAATAGAGAAGCCACCGCCCTTGTTTTCGCCATCCTTGTTCTTGCCCTTCTTATTTGCATCCATCTTCTTTTTGAAGGAGAAAAGAAGTCCTGCCAACCAAAGCTTACCTCTAAATGTCTTTGTAATATCACCAAGCTTATCGTTAAGTGAGAAACGTCCTTCGGGTGCTTCAACATCAAACCAGTTAAGAATTGCGCCCTTTTCAACAAGAACGTAATCCATATTCATTTCAGCTACCTTGCGGATTATTCCTTCATCAGTAAATTCCCCTGCTTTTGCAACGATTGTGCTTTCGCCCTCGTTCTTAACGTCGAAATAGAAGAAGTGGTCAGGAGCTGTCTTTTTACCAATAGAAACACCGTTGACAAAGAGTTCAACTTCGGGGAGGTTAGAGTAAACAGTTACCTTTGTAACGTCCTCAACTCTATCCACATATCTCTTTCCGCAAAGGTGAACGAATGGTGCTTCTTCAGGTGAACGGAGCCATGCTTTGTATGCATAGAAAGAGTCCTTTTTATACTTTCTATCCATTGTCATAAGACCCTTGTGGTTCTGTCCGTTTTCCCCACCCTCGGCTCTTGCGTCTGCGCCGAAGTCAAACATATTCCAAACGTGAGTTGCCCACAAATACTTTCTTGTGAAAAGCTGTTTTATAAGTTCCTCGTGATAATATGCCTGATTTACTTCAGTATAGTCGCCTTCCTTGGGGTCGCTTGTGTGCCAGTTGAGTGCCTCACAACCGTATTCAGAGCATCCAATCGGAATGGTGGGATGTGTTGCGTGGAATTTATCAAACCAAGGACCGTTCATGTGAGTTTCGCCACCGTACCAACCAAAATAGTGGTTATATGAAACAACGTCGGGGATTTGAAGATATGGATCATTCATCTTACACATTGAAACTGCCGCAATTGTTGTAAGACGTGTGTTATCCATTTCGTGACAAAGATTGTTAAGAATCTTGTGATTTTCAATCAAATCACCATCAGAACCGGCAATTGAAATTTCGTTTGAAAGTCCCCAAACCACAATTGATGGGTGGTTGTAGTTTTGGGAAACAAGCTCTTTCATTTGTGTGATTGTATTTTCACGACCCGTGGGCATATGTCTTGAAATATAGGGGATTTCTGCCCAAACAACCATACCGTATTCGTCACAAAGGTCATAGAAATACTGATCATGCTGATAGTGTGCAAGACGGATTGTTGTTGCACCCATTTCGAAAATGTATTCCATATCCTCTTTGTGATGCTCAGGAAGAAGTGCATTACCAATTCCGAGTCTATCTTGGTGACGTGATACACCACGAAGTGGGTATTCTTCACCGTTGAGGATAAAGCCGTTATCAGGATCAATTTCAAAGCTTCTGCATCCAAAACGAGCAGAAACGTTGTCAAGCACATCCTCGCCATTTACTATTGATGCAGTCGCTGTATAGAGATAGGGGTCACGTCTACCGTGCCAAAGGTGAGCATTTTCAATTGTGAAATTAGCCACCTTGCTATTTGTTCTGGCATCTGCAACAACGTTGCCCTCTCCGTCACAAATTGTATAGAGGTATTCTGCCCCCTGTGGAATTTCTGTTGAATAAACCTCAATTTCAACGTTTGCATTCGCACCATTCACTTTGGGTGTAACCTTAATTCCGGGCGCACCGTAATAACCAAGGTCAAAATGGGCATTGGAAACAGAAATAATATTTACGTTTCTATAAAGACCGCCATAGAATGTAAAATCTGCCATTTGAGGATAAACCTTTTCATTTGCAGCATTATTAACCACAATTGCAAGCAAATTTTCTTCTGCAAGGTCATTTGTAAGATTAACTCTCCAAGTAGAATAACCGCCATCGTGATGTGCCAATTTCTTACCGTTAAGATAAACGTCTGCAGATGAGTTTGCACCTTGAATTTCAAGATAGTGAACATCCATTTGCGGAAGGTCGCTTTTTGCAAATGCTTTTGTATAGACGCAAGAGCCACGGAAATAATCATTACCCCCGTCCTGACCGTCCAATGCATTCCAAGAATGAGGAAGGTTAACAAGCTCGGCATTTTCTTTTACGTTGATATTATCAGTACCCTTGTAAAAGCTCCAAGAACTGTTAAAATTAAGAATTGATCTCATCAAAAATCCTCCTAAGTTTTAAAAAATACACATAATTATTCATTATACTAAAAATATTATACCCGTTTTTGCAATTTCTGTCAAGAGAAATAAAAAAATCGCCTTTATTCTTTTTATGAAGTTAATTCATATTTTCGCATTTTGTATATTGTTAATAATTGTTGACAATATGGGTAAAATAATGTATAATATTAGTCAAGATGATCAGTTTAGGAGGATTATATGTCTAAAAAGAACAAAACTATAGAGTATGATGCAAACGGTCACCGCAAATTTGGTAAGGTTGATAAGTTTGCTTATGCAGCAGGTGACTTTGGATGCAACATGAGTTTTGCCCTTAAGGGTACTGTGCAAACATTCTGGTTGGTATTTATGTATATGGAAACCGGAGTTTTCTCCGTCCTTATGCTTATTACACAGATTTGGGATGCTCTTAACGATCCGCTTATCGGCTCGCTCATTGATAACGACAGAAGAAAATACAAGCTTGGAAAATACAAAACCTATATTTTAGTGGGTGCTTGTGGCCTGCTTTTTGCTGGTGCTCTTGTATTCATCCCCCTTCCCGACGCTATTAGAATGAGCCAGGAAAAACGAGACGTTATTATTAAATCAATCGTATTTATCTCGGCTTACGTTATTTGGGATGCTTGCTACACAATCGCAAACGTTCCCTATGGAACAATGCTTTCACTTGTTACAGAGGACAAGATTCAGCAAGCAGAGCTTTCATCTTGGAGATCTATTGGTTCTGCAGCAGGTAACGTTATTGGTATGGTTCTTCCTGCAGTTATCTGGAAAAAAGTTGAATTTGACGGCACAACCGATTTCGTTGATAAAATTGAAATTCCCGAGGGATTTACAAAAGAACAGTTCTTAACCAACCCCATTACAGGAAAGCCCTATCAATTAGGTGAAAAGGTTTTAAGCCCCGCAACACACAAGCAGGTTGAAATTCTTCTTGGTGAAAGAATGTTCTGGATTGCTCTTGTAATGGGCATTTGTGGTTTTGCAGCATTCTTGTTTATGATTAAAAAGATCACAATTCGTGTTGATGAAAACTCAGTAAAAACCTCTGAAACAGTTGAAAAAACAAATATAATCAAAGCATTTGGCACATTTTTGAGAAACCGCCCTGCAGTTGGTGCAACTCTTGCCGCTATGGGTATGTTCATTGGTATGCAATCTGCAACAGTTGCTAATACAATTATGTTTGCCACATACTTTAACATGGCAAGTCTTTCGGGCATTGTTATGGCGGTGGGATTTGTTCCTGCATTTGCCTTTATGCCATTTATTAAAAAGATTGTTGCAAAGCACGGTAAAAAAGAAGCCAGCGTTGCAGGTACAGTTGTTTCCTTGCTTGGAACTGAAATTCTTTTACTCTTCCCCACAATCCCTTATGAAGCGGAATTGTTTGGTGTAAAGGTTTCCCTTTTGGTTTACTTGCTGGGCCTTGTAATTTACGGTATAGGCATGGGCGTTTATATGTGCGTAAACTGGGCTATGATGAGCGACGCAATCGACTACAACGAATGGAAATTCGGCAAACGTGACGAAGGTACTGTTTATGCTATTCACTCATTCTTTAGAAAGCTTGCACAGGGTGTTGGCCCTGCCGCAGTAGTATTTGTAATGGGTAAATACCTTGGATACGAGGTTAGCAAGGGTACTGTTGCACAGTCAATGGAAACAACAGTCAATATGTGTTGGCTTGTTGCCTGCCTTTACGGCATTAGTGCAATTCTTCAATTTATTGGTCTTGCAGTTATTTATAATATCGACAAGAAAACACTTGCTCAAATGCAATCCGACCTTGCAGAGCGTCACGCAAAGCAATATTAATATAAATAAAATTCAGCAACACCGATTTCTCGGTGTTGCTTTTTTATCCTAACAAATCCTTGCGTAAAGATGCAAGGATTTTCTTTTCTTCCCGTGAAATTTTCACTTGAGAAAGCCCCAAGGCATCCGCAACCTGTTGCTGTGTCATATTTCTATAGTATCTTAAGGTGATTATTTTTTGCCATTCCCGTGGCAATTTTGAAATTGCCTGACTCAAAGCTATTTTATCATTCATTTTTTCAATTTCGCAATCGTTTGATGCAAGTTGACTTTCAAGAGTAAGCTTTTCGTCGTCACCAAACGTTTCAGAAAGCGAAGAAATCGGATTTATCGTTTCAAGCGCAATTGCGGCATCTTCAACACTTATTCCGCAAATATTGGCAAGCTCGACTATCGTTGGCTCCCTGCCCTCGTCGGTTAGAATTTTGTTCCTTGCCCGACCTATGTCCATTGAAAGCTTTTTGTATATTCTTGAAACCTTAATCGGTCCGTCATCACGCAAATGACGTTTGATTTCACCCATAATCAAAGGTACAGCATAAGTCGAAAACACCACCTCCTTTTCAAAGGAGAACGAGCGAACTGCCTTTATCATTCCTATCGTCCCTATCTGCACAAGGTCGTCATAATCCGTTCCCCTGTCACGAAATCGGAGTGCTATTGAACGCACAAGCCCCATATTTTCTTCAATTATACACTCAAGAGCAAGCATTGAATCCGCTTCGTCATCACTTTGCGCACGATATATTAATTCAAAATTTCTGCTCATTCGCTCCGTTTTTAAACAACCGTTCATACTTTCTCCATTTCGTGTTTTTATTAGCTACAAAGTAAAGATTGCAGGGGCTTTTAGGGTTCTTTTTCTCAAAAAAATATCTCAACTATCCTATGACTTATCTCCCATTTATTTTTTTATAAAGCACAATGGTAGTACCCTTGCCAATTTTAGATGTAACTCTCATAGCATCAGTAAAACTCTCCATAACGGTAAAGCCCATACCACTTCGCTCGCCTGCACTATCGGTAGTATAAAGAGGCGCACGGGCGCACTTGACGTCGGAAATACCGCACCCCCTGTCCTTAACCTTTATCCTGACAACCGAATTTTCAAGCAAATCAACCGATATGTAAATATTTCCAACGCACTCTTTATAGGCATGTACTATAGAATTTGTAACTGCCTCTGACAAAGCGCACTTTATATCACCCAACTGACTTGCACTTGGATTCAACTGCGCACAAAAAGATGCCACCGCGCCACGAGCAATCCCCTCATTAACGGAATATGAGGGCAAAACAAGATACATGGAATTCAGCACCTTGCCCTTCATTTCACTTCTTTTCATTTTTGACGTCCTCCTTTATGGATTTATCTATTTTTATTATTCGCTCCATTCCTGCAAGCGTTAGTATTTTCATTACCGCAACCGTTGGCGCACGCAGGGATAACGTGCCACCCAAATCCTTAATTAGTGCATATCGACCCATAATCAAACCAAGCCCTGATGAGTCCATAAAGCTTATCTCGGACAGGTCAAGCACCACCTTTTGCGGCCTTAAATCAAATATAAGTCCGTCAATATCAGAGCGCACGTTTACCGCGCTGTGATGGTCAATCTCGCCCACAAGCTTGATTTCAAGCACCCCATCTAACGTTGTATATGTGAATAATTTCTCTTGCTTTAACATATAATTTCCTCCGTTTTTTATTATTTTAGCATTTTGTTAGTGTGAAATTTGTCGCATTGTAGATGGAAATAAAATAAACCTTGCTTTTGAATATTTGATATGTTATAATATAAATATGTTATAATATAAATGTATTCACAAAAGAGGTATATCTTATGAAAATAGAATATGGAAACGGATATTACGAAGGTGAAGTAATTAACGAAAAAACTCGCCACGGTTATGGAACATATTACTGGAATCGTGGAGACACACACGAGGGCGAATGGAAAAACGGACATCCCGACGGATATGGAAAAAAGATTTCTATATCCAAGGGTTATACTTACGAGGGTGAATGGCACGAAGGACTTCCCCACGGTAAAGGAACAATGCTTTGGAACAACGGTGACAAATATGAGGGCGATTGGGTTAAAGGCTACCGAGAAGGAAATGGCATATATCATTACGCAATAGGAAGCGTATATGAAGGTCAGTTTTTAAATGGAAAGCAACACGGTTTCGGTAAAATTCAATACTCCGATGGCGGGATATATGAAGGCGAATGGTGCGAAGATAAATTTAGTGGAAAAGGCACTTTTTACTATCCCGATGGTGCAAAATACGAGGGTGAATGGTGCGAAGGCATGCGCGAGGGCAATGGTGTGATACATATAGCAGATGGCGCAAAATATGAAGGCGAATGGAAAAACGATTTTTGGGAGGGTATAGGTACTCTCCACTATGCCGACGGCGGCAAATATACAGGTGAATGGTACAAAGGAAAACGCGAAGGAAATGGCATTCTATATTCGGAAAACGGAAATGTATATAACGGAGAGTGGAAAAATGACATAGAGAACGGACAAGGAACTGTTTATTATGTTAGTGGAGAAAAATTTGAAGGCACTTTAGAAAACGGTACTTTTAAATACGGCACCTTATATTTCTCTCAAGGAAATCGATACGAAGGCGAATTCGATGAAAACTCACAAATTCACGGAAAAGGTGTCTTCTATTGGTTTGAAGGAGGCAGATACGAGGGCGAGTTCACTCACGGCGAAATCACCGGCTATGGAGCATTCTATTTCGCAAACGGCAATGTTTATATTGGTGATGTAATCGATGCCAAAGAAAATGGAAAAGGTACGTTATATTTTGCAAACGGAGATAAATATGAAGGCACGTTTCTTGACGGTGAACCTTGTGGAAAAGGCAAGTTCTATCTGGCTGATGGCACTATAGAAGAAGGCGAATGGGTGGATAAAGAATTACCCTCTGATTAAACAAAAAACAAACATTGGTTCAAATTGATCCAATGTTTTTTGTTTCAAATTTTGATTTGTTGGGGAGATTGAACACGCAAACTCTTGCCTCCCTCTGACGAGGGAGGTGGCGCAGAACTCACGAGCTTGCTCGTTAGTTCAGGCGACGGAGGGAGAGAATGTTATTTAAAGTAACTTTTCGTTAAAAACTCTCCCTCAGTCAACTTTGTTGACAGCTCCCTCGACAGAGGGAGCCGAGTGTTTGTGCTATTTCTCAATATCCCTATAAATCCACAATTTAGCGACAAAAAACCACCCACTTTGCAAGTGGGTGGTATAAATATTTAGTTACATATTATCCAAAATTTCTTTTGCTCGTATTAAAATCGGCAGCTCACGATTATATACTATTCTTCCAATGGGCTTTTCTCTGCCCTTTTCATACTCTGCAACAGCTTCGCTATAAGTAAGTTTTAAGGTTGAGAGGTGGAATTGATGAATTTCATCCTCGGTCATCTGCTTTTGACCGAAGGAAATCGCACGGCAAAGGTAATAGTTATTGATATTGTGCCTTTTTATAAGGTTGTAATAGTCATTCACCACACCGATTTTGCAAATTACCTCGACGGATGCGCCAAGCTCCTCTTTAAGCTCCCTGTGAATTGCAATTTCAAGATTTTCTTCCGCCTCAACGCCACCGCCAGCAGTTTCGATGTACATAGCCCTGCCAAAATCGTCGTCACGATCAACCTTAACAAAGTAGAAATAGCCCTCATCATCAACCACTATCGCACGAACAATCTGTCTATCGTGCGTTGTGCCATTAAATTCCCATTCTTCGTCAATCAAATTCAACTCAATTTGCTTCATTTTTACACTCCAAAGTTTCTTATACTATACCAAACAAAATAAATCCTGTCGTATTAATAACATAATGCTTAATTTTTTCATAATATTTCAACCTCTAAAATATTATTCCAAACAAATCCAATATCTTCTTAATTTATGGTATCCTTCGGCATCGTTATAAGCATCAACGGTATCCTGCAAAATGCCACCAAGCTTTTCACACACATGAATGGACACAGAATTTTCCTCGTTTATCAAAATTAATACTTTATCCATTCCATGACTTTTAGCAATTTCAAGACCTTGACGCAGCATTTCCGTACCGTATCCCTTCCCCTGCTCTGAACATCTAACGGCATATCCAATATTGCCAACCTCGTTCATCACCTTATCGGGAAATTCGGTTCTAAGCTGCAATTCACCAATGAATTTTCCATCATCTATCGCCCAATAGTGAAATCCCTTTGGGTAACCCTCAAGCAATCCCTCTTCTTTCTTATCATATAATGGTTTTGTGCGCTCAAACCAGCCTTCATCAATAAGATTTGGATTCATAGGTCTAAAATAATTAACTTTATTTGCATAAAATTCTTCGCAATATTCCTTAAATCCCAACACATATTCGGGAGAACGTTTTATTAATTGAATCATAATTACAATACCATTACAATTGTTCCAATTTCGATGAGAACACAACCGATAAAGGATTTTGGCGTAAACCTTTCGTGCAAAAACACAAAAGCCAAAACCAAGGTGATAACAACACTCAATTTGTCAATTGGAACAACCTTTGAAGCTTCTCCAATCTGCAATGCCTTGTAATAGCAGAGCCAAGAAATACCCGTTGCCACGCCTGACAAAATAAGAAACAACCAACTTCTTTTGCTAATGTCAACAATTCCACCTTGCGAATTGGTTATAAACACCATTCCCCAAGCCATAACAACCACAACCATTGTTCTAATTGCAGTAGCAAGGGTGGAGCTAACCCCCTCAATTCCAACCTTGGCTAATATTGATGTAAGCGCCGCAAAAACTGCGGATAATAATGCTAATATAAACCACATAAAATTCTCCTTTAGAATTTCATTTGTCAGTTGATTATATCACATATTTTTTGAAATGTAAATACATTTTTAAACATAAAAGCCCTGCTTTTGCAGGGCTTTTGTTTGAATTTTATTTATTTACAAATTTAACAGCAGTTCCGTATGCAATAACCTCTGCCGCCCCCTGCATAACTGCAGAAGAAGTATAACGAATATTCACAATAGCATCTGCGCCAAGCGCCTGAGCTTCTTCAACCATTCTCTTGGTTGCAAGAGCTCTTGCCTCGTTCATCATTTCGTTGTATGCCTTAAGCTCGCCACCAACAAGTGTCTTAAAGCTTTGCGCAATATCCTTTCCCATATGCTTTGACTGAATGGTACTACCCTTAACAAGTCCAAGCATTTCAAGTTCCTTGCCACTGATGTAATCAGTATTTACTAATATCATCTTCTTCACCCTCCTTAATTTCATTAATTCTTTCTATGCAAACCTTGACCATTACTATTGAAAAAGCAAAAGGAAGAATAGCCAATAAATATTTCCAAATGCCATCAAGCAATGTGATTAATAAGCCAAAGTAAACAACATAATATATCACCATTAGTACAGTCACTAAAATCGGCGCAATAAATTTATTTTTCTTTGTTTTCATAAAGTAACCTCGTTAATTTCAAGATTATTGATAATATAATTTTAACATATAATTTTGTTAAAGTCAATAACTACTCTTAAACAAAACAAAAGCCCTGCCATAGCAGAGCTTTTTGTTTAACTGTATTTCTATAATGAATTCACAAATTCAAGGATTTCCTTATGCATTTCATCGCTTTTGAAATGGTGAATATAATGACTGCAATCATAACTAATCAACTTTAATTGTGTGTCCACCCCTCGAATTCTACCTCATTCCCTTTCATATCAGTCACGATAGCATACATCGTTCTACCAAGTTTAAGGGCGGTTGTGATGGGGAGTGTGTCGGCAGTTGGAACAAGTCCTATTTTGTTTTCGTTGTACAATACACAAACTGACTTTTTGCTTTCATCAAGCGCAAAATCGAGGACTGTGCCAACCTTAATCTCTGCCATTATTTCCTTTTTATCTTCTGCAATTTGAATTGCCAAACGCTTGCGGTAGCGAGTGTCATTTTCAGAAAGTGGAGTTGATTTAGGCGCATTTTCGTCCTTTTTCTCCGTTTTGAGCGCCTCGACGCGCACGTCGGTTGCCAAAATATCCTTTTTTTCTTCTTTCTTTTCTACCGATTTTCTTTCAATAGTTGTTCTTTGCATTGTAGAAGAATTAGAGTAAGTTTTGGCAGAAGAATTTACGGTAGAGGATTTGAAAGAGGTGTGCTTGCCACTCTTAACCCTTGCTTTATGTATTGATTTACTGCGTTTTGCTCGTTTAGCAAGTCCAAGAGGCACTAAAAGAAAAGCCAAGCTTGCCACAAAAAAGTTGCCCACCTTATCAAGCAAGATAGCATTGCTGCTCCTTGCCTTTTTGCGTTCTTTGACAGTATAATTCATAGTATGACGCCTGCGCTCATACTCACGTCTTCTTTGTTTTTCTTTTTTACGTTGCCAATCGCTCTTTCGTTGTCCCGAACCGTATGAAACCATTGCAGTAAACGAACGCAACCACCATTTGAACCATCTTTTGAATGACATACTAAATCAACCTTCTTTAACATTAGTATCATTAATTATACACCTTAATTAGAAATTTGTCAAATTTTAGTTGTAAGTTTTTGTAGTCAATATAAAAAGACGACCTTACGGTCGTCTTTGAACGATTTGTATCGTAAAAATATTGATTTTCAACCCACTTGCAGCAAATTTGCACCAAAAATCACACCAACATTCAACGCTGTTCTGCTCGACAAATTGGAATTTGACTATCTTTTCTTATAAATCACGAGCTCGGGATTCTCACCGTTTTCCTCATACGTGCATACGAGAAGGAAATCCATGTTGGCAACAATTCCGTAGCATTTTGTTTTTCCCTCGAGCTGACTGCCAAGATAGGTCTGCTTATCGTCCAGGAATTTCACTTTTTCTCCGTTCGGGAGAGTGTATTCCATATTCACAAATTCACCAGGCAGCACGTTTAAATTCTCTACCTTAGGCAATCCTTCGATATGCAAAAGTGTGTTAAATTCATGAATCAGCTGATCTTTGAATTCTTCGAGCTTTTCTCTTCCACCGATTTCAACATATCGCTTCCAGATATCAAGGGTGTACTCACCGTCGGCATAGCACCATTTGCAGTATTCCTCGTTGAAAAGTCCGTCTTTCTCGCGGCTGAGATTACAATCATCAATCGGCATGCCGCAGCATTCACAAATAAGCTCTCTTGGAGAGCCGAGAAGCGTGTTGATCGACACGTCAAACAATTTGGATAGGAGCTTGAGCGTATCTATATTCGGTATCGTTTCGCCTGTTTCCCAGCGAGACACCGCCTGTCTTGTCACAAATATCTTTTCGGCAAGTTCCTCTTGGGAAAGACCTTTTTTTG
>JAZTWO010000060.1:0-3601 GCA_045635885.1 Eubacteriales bacterium | reverse complement strand
TTTCTAAAATTTACTTTGCTAAACTATAGCCGTTTGATAGTGATATGGCTACATACCCAGTAGCAAATCACAGATTTTCGAATGTATGAGAAAATCGTTATGTATTGTTTGATTTCAATCAAACAATACGATTTGCGCAGATCAATTTAACTCACACGATTAAAAGTTTTGCGGAGCTTTTTCAAAAGCGACCTTTTTTCTTTGTAACTACTCGATAAATCCCAATTTACAAAAGAGGTATAAATATGTACGAAAAGATAGTAGAACAATCCCAAAAGATGATAGATGAATTTTTGTCGGTTGTGCCGATGAATAGGGGCGAGATACTCGTTGTGGGTTGCTCGTCGAGTGAGATTGTTGGTGAAACGATAGGCAAGGGTTCGGATTTCAACGCAGCCAAGGCGGTATTTGAGGGTATTTCGCCCGTTTTAAAGGAGGGTGGAATATACCTTGCGGCACAATGCTGCGAGCATCTCAACCGTGCGCTTGTGGTTGAAAGGGAATGCGCAGAAAAATACGGACTTGAAATTGTATGCGTAGTTCCAAAAGCAAAGGCAGGCGGTTCGTTTGCCACCACATCTTATGAAAATTTTGAAAATCCCGTTGTGGTTGAAGCAATAAAAGCGCACGCAGGAATTGACATTGGCGCAACGTTTATCGGAATGCATTTGCGTGCTGTAGCAGTACCCGTGCGCCTTTCTGTAAAAGCTCTTGGCGAGGCGAACCTCACGTTTGCCCGCACCCGCCCCAAATATATCGGCGGCCCAAGAGCGCAATATGAATAATTAAGAACTAATATCATAATTCAAAGGAGGGTGCCATGTCAAAGAAAAGAAAATTTATATCATTAGCAGAACATAATCCAGAATTAGTATCCGAATGGCATCCCACCAAAAATGGTGATTTGAAGCCGGATAGTGTATCTGTTCATAGCGGCTTAAAGGTTTGGTGGTTATGTTCCAAAGGCCATGAGTGGCAGGCAGTAATTGGGAATAGAACAAACGGAACAGGATGTCCTGTTTGTGCAGGGAAAGTAGTTTTAGAAGGGTATAATGATTTGGCAAGTGCTCGTCCAGATATTGCAAAAGAATGGAATTATTCTAAAAATGATGATTTATTGCCCACACAGGTTACTCTCAATTCTGGTAAAAAAGTTTGGTGGATATGTTCAAGAGGACATGAGTGGGAAGCGGTAATTAGTGGTAGAACAAACGGAACAGGATGTCCCACTTGTTCCGGAGAAATAAAAACAAGTTTTCCCGAGCAGGTAATATATTTTTATTTAAAGCAAATTACTACTGCTTACAACAGGCATAAAATAGATGCCCATACAGAAATAGATATTTATTTACCTGAATATAAATTGGGTATCGAATATGACGGTATTTATTATCATAATAATGAAAAATCACAAAAACGAGAAATCGAAAAGGAAAACAAACTAAAAAAACAGAATATTTCTTTAATTCGTGTAAAAGAAAATAAAAATTATTTAGATGATATTGAAAGTGATAATATTATATACATAAAACCCGCACCCAATGAGAGAAATTTAGCAGAAATGATTGAAAAATTATTAATGCGGATAAATTCAATTTATAATACTAATTTGTCAGTTGAAGTTAACGTTAAAAGAGACCGTAGTGAAATATATGAACAGTTCGTTGCTGGAGCAAAAGAAAATTCGTTATTGTTTATTAAACCTGATATAGCTTCAGAATGGCATCCTACAAAAAATGGTAAACTTTTGCCTGAAAGTGTATCGTTTAGTTCCAATAAGAGAGTATGGTGGCTATGCAAAAATGGCCATGAATGGCAAGCGGTTATTAATAGTCGCAGTAGTGGTTATGGATGTCCGTATTGTGCGGGTCAAAAAGTTATTTCAGGATATAATGATTTGGCTACAATAAATCCTAACCTTGCTAAACAATGGCACCCAACTAAAAATGGTGATGTATTGCCGAGTGATATTGCCCCTCATTCAAACTTGAAATATTGGTGGATATGCGAAAAAGGTCATGAATGGGAAACCACTGTTAGTCATAGGACAAGAGGCAGAGGATGCCCTATTTGCTCTGGTCATAAAGTGCTTGAGGGATATAATGATTTGGCTACTATGAACTCTGAACTTGCTAAACAATGGCATCCCACCAATAATGGTGATATAACACCTGCTAAAGTTACTTCTGGATGTGATAAAAAAGTTTGGTGGGTGTGTGAAAAAGGACATGAATGGGAAGCAACTATATCAAGTCGACAAGGCGGACGAGATTGTCCGTACTGTGCGGGACAGAAGGCTATGGTTGGCTTAAATGATTTACAAACATTGAATTCTCAACTTGCGAAGCAATGGCACCCAACCAAAAATGGCTTATTAACACCATCTGATGTAATGCCTAACTCTAACAAAAAAGCATGGTGGTTAGGTGAATGTGGACACGAGTGGGAGGCGGTTGTTTCGAGTAGAAATAGAGGTAATGGATGTCCATATTGCGCAAGTCAAAAATTGTTAGTTGGATTTAATGATTTAGCAACAAAAAATCCAGTTTTAGCATCCCAATGGCACCCAACAAAAAACAGAGAACTTACTCCTAAAGATGTTTTGCCTGGTTCAAACAAACAAGTTTGGTGGATATGCGAAAAAGGTCACGAATGGCAAAATGTGGTTAATGTTAGAAACGGTGGCAATGGATGTCCCTATTGTGCTAATCAAAAAGTTTGGGTGGGATATAATGATTTAGCAACATTAAATCCAGAACTTGCAAAGCAATGGCATCCAACTAAAAATGGAGATAAAAAACCGTCCGATTTTACACCTGGAGCAAATAAAAAAGCTTGGTGGATATGTGAAAAAGGACACGAGTGGGAAGCACTTATTTCAAGTAGAAACAAAGGTCATGGATGTCAAGAATGTTATAGGATAAAGCAAAAAAAATAAAGTATAATAAGATATATAAATATTCTTTTTGTTTTATAGATCAATCAAGGAGAATATTATGAAAAAAACTTACAACAAACTTGTTAGAGATTTGATACCCGAGATTATTGAAAAATCGGGCAAAAAATGTTCAATTGAGATACTCGATGACCAAGAATATCTCAAAGCCATAGACGCAAAGCTTGACGAGGAACTTGCCGAATATCATAAAGATCAAAACATTGAGGAATTGGCAGACTTGTTGGAGGTTATTTATGCGGCGGCTCGTGCGCAGGGCTATTCCTTGGATGAATTAGAAAATATCCGAGCAACAAAGGCAAAAGAAAGAGGAGCTTTTGATAAACGCATTTTATTAAAAGATGTGGAATAATTAAAAAGGGGAGCTTCGGCTCTCCTTTTTTTTCCTTAAGTACTTGAATTTTCAAATAAATAGGTGTATAATAAACCCATATCCTGCCGAGGAAAAACGGAGAAAGGAAAAATTATGAAAGACAAAATGTTAAGATGGTTGCCATTGGCGCTTTCAGTTGTTTGCGTAATAACAATGATTGTCGGCTTGTGCATTGGCGGAAAGCCCGGTGAAAACGGTGTTGATGGCAAGGACGGAATTGACGGTGTAAACGGAAAATCAGTTTACGAATTGGCAGTAGAAAACGGATTTGT
>JAZTWO010000059.1:0-7035 GCA_045635885.1 Eubacteriales bacterium | reverse complement strand
CACTATACGGGGCATCTGCTCGACATGGTTCTTTCTACCGGTAATATAGTTAAAATAATAAATCGACTTTAAAACAGATTCTTCGGAACTTAAATCAAAAGTAATATAATTAAATTCATACGACTCAAGCATTTTTAAAGCATATGCTTCCATCTCTTCGAAAGATTCATATTCTTTATCTACCATTACTGAAAAATCCGCATTAGTATAAAAAAGAAATCCAATTAATTTGCACGAAGACAAAGTCAAAACACTCGTCGCTAAAATTATTACGAGCAGGGTTTTTGAGATGAGCTTTAAATTTTTGGTTTTCATTTAACATTCCTCCAAATAAAGAATTTTTCCGTGTTGATAACAACCAAGCTATCCTGCATCATTTGAACAAGCTCCGCAAGCTTTTCTTCGCTCGCTTCATCTACGCTTGAAATGTGAATGCAACAAACCTCTGTGTCATTTACATAAACAGAATAATGATATACATGATTATAGAAATCAACATTGTTTTCATCATCACAAAAAGTGGGTTCATACATCAAGTCGTAGCTTTTAGTGCTGCCTTTGTAATAATTGCACTCAGAGTTCAAAATTTCTATTTTGTCATTTTCAGTAAAATTAAAATCTGCTCTTGTGCAATTACATTTGATTTTATATGCGTTAGAAATTTCGCCTGACTTTATATAGTACAAAAATTTAATTCCTAATCCTTCGTTGTGTATGTCATATATGTGTCCGTGATTTTTGTTGAAAGAATTAGCCCTTGGTGAAACCATAGAAAACGCCCAATACAAGCTTTTTGACACCTGTTCGCTATCATCCAAATCGAAAGAAATATAAGTATCTACGTACAAATTATGAACGCTATTGTATTCTTCGATTTTCTCAACAAACTCTTTATAGCTACTGACTTCCCACTCGTATTCAAATCTTCCACAAGCTGACAAAGTCAAAACACTTGTCGCTAAAATTATTACGAGCAAGGCTTTTGTGATGAGCTTTAAAGTTTTGGTTTTCATTTAACATTCCTCCAAATAAAGAATTTTTCCGTGTTGATAACAACCAAGCTATCCTGCATCATTTGAACAAGCTCCGCAAGCTTTTCTTCGCTCGCTTCATCTACGCTTGAAATATGTAAACATGCAAATTCTGTACCATTTACATATATCTTATATCGAGAAACATAATTGTATATTTTGGTTTTATCCTGTATTAAAACTTCACTCATAGGTTCTACGTAATATTCATCATATTGATAGCATGAGTGATTAGCTAACTTGATTTCTATCTTGTCTTCTTGTGTAAAATTAAATTTTTTCAAAGAATATCTGCACATTATTTTATAACCATCAAGATAGAATATTTGATATATTATATAGTTATCGTTCCACTTGTCATAAAGGATTTTATTAAGCCTTGTAAATGGAACCATTGCCTCAAATTCATAGAAGCACTCCAAAACTTTTTCATTCGAATCCAAATCAAAGGATATAAACGTGTTAACAAAAAGATCGTGCTTGCTATTATATTCTTCAATTTTTTCAACAAAGCTTTGATGACTGTACCCAGTCCAATATTTGGGCTTTGCTCCACAAGACGAAAGAGTTAGTACACTCGTCGCTAAAATTATTACGAGCAGGATTTTTGAGATGAGCTTTAAAGTTTTGTTTTTCATACTTTACACCTCCAAATTTATTCTGTTGTGTCCCACTTAACCTCTTCAAATCCAATTTTTATGTTGTTTTCGTCAATTTTTATATATTTAAAAACAATAATTTTAAATGTTGAAACTCTGAATTCTCCGTTAGATCTCTTTTGAAAGCAAACAAACTTCATATTAAAACTACCATTTTCTTTATCAAAATATTGTGTAGGAATGGTTACACTTTCTATGTGATTGAAGATTTTTCCTCTGCTTATAATACCGGAAGTTAATCTTACAGCATACTCTTCTGCAAAAGCTTCTTGGTCATTAAGCCCTGCTACCATTGTGTAGTTTTCAATAGTATTAAAATCTTCTTCAGTGGTAAAACTGTTGCGTTCTAATTTTGTTGGTTGTTCCATTGTTATTTCTTCGGGGCAAATGTACAATGCAAAATACATTTCGAGTTCGCCCTTGCCATACATCGCTTTGGGATTTTTGGAGTTTGATGCAGTATGTGTGGCATAAGCTACATTAAATGTAACATCATCTATAGGAAATGTGTTGGTGTTAGAGGTCGCAATGAAATAATAAGGGCAATAATTTCCATCTTGATACATATTTCCCCTTAAAATATAGTCGTATTTCATTTCACAAGAAGACAAAGTCAAAACACTCGTCACCAAAATTATAACGAGCAGGGCTTTTGAGATGAGCTTTAATGTTTTGGTTTTCATAGTTAAAATCTCCTTTCTGTTTTCCATAATTAATAGTAGCACACAAAATGTGTTTTGTCAAGTTTTTTAAAAATCATCGCCTATAGCGGTGAAGGGTAAACAAATATCCCCTTTTTAATAGGTGTTCTTATTTGAGCGCTTGTGAGGGGGAGCGTTTTGTGTTTTAGTGGCTTTTATTTTTCCCTCTACTATATACAACAAACGAAAAGGCAAAAAAATTCCATGATTTTAAAAGTTTTTTAGAATTTGCAATTTGTTCGTATTTCATAAACAAAAAAACACCTCGTGAAATTCACGAGGTGTTTTATTAATTCAACTTAAACGATAACGAAAAGTACCAAAACCAAAAGTACGAATACGATTGAGAGTACAGCTGTTACCTTGAACAAAAGTCTATCCTTATCGCTCATAGCGCTGTTGTTAAGGAGAGAGCTATTGCCACCAGCGATTGCGCTGGAGAGCTCTTTACCCTTACCTGTCTGCATAAGAACGAGAACAGTAATTGCTACTGCAAGGATGATTGCCAAAATTCCCAAAGCGATTGTCATTGTAATTTCCTCCAAAAAATTTTATTATGAGTGGGTACAATGCTTTAAATTAACCGAGCTTTGCCTGGTTAACCTTGATGCCGGGGCCCATTGTAGATGCGATTACGCAGCTCTTAATGTACTGACCCTTAGCAGCAGCGGGCTTCGCTTTGATAACTGCACCAACGAGAGTGTTAAAGTTCTCAGCAAGCTTTTCGGGACCGAAAGAAGCCTTACCAATGGGGCAGTGGATGATGTTTGTCTTATCAAGACGGTACTCGATCTTACCTGCCTTAGCTTCAAGAACAGCCTTAGCAACGTCGGGAGTAACTGTACCTGCCTTGGGGTTGGGCATAAGGCCCTTAGGACCAAGGATTTTACCAAGACGACCAACAACGCCCATCATGTCGGGAGAAGCGATAACAACGTCGAATTCGAACCAGTTTTCTTTTGTAATCTTTTCAACCATATCAAGATCGCCAACGTAGTCAGCGCCTGCTGCCTTTGCAGCTTCTGCCTTGTCGCCCTTAGCGAATACAAGTGTTCTAACTGTTTTACCTGTACCGTTAGGAAGAACTACTGCACCACGAACCTGCTGGTCAGCGTGACGAGAGTCAACACCCAAGCGAAGATGGAGTTCGATTGTTTCATCGAATTTTGCCTTAGAAGTCTGGCAAACGAGTGCAAGAGCTTCAGAAGGATCATATGTTCTATTCTTTTCGATAAGCTTTGCGCTATCAGTATATTTCTTACCGTAATTAGCCATTTTCAAACTCCTCCTTACTCTTCAACAGTAACACCCATGCTTCTTGCAGTACCGGCAACCATGCTCATAGCTGCTTCGATAGAACCTGCGTTAAGGTCGGGCATTTTTGTTTCAGCGATTTTTCTAACCTGCTCTTTTGTGAGCTGTGCTACCTTTGTCTTATTGGGTTTAGCAGAACCGGACTCGATTCCACATGCCTTCTTAATAAGAACGGGTGCGGGGGGAGTCTTTGTGATAAATGTAAATGAACGGTCAGCGTAAACTGTAATAACAACGGGAATGATAAGACCGATGTCATTCTTTGTTCTTTCGTTAAATTCTTTTGTGAATACGGGGATTGCAACGCCGTACTGACCAAGTGCAGGACCTACGGGGGGCTGGGGTGTAGCCTTGCCTGCGGGCAATTGCAATTTAATGTAACCCATTACTTTCTTTGCCATTTTAAATTACCTCCAATGTGGTTTATACGGGAGAATTCACTAAATTTTTCTCCCTCCCACGCAACAATGTCTTGTTGCCTATAAATGCTTGATTAGTTTTCTTTAAGCTTGATCATACCCGCATCAAGCTCAACGGGCATATCTCTGCGTCCTCTGTTAACAAGGACTGTAACTTTGTTTGAATCGTCGGAAATTGACTGAACTGTTCCCGTATAGCCATCGAAAAGACCGCCAACAACAACAACGCTGTCGCCAACTGTGTAGCTGAGCTTAACTTTCTTTTCTTCGATATTGAGTGCGGCAACCTCCTCATCTGAAAGGGGAGAAGGACGGGATCCGGGGCCAACAAAGCCCGTTACACCTGTAATACCACGAATTGCGTGCCAGCTTTCGTCGTTCATTGTCATTTTGATATAAACGTAACCGGGGAAGAGCTTTTCCTCAACCTCGATTTCCTGGTCGCCTTTCTTCTCGATGATGATTTGAACGGGGATTTTAATATCGTAGATCAAATCTTCAAGACCACGGTTCTCAACAATTTTTTCAAGGCTTGTTTTTACCTTGTTTTCATAACCGGAGTAGGTGTGCGCCACATACCATCTCGGGCCGACATTCATTTCATTAATATCGCTCATGTTTTTCTCCTTCTAATTAGAAGAGATTACCAAGCGCTGTGATTCCCTGCAAAAATACGTAGTCAACAATTGCCAAAGCAACTGCGCAAACCACAATGATTACAACTACTACAAAAGTGTTTTTGCGTACGTCTGTCCAAGGGGACCAAGAAATTTTCTTAACCTCACTCTTAATGCTTCTTGCGAAGGATTTGATTCTTGCCATAAGAGAAGGCTTGTCGCTGTTCTTCTTCACTTTTTTTGTTTCGGGGTTATTTGCTTTTTTGTTTTCCAAATCTGCCATAATAATCTCCTTTACAATTATTTAGATTCTTTGTGAAGAGTGTGCTTGCGGCAGAATTTGCAGTACTTGTTCATTTCAAGTCTGTCGGGGTCATTCTTCTTGTTTTTCTTTGTCTCATAGTTTCTCTGCTTGCATTCTGTGCAAACGAGAGTAATTTTGACTCTTGCATCATTAGCCATTTTTTCGGCACCTCCCATTAATATTTTTTTGACCTTTTCGGTCAGTGTACCTCCCTCTGAGATGGTATTATGCCTTGTCCTTATGGACGGCGCGAAAACAGGCACAACAAAAAAGCCCATTCGCAGAGGTACTGCTATTTTACCACAAAAGCAATACATTGTCAAGGGCTTTTTGAAAATTTATTTCTATTATAATATATTGTTACTCCAATGGCTCGGTTAAAAGCTTTAAAGTATCATAAATTGACTTCACGCCGACGAGCTCAATTCCACAGTCAATTTTGCGTTTTTCAAGGTTGCGATAGGGGACGATTGCCTTTGTAAAACCAAGGCGAGCCGCCTCTTTAACACGTTGTTCAAGATTGGAAACGGCACGAACCTCGCCTGAAAGTCCAAGCTCACCGATGGCGATAAGATCGTCGGGAACTAATTTATCACGAAGGGAGGAGATTAATGCCATTGCAACTGCAAGATCACTTGCCGGCTCATCAATTCTAAGACCGCCAATAACGTTTATGTAAGCATCATTGGCAGAAAAACGCATATTAAGTCGTTTTTCAAGCACGGCAAGAATGAGGTTTAAGCGATTGTAGTCAATTCCGTTTGAGGTTCTTCTTGGAACGGGGAAGGCGGTTGGAGAAACGAGTGCCTGAACCTCTGCAATAAGTGGACGTGTACCCTCAATTGTGCAGAGGGCACAGTTTCCCGATGCGTTTTTGGGGCGGTCGGCAAGAAGCATTTCAGAGGGATTGCAAACCTCGATAAGCCCCTCGTCGCCCATTTCAAACACACCGATTTCGTTTGTTGAACCGTAGCGGTTTTTCATTGCACGAATTATTCTATATGAATGTTGGCGGTCGCCCTCGAAATAGAGGACGGCATCAACCATATGTTCAAGAATTTTCGGGCCTGCAATTGAGCCCTCTTTATTGACGTGACCAACCAAAATAACAGAAATTCCGTCGTTTTTCGCCTTGGTGATAAAGGCGAGAGTACACTCTTTAATCTGAGTAATAGTACCGGGGGCGCTTGAAATTTTGTCGGAGTACATTGTTTGAATGGAGTCAACGATGATAACATCGGGTTTAACCTTTTCGATTTGCGCCAAGGATTTTTCGAGCTCGGTTTCGGTTAAAATATAGAGATTTTTACCCACAATGCCAAGTCTGTTTGCACGGAGCTTAAGCTGACCCGTGGACTCCTCACCGGAAATGTAAAGTACCTTTTTCTTTTCTCCAAGAGCATCTGAAATTTGCATAAGGAGTGTTGATTTACCAATGCCGGGCTCACCGGAAAGAAGCACAACCGAACCGTGAACAAGACCACCTCCAAGAACTCTGTCAAGCTCGTTAAGACGAGTGTTGCTTCGTATGTAGTCGGGAAGCTCTGTTTCTTCGAATTTAAGAGCGACGTTGTCACGTCCGCTTGTCAAGGTTTTGTGCTTGATTTCACTCGGCTTTTCGGGGGCGGTGGATATTACGTCCTCAACAAGTGAGTTCCACGCACCACACTGATTGCATTTTCCAAGCCATTTGGGAGAAATGCAACCACATTCAGAGCATATATATACAGTTTTTAAACCTTTCATTTTGTTTTTCCGTCCTTTTGTTGTAAATTGGGATTTATCGAATAGTTACAAAGATAAAGAAGGTCGCTTTTGAAAAAGCTCCGCAAAACTTTTAATCGTGTGAGTTAAATTAATCTGCGCAAATCGTTCCAATAAATTGGAACATAACGATTTTCTCATACATTCGAAAATCTGTGATTTGCTACTGGGTATGTAGCCATATCACTATCAAACGGCTATAGTTTAGCAAAGTAAATTTTAGAAA
>JAZTWO010000058.1:0-5799 GCA_045635885.1 Eubacteriales bacterium | reverse complement strand
AACGTGGGAGTTAAATTAATCTGCGCAAATCGTATTGTTTGATTGAAATCAAACAATACATAACGTTTTTCTCATACATTCGAAAATCTATGATTTGCTACTGGGTATGTAGCCATATCACTATCAAACGGCTATAGTTTAGCAAAGTAAATTTTCGATAAAACACTCGTGTTTTATCGAAAATTTACGTCGACTCGACACACACCAATCGATTGTTTTGCCGCGCTTTTTCAAAAGCGCGCGCCCAAGCGGCTTAGGGGTTCCCCGAAGCGACATTTATGAGCTTTGGGGGTTTCCGTCTTGAGCGGTTTTGTTTCAACTAACATCTCGATAAATCAAAATTTAAATATTTGAAACCAAAGCCAAAAAAATCGCATATATTTTATTACTAATTATTGATTTTTAGAGAGAGGTGTGGTAAAATAATATGGATAATGTTGTAAAGGAGGCAGCGAGTATGAAAGACAAATACATATCAAAAAGAAAACGCTTTTGGGCAGAGATTGACATAAACGCTGCCGAAAAGAATTTCAAAATAATCAAGTCAAAGCTTTGTGGCAACGTAAAGCTGTGTTGCGTAGTAAAAGCAAACGCATACGGACACGGTGCGGTGTATCTTTCAAAGCTTTATGAATCATTGGGCGCGGACTTTTTTGCCGTTTCAAACATAGAGGAGGCAATGCAGCTTCGCAACAATGGAATTCAAACTCCTATTTTGATTTTGGGCTACACACCTACTTCGTGCGCATCAATTCTTGCCGAGAACAATATTTCGCAAAGTGTGTTTTCACATTCCTATGCCAAGGAGCTTTCAAAGAGCGCAGAAATCGACGGTGTGAGTATTAAAATTCACATAAAGCTCGATTCGGGCATGGGCAGAATTGGATTTGACTCAATTCACGATACTGAAAAAACAGTTGAAACCGTTGCAGACGTATGCAATATGGCAGGTCTTGTGCCGGAGGGGATTTTCACCCATTTCGCCCTTGCAGACGACGGGGTTGACGGTGCGGAATTCACCCGCATTCAGTATGAAAGATTTATGAATATAACAAACGAGCTTGCCTCTCGTCAAATTTCTTTTGAAATCAAGCACTGCGCAAACAGTGCCACAACGTTTGAATATCCCGAATATCATCTTGATATGGTGCGAGTTGGAGTTGTGCTTTACGGTGTCGCACCTTCTTGCAAGGTACACGGTTGTGAGGAACTCACTCCCGTTATGAGCTTAAAATCGGTTATTTCAATGATTAAAGAGATACAAGAGGGCGACACAGTTAGTTACGGTTGTACGTTCAAGGCGGAAAAGAAAACCAAAATTGCCACCGCCCCCGTTGGATATGCCGATGGATTTTGGCGCTCCAATGCCGAAAACGGAACGCAAATGCTCATCAGAGGTCAACGAGTTAATATAGTGGGCAGAGTTTGTATGGACCAACTTATGCTCGACGTTACCGATGTTAAGGGTGTGCGAGAGGGCGATTATATTACGCTCATCGGTACGGATAAGGACGAGAGCATCACCGCCGATGAACTTGCCAAAAACAACGGAACAATTGGCTATGAAATGATTTGCTCAATTGGTGAGCGAGTGCCAAGATTTTATATCAAAGACCACGACATAGTTTTTGTTAAAGATAATATCGTTTCTTACGAAATTGGGGAATAATTACACAATATGAAAGAAAAATATATGAAAATTGCGCTTGAAAACGCAAAAATCGCCTATCAAAACGGTGACGTTCCCGTGGGTGCGGTCATTGTTAAAGATGGCGAAGTGATTGCGCAAGCGTTTAATGAAAGAGAAAAAGAGAGAATGGCAACTGCGCACGCTGAAATTCTTGCCATTGAGCGTGCGTGTGAAAAGCTTGGCAGATGGCGACTTTCGGATTGCGAGATGTACGTTACGCTTGAACCGTGCCCAATGTGTGCAGGTGCAATTTTAAATGCTAGAATGGGCAAGGTTTATTTTGCCCTTAAGGATAGCAACGCAGGTGCGCTTGGAAGTGTGATAAACTTAAATTCATACCCCTTGCTTTATAAAGTACCTTGCGAGCTGCTTGATGATGGGGGCGAAAGCAGGGAATTGCTTTCAAGCTTTTTTAAGGAGCGCAGAAAAAAGGCAGACAAATAAAAAACAAAACGGTCTGTATCAACGTTTGTTAATACGGACCGTTTTATTTATTTTTGATTAAAGTGTTTCAAGATAATTTACGACGTCGCGAATAGTAACGAACTGACCAATGTTATCGTCATCGATTTCAATGTCAAATTTGTCTTCGCAAATCATAACGAGGTCAGCAAGCTCGATTGAGTTAATGCCAAGGTCGTTAACAAGCTCAGCGTCGAGAGTGATAAGGTTTTCCTCAACCTGAAGTTCATCCATAAGAATCTGTTTTACTTTTTCAAACATAATAATCTCCTTAAATATCTAGTCAAGTTAAATAGGTAAGAGTGAAAAGACACTTTCAAAAGCATAAATTCAACTCATTCTCAAACATTATACATAGTTTTTTTGGTTTTGTCAACATTTTTTGTAAATTTTTTTATTTGGTGACTAATATGAGGGCTTTTTCAAAAAGATATTTGGTCTGGATTTCCTTGATTTTACTGGGTTTTTCGGGATTTTCATTCAATAATAAAAATTTAATATTTTTGCCTTTGTTTTTGTTGATAATTGGTGTAATTTATCTGATTTTAAGAAAAAACAAAGAAAAACATAAAAATCTACCTCTTGTTGCGCTCTGCTTGGCACTTGCAGCCGTGGTGGGTGTTTTTGGCACGCAGGCACTGAAATTTTCAAATGCAAAAAAGCTTGAAAAATACGAAGGTTACCATTTGATTGAGGGCTTTGTAAAAGAGGTTTCGTATTCAAGTGACTACGCCTGCGAATATATCGTCAAAGTGGAGAGGGTTGATGGAAAAGCTTCAAAATTCAACCTGATTGTTCAAACCGACTATCAAACAGAGCTTAATCGTGGTGACTTTTTCCAAATTGACGCAACAATTTCTGCAACTGCAGATTATACCGACAACGAATATTTGCAAAACGTCAATGTCTATGATCACCCCCTGATAGCAATCATTGACGAAAATAATGCAATTGAACATTTGGATAAGGAATTTCGCCCCTCTTTAATGCTTGCAAATTTAAACAGCAAATTTTCTGCTATCTTGCAGGCGACAATGGGCACAAAGAATGGCTCTCTTGCAAGTGCGTTGCTTTTGGGGAATAGGGAATTGCTCCCATTTGAAACACTTCGTGATTTCAAACGTGCAGGTGTTTATCATCTTTTGGCTTTGAGTGGCATGCATGTAGCAATTTTGATTGGAATTTTAGAATTCATTTTAAAAAAGCTCTATTTTTCAACTAAATTGCGCATAGTGTTGCTTGCCTTGGTTTCAATTTTCTATTTGGGACTCACCGGCTTTGCGCTCTCTGCAACACGTTCCATTTTAATGCTTTGGGTGGTTTATTTGTCAATGCTTGTGCAAAGAAAACGAGACGTTATGACCTCGCTTTTCATAGCGGCATCCGTCATTGTGTTGATTAAACCAAGCGCCGTGCTTGACGTTGGGCTTCAACTTTCGTTTTTGTCCACGTTTGGAGTGATTTGCTCGTCAATGATATGGGCAAAGTTAAAGTTTTTTAAGAGCTTTGAAGAAACCAGAGTTTTAAGGATAATAAAATCCGTGTTGTCAAAAATCCTTTTGATGATTGTAGCAACCATTTGTGTGTTTGTTTGCACACTGCCCGTTATTATGATTTACTTTGGCGAGGTGTCGCTTGCAACTTTTTTCACAAATATCATATCGGGCTTTGTTTGTGAAATATTTATGGTGCTTGCGCTTTTGACACTGATTTTTTCAAGAGTGCTTTGGCTATATCCCATTTTCGCCCTTTTTGCAAATTTGATTGGCAACGTAATGACTAAAATTGTTGAGTCGATTGCGGACATAAAAAACGTAATGCTCTCACTAAACTATCCCTTTGCCAACGCGCTTGTGTGGTTGCTTTTTGCTTTATTCATATTTATGTTTGCAATTCACCTTGGTCGAAAATGGATGATTTTTACTCCCTGCGTTGCATTTACTGTGGCAATGATTGTGGGAATTTGCGCCTATAACGGAGCAAGGGCAGATTTTGTTCGCACAGAATTTTATCTTGGCGACGGTTTGGTGCTTTCATCAAAAGAGGGAGTTTATATCGTCGATATGTCCGACGGAACTTATTCCCATTTGTACGAAGGGCTTGAAATTGCCAAGGAAAATTGCTTTACTGAAATTGATGGTGTGGTTTTAACGCACTATCATTCTGAATATGTCTATTCGCTTCAAGCTTTTGCCAAGAAGCATAAGATTCGCTCGGTTTACCTCCCCATGCCGCAAAATTCAAGCGAGGCAACGAATATGAGTGGACTTTATAGAGTTCTTGAAAACGTTGGAGTTGAGGTGTATATATACCATGCAAACGAGAATTTGAACGTGCTTGGCGGAGACTTTGTGGTGAGTGATAGAGCTTTTGAGGCAGGATATGCCCACCCAAGCATAGCCGTTAGCTTTAGCTTTGGCGAAAAGAGAATAAGTGTTTTGCAAAGAAAATTTTTCGATAGTTATCTTTATGAAACAAGTGCATTTAAATCGTATATTCAAAATAGCGATTATATAATTTTCGGCTCTGACGGTAGAAAACCGCTTGGCGAATATGAAATTTATTCCGATTTAAAACAGGGCTGCGAGGTGTCGTTTGCCGACTTTGAATTTTTCAATCTTTCCGATCTTGAAACCCATATTGATGAAATATCGGTTTATTTGAACGTATACTATAAAAAATATGACATAAAATGACATAAATATTCAAAATCCCCTTGCCAAAAAGGAATTATTGTGATATTATATTGATGTTTACTAAATTACTTATGGAGTGAAATATGAAAGCAGATAAAATTTTAAACATAGCCTTATGGGTTTTGGCGGGACTTTCACTTGTCCTTGTTGGAATTTCAACAGTTTTTGCATGCAGAGTTGAAAGCGTGTTCATCATGGTAATTTTAATCATGGTTGCGGTGCTTTTCTTGGTTCTTGCAGGGTTGCTTGTTTACCTTGCTTATATGGATACATTCAAGGTTACTGCAAGCCAGTTCGGCTCAAATCCCAAGCCCCTTAACTATTTCCTTAATGCGAATGGAAAGAGAAAGGGAATCGCCCTTGATGAGCTTACGTTTGAAATTGTTGATAAGCAGATGAGCAAATTTGTTATCGACGCATTTGGTTCTCCCGTTGCTTTGTGGAAGAATAACGTATTTTCAGGCGACCAAGAGGTTTTTGGCAAAGAGGGCGCATTCAAGGTACTTCTTGCCTATAAAATGATTTCAGACCTTCAAGCGCAGCATAGCAAAAAGGTTTGGAAGATGTTCTTTGAACTCACCGACGTTGATTTTGCCGATATTCAGGAATGCTTGGTTAGAAACGGTGATGACGAGCTTGCAAGAAAGCTCAATATGTATCGTCTTTCAGGCGAAAGCTGCCTTGGTGAAGCGGTTGCATACCTCGACGAAAACGCAAGCTACATCCAGCGCAGAGTTGTAAATTACGTTACAAGAAAAATCAATTGCTTTGATATGTAATAAGATAAATCCAACGGATAAGTCCGTTGGATTTTTTGTTGACAAATATTATCTTTTGTGATATACTTAACTAAGTAAAGAAATGCCCACGGGCAAAATAAAACGCAGAGTAGGGCATTCGTGCCTAACTCTGCGCTTTTTTGTTGTTTTGACCCAGTAAATGTAAACAAAT
>JAZTWO010000057.1:0-10671 GCA_045635885.1 Eubacteriales bacterium | reverse complement strand
ACATAACGATTTTCTCATACATTCGAAAATCTGTGATTTGCTACTGGGTATGTAGCCATATCACTATCAAACGGCTATAGTTTAGCAAAGTAAATTTTAGAAAATCACTATGTAAATAGTGGTTTTCGTAGTTTGAGCAAGAAAATCGTCGGTGGGAGTTCACTCACACAAGGCGATTTTATTGATCAAACCGATAAAACACTCGTGTTTTATCGAAAATTTACGTTGAGTCAGTGCAAACCAAAGCGATAAAAAAGTTTTGCCAAGCTTTTTCAAAAGCGACCCTTTTTATCTTTGTAACTTTCCCCACAAATCAAAATTTGAAACGCACTAAACAATCAAGGGCTTCCCGTAAGAGAAGCCCTTAAAATATTAATTATTCTGCGTCAACTGCTTCAACAGCTTCTTCAACTGCTTCAACAGCTTCTTCAACTACTTCAGGAGCAGCTTCTTCAACTACTTCTTCTTCAAGAAGAGCACGAATGGAAAGGCTAATCTTCTGCTTTTCGTTGTCGATTTCGATAATCTTTGCATCAACTACCTGACCAAGTTCAAGAACGTCAGCAGGCTTGCCAATTCTCTTATTAGCAATCTTGGAAATGTGGATAAGACCATCTACACCGTCCATAATTTCTGCAAATGCACCGAAGGGCATCATATTAACGATCTTAACGGATACAACATCACCAACATTGTAGCTGTTTGTGAAGAGCAACCAGGGATTTGTGTCGTCTGTTTTGCAACCAAGAGAAATTCTCTTTGTTTCCTTGTCAAATGCCTTAACGAAAACCTCAATCTGATCACCAACAGAAACAACTGCTGAAGGATGCTTAATGGGCTTCCAAGAAAGTTCGCTTACATGAACCATACCGTCTACACCACCAAGGTCAACGAATGCACCGTAAGATGTGAGAGAACGTACTGTACCTGTGTACTTCTTGCCCTCTTCAATAGCTGCCCAAAATTCTTCAACCTTTGCACGCTTTGCTGCGTTTACAACAACACGGATAGAGCCAATAGCTCTCTTGCCCTGTTCCTTGATTTCGATAATCTTAAGGTCAACTGTCTGACCAACCAAGGTTGTAAGGTCTGCATCCTTTGCAAGACCTGAGTGAGATGCAGGAACGAATACGTTATTAGCGTCAACCTGTACTGTAAGTCCGCCTGCAACTGCTTTAAGTACCTTACCGGAAACCACTTCGCCGCTATCCTTAAGAGCAACGATATTCTTCCAGTTCTTATCGGAGTCAGTTCTCTTCTTTGAAAGCTCTGCAACGCCTTCGATATCGCTTACACGAATAACGAATGCTTCAACTGCATCGCCAACATTGAACATCTGTGTAAGACGTGCGGATGCATCATCTGTGATCTGCTCGGCTTTGATAATGCCTGTAACTTTTGCACCAAGGTCGAGCTGAAGCTCTGCGTCGGTAACGTGTGTTACGTATCCGGTTACTGTATCTCCTGTATTTAAAGTTTTAAGTGATTGTTCGAGCAATTCTGCAAAATTTTCTGTCATCATTTCGCTCATTTTAAATAATACCTCCTCGATATTGCGTTTGGGAGTCGACGCCCCTGCTACAATACCTATTTTTTTATTTGTCGGAAATTTCCCGTCAAGCTCGTCTGCATTTTCAACCCAGACAGTATGCTCGCAAGCATCTTTACATATCTTATATAATTTCGCCGTATTCGAGCTTTCTCTGCCACCCACAACGATCATACAATCGCACTTTTGGGCAAGGTCCTTTGCTTCGTTTTGACGAATTTCCGTAACACTACATATTGTATCAAAAAAATTTGAATTTGTACAGTAGTTTTTTGCAATTTCTAAACTTTTTTCCCACTCCACTAAATTTTGAGTGGTTTGGGCGACCAAATTCAACGTTTTTTTATGCATTTTCAACAAATGCTCATTTTTTAGATAATTTTCTATTTCATTGGAATGCTCAAATACGAACTTTTCGCCCCTGGCATAACTCATAATTCCAATTACCTCTGGGTGAGTTGGCGAGCCAAGAAGAGCAAACACACTACCATCGTCGCTGTTCTCTTGAGCTATTTTGTGAATCTTTTTTACATAGGGACAGGTGAGGTCCACATACTTAAAAAATTCATTTTCGGCGCTGCATTCCTGCAACTTGTTTTCAACGTCGATTGAAATTCCGTGCGCCCTGATATAAATGGTGACGGGGGAGCTTTCACAAGCTTTTTCAAAAACTGCATCAATGTCGTCAATTTCAATTGACGATACCCCCTGCTCTTCAAGCCATTTTATATATCCATCATTATGAATAAGGTGACCAAGCGTATATATCTTTTCGTTTTCTGCTTTTTGCGCTATCTTATTTTCCACCGTATCGGTTGCACGTTTAACGCCAAAGCAAAATCCCGCATGCTTTGCAACAGTTATATTATTTTGCATTTTCTATATCCGTTTCGGCATAGAGCTTGCAAATGTCTGCAAAAATGCGATCGGCAACTCTTTGATGCCCCTCTGTTCCTTTATTATTTTCAAAATCAAAATCTTCATTTTTGATAAGATTTCCAATAATGAGATAATTCTTTCTGAACATTTTAACTGCGCCAACCTTTGATTTTACGCAAACAGGAAGTACGTTTGCATTGGCACGGGCAGCGATAAGTCCAATACCGTTTTTAACACCGGTTGTTGCAGGGTCAACCTTTGGACATCTTGTTCCCTGTGGGAAGATACCAACGCAATCGTTATCTTTAAGAAGGTTAATTGTATTCTTTAAAGCAACAATGTCGCTTTTGCCTCTGTCAACGGGATAGCAACCGATTGCTCTTAAAAAAGTTCCAACAACGGGAACCTTAAAAAGCTCCTTTTTGCCCATAAATCTAATTTGGTTTTTCATTGATGCGCAGATAATTACTCCATCTGCCGCCGCTGTGTGATTGCAGGCAACGATGAAATGTGTATCAAGCGGCTCATTTTGTGGGTTGATAACACGCACCCTGTAAAGTCGTCTTACAGCACCCGCCAAAAGCCAATAGAAAAATTTATACGTTCTTTTCTCTTTTTCAAAGCTCTGTTGATTTTTATTATTTTCGCTCATTTACCAACCTCACTATTTCTGAAAGACTTTCTTCAACACTCATTCCGGAATTGTCAAAAATTACTGCATCTGATGCAGGAATCGCAGGGGCAATATCTCGGTTTTTATCCTGCTTATCACGTTCAATCATATCGTTAAGCACCTCTTCAAAAGAAATGCAAATCCCCTTTGACTGAAGCTCAAGTGTTCTTCTATTCGCTCTTGTTTCATTACTTGCGGTAAGGAAAATTTTAAGGTCTGCATCAGGAATAATAACTGTTCCAATATCTCGTCCGTCCATAACAACGCTGTTTTCACGAGCCATTTTTTTCTGCATTTCAAGTAAAAATTCTCTTACTGCTGGAATGGATGACACCGCAGAAGCATACATGGACATCTGTGGCATTCTTATCTTATCGCCAAGGTCCTCTCCGTTAAGAATCACCTTTTGCGCGCCGTTTTCATACTTCAATTCAATATTTATATTGGGCAAAAGCTCCTCAACCTCGTTTGCATTATGAGGATCTTTTTCTTGCGTATAAACATAGTATCCGACAGTGCGGTAAAGCGCACCCGTGTCAACATAAATTATTCCAAGTTCACGAGCCACCGCCTTTGCAAGTGTACTCTTACCTGAGCCGCTTGGCCCATCAATTGCTATTCTGATCATTTTTGAATTTCTCCCTAAAAAAGTAAATTATTCAAAGCTACTCCATGCGGCGTTTTCGCCTGCAAGAGTTGCGGTGGAAAATGCTATTTGAAGATTAAATCCGCCCGTGTAGGCATCAAGGTCAAGCACTTCGCCTGCAAAATAGAGCCCTGAAACGATTTTTGACTCCATAGTTTTGGGACTGACCTCCGAAACTGAAATTCCGCCCTTTGTGATAATCGCCTCGTCAATTGAACGAAAGCCAATAAGTGGAATTTCAATGTTTTTGATAAGATTAACAAGCTTTTCTCTTTCTTCTTTTGTAACGGAATTAACCTTTTTTCTTGGGTCAATGCCTGAAAGACCAACAATGGGGTCAATCATTTTTTGAGGAAGGAGCGAATCGAGTGAATTTATAAAATCCTTATTAATAAACTCCGAAAAATCGGACAAAATTCTTGCATCAAGCATTTTGTGGTCAAGGGCGGGCTTCATATCAATGCAGGCAACGTATTTTCCACTTTCAATATCTGAAAGGTGGGCGCTTGCAGAAAGCACCACGGGTCCTGTAAGCCCGAAATGTGTGAACATCATCTCGCCAAAATCGTCATAGACAATTTTACCATTGGTTGTGTCCTTAACCTTAAAGCCGATATTTTTAAGCGAAAGCCCCTGAAGATGAGCGCAAAGTCTACCCTTTGAAACAAGTGGAACAAGTGAAGGTCTTATTTCTGTAACGGTGTGCCCTGCGGATTTTGCAAAGCGATAACCGTCGCCCGTTGAACCCGTTCTTGGATAGGACGCACCGCCCGTGCAAATGATTACTTTTTTTGCACCGTAGCATCCACCACAAGCAACAACACCCTGCACGCATCCGTTTTCGATAACAAGCGCATCAACTTTTTTGTTGATTATGCGCACGCCCGACTCAACGCAGGCGTTTTCCATAGCAGAAACTATATCCTGCGCCTTATCCGAAACAGGAAAAACTCGTTTTCCCCTTTCAGTTTTAAGCGGCACACCACAATCTTCAAAAAACTCCTTGGTGTCGGCGGTTGAAAAACGGGAAATTGCGGCAAAAAGGAATTTTGAATTGGTTGCAACGTTTGACATAAACTCGTTTTTATCACAATCGTTAGTGACGTTGCAACGTCCCTTGCCCGTGATTCTGAGCTTTCTGCCAAGCTTTTCATTTTTTTCAAAAAGTATAACCTCTGCTCCACTTCTTGCAGCAGTTACAGCAGCCATCATACCTGCCGCACCACCGCCAACAACTATTACAGAAGCTCTTTCTATAAATTCTCTCATCTGCTTTTCCCCATAATCCGCCATTTTAATATGTTCATTCTTATTATATAATTTATCCTTCAAAATGTCAAGAGATTTTGACATTAAATAATCACATCAAATTTTATTACTTTTTTTCTTAATTGTATAGCCAAAGAGGAAAAAATGTGGTATAATCAAGTAAATCAACAATTTGTGAGGTTTTTTATGTTGCTTTCAAGAATATTAAACAAAATAGAATATATTGGCAATTTTGTAGATTGTGAGGTTTCTGATATAACTAATGATTCAAGAATTGCAACAAGCAGCTCCATTTTTGTTTGCATTAAGGGGTTTACAACAAACGGTCACTTGTTTGCAACAAGTGCCTATGCAAACGGTTGCCGTGTTTTTGTGTGTGAAGAACAAATCGATTTGCCAAGTGATGCAATAATAATCATGGTTAAAAACACAAGAATCGCTTTGGCGCAACTCTCGTGCATACTTTATGACAATCCCTCAGAAAAAATAGCTATTATCGGCATCACGGGAACAAAGGGCAAAACCTCCACCGCACTTATGATAAAACAGCTTCTTGACGGGGCTGGTATTCCCTGCGGTTACATTGGCTCAAACGGTGTTTTGTACGGTGAGGAAAAATACGACACCACAAACACCACACCCGAAAGCTACATTCTTCAAAAACACTTTCACGATATGGCAAATAGCGGAATAAAGGCGGCGGTGATTGAGGTTTCTTCACAGGCACTTAAATTGCACCGAACTTTTGGCACAAAATTTGCCTTTACCATTTTCACAAACCTTTCCCCAGACCACATTGGCGCAGGTGAGCACGATAGCTTTGAGGACTATTTTCTTGCAAAGAAAATGCTTTTTGACAACTACGACACCAAAACCGTTATTGCCAATGCAGACGATATTCACACAAAGTCAATGCTTGCAGATTGCAAATCGCACACCGTTTTTTATTCAACGGAGTCAAAAACGGATTATACTGCACATTCAATTTGCACATATAGGGACGAAAACACGCTTGGCATGACTTTTGATTGCCACGCAGGTGAAAGGGTTATCCCCTGCACCATTTCGATTCCGGGCAAAATTAACATTTATAACACGCTTGCCGCAATGTGCGTGGCAGACCATTTTAATATCGACTTGAATCTTGCCGCACAAATATTGCGCAAAATACAAATCGAGGGCAGATTTGAGGTGGTTACAACTCCAAAAGGCGCAAGCTTTGTTATCGACTATGCCCACAACGGTTTAAGTCTTGAGGCAGCCCTCAAGGCACTTAAAAAATACAATCCCAACCGACTTATCTGTCTTTTCGGCTCGGTGGGTGGCAGAACGCAGGTGCGACGCACCCAGCTTGGCAACGCAGCTTCTAAGTTTGCAGATTTTTCAATTATCACTTCAGACAATCCCAACCACGAAGACCCAATGGCGATTATTAATGAAATTGCGGCTTGCTTTAATGACCAAAGCAAATATACCTGCATCAAGGACCGTGAAATAGCCATTCAATATGCCTATGAAATGGCGCAAAATGGCGATATTATTTTGCTTGCTGGTAAGGGACACGAGATCTATCAGCTTATAAATGGTAAAAACGAATATTTTTGCGAACGACAGATATTGCGTGAATGCATTGAGCAACTTGAAAAAATTAATTATTGAGAGCAAGATATGATAAAAAACAATAAAATACTGCTTTCTCTTTCTCTGCTGTTTTTACTTGCGGAAATGCAGTTAGGTTATATTATTCAAACATCTAAAGACCCCTATAACACCCAATTTTTTGCAATAGCTTTGGCTTGTGTTTTTTGCTTTTTGTTTATAGAAAAATCAAAATCCTATATTTTCACACAAATTGCCCTGATTTTCACCGTTTGTGCTGATTTCTTTCTTGTTTTTCCTGACAGACAAAAACAATTATTGGGAATGATATTCTTTTTGCAAACTCAAATGGCTTATTTTTTGAGAATTTACTTTGAAGAAAATAATCGCAAAAAAAGAAAAATACATTTGATCACAAGAGCGTCAGCTTCCGTTATAACGGTGTTGGCAACGTGCGTTGTTCTTGGCGCAAAAACAGATGCCCTTTCTCTCGTTTCAATTTTCTATTACACCAACTTGATTTTGAACGTTATCTTTTCTTTTCTAATCTTTAAAAAGGCATATATCCTTGCAACAGGACTTGTTTTATTCGCCATTTGCGATATGTTTATCGGCTTTGCTAACATAGGACCATATATGAATATTTCAGCAAGCTCGCTTATATATAAGCTCCTGCATTCTGAAATCAATATAGCGTGGGCATTTTACATACCGTCACAAATGCTGCTTGCAATTAGTTTGTTGCCCATAAAAACAAAAAAGAGAGTATGAAAGCCATACTCTCTTATTTTTTTAGATTAAGTCTGAACCGTCTTCGGGAATAACCTCGTTAACTGCGGCAATTGCGCATTCAATCATATCGTCGGTGGGCTCAAGAACTGTAATTCTCTGCATCCAAAGGCCTGGGGCGGAGAGAATTCTTGTAAAGGCATTGTCCTTTTTGCCTGCAAGCTTGATAAATTCATAGCCAAGCCCCATTGTGATTGGAAGCAACAAAAGCTTGATAACAGTTCTAACCAAAGTGGGCAAGGTTGCAGGAATAAGCAAGCCAATGAAAATGCCCACAATTACCATAACGATGAGGAAGGATGTTCCGCATCTTGGGTGGAATTTGCCCTGTTTTTTAACGTTTTCAACGGTCAATTCTTCGCCAGATTCATAGCAGAAGATTGTTTTATGCTCTGCACCGTGATATTGGAACGTGCGCTTGATGTCCTTCATTCTTGAAACAACCGCCATATAGCCAATCAAAATAACGATTTTAATAACACCCTCAAAGCTTGATTTGAGAAGTCTGTTAGCGAAAAATTCAGGATTGATGCGTGAAATAAGATCGTAAATCAACGTGGGGAGGAAGATGAAAAGTCCAACTGAAAGCGCAACGCCAAGAATTGCAGAAACAACGCCCACAATTGCCATAAGCCCCTTGCTGTTCTTCTTTTCCTCCTCATCCTCAAAGCCCGCAATTTCGGCAGACTTCATAAGTGATTTATATCCCATTGACATTGAACTTGCAAAATTGAAAACACCACGAACAACGGGAATCTTTTTCAATTTGTCAATGAAATTGGGCTTTTTGCCCTCGGGCACATTGTCCCATTTTTCAAGAACAATTTCGCCCTGCGGATTTCTAACCGCCATCGCAGTCTTTTTTGGACCGCGCATCATAATGCCTTCGATAAGCGCCTGACCGCCAATCGAGGTCTTTTTTGCAATACAAGATTTATTTTCTGACATATATTCTCCATTCTGCATAAAGCAAGATAAATTTCTATTAGATTATTATAATATATAATTATGAACAATTTATGAATAATTTATATAATTGAACTCTTTAACTAAAAAAGTCGATTTTATGGTGTTCAAATTGTTAAAAGTTCGACAAATATGAACAAAAAACAAATTTTTTCGATTTTTTGTTGACAAAGTATTCACGTTGTGTTATAATTGCTGTGCATAAGTACATTTGGTTTAATGCTGATTTGTACTTTTAGTGAGAAACAACGGTGCTTTTTTATGGCATCGCCGTTTCCCAAAAACCTTATTGATTGCGAAAAAAAGAGGTAAAAATTTTTATTTTTAAAGGAGAAACAAAATCATGAAAAAGACACAAAAAGGCTTTACACTCGTTGAATTGCTCGTTGTTATCGCAATTCTCGCTATTCTTTCTACAGTTGCTGTAGTTGGTTACACATCTTTCATTAACAAGGCTGAAAAGCAGGCTGCTGAAACAGAAGTTGCTCAGATTAAAACAGTTATTGAAAATGCATTCATTTTGGATGACGAAGTTGTAGTAGTTCTTCCCGGTGCTACAGATGCAGCTGACGATGATACAACACTCATTCTTAAAAATGATGGTACAGCTAGAGAACTTACTACAGAAGACGTTACAAAACTTGAAAATATTACTGATAACCTCGGTGCTGATGTTCTTGCAAAGTTGTCTTGGGCTTCTAATAAGCTTGTTTATAAGTACGAATCAACAAGCGACAAAGCTCCCTTCCTTGTAGAACTTACAAAATAATATAAATCGTTCATTAACGACCTACGCAATCAGTCGTTAAAAATTATTGAAAATAAACCCTCAAGCGAAATGCTTGAGGTTTTTCTCTTTTTTGCAATAACTTTTCTTTGTCAGGAGGGCTAATCCTTGTGATTACCCCCCATAATCATATAGAGCATCCCCCCTAATCTGTGTGATTACCCCCCCTAATCACAGAGATGAGGGAAATAAATAAAACTAAAACCAATATAACTATATCCACCTAACTAACGGTGGGGACGGTGGAGATTGATATAACAGTGAGTGAGATTATACTCTTAAACTCCGTAGGGGAGGATACCATCATCCCGTTGAAAAAACATAAATATATCGATGCCCCTACGGTGAGCGACATCATACCCAAAAACATCGTAGGGGTCGACGCCACGAAGTGTCGTGAGCGCAATGAATGACAACACAGTGTGTTGTCAGAACGCGAACGTGACCGAGCCCGCAGGCGAGACCCTCGACGACCCGATTAAACGTCAACCAATACCGCCTCCGCACGTCATCCTCGAGGGAGCAAAGCGACCGAAGGATCTTGTGCGGATAGTGAACTATAGACTATTTGTTCCAAACGAAAAGTTAGTTTGTGTTGAGTGCGGGACGTCGGGACGTCGTCCCCTACGGAGTTTGTGGAAAATCTATTACATAAACTAAGTGGCGTTCCCCTCATCCACCGTCTCGGCGGTCCCCCTTCCCCTCAATGGGAAGGCACAAAGTTAGTTGAGGTTGGGAAGCGGACTCACGGAGTGAGCCCCTACGATAAGCGACATCGTACCCGAAAACACCGTAGGGGCGCACCGTGTGCGTCCGTTTCAAACATAGAGAAATATTTTTGTGTGATATAAAAAGTTAGTTTGTGTTTGGAACGGGACGTCGGGACGTCGTCCCCTACGGAGTTTGTGGAAAATCTATTGCATAAACTAAATGGCGAGCCCCTCATCCACCGCCTCGGCGGTCCCCCTTCCCCTCAATGGGAAGGCATAAAGTTAGTTTGGGTTGAGTGCGGGACGTCGAGGACGTCGTCCCCTACGGTGTTGGGCGGGGAAATCGTTTGCATAAACTAAATGGCGAGACCCTCATCTGAAATTGCCGAAGGCATTTTCTCACCCTATGCCCCTCAATGGGAAGGCAAAAAGTTAGTTTGGGTTTGGATGCGGACTCACACAGTGAGCCCCTACGGTGAGCGACATCATACCCAAAAACATCGTAGGGGTCGACGTCCTCGACGACCCGTTTAAATGTCAACCAACCAATACCACCTCCGCACGTCATCCTCGAGGGAGCAAAGCGACCGAAGGATCTTGTGCGGATAGTGAACTATAGACTATTTGTTCCAAACGAAAAGTTAGTTTGTGTTGAGTTTGTAGGGGAGAACCCATCCCGAGTACATTTTGATTTATTTAGAAGTTAGTTGATGTTAAATGGGGGAACTACACCCGTCACGGCGATGCCGTGCCACCCTCTTCTGCGATGCGGGGTTCCCCGAAGCGATATTTATGAGCTTTGGG
>JAZTWO010000056.1:0-6652 GCA_045635885.1 Eubacteriales bacterium | reverse complement strand
CCCAAAGCTCATAAATATCGCTTCGGGGAACCCCGCATCGCAGAAGAGGGTGGCACGGCATCGCCGTGACGGGTGTAGTTCCCCCATTTAACATCAACTAACTTCTAAATAAATCAAAATGTACTCGGGATGGGTTCTCCCTCCCGAACTGAACACAAACCAACCTTTGCCCCACGCAACGCACCTCAAATTTTGATTTGCTGCCTCAAAAAATTATCTTTTACCCGAATTTTACACCATTTCGGATGAAAAACACGTCGAAGAAGCGAATAGATTAAATAATATTTTAATATTCTTGCAAGTTTTTTCAAAAAGCTCTTGCATATTTTCTCGATTAGTGTTAAAATGAGAATGGTATATAATATTCTATTGATATAAGGAGACTTAAAATGAGAGATTCGAGTTTGGGAGTTTTAGATGCTCACATGAATCAACCTGCATCATACGGTGGTTTACACATTGTGTGGATGCTCTTTGTAATTGCGGCCATCATAACTCTTTGTGTACTTTACAAAAAGGAGATAATAAAGAACGTTAATCGAGTTCTTATAGTAACCACCGTTGTGCTTGCTGTGTTTGAACTTTATAGACAGATTAACGTAATTTCTGTGGGTTACACATTAGATAATTTCCCTTTGCGATTTAACACAATGCTTTTATACATTGGCATTGTTGCAGGTATGACAAAGGGAAAATTCCACGATAATCTTACTGCATTCATATCCACCTATTTGTTGTCCATGGGCTTAGCTATAATGCTTCATCCTTCAAGTGTTTTCACAAACACAATCGGATTTAACGTTTGCGCAATGGTCAGCTACGGTGCAATGGTAGTGATTGGTGCATTCCTTTTGTACACAAATGAAGTAAAAATTAAATTTTCAATGTTTTGGAAGGCATTGCCGATATTCGTAATGTTCTGGTTATTCTCAACCAGTTTGAATATCGCTTCCCACTTGATTGCAAGAAGATTTGTCAGCACATTTGGCTTCAACTTCCTTTCATCCTGCCCCATGTGTGATAACCACACACCCGGTATCGACTGGCTTCATGAGATAATTGTTGGCTCAAATCCCTCAACCTTAACTTACGTTCTTTATTCACTTTCATATGCAGTTTTGTTCACACTTTTGGCTCTTGTAACAACACTTATTATTGTTGGAATCAAAAAGCTTCTTACAACAGACTTTGATGCAGAGTATGGCGAAACTGATGAAATTGCGAAAGAGATCAGAAAAGCAGAAGGTCTTGATGGTAAGGATGACGAAAACAACGGTATCTTTAAATTTGCCGAAAAGGTAAATACAAAAAAGAACACATATTTGCAAACGTACTATAAGAATCTTGTAACAAACTTTGGTAACAACGTTGAAAATTCTTGCGGATACGTTGCAGTTGCAATGCTTCTTTCTTACTACGATACAATTCTTCACGATAAAATCGTACCCAGAAGATTTGACAGACCCTCTCGTTCAGACG
Organism: Eubacteriales bacterium; assembly: GCA_045635885.1. GTDB lineage: Bacteria > Bacillota > Clostridia > Oscillospirales > CAG-272 > RGIG4608. The sequence continues at coordinate 5,173 of JAZTWO010000056.1, read as the reverse complement.
ACGCACCTAATTTTGAAGAATCTCCCGGTATCAGATATTTCGACCATCCCGAATTCCACCCCGACGATCCAAATAATAAGATGACTTATGCTCGTTATAAGCAGCTTGTTAACCAAAACAAGAATACCTATCTTCATGAGGCGTTGGTGGCAATTGGCATCAAATTGGGAGTTAATAAAGCCCCCAAGGATAAGTTGACAACCGATTTTGATTTCTCAACTGATAACGACAAGAGAGAAAAGATTATTAAATACTACCTTAAGCACGTTGCCCGTGTTGAAAAATCCGAATATGACATTCACAGTGTTGACTACGTTGACGAGATTTTAGAAGCGAAAACTGAAGCGGAAATTCTCAAATATAGCCAAAAGGCAAGGGAATATACCATCAAAAAGATTAAAAAAGGTTATCCCGTTTTGCTCAGCGTTGCTAAATTGAACGAAAACGGTCAATATGAGGGACATGCAATTATCGCTTATGATTACGATAAGAAGAACGATAAAATCTATTGCCATATGGGAATTGCAGGCGAATCCACTCACGCAACTCCCGAAGAATACGGATATACACTTTACCGTTCTGCAATGGTGCTTGATTTCGACGAAAACAAGCTCTCTCACTCACACTCAAATAACTATGAGGTTGTAATCAACGGTGCAATCTTCTACTATTGCCCCGACGGAACTTATACAACCTGCGACGATCTTATTATTGAATTCAATAAAACAAAAGATCAGTGTGCAATTATTGGTGTTTACGGAAAGTATTATAGTGATGAACTTTACATTCCTGAAAGATATGGATTTGTTGAAGTAACAAAAATCCACAAATATGCATTTGCTAACCAAAGACATATTAAGGAAGCAAGCATTCCTTCTTCAATCAAGGTTATTGAAAAGGGAACCTTTAAGAATAACACAATGCTTGAAGTAATTAACATTTCCGGCAGACTCAGACGCATCAAGAAGGATGCGTTCAAGGGATGTCTTATGCTCGATAATATTATGTATCGTGGCAGAACAAGTCAGTGGGATAAACTTAAAAAGCATCGCAACTGGGATAGAGGCACAGGAAGATATAGAGTTAGCTGTATCGACGGCTTCTATGTAAAGAGACTCGGACGAGATCTGGAAGTTAACTCCTATCGTTTGTTGGGCGTTACCAGAGATAGAGATATGGAATAATCCACAAAAAATAATAAAATCAAGCTCCCCTGTTTTCAGGGGAGCTTTTGTTTATGATAGTAAAATAGTTAGAAAGTACCGCATTTTAGTTACAAAGTACCAATCTCCGCTTTTGAAAAAGCTTGGCAAAACTTTTTGCCGCTTGGGTTGGGCGGTTGTCTACGTAAATTTTCGACAATTTGCGAGCAAATTATCGGTTCACCCCACAAAATCCGCTTACGAAAATGAATTTTCGACGTGGATTTTATGTGCCGAACTACGAAAACCAATCCCCAAGGATTGTTTTTCTAAAATTTACTTTGTTATAGTGTAGCCATTTAGGTAGACTGTAAATTTTGATTTGTTGAAGAGTTAGTTTGTGTTTGGAAGCGGACTCACGGAGTGAGTCCCTACGGTGAGCGACATCATACCCGAAAACACCGTAGGGGAGGATACCATCCTCCCGATTAAACGTTAACCAACCAATACCGCCTCCGCACGTCATCCTCGAGGGAGCAAAGCGACCGAAGGATCTTGTGCGGATAATGAACTATAGACTATTTGTTCTAAAGGAAAAGTTAGTTTGTGTTGAGTGCGGGACGTCGGGACGTCGTCCCCTACGGAGTTTGTGGAAAATCTATTACATAAACTAAGTGGCGTTCCCCTCATCTGAAATTGCCGAAGGCATTTTCTCACCCTATGCCTCTCAATGGGAAGGCACAAAGTTAGTTGAGGTTGGGAACGGACTCACACGGTGAGCCCCTACGGTAAGCGACATTATACACACAATATGGCAATTTTATCTACCTATAAAACTTCACGGCTACGCACAAGCAGAGTAAATTTTAGAAAATCACTCTGAAAGAGGGGTTTTCGTAGTTTGAACAAGGAAATCGTCGGTGGGAGTTCACTCACACAAGGCGATTTTGTTGGTCAAACCGATAAAACACTCGTGTTTTATCGAAAATTTACGTAGAGTCAGTGCAAACCAAAGCGACAAAAAAGTTTTGCCAAGCTTTTTCAAAAGCGGAAAACGGTACTTTCTAACTTTTCCTCAAAAGCGGAAATTGGTACTTTCTAACTTGAAAAACGGTACTTTGTAACTAAAAAAACTTACCCAACTAACCTCTGCCCCCACGCAAACAAAAAAATCCACCCGATAAATCGGGTGGATTAAAACAATATCAATCAAATCAATTTCCGTCACGTTTAAAGTCGCTAACGCTTTTTCCATAAAGCTTTTTAAACACACGGCTAAAGTACGCAGGGTCATCAATGCCAACCATTTCCGCCGCCTCATAAGCACGCAAACCAAATCTTTCAATATAGATTTTCGCCATATTCATTCTGTATGCGGTGAGGTAGTCAATAATGGTTGTGCCCTTAACCTGCTTAAAAATCGCATGAAGATAGTTAGGAGTAAGCCCAAACTCATCTGCAATCTCAATAACGCTGATTTTCTTTCTATAGTTCTTAATTATATAAGAAACAACCATCTCGCTATAGGCAACTGCGCTTGTGGGGAACGCCTTTGCGTCAAAAGCAACGGTATCCATGCTCGACTTTGTAATTCGGCTCATAAACTCGATAATCAAAGAGAGGGCACGAGTTTCCTCACCAATTCTTTCACCGGGCTTGCAGGCGATAATTTTCTTAATATAGGGCAAAACCCAATCAAATTGGAGTGTTGAAAGACCGTCTTTTGGAAAAAGGAAGCGATTTCCTGCCAAAAGGTTCTTCATAAGCACTCTTGTATCTTCTTCCGAGAGCTTTGATGAGTCGACAACGTTAATAGAAAGACCGCATTCAATTCCGATTGAAAACATTTTGATGGGGGTTTCGCTCTCGGTATAAATCTCGCATTTTTCGCCAAAGAGAAGGGGATAGAGATGTCCTGATTCGCAAGCAAGTGCGCCCGAGGGAGTTTGATAAACGCACTCTCCGCTATCGATATAGCAAAGCTCAAAAAGATTTTCATTTTTATTAATTGCTGCGTGATAGTCGGATGTAACAACTACGCAGTTGTATTTAATTTTTGGTATAGTAGTAAATTCAATATCGTAAAAAAGCACCGTATTTTCCTCTTTTCGATAATTTTTTTGGTGTGTGCCTTTATATAATACCACAAAAAAATAGATTTGTCCAACATTTTTTTGCATTTTTTAAAGATTTTTTACATTTTTTTACATAATTTTTTTGGTTGACAAAAAAGTCGAAATATGTTAGAATGAAACTACAATATGAAAAAGGAGTAAAATTATGGCAAAAAAATCAAAATCAAAGTCAAAAGCTAACATAACGTCGCCCCTTCTTTGTATCGCCCTTGGTTTACTTTTTGTAATTTTCAAGGCAGAAACAATCAATTGGATAATTATGTTGGCAGGAGCATTCTTCATTTTATCAGGTATCGTTGATTTTATTCGTGGAATGAATTTCAGCGGTGCGGTTAATCTCTTTATCGGCATTGTGATTCTTCTTCTTGGAAACAAAATTTTGGATATTTTCCTTATTGTGCTTGGCGTTTTAATTGCAATCAAGGGGCTTTTCGAGCTTCTTGTTATCTTGCGTGCAAAGAAGAAAAAGAAGAACATTTTGCTAATCATTTTCCCTGCGCTTACTATGGTGCTTGGCATAGCCCTTGCGTTTGGCAACCTTCTTGGCAACCTTATAATGGTTTTGGGCGTACTTCTTGTAATAGACGGAATCCTCGGCTTGCTTGGAGCAAAGAGAAAATAAAAATTAACGAGCAGATTATTTATCTGCTCGTTTTTTATCAAAAATCAATCGTTTTCCGTCCTTTTCGCAGGACAAAATTTCGCTTTCGATAAGAAATTTTTGTGCGCTCCAAAGCTTCATTCCTTTCAGTCGGAGCGATTTAGAGAGGGTGTCCCTGCCAAATTTCTCGTCGGGAAGGAGGGGCAAAACCGCATTTTCGACGTCTTTTAAGCAATTTATGTACTCAAATGAATAAATTTCGCCTGCAATTCGGTCAACACTTGTTGCCCGAATTTTGTTTTGCTTTCCGTATCCGTCAAGAAGTCTAACCTCGTCAATTTCCATTATTGCAAAGCAGAACGAAATTCGCTCGTTGCCCAAAAATTCCTTCAAATAATATATATTAGAGATTCCGTTTGCAATGCTTTCGTGCTTGCTTGATTTTCTTGGAGTTTTGGCAAGCTCGCCCGACTCCGCCTCAAGCCACAAAATCCTGCGATTTTTGGCAATCGGATGAACAATTACAATGCGAAAATCCGTATTTTCAAGGTAAAAACGGAGCTTTTTGGCAAGTGGAGAAAAACTCCCCGTCTGGATTTCATAAATGACCCCATCAACGCATGCGTCGGCAACAAACCTACCGATTTTAACCTCGTGAAACGAGCTATCAGGACAAAAATGCGCCTTTAAAGAAGCGTGCAAATCACGTTCCATATAGGTTGTTATTAAATTTTCAGTGCGTTCAGATTCAAATATTTTCGCCATTTGCTTCTCCTTTCAGGTGAATATTCATATATTGTAATGAAAATAATAATTTAGAAAACCTCTCCATCACAAAAAGTTAGAAAGTACCGTTTTTTAAGTTAGAAAGTACCGATTTTTAAGTTAGAAAGTGCCAATTTCCGCTTTTGAAAAAGCTTGGCAAAACTTTTTATCGCCTTGGTTTGTGGTGGTTTGACGTAAATTTTCGACAATTTGCTTGCAAATTGTCAGTTCACCCCACAAAATCCGCTTACGAAAATAAATTTTCGACGTGGATTTTATGTGCCGAACTACGAAAACCCCTCTTTCAGAGTGATTTTCTCAAATTTACTCTGCTTGTGCGTAGCCATTTAGGTAGACTGTAAATTTTGATTTATTGAGAAGTTAGTTGAGGTTGGGAACGGGACGTCGATGGTCTCGCCTGTCCGTTTAAACGTCAACCAACCAATACCGCCTCCGCACGTCATCCTCGAGGGAGCAAAGCGACCGAAGGATCTTGTGCGGATAGTGAACTATAGACTATTTGTTCCAAA
>JAZTWO010000055.1:0-5132 GCA_045635885.1 Eubacteriales bacterium | reverse complement strand
ACACTCGTGTTTTATCGAAAATTTACGTCGAGTCAGTGCAAACCAAAGCGATAAAAAAGTTTTGCGGAGCTTTTTCAAAAGCGACCTTTTTATCTTTGTAACTTCCCCGACAAATCAAAATTTGAAATACAAAAATCTAATAAAATATATGCGCGCTATTTTGCTTTAATTCTTTTATCGTCAACTATTTTTTGAAATTTATATCCAAGGGCGAGGCAAAGGGTTGGACAAGAGGCAAAGAGGCGGCGTACACGTTTGGGCTCGATGGCGGTGCGCCAGAGCCATTCGAGGTGTGCATTCCTGATAAATTTTGGTGCTCGCTTTTTTCTTCCCGACCAAATATCAAGCGCACCGCCAAGGCAGGCAACAACCTTAATTGACTCAAATTCGGATTTGTGCTTAACAACGAATTTTTCTTGCCTTGGAAAGCCCATGCAGACAATCAAAATGTCAGGATTTGCCCACTTGATTTTACTAACAATTTCACATTCTGCTTCAGCTTGAAAATAGCCACTATGAATTCCACAAATTTTAAGATTCGGATATTTAATTAAGAGATTTTTTGCGGCTTTTTTTGCCACTCCCAATTTAGAGCCGAGCAAGAAAACACTTTTCCCCTCTTTTTGTGCCAAATCCATAAGCGATTCGCCAAAATCAATACCTGCCACCTTGTTTTTAATTGGAGTTTTCATCAGTCGAGACGTGAGCAAAACTCCCTCTCCGTCAGGAAGCAAGACTGAAGCGGAATTTAACAAATCTCTTATTTCGCCATTCTTTCGTGCCATTTCAAGCATTTCAAGGTTTGGAGTGAAAAATATCCTGCCCTCGCCACCCCTCAAACTCGTTCTTGCAAGTGTGGTTGCACGCAAAAGCGAAATATCGTCAATTTTGAGTCCAAATAAATTAACGTATTTTTTTAACATAAAACGTTTCTCCCGTTGACAAAATATAAAAAATGTGCTATTATTTTATATTATGATAGGTAATTGTGCGCTTTATTCACATTTTACCGTTTTTTAGGGAGTTTTGTCCTGCCCGAATGGGTAAATTCAATCCAAAACTTCCCGACTTTATAGTGGTTATAAGGTCAAAGACATTGAGAAATGGCAAAAGACAAAAAATTAGTTGAACAAATTACATCCATGGATGTCGATTTCACCCAGTGGTACACCGACGTGTGCAAAAAAGCAGAGCTTATGGATTATTCAAGCGTTAAGGGATGCATGATTTTCCGCCCCTATGGCTATGCAATCTGGGAAAACATACAAAAGGACCTTGATGCTCGTTTTAAAGAGCTTGGTCACGAAAACGTATACATGCCCATGTTTATTCCCGAATCCCTTTTGCAAAGAGAAAAGGATCACGTTGAGGGCTTTGCTCCCGAATGCGCTTGGGTTACAATTGGCGGTCAAAACAAGCTCACCGAAAAGCTTTGCGTTCGCCCCACATCTGAAACTCTTTTCTGCGAGCATTTTAAAAACGTTATTCACTCCTATCGTGACCTCCCCAAGCTCTATAATCAGTGGTGCTCGGTTGTTCGTTGGGAAAAGACAACTCGCCCCTTCCTTAGAACAAGTGAATTCTTGTGGCAGGAAGGTCACACAATGCATGAAACTGCAGAAGAGGCAAGAAATGAAACACTCACAATGCTTAAAGTTTATGAGGATTTCTATCGTGACTCACTTGCAATTCCTGCTATTACAGGTAGAAAAACTGACAAGGAAAAGTTTGCAGGCGCAGAAGAAACTTATACAATCGAACCCATGATGCACAACGGTGTTGCCCTTCAGGGTGGTACAACTCACTATTTCGGTGACGGTTTTGCAAAGGCATTCGATATCACTTTCGCAGGTAGAGATAACACAGTTAAATATCCCCACCAAACATCTTGGGGTGTTTCCACTCGTATGATTGGCGCAATCATTATGACTCACGGTGACGATAACGGTCTTATCCTCCCCCCTGCAATTGCTCCCATTCAGCTCGCTATTATCCCCGTTGCTCAACATAAGGAAGGCGTTCTTGAAAGAGCTGATGAGCTTAAGCGTCAGCTTGCTAAAAAGTTCCGTGTTAAACTCGACGACAGCGATCAATCTACAGGTTGGAAGTTTAGCCAATATGAGATGAAGGGTGTTCCCGTTCGTCTTGAAATTGGACCTAAGGACATTGAAAACAACTCTTGCGTGCTTGTTAGCCGTGTAACAAGAGAAAAGAAATTCGTTTCTCTTGACAACGTTATGGAAGAAGTTGAAGCAATGCTTAATCAGGTTCACAACGAGCTTTGTGAAAGAGTTCTTAAGAACCTCAACGAAAAAACTCACGTTGCTTTGAACTTTGAAGAATTTGTTGATATTGCAGAAAACAAGCCCGGCTATATTAAAGCTATGTGGTGTGGCGAAGTTGAATGCGAAGATAAAATCAAAGACGTTACAGGCGGCGTTAAGTCACGTTGCATTCCCTTTAATGAAGAAAAACTCTCTGACGTGTGCGCTTGCTGTGGTAAGCCCGCTAAACACATGGTTGTTTGGGGTCGCCAGTATTAATTTGTATCTAATAGGGAGTCCCAAAAAGGACTCCCTTATATTACAGAAAGGAGAAGTGACAAATGTTCGATTCAATAATTAAATATATCAAAAATTCATTTTTGAGATTTGACAAGCCCGTTCTTCTCTTTTCAATGATGATAACTTTGATGAGTCTTGTCACAATTTTTGGCGCAAGAGAGAATTTTGGTAACAGCAAACTCGTTATGCAATTGGCAATGACGATTGTTGGATTTTGTGCCATAATTGTAATTGTTAATATCGACTATCGACTTTTTGTTGAGCGATATTGGGTGCTTCTTTGGGTGGTTTCGATTGCCCTTCTTGGCATAACCTTGGTCATTGGCGATACGGGCGCAAACGGTACTGAAACAAGCAACAAAAGCTGGCTCACCATTATTAAAATAGGAAGCAGGAGCTTTCAAATTCAGCCCTCTGAATTTGTTAAAATTGCTTTTATAATCAGTTTTTCAAAGCATATTTCAATGGTTAAGACCACTCTTAACAAACCTAAAACGCTTTTAAGACTAGCAATTCACGCAGGGTCGATTGTCGGTTTGATTTTGCTTTCGGGTGACCTTGGTGTAACCCTTGTTTACGTTGGAATTATTGCCATAATGCTTGCCTTTGCAGGTCTTAGCATTTGGTATTTTGTGGGGGCAGCCGCAACGGTATGCGTTGCATTCCCATTCCTTTGGCCCCTTCTTTCAACCTATCAGCAAATGCGAATACTTGTGGGATTTCAACCGGAGCTTGACCCCTCCGGCTATGGATTCCAAGCCCTGCTCTCACTTGACGCAGTTAGCGCAGGCGGAATTTTTGGTCGAGGAATAAATTCGGGCGGTTATTACGAAATCTTGCCCGCCTCACACACGGACTTCATTTTCTCAACCTATTGCGAAATGTTTGGATTTGTGGGCGCAGTTGTATTTCTTTTGATTTTGATTATGTTGATAACGAGAATTTTGCGAATTGCCAAGCACAGCAAAAACTATTTCGGCTCGTTGATTTGCGTCGGCATTGCAGGAATGTTCATTGTTCAGTCAGTTATGAATATCGGAATGTGCCTTGCTATGTTCCCCGTTATCGGTATTACCCTTCCGTTTATGAGCTACGGTGGTAGTTCAATGCTCGCCCTTTATCTTTCCATGGGATTTGTTCACGCAATCAGTGCCCACGGCAAAGGCGTTAAACGCAAAAAGAAGGCACTTAAAAAGTGATTATGTTAGGCAAAATTGTAAGAGTTGTGGTTGACAGACCGCTTGGGAGCTGCCATCCACAATATAACGATTTGATTTATCCGATCAATTATGGATATGTTGAGGGCATTATCGCACCCGACGGCGAAGAGCAGGATGCTTATATTTTGGGAATTGATGTTCCCTTGAAAGAATTCGAAGGCAAAATTATCGCTATTGTTCGTCGTTTAAATGACGTTGAGGACAAATGGATTGTTGCCCCGATTGATGCCAATTACTCAAAAGAGGAAATTGAAAAGCAAATCATTTTTCAAGAGAAATTCTTTAAATATGAAATTATAATGTAAAAAACGTCGTTCCAATTTGAAACGACGTTTTTTATTTAACTTCTATATGGTCTTGTTGGTCCAATGTGATAAAGGGAGTTTAAATAATTCATATCTTCTTTTTCGATTTTGAAATCGACCTCAAGATTTGCCTTTATTCTCGCCTCGTTTACGGATTTTGGAAGCGGCAAAGTACCGTTTTCAATGCAAAATCTAATGCAAAGCTGTGGAATGGTTACACCGTATTTTTGCGCCAAAGAAGAAAGGTCGGCATGCTCAACAAGTGCTCCTGTTGCAAGGGGAGAATATGCCTCAATCAAAATTCCGTTTGCTTGGCAATATTGTGTTATTTCGTTTTGTGTGTTTCCAATAAAATATCTGATTTGGTTAACAGCAGGCACAAAGCCCGTGGCTTTAACTATCGCCTCTATGTCATTAACGTGAAAGTTTGAAACACCAATTGCTCGAACTTTTCCCTGATTATAAAGGTCAATCATTGCTCGCCAAACTGCAATGTTACCCTCGGTGCAGTCGCTTCCAACGTCACTCCAAGGCCATGGAGCGTGAATTAAATAAAGGTCGAGATAGTCAGTTTCAAGATTTTTAAGAGATGCCTCGAAATGCGCCAAGGTCCCATCATAATCCTTTATGTCCGCAGGTAATTTTGTAGTCAAAAACACCTCCTTGCGTGAAAGTCCGCTATCACGAAGCGCATGGGCAACGCTTTTCTCGTTTCCGTATGCGAATGCCGTGTCAATGTGACGGTAGCCCGCCTTTAATGCGTTAAGACAGGATGAATATCCCTCTTCTCCGTCCGCTACCTGCCACGTGCCAAATCCTATGGCAGGAATTTTAACTCCGTTATTTAATACTATAAATTCGTTTTTAATCATATTTATTCCTTTCAAATTTTGATTTATCGAGGAGTTACAAAGTAAAGAATATCTTCTTTTTCGAGAAAAGGAAGCGCGAACCCCCAAAGCTCATAAAGATCGCTTCGGGGAACCCCGCACGCAAAAAGCTTTTAATCGTATTATTGTAAACAAATTTTGCGCAATGCGCGT
>JAZTWO010000054.1:0-21939 GCA_045635885.1 Eubacteriales bacterium | reverse complement strand
TTTCTTTGAAAAATTCTTCAACTTTTCTTCAAAAAAATCATTTGTTTACAATTTGTTTACATTTACTGGGTCAAAACAACAAAAAAGCGCAGAGTTAGGCACGAATGCCCTACTCTGCGTTTTATTTTGCCCGTGGGCATTCTTTACTTAGTTAAGTATATCACAAAAGAATTTGTTTGTCAATAATTTTTACCCCTTTACAATTCTCAAAAAAAGTGGTAAAATGTAATCAATAATTTAAATTGAGGTAAAAATGAACGATACAAACAAAACAGTTGGCATTCTCACGCTTGGTTGCAAGGTGAATCAATATGAGTCCGAGGCGATTGCCGAGCGACTTGCTTCACTTGGCTTTGAAATTAAGCAAAGCAATGACGAATGCGACGCATACATTATAAACACCTGCACGGTTACGGCTGAAAGCGATAGAAAGGCACGTCAGTTCATTCGCCGTGCTATAAACAAAAATCCAAATGCTTTCATTCTTGTTACAGGATGCTTAGCGCAAACCAATCCCGAAAATATTGCCGCAATTGCAGGCGTTGACTACGTTTGTGGCAACACCGACAAGCTGATAATTGCAGAGGCGCTCAATTCCCTTTTCAAAAAGGGTGAAAAGAATGTGCAAACCGAGATTTTCGTGCGTGATATTGACTCCTGCGGCTTTGAAAAAATGGAGATTAAGCACTTTGACAGAACTCGTGCTTACATCAAAATTGAGGACGGATGCGAGAGCAAATGCACCTATTGTATCATCCCATACGCACGTGGAAAAATACGTTCAAAAGCGCCCGAAGAGGTTATTTGTGAGGTGACTCACTTCGTTAAAAACGGTTGCCGTGAGATAGTTCTGACGGGCATTGAAACCGCCTCATACGGTAAGGATTTGAATGGCTACACATTCGCAGACCTGCTTTGCGATATCGATGCAATCGAGGGCGATTTTACCATTCGTCTCGGCTCGCTTGACCCCTCTTGCTTGACGGAAAGGTTCGTTGAAAGGATTAAAAATCTTAAAAAGCTTGCTCCGCATTTCCATATTTCAATGCAGTCCGGCTCATCAAAAACGCTTCGCAATATGAAGCGCAAATACAATGCCGACCAAGCTCTTGCCAATATGGAAAGACTTAGAAAAGCAATGCCAAGCGTGAGATATACAACCGATATTATCGTCGGCTTCCCCGGTGAAACGGATGAGGATTTTGCCGAAACTCTTGAATTTGCCAAAAAAGCAAACTTCCTTATGATCCACGTTTTCCCATTCTCCGCACGCAAAGGAACTCCTGCCGCTAAAATGGGCAATCAGGTGCCTCAGGAAATTAAAAAGCAGCGCTCCGCAGAGCTTATTTCTCTTGAAAAAGGCATAAGAAATGCGGAATTTGACCGAATTTTAGCGCAAAAAGGTACTCACACCGTGCTTTTTGAAAGCTATGAAAATGGCTTTGCTTACGGTCACACTCCCGATTTTCTTGAAATTTGTGTGAAAAGTGACGTTTCGCTCCACTCACAAGTGTTGAACGTTGAATTAATATCACATAATGGCGAAACTTTTTTTGCCGAAATCGTTGACAAGCACTGAATTTTGTGTTAATATACTAAAGTAATAAATATTGCTTTGACAGGAAGAAGTAACATTTTCCCTTTTCTACAGAAAGTTGCCGTTTGATGAGAGGCGCAGAAAATAAAATGCGAATACATCCTTGAGCTTTGCCCCGAAATTTTGCAAGAGTAGACGGCAACGGTGCGCCCGTTATAGCGCTTAATGAGGAACAAAATGCTAAAGCATTGTGTTCAAAGCAAGGTGGTAACACGCTAATTCGTCCTTGGGTTTTATAAACCCAAGGGCTTTTTTATTGAAATTAGTTTATGTAAATGAGGAGAACTCCCTCAGTCACACGAACTAACGAGTAAGCTCGTTAGTTCAGTGACAGCTCCCTCTGCGATGTGGGGTTCCCCGAAGCGATATTTATGAGCTTTGGGGGTTCGCGCGGTTGGAGCCTACGGTGAGACAATCTCTCTTATGTAGCCATAAAGTTAGTTTGATATAAAGATTGAATAAATTTTTTAGAGGTAAAATTATGCCAATAGTTTATAATGGAAAAAACATAGTTTTAGCTAAAAATTTAAGAAAAAGAGCTACACCACAAGAAAAGCATTTATGGTACGACTTCCTTAAAAATTATGAAATCAAATTTCAAAGGCAAAAAACCATTGGAGAATATATAGTTGATTTTTACTGTCCAAGCTTGAAAATTGCTATAGAAATTGACGGCAGACAACATTATTCAAAGCAAGGTCTTGAAAACGATAAAATCCGAACCAAAGAAATTAATAAACAAGGTGTTCAAATCATTAGAATTACCAATAGGCAAATAGATAAAGATTTTAATTGGATTTGCGAGTATTTAGATACTGAAATTCAAAAAATCAAAAGCAACAAGTTAAAACTTTAATTTGATAAGGAACTCCCTCCGTCTTTGCCTAATGGCAAAGACACCTCCCTCTGCGGAAGGAGGCTCTGTGTGGTAGTCTTTCGTAAATAGCCGTAAAGTTTTAAAAAGCCTTATAAAATCTAACAATTTGAACTATATAACTACAAAAACAAGGAATATCTTGCATAGGCTCCTTCCGCAGAGGGAGCTGTCACTGAACTTACGAGCTTGCTCGTTAGTTTGGGTGACTGAGGGAGTTCCCCATTATTAACTCAAAGTTATTTTAAATTCGTTAAAAATTACATTTTAGATAGGAGAAACAAAAATGAAAATCTATGAAGAACTCGTTGCCCGTGGTCTTATTGCACAGGTTACAAACGAGGAAGAAATCAAAAATATGATCAACGAGGGCAAGGCGACCTTCTACATCGGCTTTGACCCCACTGCAGACTCACTCCACGTTGGTCACTTTATGGCTCTCTGCCTTATGAAGCGTCTTCAAATGGCAGGCAACAAGCCCGTTGTTCTTATCGGTGGCGGTACTGCTATGGTTGGTGACCCCTCAGGACGTACAGACATGCGTCAGATGATGACAAGAGAGACAATCCAGCACAACTGCGATTGCTTTAAAAAGCAGATGGAACGCTTTATCGACTTTGGCGAAGGCAAGGCAATTATGGTAAACAATGCCGATTGGCTCCTTGACCTTAACTACGTTGAGGTGCTTCGTGACGTTGGTGCGTGCTTCTCTGTTAACAGAATGCTCTCTGCAGAATGCTATAAGCAAAGAATGGAAAAGGGCCTTTCCTTCCTTGAATTCAACTACATGATTATGCAGTCCTATGACTTCTATCACCTTTTCAAAACATACGGATGCAACATGCAGTTCGGTGGCGACGACCAGTGGTCAAATATGCTTGGCGGTACTGAGCTTATCAGAAGAAAGCTCGGCAAGGACGCACATGCTATGACAATCACTCTTCTTCTTAACTCCGAGGGCAAGAAGATGGGTAAAACCGCCTCAGGTGCGGTATGGCTCGACCCCAACAAGACAACTCCCTTCGATTTCTATCAGTACTGGAGAAACGTTGGAGACCAGGACGTTCTTAAGTGCATCAGAATGCTCACATTCCTTCCTCTTGAAGAAATCAACGCAATGGACACTTGGGAAGGCGCACAGCTTAACACCGCAAAAGAAATCCTTGCTTACGAACTCACAAAGCTCGTTCACGGTGAGGAAGAAGCAACAAAGGCGCAGGCAATGGCTCGTTCCCTCTTCACAGGCGGTGCTGACAATGCTCCCACAGTTGAGCTTTGCGAAGCAGACCTCGTTGAAGGCGCAATCGACATTCTCTCCGTACTTGTTAAGGCAGAGCTTGTTCCCTCTCGAAGCGAAGCAAGACGTGCAGTTGAGCAGGGCGGCGTAACAGTTAATGACGAAAAGATTACAAATCTCCGTCATTCCTTTACAGCAGATGACCTTAAAGATGGCATTCTCGTAAGAAGAGGCAAGAAAAACTTTAAGAAGGTTGTAATTAAATAAAAAATTGAGGTGGGAAAAATCCCACCTCTTATTTTATTTAAATAATTAATCATCAATAATTAGATTTATGCCCACACATTTCGCAAACATCGGACTTTAACATTATTTCACCGCAATTAGGACAGCATTTTTTCTTTGGTGTGGAATTAGAATTCCCTTTATTAAGAATATTTTGAAAACGTTGACGTTCGGCTAATTTTTGTTTTTCTATATTTAATTTTTGTTTTTCTATATTAAGTTGATTAACTCGGTTAACTTCCTCAAATGTAGTTGCCGAATTTTCATTTACGCGTTTTTCCATATAGTCAATTTTAATATAATGCGTATCATCAACTAATTGTCCAAAGCCAGCCATCAACAACCCTGTCGTAAGTGATAACAAAAAACCACCCAAAATCACAGCAAGTCCTATCAAAAAAACACCTTTTCTATCGAGCAGTGATATTCCATAGAACATCGAAAAGAATGCGCCCACAAAAGCCATCACTAAGCCACAAAGACTAATTTTTTCACCCAAACTCATCTTTTTCATAATTTGTTCCTCCGCAAAAATGCAATATTAGACCGTTAATTTGTAATTCCATTATATAACTTCCACGAAAAATGTCAAGTGAATTTTTAAAATTGTAGGTTTGGTGGTAAATTGGAATTTATGGGGGAGATGGAAAGTTGCTTTTCGTTGATTGCGGGTCGTCGAGGGTCTCGCCTGCGGGCTCGGTCACGTTCGCGTTCTGACAACACACTGTGTTGTCATTCATTGCGCTCACGACACTTCGTGGCGTCGCCCCTACGAGTTTGATGAGATTTGATATTAGAGTGTAGCCGTGAAATTGGGATTTAGCGGGGAGAGACTACTTTAAGCAAATCCCCTCTCCGTCAACCTTCGGTTGCCACCTCTCCCTGCGTGAGAGGCTTTGATTTGTAAGCATTCGCTTAAAAAAGGCTCGCCCTTTGGGGAGAGCTCCGCGTAAGCGGTGAGAGGGGTATTAACATAAACTAACTCCCCGATAAATCAAAATTTGAACATCCCACTAAAACAAAAATCCGAGAGCGAAATGCTCTCGGATTTTAATTTAAGTTAATTATTGAGCTGCAGGAGTTTGGATTTCAAGGTTTTCTGCGTTAAAGATTACATAGTAAGTAACGTCATTAAGGAGAACCTTATACCAAACTGTTCCGTCACTTTCAACACCCTTATGAGTTGTCTGAAGAATGTCGCCCTTATTGGCTGAGCCTGCGATCTGAGAATTGTTGAATTCGGAGTCGCCATTTTTCCAAAGCGCAGATTTTCTGAGGTTGATGCTTGATGATGCTGTAACTTTAAGAGTTACGTTGCACTCTTCGAATGTGATGCCTGCATCGGGATCTGCAGGAGCTTCTGTTGACAAGTATTCATTATTTACATAGCTTACACGAGTTACTTCTTCACCGTTAAGCTTAACGGTGTATTCAATTCTTGCGAATGTATATGATTTTCCATCGCTTGTGCTGTTGTAAACTTCAGTTGCAACACCGGTTCTCTTTGCTGATTCGCCAATCTGGAACGTATCGATAGGCATAGAATAGTTTTCAAGATGGCTGGGCTTTGTATATGCTTGGGCACTATGTATGAAATAAACGGTTTCGTCGCAGCTTTCAAAGCTTGTAATAGGCTTTTCTGTTGTAACTGCGCTTGTAGTTACATAGTAAGAAACACCGTCAATTTCAATTCTTGTCCAAGTTTCGTTATAACCTGTGCGGTTAAGCTCGTTGTCCATATATACTGAACCGAAAACGTTGCTATATGTTTCTTCGGGAACTTCAGGTGTTTTACGAACGTTAAGCTCGGATGTGATAACGTAAACTTTATCGTTAACAGGTGTAAAACTTTCAACCGCCTGTCCACAGTTATCGCAAAGCTCGTCGAAGTTAGCATCAACGTGTGTGCAATCGGGAGTGGGATCGGGATCGGGGTTAGCACCACCTGTTGTAGTTGTGGTAGTTGTAGTTGTTGTGGTAGTAGTTGTTGTAACGTCGGGCGCTTTTCCGTTTCTATTGCAAGAACCTATAATAAGTGCAATTGAGAGGATAACGATGAGGCAGAGAACAACCATAATGGTGATTTTAAGAATTTTGTTCATATTTGCTCCTTTCGAAAATCAGCTATTTTTCTATGTATTTATTAATCACTAATTATTATAACAAACATAAACTAAAATGTCAATAAATTTTTAACAAAAAAAGTACTATTTTTAAGAAAAAATAAAAAAGCGCACACGGTGAGAAGTGTGCGTTTTTTTATGTTGATTATTTGCCCAAAGCGTTAAGCTTCTTTGTGAACTGGCTCTTTTTGTGAGCTGCTGCGTTCTTGTGGATAATGCCACGAGAAGCTGCCTGGTCAATTTTCTTTGTTGCTGCCTTATAAGTAGCCTGCGCGAGTTCTACGTCTCCTGCTGCAAGAGCTGCTTCGTATTTTTTGATTTCAGTCTTAAGCTGTGTCTTGAACATTTTGTTCTGCAAAGTCTTAGCCTGAATAACTTTTATACGCTTTTTTGCACTTTTAATATTTGCCAAAGCCTTACCCTCCTTGATAAAATACTGAAACAGTAAACACCTGCACCTGAGAGGGTGTGCGAGTGTTCTCGTCCATACATTGCATATGATAACACATATTTGAGCAAAATGCAATAGCTTTTTTGAAAAAAGTTTTTAAAAAATTACAATTTTTTTATAAAATGTGAAAATAATTCCCCTAAAGCTATTGACAATTGGAAATTGTTGTGATAAAATAGTAAACTGCAATATAATTGCTAACTATGTCCTTTTGAAACCCTTGGGATTGGCGAAAAACAGCGCTTATTATATATAAGGAACGAAGGGCACGGTGGCAACACCGCAAAAGTGCGTTTGCGGTGGCGAATATTTTTGAATGGAGTGATTGTATTAATGATCAACATCAGAGAACACAAACAGGGCAAAACCACAAGAATGAATTTCTCTAAGAACAGAAGCACACTTGCGCTTCCCAATCTTGTTGAAATTCAAACAGCATCTTTTAAGTGGTTCCTTGAAGAAGGACTTGCAGAAGTTCTTCGTGACGTTTCCCCGATCACAGACTTTTCGGGTAACCTTTCGATTGAGTTTGTATCTTACTCTTTCGACCAAAAACCCAAATATACCGTTGAGGAATGCAAAGAAAGAGACGTAAACTATGCGGCTCCCCTTAAGGTTAACGTTCGCCTTACAAACAAACAGACAGGCGAAGTTAAGCAGACGGATATTTTTATGGGCGAATTCCCGATCATGACTGAAACAGGTACTTTCGTTATCAACGGTGCTGAGAGAGTTATCGTTTCTCAGATTATCCGTTCACCCGGAATGTACTATTCTTCTGAAATTGATAAAACAGGTAAGAGAATGTATGCTTCTACTGTAATTCCTTACCGTGGCGCATGGCTTGAATATGAAACTGATATAAATAACGTTGTTTGGGTACGTATCGACAAGAATAGAAAGGTACCGATTACAATGCTTATCCGTGCTCTTGGCGTAGTTCCTGCAGATGAAACTGACGAAAAGGGCAAGGTTTTGGACTACCGTTCCACTATCGAAACAAGAGATGACGTTTATGCAATCTTCGGCAACGAAGAAATGCTTGCTTCCACATTCGACAAGGATGAATGTGAAGAGCTTGCTGCAAGAAACCACACATCCGCAGGTATTGAGGCGCTTAAGGAAATCTATAAGAGACTTCGTCCCGGTGAACCCCCTCTTGTTGAGTCCGCATATACTCTTCTTAATAACTATTTCTTCGATCCCAGAAGATATGACATACAGCCCGTTGGTAGATATAAGTTCGACAAAAAGCTTTATATCGCTGACCGAATTGTTGACCACCGTCTTGCAGAGGACGTTGTTTCCCCCATCACAGGTGAGCTTCTTTATGAAAAGGGCACAGTAGCTACAAGAGAAATTGCAGATGCTATCGCACACGCAGCTGTTAACAACGTTTCTCTTGAACTTGATAACGGAACAGTTATCAAGGTATTCTCAAACAACACAATTGAACCTGAATATCTTATCGGAACAGATCTTGCTGACCTTGGTATTAAGGAAAAGGTTAAAACTGACGTTCTTCTTGCTCTTATGGAAGAAGTTGGCGGTGACCTTGATGCACTTAAAGAGGCAGTTAAGCTTAATATGGCTAAGATTCGTCCTCAGCACGTTACAAGAGACGATATTTTCGCTTCTATTAACTATCTTTTCAACCTTACGCACGAGGTTGGTAAGTATGACGACATTGACCACCTTGGCAATCGTCGTATCCGTTCCGTAGGTGAACAACTTCAGAACCAGATGAGAATCGGTTTCTCCAGAATGGACAAGATCATTAAGGAGAGAATGACAACTCAGGGTAATGATGATAAGCTTACACCTCAGTCACTTATTAATATTAGACCCATCGTTACTGTAATCAGAGAGTTCTTTGGTTCTTCTCAGCTTTCACAGTTCATGGACCAGAACAACCCCTTGGCAGAGCTTACTCATAAGAGAAGACTTTCTGCATTGGGTCCCGGCGGTCTTTCTCGTGACAGAGCATCCTTCGACGTTCGTGACGTTCACTATACTCACTACGGAAGAATGTGTCCTATCGAAACACCTGAAGGTCCTAACATCGGTCTTATTACCTACCTTACAACTTACGCAAGAATTAATGAATACGGTTTCATTATGACTCCTTACCGCAAGGTTAAGCACGTTGAAGAAAACGGTGTAATGCGTCACTACGTAACTGACGAAGTTGAATATATGACCGCAGATACAGAGGATAACTACATCGTTGCTCAGGCGAACGAAGCACTTGATGAAGACGGTTGCTTTGTAAGAGCTCGTGTAACAGCCCGCGATAAGACAGAAATCGTTGAAGTTGATGCTATCAACGTTGATTATATGGACGTATCTCCCAAGATGGTGGTTTCTGTTGCAACTGCTTGTATTCCTTTCCTTGAAAACGACGACAACTCCCGTGCGTTGATGGGATCTAACATGCAGAAGCAGGCAGTTCCGCTTATGGTTACCGACTCCCCCATCGTTGGTACAGGTATGGAATACTCTGCAGCGGTTGACTCCGGCGTTGTAATTGCATCCAAGGTTGCGGGTGTAGTTGACTACGTTGATGCAGACAAGGTTGTTATCGTTTGTGATGACGGCCACAAAGAAACATATAATCTTATCAAGTTCAAGAGAACTAACCAGGGAACTTGCTTCAACCAGCGCCCCATTGTTGAAAGAGGCGAAAGAATTGAAGTTGGTCAGGTTATTGCCGATGGTCCTGCTACCGATATGGGTGAACTTTCTCTTGGTAAGAACGCTCTTATCGGATTTATGACTTGGGAAGGTTATAACTACGAGGACGCTGTCCTTCTTAATGAAAAGCTTGTAAGAGATGACGTTTACACATCTCTTCATATAGAAGAATATACACACGACGCTCGTGACACAAAGCTTGGTCCGGAAGAAATTACAAGAGAAATTCCCAACGTTGGTGAAGACGCTCTTAAGGACCTTAATGCTGAAGGTATCGTAAAGAAGGGTACTGAAGTTCGTGCAGGCGATATTCTTGTTGGTAAGATTACTCCTAAGGGAGAAACAGAGCTTACAAGCGAAGAAAGACTTCTTCGTGCTATTTTCGGTGAAAAGGCAAGAGAAGTTAGAGATACATCTCTCCGTGTTCCTCACGGTGAAAGTGGTATCGTTGTTGACGTTAAGGTATTCTCACACGAAAACGGTGATGAGCTTCCCGCAGGCGTTAACAAGAGCGTAAGAATTTACCTTGCGCAGAAGAGAAAGATTTCTGTTGGTGACAAGATGGCCGGTCGTCACGGTAACAAGGGTGTAGTTTCACGCATCCTTCCTCCTGAAGATATGCCTTTCCTTCCCGACGGTACTCCTCTTGACATTGTTCTTAACCCATTGGGCGTTCCTTCACGTATGAATATCGGTCAGGTGCTTGAAGTGCATCTTGGTATCGCCGCAAGAAAGCTTGGCTGGAAGATTATGACTCCTGTATTTGACGGTGCTAATGAACGTGACATCGTTGAATGCCTTGAAGCAGCAGGTCTTTACCGTGAAATTCGTGCAGGTGAAAACGTAATGGGCAAGGAACTTATCTCCGTTTACGTTGATGAAAACGGTGAAAAGAAGATTGACAAGCTTACAGATGAGCAGAAAGCAAACAAGGAATACCTTGATCAGCTTCTTGCAGAAAATAAACTTAGAGTTGTTGACGGTAAGACAACACTTTACGATGGTAGAACAGGTGAACCCTTTGATAACCCCGTAACAGTTGGTATTATGTACTACCTCAAGCTCCACCATCTCGTTGACGATAAGATTCATGCTCGTTCCAACGGTCCATACTCACTCGTTACACAGCAGCCCCTTGGTGGTAAAGCACAGTTCGGTGGTCAGCGTTTCGGTGAAATGGAAGTTTGGGCTCTTGAAGCTTACGGTGCGGCTTATACACTTCAGGAAATCCTTACAGTTAAGTCTGACGATATCAATGGACGTAGAAAGGCATATGAAGCAATTATCAAGGGTCAGAACATTCCCACACCCGGTGTGCCTGAATCCTTCAAGGTTCTTGTTAAAGAGCTTCAGTCCTTGGCTCTTGATATTCGTGTTCTTGACGAAGAAGGTAATGAAATTGAACTTAACACTCTTTGCCAGGAAGAAGAAACTCCTGTTTACTCAACAAGAGAGTTCAACTTCAAGGCAGATGAAGACGAATTCGAAGAATATGTTGAAACTGAAGACGTTTCTGATAATTTCATTATCGAAGACGAAGAAGGCAACGCTATCGAAGACGAAAATGACGATATGTTTGGCGACGTTTATGAAGGTGAATTTTCAGACTTCGCCGACGAAGATTAATTAAGGGAAAGGAGATATAAATAATGGAACACAATGAATTTAATTCCATAAAAATAGGTCTTGCATCCCCCGATATGATAAGAGAATGGTCTTATGGCGAGGTTACTAAGCCAGAAACCATTAACTATAGAACACTTAAAGCAGAAGTGGGCGGCCTTTTCTGCGAGCGCATCTTTGGTCCAACCAAAGATGGCGCTTGTATGTGCGGAAAATACAAGAATATGCACAACAAGGGCGTTCACAAATGCGAAAAGTGTGGTGTAGACGTTACAACTAAAAAAGTAAGACGTGAAAGAATGGGTCACATTGAACTTGCAACTCCCATCTGTCACATCTGGTACTTCAAATCCATTCCTGCAAGAATCCCCATGGTTCTTGACATTTCTCCTAAGCATCTTGAGCAGGTTCTCTATTTTGCAGAGAACGTAGTTCTTGATCCGGGTGATACACCCCTTACAAAGGGTATGGTTCTTAATGAAAAGCAGTACATGGAATATCGTGAAATGTACGGTAATGCATTCAGAACAGGTATGGGTGCTGAGGCGATTAAAGAATTGCTTCAGGGTGTTGACGTTGTTGAACTTTCAAAGCAACTCAAAGAAGAACTTCTTTTGGCTAAGGGTCAGAAGAAGACAAGAATAATCAAACGTCTTGAAATTGTTGAGGCGTTTAGAAAGTCAGGCAATAAGCTTGAGTGGATGGTTCTTGAGGCTATTCCCGTATTGCCCCCCGACATTCGTCCTATGGTTCAGCTCGACGGTGGTAGATTTGCTTCTTCCGACCTTAATGAGCTTTACCGCAGAGTTATCAGCCGTAACAACCGTCTTAAGAAGCTTATGGAAATCCGTACGCCCGAAATCGTTATCAGAAACGAAAAGCGTATGCTCCAAGAAGCTGTTGACGCACTTATCGACAACGGTCGCCGTGGTAAGCCTGTAACAGGCCCATCAAATCGTGCCCTTAAGTCCCTTTCTGAAATGCTTAGAGGTAAGCAGGGACGCTTCCGTCAGAACTTGCTTGGTAAGCGTGTTGACTATTCAGGACGTTCAGTTATCGTTGTTGGTCCTAACCTCAAGATTTATCAGTGCGGTCTTCCCAAAGAAATGGCACTTGAACTCTTCAAGCCCTTTATCGTTAAACGTCTTACTGAAATGCAGAAGGCAACAAACGTTAAGGAAGCTCAGAAGAAGATTGATAAAGCATATATGTATCCTGAAGTATGGGATGCCCTTGAAAACGTAATCAAGGAACACCCCGTAATGCTCAACCGTGCGCCCACACTCCACCGCCTTTCTATTCAGGCGTTTGAGCCCGTGCTTGTTGAGGGACGTGCAATCAAGCTTCACCCCCTTGTATGTCCTGCGTTTAATGCGGACTTCGACGGTGACCAGATGCCCGTTCACGTACCTCTTTCTGCTGAAGCGCAGGCAGAGGCAAGATTCCTTATGCTTTCTGCTAATAACTTGCTTAAACCCGTTGACGGTCGTGCAGTTACAATTCCTTCTCAGGATATGATTCTTGGTTCTTACTATCTTACAATGGATAGACCCGGTGAACCCGGTGAAGGTATGGTATTCCGTAACTTCAACGAGGCAGTTATGGCTTATGAAAATAAAGTTCTTGGTCTCCATGCTCCCATTAAGGTGAGAGTAGAGAAGGAGGTTGACGGCGTAATGCAGTCCAAGGTAATTGATGCAACACTTGGCCGTCTCATCTTCAACCAGGCAATTCCCCAGAACCTTGGCTTTGTAGATAGAACTGATCCTGACAAGGCGTTTGACCTTGAAATTATGTTCGTTACAAAGAAGAAGGAACTTGGTCAGCTCATTGACAGATGTATTAAATATAACGGTACACCCGTTTGTGCAGAGATGCTCGATAATATTAAGGAAATGGGTTACAAGTACTCAACTCGTGCTTCCTTCTCCATCTCTGTTTACGATATGACAATTCCCAAGGAAAAGAAACCCTTCATTTCCGAGGCGGAAAAGAAGATTGAAGTTATCCGTAAGCACTATAACCGTGGTATGCTCTCTGAAGAAGAACGCTATAACAGCGTTGTTAAGATTTGGGACCAGACCACAAAAGAGGTTACAGATGCACTTCTTCGCAGCTTTGACACATACAACCCCATCAAGATCATGGCGGACTCCGGTGCCCGTGGTTCTATCCAGCAGATGCGTCAGCTTGCAGGTATGCGTGGTCTTATGTTTGCTGCTAACGGTAAGACAATCGAACTTCCCATTAAATCTAACTTCCGTGAAGGTCTTAATATCACAGAATACTTCATGGGTGCTCGTGGTTCTCGTAAGTCACTTTCCGATACAGCGCTTAGAACTGCTGACTCCGGTTACCTTACACGTCGTCTTGTTGACGTTTCTCAGGACGTTATCGTTACTGAAGAAAAGTGTGATACAGTTAAGGGTGCTTGGGTAAGCGAAAACGTTGACGTTAAGGAAGGCAACGTACTTGAAACACTTACTGACAGAATTGTTGGTAGATATACAATCGGTGATGTTGTTCATCCCGAAACAGGTGCAATTATCATTGGCGACGACGAAATGATCTCTGAAGAACACGCAAAGGCAATTGAAAAGGCGGGTATCAAGAAGGTACACATCCGTTCACTTATTCAGTGCCATGCTAAGCACGGTGTATGCGCTCATTGTTACGGTGCAGACCTTGCCTCTGGCAAGAAGGTATCCGTTGGTGAAGCAGTTGGTATTATCGCTGCTCAGTCCATCGGTGAACCCGGTACACAGCTTACAATGAGAACGTTCCACTCAGGTGGTGTCGCAGGTAGCGATATTACACAGGGTCTTCCCAGAGTTGAAGAGCTTTTCGAAGCTCGTCAGCCCAAGAAGGCAGCTATCATGACTGAACATAGCGGTGTTGCTCGTGTTCAGCTTGGTGAAAATGCAAACGTTCACGACGTATTCATCACAAGTGAGGAAACAGGCGAACAGGTTAAGTATGCTATTCCTTACGGTACAAAGCTTGCAATTGTTGACGGTCAGCACGTTAATCGTGGTGAAGTTCTTACTGAAGGTAGTAAGGCACCCGCAGATATCCTTAGAATTCAGGGCCTTGATGAGGTTTACTCCTACATCATTACTGAAACTCAAAAGGTTTACCGTGGTCAGTCCGTATCTGTTAACGATAAGCATATCGAAATTATAGCTCGTCAGATGACAAGAAAGGTTAGAATTGAAGAACCCGGTAACACAGATCTTCTTTCTGGCTCAGTTGTTGATGTTTCTGAATACGAGGCAGAGAACAATAAGGTTCAGGCACGCATTGATGCAGGTGAAATTGACCTTACACTTGCAACATACAGCCCCGTACTTCTTGGTATTACTAAGGCGGCTCTTGCAACTGAATCCTTCCTTTCTGCAGCTTCCTTCCAGGAAACAACAAGAGTTCTTACTGATGCTGCTACAAACGGTAAGATTGACCATCTTAGAGGTCTTAAGGAAAACGTTATCATTGGTAAGCTCATTCCTGCAGGTACAGGTATGAAGTGCTATCACAATGTTAGCGCTCGTCCTGTAGAACAGACTCCCGTTGAAGACGTTGAATAATCAACTTTCAATCCCGACACTCGTTTGAGTGTCGGGATTTATGGTGATTTAGCACAAAAAGAACAATAAATTTTTGTTTATGTTGTGTAAAGTGCTAAAAAATTCAAAAAAATATATTTTCCTTGACAAAACGCAATTTTAGTGATATAATAAACTGTAATTATTTGTGAAAATAGGGCAATTTGGCGCTTTTTTGCGGTAATTTCATTGATTTGACAGTATCACGGCATTTGTCGTGTCTGTATAAACATTAAATTTTTGAAGAAGGAGGAAGAAAATGCCAACCTTTAACCAGCTTGTAAGACAGGGACGCAGCGAGAAGGTTTATAAGTCCAAAGCACCTGTGCTTCAGAAGGGCTTTAACACACTTCACAACGAGCCTACCGACCAGCACGCACCTCAGAAAAGAGGAGTTTGCACAAAGGTATCTACAACAACACCTAAGAAGCCTAACTCAGCTCTTCGTAAGATCGCAAGAGTAAGACTTACAAACGGTCTTGAAGTAACAACCTATATCCCCGGTATCGGTCACAACTTGCAGGAACACTCTGTAGTTCTCATTCGAGGCGGAAGAGTACGTGACCTGCCCGGTGTACGTTACCACATCATCCGCGGTACACTCGACGCACAAGGCGTTGCAAACCGTAACCAGAGCCGTTCTAAATACGGTGCAAAGAGACCTAAGAAGAAATAATAGGTCAAAAGAAAAAGGTATAAAGCAAAATATTCGCTCGTCTGAAAGTGCTGCATAAATTTAATGTTTAAGGCAGACCACCCCGACTTGCATTTACAGAAGAAATGCTTTTGAGTACCAATGATTTCATAATAATAATGAAGGAGGGGAGTAAAGTGCCGAGAAGAGGTAAAATTTCCAAAAGAGACGTATTGCCGGATCCCCTTTACGGATCTAAGCTTGTAACAAAGCTTATCAACAACGTTATGCTTGACGGTAAAAAGGGAGTAGCACAGAAAATCGTATACGATGCATTTGCAATCGTTGAAGGCAAGACAGGTGAAAACCCTGTAGAAGCTTTCCAGGCTGCTCTTGAAAATATTATGCCTGTACTTGAGGTTAAGGCTCGCCGTGTGGGCGGTTCTACCTATCAGGTTCCTATGGAGGTAAGAGCTGAAAGACGTCAGACTCTTGGTCTCCGTTGGCTCGTTGGTTATTCCAGAAAACGCGGTGAGCGCACAATGGCTGAAAGATTAGCAAACGAAATTATGGATGCTAAGAACGGTGCAGGCGCAGCATTCAAGAAGAAGGAAGAAACACACAGAATGGCAGAAGCAAACAAGGCTTTTGCACACTACAGATATTGATTTTAAAGGAGACTTACAATGCCAAGAGAATATTCGCTTGAAAAAACAAGAAATATTGGTATTATGGCGCACATTGACGCAGGTAAGACCACTACAACTGAGCGTATCTTGTTCTACACAGGTAAGACTCATAAAATCGGTGAAACACACGAAGGTTCTGCAACAATGGACTGGATGGCTCAGGAGCAGGAGAGAGGTATTACTATCACTTCTGCTGCTACCACATGTTATTGGGCAAAATCCGAATACCACAATGATGCTGCAGCAACAAAAGCTAATACACATCGTATAAATATTATCGACACACCCGGACACGTTGACTTTACAGTTGAAGTTGAACGTTCACTTCGTGTACTTGACGGTGCAGTTACCGTTCTTTGTGCAAAGGGTGGTGTTGAACCTCAGTCTGAAACAGTATGGCGTCAGGCTGACAAATACAGAGTTCCCCGTATGTGCTATGTAAATAAGATGGACATCAACGGTGCGAACTTCTACAGAGTTGTTCAGATGATCAAGGATAGACTTCATGCTCCCGCAGTTCCGATTCAGCTTCCTATTGGCGCTGAAATGGAGTTCAAGGGCGTTATCGACCTTATGGAAATGCAGGCTGAAGTTTATTATGATGAACAAGGTAAGGATATGAGACACGAGGCAATTCCTGCTGATATGCTTGAAAAAGCACAGGAATATCGTGCTGCAATGGTTGAATCCATTTGCGAAACAGACGAAGAATTGTTTGAAAGATACTGCATGGAAGATGAAATTTCTGTTGCAGAGCTTAAGGCAGCTCTTCGTAAGGCAACAATCGACAACAAGATCGTTCCCGTAGTTTGCGGTACATCTTATAGAAACAAGGGTGTTCAGAAGCTCCTTGACGCTATCGTTGATTATATGCCTTCTCCTCTCGACATTCCTGCTATCAAGGGTGTAAATCCTGATACAGAGGAAGAAACAGAGAGACCTGCAGGAGATGAGAATCCTTTCTCAGCTCTCGCATTCAAGATTATGACAGACCCATACGTTGGTAAGCTCTGCTTCTTCCGTGTTTACTCCGGTAGCGTAGCAGCAGGTACAAACGTATATAACTCCACAAAGAACAAGCACGAAAGATTCGGCCGTGTTCTTCAGATGCATGCTAACGACCGTAAGGATATCGACGTATGCTACAGTGGTGATATTGCGGCTGTTGTATCTACAAAGTATACAACAACAGGTGACACATTCTGTGACCAGAAGAATCCCGTAATTCTTGAATCCATGGAATTCCCTGAACCTGTTATCTCAGTTGCTATCGAACCCAAGACCCGTGCAGGTCAGGAAAAGATGGGTATCGCTCTTGCTAAACTTGCAGAAGAAGACCCCACATTCCGTACCTATACTGACGAGGAAACTGGTCAGACAATTATCGCAGGTATGGGTGAGTTGCACCTTGAAATTATCGTTGACCGTTTGCTTCGTGAATTTAAGGTAGAAGCTAACATCGGTGCTCCTCAGGTTGCTTATAAGGAAACAATCCGTAAGAAGATTGACCACGAAACTAAGTACAAGAAGCAGTCCGGTGGTTCCGGTCAGTACGGTCACGTTAAACTCACTATTGAACCCAACGAGCCCGGCGCAGGTTACGAATTTGTTAACGCTGTTACTGGTGGTGCTATTCCTAAGGAATACATCGAACCCGTTAACCAGGGTATCCAGGGTGCTATGCAGAACGGTGTTCTTGCAGGTTACAACGTTGTTGACGTTAAGGTTACACTTTATGATGGTTCTTACCACGAAGTTGACTCTTCTGAAATGGCGTTCAAGATCACAGGTTCTATGGCATTCAAGGAAGCTATGCGTCTTGCAGACCCCGTTCTTACTGAGCCCATCGTTAAGGTAGTAACAATTACTCCTGATGATTACCTTGGTGATATCATTGGTGATATTAACTCTCGTCGTGGTCAGATCCAGTCTATGGAAGCTGGTAACGGCGCAACAGAGCTTACAAGCTTTGTTCCCCTTTCCGAAATGTTCGGATACGCAACAGACCTTCGTTCAAAGAGCCAGGGTCGTGCACAGTACTCAATGGAACCCAGTCACTTCGCACAAGTGCCTAAGTCCATTCAGGATGGTATCATTACTTCTCGTGCTAAGAAGTAATATATATAAATATTAAAAAACATTTATTAATTTATAATGGAGGATTTTCAAAATGGCAAAGCAAACATTTGAACGTACAAAACCCCACGTTAACATTGGTACAATCGGTCACGTTGACCACGGTAAAACAACTCTTACAGCTGCTATCACAAGAACACTCTCTATCCTTAACGGTTCTGAGTTCCTTGATTACAGCCAGATCGACAACTGCCCCGAGGAAAGAGCTCGTGGTATCACAATTAACTCTCGTCACGTAGAATACGAGACAGAAAACAGACACTACGCACACGTTGACTGCCCCGGACACGCAGACTACGTTAAGAACATGATCACAGGTGCTGCTCAGATGGACGGCGCTATCCTCGTAGTTGCAGGTACAGACGGCCCTCTTGCACAGACAAGAGAACACGTACTTCTTGCTCGTCAGGTAGGCGTTCCTGCACTTGTAGTATTCATGAACAAGACAGACCTTGTTGATGACGATGAACTTCTTGACCTTGTAGAAATGGAAATCAGAGATCTCCTTTCTTCTTACGAATTCCCCGGTGATGATATCCCCGTAGTTCGTGGTTCTGCTCGTAATGCTCTTGAGTCTTCTAACAACGACCTCAGCGCTCCTGAATTCGCTTGCATCCTTGAACTCATGGCTGCAGTTGACTCTTACATTCCTACTCCTGAACGTCAGGCTGACCTTGCATTCCTTATGCCCGTAGAAGACGTATTCTCTATCTCCGGTCGTGGTACAGTTGCTACAGGTAGAGTAGAAAGAGGTACAGTAAAAGTTGGTGACGTTGTTGAAGTAGTTGGTCTTTCTGACGAAAAGAGAAGCACAACAGTTACTGGTGTAGAAATGTTCCACAAGCTTCTTCCTCAGGCTGAAGCAGGTGACAACATTGGTGCACTTCTTCGTGGTATCGCTAAGGACGAGATCGAAAGAGGTCAGGTTCTTGCTAAACCCGGTTCCGTACACCCCCACACAAAGTTCGTAGGTCACGTATACGTTCTTACTGAAAAGGAAGGCGGACGTGCTAAGCCCTTCTTCGCAGGTTACAGACCTCAGTTCTATTTCAGAACAACAGACGTTACAGGTACAATCCAGCTTCCTGCAGGTGTTGAAATGTGCCGTCCTGGCGATAACGTTGATATGACAGTTGAACTTATCACACCTATCGCTTGTGAACAGGGTCTTCGTTTCGCTATCCGTGAAGGTGGTAGAACAGTAGGTTCCGGCGTTGTTTCCGAAATTCTTGAATAATTAATAGTTATTTAGAATAAACTTACAAAATGGGCTGCTGCAAAACGCAGCAGCCCATACTTTTTCTGAGAAAAAAGCAAGCAAAAAGTTTTATAGCGATAATTGGCAATAGAGATATTGTCTGCATAAAATAATAATATCTTTGGGGATTGGTGAAATTCCATACCGACAGTATAGTCTGTGAACTCTCAATATTGAGAGCCGATTGGGTGAAACTCCCAAACCGACGGTAAAGTCCGGATGAGAAAAGATAAAATATAAAGATAGGCATAGGTCTATCCATATCCCCGACCCTTTATGGAGTCGGATTTTTTATCTTTCCTCTTAAATTTCATTTAAGAAGGAGAAAATTAATGAAAGCTACAACAAATTATTCGCAAAAAATAAAGAAAATAACAATTATAGCGTTGTTTTGTGCAATGTCTTTTACTGTGTCGGTGCTTTTACCGATATTTGTTCCACCGTTTTTAACACTTGACTTTAAGGATGCGATAAGTGCAATTGGTGGAATGTTCTTTGGCCCTGTTGCAGGACTTTTCTGCGCAATTATAGTGCCATTCATTGAATTTATAACAAATCCCAAAACCGGAGTTTACGGTTTAATTATGAATCTTTTAAGCTCGATAACCTTTGTTGGTGTATCAACGCTTATTTACAAATACAAAAAGACAATTTGGGGCGCAGTTACAGGACTTTTAAGTGCGGTTTTTGCAACTGTTGGCGTAATGCTTTTGGCAAACTTGTTCATTACTCCATATTATATGGGTGTGACTCAAGAGGCGGTTGTTGGACTCATTCCCAAATTACTTTTGCCTTTTAACTTGGTAAAAACCATACTTAATGCAAGTATTGTGATGCTTATTTACAAACCCATTTCAAAAGTACTTAAAAGAATGGGACTTTCAAAATCAATTTCAAGTTCAGGCGCAACAACTCAAACAAATCCTTCCAATATGAAGATGAGATCACTTGTTGTTACATTGGTTAGCGCATTGATAGTTGTGATTGCATCCCTTGTGTTGTACTTTGTTCTTGGCGGTAGACTAAAATAGAATTGTCCAAGAATAACATCATAGAAAAATACAACAAAATAACGAATACATAATAAAAATATCGAACAAAGGGAATAGAAATGTCAGAAATTATTCAAAACTTTTTTCTTAATATTGTGGGAGAAAAACTTTGTGTTTTCTTCTGCTCGATGCTTCCAATAATTGAACTTCGTGGTGGAATACCAATGGCTTTTGCTATGTCGCTTCCTTGGTGGCAGGCGTATTTGTTGGCGATTGTTGGTAATCTTTTGCCCGTCCCCTTCATTTTGCTCTTGATCAACGTTGTTCTTAAATGGATGACAAATTCAAAAATTACTTTTTTTAATAAGGTTGCCAACTTTCTTTATAGAAAGGTTGAGAAAAATAGAGCTAAAATTGAAAAATATTCCTTTTGGGGACTCTGCCTGTTTATTGCCATTCCTTTGCCTGTAACGGGCGCTTGGACGGGCTCACTCGTTGCCGCAGTAATTGGAATGAAGCCTTGGAAAGCCTTTGTTTCCGCGCTTTTAGGCGTACTTATAGCAGGAATTGTCGTTACCCTTATCGTCTATGGCGGCATCGGATTTTTAGCTTGGTTAGTATAAAATTAAAGGACTTGGATATTCCAAGTCCTTTTTTATCTAATTTTTCCAAGCTCCCAAAAGGCGATAGCGCCGGCGGCTGCTACGTTGAGGGAATCGACGTTGTGGGCCATGGGGATTTTGACGGTATAGTCGCAATCGTCAATTGTTTTGGGAGTGAGTCCTGTACCTTCAGTACCGAGAATTATTGCGAGTTTTTCTTCCTGATGGAGCTTTTCATCGTCAATGTCGATTGTATCATTTCTGAGTGCCATAGCCAAGGTTTTAAAACCGAGGTCCTTCAAATTCTGCATTTTTTCAGGCCAATCTGCCTTTGTTTCGCCAATTTTTGTCCACGGAACTTGAAAAACCGTGCCCATACTCACTCTAACTGCACGTCTGCAAAGGGGATCGCAACAGGTTGGAGTCACCAAAACCGCATCAATATTGAGTGCGGCGGCGGAACGAAAGAGCGCCCCGATATTTGTTGAGTCGGTAATTTCCTCAAAAACGGCAATTCTGCGTGCGTTTTTGCACAATTCCTCAACGGTTTTAAGGGCAGGGCGTTTCATGGCGCAAAGAGCCCCTCTTGTCAACTCAAAACCTGTCAAAGAGGTCAATATTTCTCTTGAGGCGGTGTAAATTGGTGTATTTTCGGGCAATTTGGCAATAATTTCTTCAACTGCACCGCTTTTTAAGAGTCGCTCATCGGTCAAAAATGACACGGGAACACAACCGGAATTCATAGCAACTTCAATAACTGTGGGGCTTTCGGCAATAAAAATGCCTTTTTCGGGCTCTAATTTATTTCGCAATTGCGAGCCGGTCAAACGCACATAAACGTCGAGCGCTTTATCGTTAAAATCTGTAATTTCAATAATTTTTGGCATAGTGTTTCCTCTATAAATTGTGGATTTATCAGGGAGAAGATAGTTGAAGTAAATGCCCTCTCCGTCAGAATCCGCCTTCGGCGCATTCCGCCACCCCTGTTTCATAAATGAAACCCCTCTCCGTCTTCGCCTACGGCAAATCCACCTCTCCCTGAGTGAGAGGCTTTGATTTGTAAGCATTCGCTCGAAAAAGGCTCGCCCTTTGGGAGAGCTCCGCGTAAGCGGTGAGAGGGGTATTAACATAAACTAACATCC
>JAZTWO010000053.1:0-74898 GCA_045635885.1 Eubacteriales bacterium | reverse complement strand
GCTTTCATGGTTTTCTCCTTTGTTTTTACATATTTTCACCCTCAAAAAAGGATTTTTCACCCCTTTTAATAAGTACTCTATATATATTACCTATTTTCTTCAAAAAATTCTTCAACTTTTTTGAAAAATTTCAAAAAAGTTAATTGTTTGTAATTTGTCAACAAAAAAGCACACCCCCGACTCTCGTCAGGGGTGTTCTAATTATTTTATTTATAAAGGTATCTCTTAATCTTCTTTGAAGGAGTTTTTTCAAACTCTTCTTCCATAAATTCAAGGTTAGCCACTCTCTTATAACCAACAAGCTTTCTGTTTGTTGCGTTAACCTCTTCTCTAATCGCGTTATAAACCTCTTCTTTTGACTTAAGACCAATACTATCAGTATAATCAAAATCGGGGTAAACAAGAGCAGTAATTGCAAGGTCATTATCCTTTTCACGTCCGATTACCACGCATTCCTTAATGTGAGGAATTGCGCCAAGATATTCTTCAATTTCCTCAGGGAATACGTTTTTACCGTCCTGAAGAACAATAATGTTCTTCTTTCTACCTGTGATATAAAGATAACCCTTCTTATCAACGTAACCGTAGTCACCTGTATAGAACCAACCATTGTCCTTAAGAACCTCTTTTGTAGCCGCTTCGTTATTATAATAACCAAGCATTACGTTGTCGCCCTTAACAACAATTTCACCAAAGCTGTCGCTTGGGTTTTCTTTGTCGATAAATACCTGCATGGATTCGGTAACCTTACCGCAAGACTTGGGGTTGTAAACTCCAAAAGGAACAACAGAAACCAAGGGTGCGCACTCTGTGATACCGTAACCCTGAACGATTTCGACGCCTATTGCACGGAAAGTGGAAACAAGCTCAGGACGAAGAGCCGCGCCGCCACAAACAAGCTTACAAAGCTTGCCACCAAAAGCAGAAGTGATCTTACCAAAGAGCTTCTTTGAAAGGTCAATGTTAACCTTTCTTGCCGCCTTGCTAAGCTTAAGACCTGTATTAAATGTCTTTTCCATTCCCTCTTTTCTGACACTCTTCATGATAGTATTATAGAATGTTTCAACAAAAAGCGGAACTACGGCCATACCTGTGGGCTGATATTTTTTTAGGTTCTTGCTTACGTGTGTAAGTGAATCGTTGATACAAATTCTACATCCGTGATCCAAGGCGCAGAAGATACCGCAAGTAAGCTCGTACGTGTGATGCACGGGAAGAACAGAAAGAAGTGTATCATTCTCATCAAACTTTTCAAGAGGACCTCTTGCGGAGTTGATAACCGTACAAATATTCTTTTGTGAAAGCATAACGATTTTGCTTGTACCCGTTGTTCCGGATGTGAAAAGCATTACGCTCATTCTTTCGGAATTCTGATTAGGAATTGCAATATCGGTAATAGCATTACCTGTGTGAGCTATTTTAGATGCAGAAGTAAATCTTTCAAGCTCATAAACCTCTTTACTCTTGAAGTCAAATGAGTAATCGCAAAGCTTAATAAAGTTTGTCACACCCTCAAATTGATCTGCATTTCCTTCAATAAATTCCGCCCACTTGGGTGAATATGCAATAACCTCAACGCCTGCCATTTTTGCAAATTCAACAAGCTGCTCCTGTGACAAAGCAACGTCAATCGGCACTGCCACACCACCGGATGTAATAGCGGCAAGATATGTCGCAATCCACTCAGGGCAGTTTTCGCCAATAATTGCAACCTTTTTGCCTGCAATTCCAAAGTGAATGTATGCTCTTGTCATAGCATTTGTGTATTCAAGAAATTCCGTGTAAGAAATCTTATAGTCAGTTTTGTGTCTTTCGAATTCAAAAAGAGTGTGATCGCCATACTTTTGGCTTGCAAGCTCAATATTGTGATAAAGTGAACGAACAGGCACCTTCTTTAGTTCTTTAAGTTCCATAACAAATCTCCTTTTTAATCCTCATTTTTAGCAATGAGGGAAATGTTGCGCGTGAGGGAAGATAAAACTTCATAAAACTTTTGCATATCCTCTTCGGGAATGCCGGTTCTTGCCATAGACATATATTCGCCAATGTCGTCGTTTATGTCTGTTGCAATCCTCTCGCTTTTTTCGGTGAGATAATATTTCTTTTTATAGCTTTTATCCTCAACCGTTGTTTTGGTAGTAACAAATCCGTCTGCAGTGAGCTCTTTGATTGTTCTTGAAATTAACGCTTTATCCTTTTGAGTTGCCTTGGCAAGCTCGGTTACGGTCATGCCCTTTTCACTTTGCTTCATTCGCAAAATGCAAACCATGTGGACAGAGCGCAATCCATATTCACTCATATAGGACATTTCTTTTTTCTTAATGTCCTTGAGAACACTGTCAAAACTCTGATAAAATATCAAAAATCTTCCTGTTTCCATTAGTCCTCCAAATTGTTGACTTGTCAACATTCTCTATTGTAGCACACAATTGTGAACATTTTATGAACATTGCGAATTTTTTTGTTTTTTAAATTGCCCGTTCACAAAAAAGCACCATTTGTTCATACTTTTTTCAAATTTTAAAGTCAAAATTTAAGGAATTAGTTCAATGAATAGGCGTCAATCGAGAACATTCTGCTTATCATTCCCTTTAAATTTTCGTTGTCAGAAAGTTCAGGAGAGCGCTCTAACAAAGACTTTGCTGCATCATAAGCATCAGAAAGCACCCCTGAATCCTCGCTCATATCAGCAAGTTTAAACTTCAGTCCACCGCTTTGGCGAACAATGGGATCAGTCGAACCCTTAATAAAATCGCCCGGGCCCCTTAAAACAAGGTCTTTTTCTGCAA
This sequence comes from Eubacteriales bacterium, assembly GCA_045635885.1. GTDB lineage: Bacteria > Bacillota > Clostridia > Oscillospirales > CAG-272 > RGIG4608. Next base: position 72,109 of record JAZTWO010000053.1, on the reverse strand, counting down.
TTTTAAAGCCATCATATTCTTTTTTCATTGTTTCAAGGCGTTCACGAGCATTTTGACCGTGGCTATCGGAAACAAGTACGCAATAGGATTTTTTGCTTCCACGTCCAACTCGTCCTCTCAACTGATGAAGCTGAGCAAGACCAAATCGCTCCGCATTTTCCACCACCATAAGTGTAGCTCTTGGCACGTTCACACCAACCTCAATTACCGTGGTAGAAACCAAAACATCTATTTCACTAGCGGCAAATTGTCTCATTATTTCGTCTTTTTCGTTGCCCTTCATCTTGCCGTGCAAAAATGCAATTTTCAAATTTGGCAAGGCATTAGAAAGCTCGCCAGCGAATTGGACTGCCGCCTTAAGTGGTGGCATTTCCTCTTTTATAGTACCCAATTCAGAAAGTGTCACTTCGCCACTTTCTTCCTCTTCTTTTTCTTCAACCGCAGGGCAAACTATATAAACCTGACCACCCTCATCAACCTGCTTTTCAATAAAAGCATTAAGGCGTGGTCGATAGCTTTCGTCAACCGCAAAGGTGTCAACCTTTTGCCTACCCTTTGGCATTTCATTAATTTTTGAAAGATCAAGATCCCCATACATCACAAGCGCAAGCGAACGAGGAATCGGAGTTGCACTCATTACAAGAACGTGCGCTCGCTCCCCTTTTTTAGAAAGCTCGGCTCTTTGCGCCACACCAAAACGGTGCTGCTCGTCGGTAACAAGTACACCTGCGGAGTGGAATTCAACCCCCTCTGATATTAGTGCGTGAGTGCCTATTACAACGTCGGGACGAACGTCACCTCTTTCATCTGAAAGGGATGCTTTAATTTTTTTCTTTTCGGACACCGAAAGCGACCCAACTAAAAGTTTAGTTTTGAAACCAAGTTTTTCAAATATGGGAGCAATATCTTGATAATGTTGACGGGCAAGAATTTCAGTTGGAGCCATAAGCACCGCCTGACGCCCACTTTTAACGGCAATGTACATAGCCGCCATAGCACACACGGTTTTGCCACATCCAACGTCACCAACAAGAATTCTGCTCATTGGAGTTGGCGTTGCCATATCTTTTTTAATATCTTCAATTGCCTTTTTTTGATCGCCCGTAAGCTCGTATGGGAACATAGCCAACAGCTCGTCGATATTATTGTTGTCACAAATCGGCGCACCATATTCCCTTCTCTTTTTGCCACTTAGTGCCATACCAAGTGCAAAGGTAAAAAATTCATCAAAAATCAATCGCCTTTTGGCTTTTGAAACGGATTCATAATCCATTGGATCGTGTATTGATTTAAGTGCAAAAGGCAGAGTACAAAGTTTATAGCTTCGTCTTATTTCGTCAGGGAGATAATCTTCCATTTCGGGCATAATTGCACTCATTGCGGCACTGATGTCTGTCGCCATTCGGTTTTTGCTTATTCCCTCAGTAAGCGGATAAACAGGAACAAGGGGCGGAAGCTCCTCGCCTTCAATTATCATTTCATAAGAAGGAGAATTCATTCTGTATCGCTTGCCCACCTTTTCAATTTGCCCGTAAAAACGAAACTCTGCGCCAAGTGGGAATTTGTCGGCAAGATAATTTTGATTGTAAAACGTTATCTCACAGCTACCACTTTCGTCAAAGGCGGTGAATTTCAAAAGCGTCATTCCTCGTCTTATCATTGTTTTCTTGGGCACTGTTCCAATACCCATCACAACTGACGCCTTTTCACCGTGAACACATTCGGACAAAAGCTTTGTCGCTCCACGATTTTCATATGCACGGGGAAAATGATATACAAGGTCTGAAACCGTGTTTATTCCAAGCTTTTGATATGATTTTGCTCGTGCAGGACCAATTCCCTGCAAAACCTTGATTGGTGCATTACTTAACGTTGGCATGTTTTCTCCTTTCTTTAAGTTTATATATCGTATATAAATTCTTTTGGTTCGCTTTTAATATACTCCGACTCAACAATATCTTTCCACGGAAATGCGTTGAACGTAAAAGTACCGTTATCTTGAATGAAGTCGATAATTGTTCCACCCATTCTTTGATAGCCCAAAAGATGGGAAATAACCTTTGACTTTTCCCTTAAAAGACCTTCAGAATGTATTTGGGCAATGTCAAATGATACTCTAAACGACACTCCATATGTCCCGAAAAAGATAGTCCCCTTTCCTCTTCGACATGCAGAATATTCACGAACCATCATGGACATTGCAAGAAGTATGTGGGTGTAGGATTCAAAGCAAATATCGTTTCTCATTTCGAACATACCAATACCTTTAACGTCCCATTCAAACTCACAACCGGTAATATCCATCATTGAGTGGGCAATATCAAGCATCATTTCAGCAAGCTCATCATTAGTGTTTCCATAATTGTGATGGTAAAATTTTAAATTATGTATCAATGCCAATGTTCTTCCGACCTCTCGTGAACGCTTTGTCATTTTGATAATTGGCGTCTGAGCTATTTTTTCCTTTATTTTAGGACTGGGCCACACAACAACACCGAAATGCTCTTTAATGAGCGAGTATAATTCGTCCTCTGGAATATTTGGAATAATTGCAACAATTACTCGCTTTTTAACAAATAGTATGTTATATATAAACATCGGCCCTTGGGTTGTGGATAATAGCATAAACGTTTCTCGCCCTAAAACAAATACGTTATTGCGGAAAAATTGCTCCTCCAAATAATTATCTAATATAGAAAATATATTTGTTATTCCCCTGCTCTTTTCCTCTCGTGCGGCGACCACTCTGCCTGCCACATCAGCCCAATATAGGTCATCACTAAAAGTGTATAGAATGTTGTCGAAAAATAAATTATCTCGTTTTATCATAAAATTGTCACTCTTTGCATATAATATAAATGTATTATAAATGTATTTATGCTACTATTGTAAACCCTAAATCAAAAAAAGTCAATATTTTTTCGCAAAAGTGTTGACAAATGCTAAATTGTGTGTTATACTATTCAAGCAATTAAGAGTGGACCACAAAAGTGGCGATGTAAATTCCGCCGGGGTGGCGAAATTGGCAGACGCCCGGGACTTAAAATCCCGTGGTGCGAGAGCACCGTACGGGTTCGATTCCCGTTCCCGGCACCACCTTAATTACCAGATATCGCGGGGTAGAGCAGCCTGGTAGCTCGTCGGGCTCATAACCCGGAGGTCGTGAGGTTCAAATCCCACCCCCGCAACCATAAAACAAAAGCACACCACTCGGTGTGCTTTTTGTTTTATCCTTGAGAGTAGATTTTGAATTGCCGAACGACCTCCGCGGAGGGAGTGAGCATCGAATTCGACCGCTGCCTGTGGCAGATGAAGGGAGAATGAGATGGGAGAAAATAAGGAGTGTCGGGCATATGCTTTAGTATGCGCCCGAGACGACTATATTTTCGACTGTGCAATGAAAAATCCCACCCCCGCAACCATAGAAAAGCCTTGATACATCAAGTATCAAGGCTCTTTTTTGTCTTTTTTCGCATTCGCACTTATGCCGATCTATTCCCTTCTTTTCCGGTTTTTTCCGTCGGTAAGTTGACGGGAATAACAAAAACATCTCCTAATTGATAAAAAACATTATCAATAAAGCTTCTTCAAATCTTCATATGTAATCGAAATTCCTACAGCTTCAAGCAACTCTTTCCTTTTATTATACAATGGCTTTAATATTTGATCAATATTACTGCCATAATGCAACCAATTATGGCACTCGCTACAAAGAGATACAACATTTTGCTCCCTATCTAAATCCACGTTTGGAAAATGGTCAGAAACATATAGAGGAACTAAATGATGTGGTTCTGTGTAATTAATATTACTATTCTTTCTAACAAACACCCGATGTCGTGGATCAACCTCACAAAGATAAGATGCTTAAGACAATGCATTTTTTGCAACTGTTCGACTACGATAATATCTCTTCGAAGAAACAGAAGTTGATGCTCTAGGGTGTCGGGGATTATTATCATACTCAAAACATATTGGCACCGAATAAATGAGATCATTATTAATAGATTCAATAAAATTAGATTCTTCGTTTTTTTCTTCTTGCTGGCTTACCTTTTGTAATTCTCTATCCAAAATACATTTTGCCAATTCAATCGCATCCGGATCAACCTTTTCGCTTGCAATAATTATTTTCAAAGCATCTATTTCTTGTCCAATAGCAAATATATGCCTCGCCCTAGGTATTCTAAATCCCTGACGAGAGGATCTTGCTCTAGGACTTTCCCTCAATATTTTAGCGGATAACACATCAGTAGGAATAGTAGTATCCTTAAAATCATAATAAAATCTAACAAAAGCAGCTTTGCCAATAGCATTTAGAGTATCTTCAAGGCTTCCATATTTGGTATCTTTATATTGAGACATAGTAATTCTCCCTAATGCTGTCAAAATATATCTTAGTATCTATCAAATTATTCATTTAATGCTCCATCCAACTGCATAATTTGAAGGAATATACCTTCAAGTAATTTTACAGGAATACTATTTCCAGCCATACGAATAAGTTTGTCTCTTGGAAATAACTTAGTATTTTTGTGTATTTCTGGGTTGCGTTTTATTACATTATCAAAATCGCGGTCAGTAAAACCCATAAACAAAAAACATTCTCTAGGGGTAAGATATCTAAATGATCCCTTTCCGGGCATACCACTTTCAAAATACAAGTTTCCAGAGTTTGGATTTCTATCTTGCTTTGTAGTAATGGTACGTATCACTGTATACTGTGTATTAATCACATTTCCTGGCAATACTAATTGAGGATTTTCATTCCAAATTTCACGACGAGACACCGTATCATTAGGCGTACACTCTTCAGCCTCCAAACGATATTTTTTTACATCATAATTAATTCTAAGCAAGTCTGATATGGTAATCGGATGGTAGTAACCAGATGATCTATAATCATCCACCACTGTTTGATCTGTTGTATTTTCTAAATAATTCAATACTTTATCGTGACGAACTCTATCATCTCCCACAAATACACTAACCATTAATAATCGAGGACGATTTTGAGGCAATCCAAAATCACTTGCATTAAGATGAAAATGCTTACTTATATAGCCAAGTTTTTCAAGGTCACTTTTCCAAATATCAAAATTATTTCGATGTCTTTCAGCCAACAATGTAGGAACATTTTCCATCAATAGATATCTAGGCATTTTTTTGCCATCATCTTTCATTTCTTGAAGTATTCTGCCTACCTGCCATAGCAGGCTTGATCTACTACCAGAGTCTTTATCAATGCCCTTATTGTAACCATGAAAGGCACCAACATTAGAAAGATCTTGACATGGAAATGAATACGTAAGTATATCAATGTTATTAGGCATTTTTTTGCCATCCAAAGAATTTATATCCACAAAATTCTTGCTTCGTTTGATAGCGGCATATATTCGTTTTAGTGAGTCCACAGAATATGAGCGCAACACCTTATACTCCATCTTTTCTTTTCCACTATTACTCAATGTGAATGATGCAAGCTCTTTTAATATATCATCTTTATTCATTTTTGCTATATATGCTGGCAATTCTGATGAATTATGAATAGCATCGTATGCAATAAATGCATGTAAATCCCATTCGCAAGTGCCAACTGTATTCACTTTTACGCCGAGATTTTTTAGCGCTTTCGCTTGACTACCAATACCGCTAAAAAATTCAACTAAATTGTAATTATAATTCATGAGACTTTAATTCCTTCCGCCTCAAGCTTGCTTTCAACTTCAAGAGCAAGCTTGATGGTTGTCATAGTTTTGTATGGAACTTTTCCTGAGGCTGAAACTGGAATATTACCCGTTTGTGCCATAGAAATTATTTGTTTGATTGTGGTCTGTTCTTGATATGAAAGCAAAGATTTTTGCATTCCTAATGTCATAAGATTGGTCCAATATTCTACACCCTTTCCAACCACATCCATTACAACTTGCAAATCATTGATTTCCTTCTGCTCTAATTTAGCGTCATTTTCTTGTTGCTTTATAAGTGATTCTGGCATCAATTCACGAATAAATTCAGCTGATAATTCGTATTTTATCTCATCGCGATATTCTTCCCAGGTGGATTGTCGCTTACAATATTCAGTAACAATAACACCGTGGCTATCACAAATAAAATCATTGGTTATTTTGGTTAATTTCTCCACTTCGCGCATAAAGGCCGGTGAAACTGATTGCTTTTGCCAAATACGATCCCAATCTAATGTATATCCAGAGGGAATAGAACTCAGTATCTTAGCTATTGTATAAGGCACTATGTTACCCTTATAACCACCCGATTTATACCAAAAGCCTGTTGGCTTTTTCGCACTATCTTTATTAGTTTCCAAATAGTTATCTACTGTTCGGAAAATAATAGCCGAACAAATACACTTTTTAAAATAAAATTCATTGAACATAGCTTTATTAGCACGATAATCGTTCCCTATCTTAGCGCCAAATTCTTTCATTACCCAGTTTTTACCCTTGGATACTATATGAGGCTTCAAATCAATGGTTGTAAGATACATTGCCAATTGTTCTTTATTGATAATTTGCTTTTTAGGAAACTTCAAAGTAAATCTCTTAGCATCTTCTCCACGAAGCTTTATTTGTTCCTGCAAATATTTTTTGCGAGAACGTTCATAATACCAACCTGTAGGTACAGCATGCTGTACCGGAGGAGCAAGATGCTTTTTAGACATTTTTTCCATCCAAATATGGAACGGATCATTAGAAAACAAATCAGCTGCAGTTACTTTATTTTGACTATTAGCATATTTTGCAATCGCTTGTACCATTTGATCATAAAAGCGAACTCCATCATCATCTTCAGATTCTCTATCTTCAATCACAGTTAATTTCATAGGGACATAAATGCCTTCAAGACTCACATTGGATTTTTTCAGAACCGCTTCCGCCAAAGATGCTGTAGTTTGTCCACCGTTAATGATCTGTAAGTCAACAATACGTGTTATAAGCATTTCGCCGTTTATTTCTTCAATTTCCACATCCGCAGCTGTTGTTGCTATACCATTGTTATATGTAAAAAATTTGGTTGGGTCGGTATTAATAGTTCTCTTGATTCCACTATTTACACTTTTAGAACCATTAGTACCAAGAAATGCACGAACATTTCCCTCCAAAACCTTACTGCCATGTTCGATGTATATACTAGCAAGCAATTTTCCGGGAATAATTGCAATGTATGCCTCATACCCTAAATCTTCACCGATATTACCCTTTATGCATGGTATACCATCATAGCCTAATTCTGAAAAATCATTCCTAATATCAATCACTATCGGATCATTATTATTTGAATTTTCCATCTCAAAAAATCTTTCAAGGTGCCAAAGGTTAACTTCGAGAGGTTTTCCGTTAAAATCCGCTTTTTTAATCTTTTTAGTAGTTTTCGTAGTTTTGGACTTGCCTTTTTTCTTTCGTATAGTGGTTTCTAGCAAGTTTTTATTAAGCAAAGCTGTGCTCAATTCTTTATTTGTAATAATATAGAATTTAACCTTTAAAAGCATTTCCGGATCATCTCCGCTAGCATTTACTCTACGACTAATTAAACGAGCAACTTTAAGAATATCATCAGAGGCATCAAAATAATCACTCACATTGCCATTGCAAATCTCATCCAAAAAGTTATATAAACGCCAGTATAGTTCATCAACCCTTGTTTCAGTAAGATTATCAGTATCGTATGAATCTTGAAAATCACTAATGAACAAGATAAGGCTACGATCCACTTCATCGAAGCTATACCCATCAACTCTCATTAAACTCTTGTTTTTTCTCGCCTTGTCCCCCATTCCTATACGCATCGGGTCCTCAAGTTCATTAAAATCTGTTAATATACCGAGAGTCCTGTTAATAAATTCTTCTTCAGTTTCTGCACCGCTTATAGCAGAATCATTGCGCAGTGAATCAAGAAAATCATGTTTATATTCCTGATAATCCATATTTTTTACCTTTCTAATCTTTTATTTCAAAGGTTCCAATCTCAACAAGTGAGATTTCATATGATGCTTTGCGAATGGCAGGTGGCAAGTCTCGAGGAGTTAATTTAGGAAATTTATCATCCACATTAAATCGCTTAAAATTACTTATTTCGTAAACAAAATCATCATAATAGTTATTGTATTCATATCCTTGCAAAGCTACTTTTGCCATAAAGGCATCCTGCTCTTCACCCGGATGAAACATATTTCTTGTTTCAAGAATCAACTTATTAAGTGTAATTCCATTGTAAGCTGTACTCATCTTTTCCAAACTATGTACAGCAAGTTCTCCTGCATTATCACTATCAAGCTGTTCCAAAGAAGATATTTTAACTGCTTGAGCGCCTCTGCTAATAGTCTTAGCTTCAATCCAAGTATCTTCAAAAGAAAAATCTTTATGCGTCAATTCTTGACCACTCCAGCTTTCCAATGCTTTAGTCAATCCTATACGTTTTGCAAGATAGCCCCTCAACACCAAAATCTCACCTATTAGACCCATAATTTCAGGTTCGGTAAGAAAATTATTCTTTGAAGACACAAACATCTTTTTCCACTGAAAAAAACGCCCCACAATCGCTGCATATCCTTCGCTCTTTTCCTCTACGTTTCTAGTTTGCTCTATCAAATCATCACAAAACTTATAGAACAAACCACTTATATCCTCATCACAAAGAGAAAAACGAATGGTATTGTAATCTTGCTTTTTATATTGATTAACTTCTATAGCAGAAGTTCCTGTGATTTTTCGAGGTGTAAAAATAGCTCTAAGCTCAATAGCCTTTCTACCCTTATCATCCAGCCCTATATGTAACTCAAGTGGGTGAACATTATCCACTCTCGAAAAATAATTAGCATTTTCAAATTTGGAAAACAATTCTTTTATATTAATCATTCTTCTTCACCTGCCTCCGCTAAGATTTCATCTTGTTCAAACCAGTTATATACTTTATTAGCTTTGTATTTAGTTCCACTAATCATTGCCGCTTCTTTGTTTTGAGGCAACCCAAGCGCAAAGCCTACCGCAGGTATGCTGCCCATTTCACTGCGGAACTTTTCGATTTGGCGGATCTGATTCTTTTCATCCTCATCGACGCCGACATCAATAAAGTAAACAAGCAAGATGGGCTTTCTATTTTTTACAAACTTAAACCATGTATCGGAAGGATAAGTTTTACCGTCTGTAAATGCATATCCGTGAACACGCTGATACTCTTTACGATACTGCACTTTAGCATTTTCAATGATTTCTTCAAATGTGCTTCCGTTAAAATCAATAATTCCGGTTCGACCATCTCCAGGACCACCGAGTTTTCCGCGCTGACCAATTCCAAGTCGATCTGTATCGCTATCGATAATGCAATTTTTTCTTAAAACTTTAGGAATGATACGACCTTCCAAGTTAACGAGTAGTTGTTCTTCTTGCGTGGGGGATCCTTCCATAAAAGCGATATCGAATAGGTCTATCGAATGATCAGAACAATTTTCAAGAAAATCTGCGATTTGTTTCGGATCAAAATTGGAACTGAAACGTGAGATCTTAAGCTTGCGTATAAGGTCTACTATATGAGCTTTGGGAATATCGGGAATAATATAGTGGCCTCTAGCGCCCATATTTTGCTGCCTATCAAAACTGGATTCGCCAGCAACAACCTGTGCTACAAGCTGTCGTACCGCTTCGAAATTGTTTTTATGTGCTGCAGGATTCAAATGTAAATATGGCGTTTCCACTATACCACCAAAGTAACTGGAAAACTCATATTCATCTGTTGCATTACGCATTTTGTTGTATGCGGTAATGCTTAACTCGGCAGAGTTGTTACGAACACGAATACCGAAATCACGCGGTCTTTGACCAAGATCACGCATTAAAGTCATATCGTCTTTCAATCTGTCTGTTGCCTCTGCGATTTCAGCGTACCATCTTGCGGAAGATTTGTGAGTCCAAATGCGGAAGAGATCATCGTAGTTCTTTCTGTATCCAAACCAGCGTCCCATTTGCATCAATACGTCATATGTACACGTGTTTCTGTAAAAATAACTAACAACCAATCCTTCAAGAGTCAGTCCACGCGACAAGGCTAAACCACCAATTGCAATAACACGCAATGATTCATTTTTAGGATAGTCTAACTTTTCAGAATTTTTAGAACTATTGACAATTTTAATTTGCATATTTTCGATAGAACTAAAAAGAACATCAACAATTTGGTCCCAAGTAAATTCACATTTTTCATAGTGCTTTTTCCATATCAAATATAACCTTTTCAAATTAGGATCTTGCATAGATTCAGCAAAATTGTTACTAAGATTGTATTTAATAGACCTATATGCACTCGAGTGTATACCTTCCACTTCTCCCTTGATATATTTCTGCACCTTAACAAATCGAGAAATATTAATTAACATAGAACGATGATCCTTTAAGTCACCCCTTAAATCGCGAATCGCATTAGCCAAATAAAATGTATATATAGCATCAGTTAAACTGTCTGGCAATTCATCTTCCCACTCTTTCTTATGCTTAAAATAGAATGGATATCCATCTTCTTGCTCACGCCCAGCATCAGTAATATATACCAACTGAGAATGATATTCACCTTGTTCTGCAAATATTTTATTAGGTCCAATATAATTACTAGGAGTTGGCAATGCAACAATAAAGTCTTCTGAAAACAAATCCTGTGTTTCCATCTTTTCAGTTGTTTCAGGATCAATAAATACATTTGCAAAAGGAGTAGCTGTAAAGCCCACATAATTGGATTTTGTAAATACATTAGCTAATTCGCGAATCAATTTATTAATTTTTGTAGGATCTTCTTTGCTAGCACTTGTGTTAATGGAAGCATTGTCCGCTTCATCGTCAATCATAAGCATAGGCATATCAATTTTTTTAGTGACAGGATCAGCATTTAATGTAACAAGCCAATTAGTCAGTTTAGTCAATGTAGTAGTATTCTTTTTAATAACAAATACTACTGCATCGTTATTTCCTGCCAATGACACAGCAATTTTATCATTATCTCCTTTAAAATCACTAGCCCGGGAAGTCATAGCCATAGCATGAATAGGCTTATTATCCAAGCCAACACCCACTCTCTTTCCGCCAGTAGTATTAGCAGACATATCAATACCAACAAACCCCTCTTCTACTCTTTCTTGAGTTTGTTTTCTAAGAGACTCTATAGTGCCCGTTAAAAGTATAAACACCTTATATCCAGCATCAGCGGCTTTGCAGAGAAATCCTATATATGTAGAAGTTTTACCGGATTGTACATCACCTATGATCAATCCGCGTCTCAAAACAGGGTGAGGGTACTCTGCTTTGGGATCAAGTATATAATTCATCAATTTTTGATCTAAAGTATCTTCGCCTAGTGTACTAACTATGTTGGGACTAAAGTGCTTTGTGTCAATAAGATAATTTTTATATCTAGTCCAAAATTTTGGTTCAATTTCAGCTTTGCGATCATCGTACCAATTTTCTTGATCATAATCAGCAAGAATGCTTTGTCCGGGGTCGGCAAAAATTTGAAATTTCCACGTAATATCTCGTTTAGCGGCTTCTTTTTCTTCTAAAGTATACTCAACTCCACTGATATCACTGGCTTGCTCTATTAACTCTGATACGATTTGTTCGTCCAAAGAATGCTCCAACTCTCTAATCTCAATAAACTTAACAACAAAACCTACTAATTTACCAATTTTCTCTATGTTAATACTCATATCATTCCTCCAACAATTTGATTTTCAACTCCGGATAATTGTTAAATGGTTCAGAATTAAAAAGGGATTCAATAATGTTTGATTTATCTGCATTTCCCATCGCTAAAGCCATCATTATTAACATTCTTGCTTTGTTTTCGATTTCCGCTTTGCGTTCATCATCAACAGTATCATCAATTTTATTTTGAGATTTATCTATATAGATTTGCTGATACGGTAATGAGTTTTCAATTTCTTCTAAAACCATATCTATCCTTGCCCAAGTTTCATCATCCACTTGCCCTTTAATTAAATCAAAAATCTTGGCATCTCGATTTATCACAAAAGCATGTTGCTCTTCACGTGTCTTGATTGGAAGCCAAATGTAATCAATTTTATCATTTGCTTTATCAACACGTCCTCTAAATTTCTGCGCTTTAACGGCTATGTCCATAGCCTCATCTACGGCTCTAGTTAGTCTATTTTTGATTACCGACGGAATTTTTGCACTCTGCTTTTTAATATCTATACCCCAAATATCATCCAATGTATTGGGAATATCCACACGAATTCTCGCATATTTTGTGAGTTCATCTCTATGCCTTCCAAACCAATTGCCCCAAACAATCAATCTTTCGTTCCTATAAACATAAAATCCTTGTTTAGAACGATAATTTTCAATACCTCCAGACAATTTTTTATCTTCTGCTGTAAGATCTTTTTGAAAAGGCAACACATAAGGTTGTACAACAACCATGCGCTCAATGTTTTGGGAGTCTAAAATAGGAATTTCTATTCTTTTGCGCACATTGGTCTTGGGATGAGATTCTAAAAATGGATCCATTCCACAAAGAATAAAATTATTAACTTTGAATGAAACTTTGGCATTACCAACACGATTGATAAATCTATGAAAAATCAATGATAAATAATCAGCGGTATCTTCTTGATACTTGTTCAACTCGGAATATACATTTCCTGATGCTTTTTCTATAACATCAAAATTTTCCCAAACAACCACGGTACCACTATCTAAGTTGTTTAACCACGAGATTTGTTTAATTGACTCTATTTGTTGCTCGGAACATTCTACCATATACCAATCTTTTTTTTCGAGGATGATATCAAGGTCCCAAATATATGCAGAAACTTCTCCGTTTTTCTTGCTAGCTACAGTTAGTTTTCTACACTGTGAAAGTGATGCGGATTTCAATCCAAGCCCAAATCTTCCCAAATCATCCGATGATCGGTAGTTGCGCTTTTGCTCGCTTCCATATTTCATAGCATCAAAAAGTTCTTCTTTGCTCATTCCACAACCATCATCACAAATAGCCACATAGCAGTCCAAAGGGTCGATCGGGAAACGAATCCAAATATTATGTGCAGCGGCGCTAATACTATTATCAACAATATCGGCAATTGCACTTTCGAATGAATATCCCATTGATCTCATAGAATTCATCAAAATATCGGCCGTGGGCTTGTTTTCTTTCAAATTAACCATATATGCCTCCTGCACAAAAATATATTAAAAATATTAATATTTATTTAAATATTTATATTATTACATCATTGTATCACATTTTTTTGTATTTTTCAACAAGAATATACCAGTTTTTCACATCCGAATGTCAAAACTCATTATTTTTCCACAAAATGCTTCTTTTTTGTTTCTTGCGCCCACATTTAAACAAATAATTAAAAAAACACAAAGGAGTACAAATATGGCAACAAAAATAGAACGTAGATACTTATCGGTCAAGGAAATACAAAAGGAGTACCTCCCCATAAGTGTCAAGAAAATACGCGAATTTGTAAAAAAGAACACAACTGTCACAACTATCGGTGGACGCATGTACGTTCCAAGAGAACAATTCGAAAATGCACTCAGCAGTTGCAGTTGCGATAACAATAGAAAGGAACAAGGCAATGTTTGAAGAAAGAATAAAAGTTTTAAAAATAGAACCCAAGCAACATCCATATGTCTACTATGTCAAACCATCAATACAAGCATTTAAAGATGAAATACAAGCAGATGTAATAGCTGACGGTGGCATTGAAGCAAAGAAAATTGGTCAAGGAATATATGCAATCTTCAATAAAGACAGATTTCTTACAGGACTCGTTCCCAATCGTTCAATAGCTAGCGATATAATTGTCGGTAATATCCTTATTATCGGTATTGGCAACAATAGACTCCCTTGCTCGCTCACAGAAGGACAAATATCAAGATATTCTATGCTCCTATATGAATATCAGGATTTCGATGAGATAGATGTCATTGATGCTAATATGGATATCTTCTCAGCTCGTTTTCTTAATAACGAAAAATGAAAAATTATACCTATATATCATAAAAGTAATCGGTAATAGCCACAGCGCTATTACCGATATTTTTATTTAAGGAGTTTTTATTATGAAAGCAAAAACAGTTAAAGCATTAATGGTTGAGCCAAACAAGCATCCCTGCGTGGTAGACCTCAACACCGATCTCGATTCTCTGCAGAAGGCAGTTAGCATAGGAGCTGACTATCAAGGTCTTATCGAATTTGTATGGTTAGAAGATAACGATTCCTTTGCCGTAATATTCGTTAAAAATCTCTTTCCCAATCAAACCATCTTTTTTGATAGTTTTATCACTAACAAAAGGATGATATTTCTTGCAAATAGCAGGGCCGACACAAGTATTGTTTATAGCATAACAATATTTTGAAGTTGGGTCATAATAAGAACATTTTCTTCTATCTCTTCTACCTTTACTCCCTTTGCCAGTTGTAGGCATATAAAATTCGTACATTCCTCTACCTGCAAATTTTTTATGAGAACTCATACCGTATTTCTCCTAATGTTACTGTCATCTGCAATTCACCTCTAAAATATCATAAAAGAAAATTCTCTTTTCTTTATCATTAAGATGCCCATATGCAAATGCTAAAATTTTAGTTTTTATTTCATTTTCAGTTTTAGTCCCAAGATTGCGAATGCGCTTAAGTCCATCTTCTCCGTTAATAACATCAATAACTTGTCCGATAGAAAATATAGATGCCCTTTTTAGCGCATGATTCGCACGTGGTGAAAAATCAATCTCATCTATCTCAGTTTCGCAAGCTTTTTTTGTAAAAGGAACTTTAACAGCAACCGTTTTTCCAAAAACCGAATAGAGTGTTGGAATAATCCCTATTTGTTCAGTCGCATGAATAAGCGAATTTACTACTGTTTCTTTGTTTGTCATATTTGTCACCTCTCTTTTGTTGGTGACTATATTATATCACAACTCTCAATTGGATTGAAAAATTCAGGGGGGGCTACACAACTATATTAAATTTTCAATCCACTTTTGTTTTGTGGTATAATAAATAATTACGGCATCGACTGTTTTTTCACTCTTTTTCCATTAGTTCATAAATACCAAATTTAATAAGCAAGAGAGTTCTGCTTAAGTAAAATGCGTTCTCAGCATCATAAATAGATAATGACCCTATTTTTTCATCATCATTGTGCGCTCCTGCTTTGTTTCTTAAATACTTAATTATTAATAAAGCATCAACAGGTGTAGTATAATAATCACTGATCTCTCCAAAACTCCATTCGCATGTTCTCATCACTTTCACTGCTATATCAACATTTGTTTGTGCGGTGTTTCCTCTATATAGCCATACTATTTCCATATTAGGATCGATACCGGAATTTGTTAGTTTTTCAATAGTAGTTCTATACGTATCGTAATTCCAACCGTTTTTTTCTTCATTCAATAAACCCGCACCTCTTTTTAATTCGACACACAAATCAATTTCCTCTAAAGCTGCATAACAAGACAATATGCAATTGGCAATATTCATTTGTTTAGATAATAGGTATTCGTTTTGAAATGGGTCATTACGAGGATCTAAATCCATTGGATGTAAATTTACGATTTTATGAGCTGAATGATACCTTGTTATAGCATTAATCATTTTCTGATTTCCATATGCCTTTTCAGCCAAAAGCAGTGCATAATACCAATAATCATCACCGGAAACATGGTACAAAGGACGTCCTACCCAAAAATAATCATCCTTTTCCGATTCGGGTATAATATGGTCAGCCAAATCATCGCTATCGTATTCGTTATATCCATAGACCAATGTATATGAGCAACACAATAAATCTAATACTTTTCGCACCGTAGCAGGAGAATCAGTGGTTTCTATTTTAATTTCATATGTAGTCTCTCCTTGTACTGAAAAGTTAATATCTGCACATTTTTCACCATGAGAAATAAGCTTGACAATTGTATTTCCAAAAAAGTATTCTTCCCTATATTTTTTAGGGGAACAAAAATAACTATGGAGTTTATATTCCATATTGCCTCCTCAAATTAACACCCCATTACAATGATCTACCTCATGCTGAATGATCTGCGCCGTCCAGCCGATGTAGGTTTTGATGCGCGTTTGCATTTCAAGGGTTTGATACTGCACCTTGATGTTCTTGTAGCGCTTGCATTTGCGTGGGCCGCCGAGAAGTGATAGACAGCCTTCCTCGGTATCGTATGCGCCGTCCTTCTTGATAATCTCGGGATTGAGCATCACCGTATAAGTGGGAGCTCGTCCGCTTTCGTCGAGAAAGGCGATGATGCGCTTGCGCACACCAATCATATTTGCAGCCATACCGACGCAGCTTTCCCTGTGCGCCATCAGCGTATCAAGCAAATCCTGTGAGACCTGCAAATCTTCTTTCGTTGCGACCTCCGACTTCCCTGCGAGGAAGATGGGATCGTGCATTAATTCTTTAACCATTGTTTTGATTCCATTTCAAATAAATTTTATTTGCCATACCATTCGTCAGGTGTTCCTTTGCTATAATCCCAAGGATGTTCAGCGTTGGGATCAATTTGCGATATCTTGTACTTAATAAATCCAAACGAAGCCTTGTTGTTTTGATAATACATTTCCGCAGCATTACAAAGATCCTTGCAGATATTCCTGATGTGTAGGCTCATATGTCGCTCACGATGTTCATAGTTATCGTTCGACCAAATCACACCAAAGTTATCCACATAGATGTTAAATTCATTTTGGGGTTGAATAAGCAATTCAAAATTTTCAACCTCACATTTCT
Organism: Eubacteriales bacterium; assembly: GCA_045635885.1. GTDB lineage: Bacteria > Bacillota > Clostridia > Oscillospirales > CAG-272 > RGIG4608. The sequence continues at coordinate 55,323 of JAZTWO010000053.1, read as the reverse complement.
TGCCATCAATATCTGCACTACCTTGATGCAGTAGACAACACCTCAAACTGTATATGATTTTTCCACTCAAATCTGTTATGCCACAGTCCAAAGTTTTTCCATCTTCGTCAGTATGTTGTTTTTTGGGATATACATACGTATCACACCAGTTCCTATATCGTTCCCCAACACTCAAATTCGGGTACGCACTTTTACCACAGATATCCGGCAATGTTAACGCGCCCATAAGCGCAACTATATAACACTCATTATCTAATGCTGTTTTAACTTCTTTAATTATTCTATTTACCATACGTCACCACATCTATATTTCGCTTTCAAAATAATGTATGAAACAGATTTTAGCGACAGTTTCTACTATCGACAATCACAAAAAGTCTTAATTGCTTCTGAAGTAAACTTTGCAGTGCCCTCTCCATACTTGTCGATGTTCTTCTTGAATCGCTCGTCGGCAACGTACATCTTGCCAAGCCCTGCGAGAATTTCGTCGGTGCAGGTGTAGTAATTGGCTGTGATGTGCGCCTGAAGCTTGGCTACCAATGATTGCGCTTCATATGAATCGGCACCCATGCCGCTATCCTTGCAAGCAGCAAACTCACCAAAGATAGCCATCAAGCCATCATTCGCCTCTGCCCACTTCTCTTTTGTATAATTCTTTGTTTTCTGTTCGTGCTCGCGGTAGGCATCGGTGTTGCCATAACGGGCACGAACTTCAGCTTGATAATTTTTCATCAGTATTCTCCTGAAAATCCATATTATTTCTTTACGTAGTACAAATTTGCTAAGATAATGGGGGTTTCTTGTTCATCATCTTCATGCTTCCATGCAACAATGAAATTCACCTCAGCTTTATGAAGTTCATAACCCTTGTTTTTAAGTTTTTCAAGCGTTTCAGTATATGCCTTAGAAAACTTAGCAATTCTTACATCGCGATTATTAATCTCTGCTGTCAAATAAACATCATCAATTTTTAGGAGCTGACCACTACGCAAAGAGAATATTATTTCTCTCTTGTTTCTGAAATAGTCAAGAACAACATCTCTGTGATTAGTTTGAAGCATTATTTCTGCAGGTTCAACATATTGTTGCTTATCTTCAAAATGTCTTACACCCTCCACAATAAATCTGCTAAATAGACGTGTATTAGTATGAATAAATAGATTATCTTTAGCTCTTGTAATACCAACATAGATTTTTCTTCTTTCTTCATCAGTAGAAGCAACAACATTTTTAAGCATCATATATACACTATCGAATTCTCTACCTTTAGATTTATGTATTGTAGATACATAGATAGTCTCGATATCGTGGTCATCATAAAAATCTTCGTAACTTGATTCATTAATAAAGCATTCCAAATCCGAACGATATTTTTTGTTGTGAGTTTCCTCGAAATCTCTTATAAGATTCTTAATATTATTTATGCAAGCACTGTTTTTATATTGGTTAAATAATGTCTTCTTGGCTTCATTCCAAACTTCGTCTTTAATTAGAGGAGTTTTCAAATCTCTATCAATCAACCTCAAAAAAGCTCTAATTTCAACCAAGTTTATGAGTTTAAAACCATCAATTGATTGTATTAATCTTGCTCTCTTACCATTTTTAAGAAGCAATCCAAGAATGCGCAAAGCTTCATCATTAGTATTTGTTAATATACAAGCACTACCACCTTTATGAGTTTCAATAACTTTATTGACAACTGCTTCTTCTATATTAGCACAAGTATGGTAAGTGTGATGTACTTTGCCATATTCACTTGATACTGCCTCGATAGGAGTAACTTTCATTCTATCGGTAATAGACTCTGCAAATGCATTAGCAAAGGCAACAATATTAGTTCTGCTTCGATAGTTCTCAGTCATTTCATAAAAATTACCCGCGTGATCTTCAATTAATTTTCTTAAATATTTAGAGTCTGAGCCTCGGAATTCGTAGATATTCTGATCATCATCGCCAACTGCTATAACACGCATATCGTCGTTATTCTTCATAAGCGCTTCCACAAGCATAAATTCGCTTTCATCCATATCTTGAGCCTCATCAATAACGAGAACACTCTTAGAAATCTTGCCCTGCTCTACTTCTCCGTCAAGAATCATTTGCGCAGCATCCCTGACAACATTATTGGATGCCTCAATAGTACCAACTTTACCAAGCAAGTCAAAGCAATATGAATGGAACGTTTTAATCTCTACAAAGTTGGCAGCATTTCCAATCAAGGAACGCAAACGTTGCTTAAATTCCGTTGCTGCTGCACGTGAAAATGTAACCATCAAAAGTTGTTCATGCTTAACATCTTCAAGAAGCAATAGTGAAGCCAATTTGTGTACAAGAACTCTTGTTTTGCCACTTCCGGGGCCTGCTGCAACAACAATACATTTGGAATCCGCATCATTAATAATCTCGGCCTGCTTGTCTGATAGTTCTCCAAATAATTGATCGTATTTTGCAGGAGTTATATTGCGCTCAATTTCTTTGGCTCGCTCACCCTTGAAATATGTAGCAATGAATTTCTTGAAGTCCATTTGGAAATAATCCTGAACAAACTGTAGTGCTGCTTCGTAATCCTTAACCATTAAGTTAGCATATTCACCAACTATGTGTATTTGACGTATTTTTTGTTTATAAAATTCATCAAGTAAACGATAGTCTTCAAGTTTGTAACGTATTTTATTATCCCTCACAATACGCTTGATCTCCATAGCATTATAAAGAACAAGAAATCCACCTTCAAGTTTCAATGCGCCTATTTTAGACAGATAAAGCAATGCATCTTCAACATCATTCAATTGAATAGGAGTTGAATAAACTTGCATTTTAGGTTCTTCTTGGTATGCTTTATAAATACCTACCAAAGAAAACTCTATAGGTTTTTGCTCTTCTCCCTCATTAGTTTCAGGGAGAACTTTTCCATATAATTCCTTAATAATGAACTTACATATATCAATACGCTTTTCAAATTTTTCTATCATCTTTTCGATATCAAGGGATGGTACAAGTTCTACAGAGCAATCGTCCCTATTTTCTTTCTTGACGATATAATTCTTTATTGATAAATAGAACAATATTGTCCTGATATTTTTAATATTAGAGGTTGTAATACCCGAATCTTGTGCCTCTTCATTAAGTTCCTTAAATCCAAATTTGAAACCTTCTTCAGTTATCTTGGAAAGAATAAACTTTTCTAATTTTGCAAATCTATCAAGTATATGATTAGATCTATTTTGTGTATTTGAGTCATTAATATATGCGGACATATCGCTGTAATCTTCAAGAAGTCCAGCTTGGCGCATTAAATTAATAGACTCAATTACCTGCTCTTTGGGAATACCCAACATATCAGCGAGATAATCAACACGAGATTCTGCATCTCCATTATCAGCAGAAGCTATACTTCTACTTGAAATCAACGACTTAATTATCCTAAGAGAATTTTCCCTATTCTCATCTGTGAATAGCTTTGATTCTCTTATTGTAAAAGATGCTTCGGCCATATCTTTAGCAAGAATACTTGTCGCATACACACGAGGCATATTCATGCCTCTCTTTATATACCCTGCAGTTTCCAAAGCGGAAATCGCTGTCCTGACTCGCGTTTCCATCTCTGAGACCATAGTGTCGTCCCAACCTGCTTGCCTTGCAATCTCAAGCGCTGAACAACATACATTAGGTCTTTCTTTGGTTAAGTCTTTAATTGCCTTCCATACTTGCTGAATCTCACTGATACTAAGTTTAGTTTGATTCAAAAGAATAAAGTGTTTATCAAGATCATTATCATTGAATAATACATAGCAATCAGCTTGCAGTTGAGGATTTCTTCCTGCTCTTCCTGCCTCTTGAACATAGTTTTCGAGAGAGTCGGAAATATCATAATGTACAACAAGCTTAACATCGCTCTTATCCACACCCATACCAAAAGCCGAGGTTGCTACAATAATTGAAACCTCGTTATTCATAAATGCTTCTTGATTAGCAATTTTATCGTTCGAGTCCATCTTGCCGTTGTATGGAAGTGCCGGGAATCCGTCACTGGTTAGTTTTTGAGCCAATTCCACTGTTCTTTTGGTTCTTGAAACATAAACGATTGTCGGACAATTCTTCTGCTCAATTAATGCACGCAAAGCATTGTATTTTTCTTCGTCTGTTTCTTTATGTAAAACCGTATAATGCAAGTTTTCTCGTGTAGCCGTTGATGCAAAAAGCTTAAGATCTAAGTCCAATTTCTGTTTAAAATAATCTTTAATGTCAGAAATAACTTTTTGCTTAGCAGTAGCAGTAAAGCAAGATACAGGCACAGGCTTTTTATCGCCTTTTTTCTTTTGAAGTTTTCTAATAAAATCACCAATATATAAGTAATCAACTCTAAAATCTTGTCCCCAAGCTGAAAAGCAATGCGCCTCGTCTATTACAAATCTAACAATACTTCTTGAAATAAGGAGCTTTTCTATAGTTTTTGAACGTAATTGCTCGGGTGAAATATATAATAGTGATGCCTTTCCGGATTTAACACGATCCAATGCCTCAGCTCTTTCAATAGGGTTAAGCATGCCATTCACAGTAACCGCGCTCTCTATTCCCTTTTCAACAAGATTATCAACTTGATCTTTCATAAGAGACTGCAATGGAGAGATTACAACTGTTAATCCATGAGTTGTTTTACCAGCCATTAGAGCTGGCAACTGAAAAGTAATGGACTTCCCCCCACCAGTTGGAAAAACCGCAAGTAATGATTCTCCCTCAACCGCAGCCCTTGCTGCCTTTTCTTGTAAAGGTTCACCATTATAGGTTCTAAAATTATCAAAACCAAATATAGATTTAAGACTTTTGTGAATATCCAATATACTATTGCAATACTCACAACCATCTTTACAGGGTGTGTTACACAAAAACTTAATGACATTTTCAATTTTTGGATAGTTTTTTAATAACCAAGGAGGAGTTATGGAACTATAATCATTGGAACCAATTAAAGCAAGCGCATACGCAAGTTCTACTGGATAATATTTTATCAAAATATCAATATCCGCATTAGCACAAACCTTACCTTTGTATTCCTCCAAAATCATTTGTGTCATTTTGTATGAATATGGCTTAAATTCCACATAATCAAAAAATCCCTGAAATTCTTTATGATTATATAACAATCCACAAAATATCTTTTTCTTTCCGATGGACAGCTGATAAAAAGCATTCACCTCATCTAAGAACAGATCTTTTGCTTTGTGACTATCGTTTACTGGATTGTTCAATTCTTCTACCTGGATTTTATCATCCTTAAGAAGTCTATGATAAGGTCTCTTAGGAAAAAGTAACGGAGATAAATATAGCGTATCTATTATTTTTTTAGGAACTCTTGCATCAACAACAGATGCAAGATATCTCATATCATGATGCACTGCATTGTGACCACACAAGAAATCCGCTCCCTCTGAAAAGGCGCAAAAATCCGTAATAGATGCCGTATGCAAAGTTCCCTTGTCATCACGTACTGCTCCTATATCACATATTCTATTGTCTTCTCGACTTACTTCTGTGTCAAAAAATACTACGTTTTTTGCCATATTTGGCCTCCATTATTAGTTAAATATCGTATCTATTTTCAATCAAGCCTAATTTTTTAAGTCTCGCTCGAATACCGCCTTCAGAACGTTTCATCATTGATGCCATTTCTACAAGTGGAATGTTATTTCTAAACAAATAGATTAATTGCTCATCCTGTTCTTTTGTCCAAGCACTGCCTTGAAATTCGCCACTATATTTTTTGTTTTTGTTCTCTATTATACCTTCAATATTGTCATAAATAAATTGTTGTGCATCAGGTGAAAACATAACGATTATATATTTACCATACTGACCTTCTCTTTCTTCGGTAAAAATACCCATGTCATTTCCTTGAGAAGTTGGAAGTTTTCTGTGTTTGCCATTAGAGAATTCTACAACTTCTAACAATCCTAATTCTACAAGCCACTCGTTAATAGCATTGGATGTAATCTTTTTAGTAGTTTCCAAATTAATAATACTGTTTAGATTATCAACTATCTCTCTACTTGAAAGTGGAACATCAGAAGTTTTAATTTTAGCACGCTCTTCTTGAGTTATTTTAAAATCTGTTTTCTTTACCTTTATAGGCTTGACATTAGATACCCCACCGTTATCAATCACTTGGCGCAAAATATCTGACACATAGAAAAAACAACGTGAAAGCCGAACATTATTAGCAATATCATTCTCCGGGATTGGGGTTTCGTCTATAGGATTGATTCCCTGTGCCAACTTATCTATAAATGATTTGGCATATGCTATTTTCTCAAGTTCTGTCATTGCTGTTTTCCTTTCTTTACATAAATTTGTTGACTACTAATTGCCAATTTACATTTCTTGCTTAATCGTATTTAAAATCTCCACATCCGCTGGGCAGAACTCGTAGCTTGATATTTCGCTCGGGGTTATCCATTTTATATCGTTGTGCTCCAACTTTTGTGGCTCGCCATCGGTGATGGTCGCATTGAACAATGTCAAGTGCACCGTCAAGTCGGGGTATTCGTGCGTTACGTCCATAAATACGTTGCCAACCGAAATTGTCACTGCAAGCTCTTCTCTGCACTCGCGGATTAGGGCTTGTTCTTTCGTTTCTCCCGGCTCGACCTTGCCGCCAACGAACTCCCACAGAAGTCCTCTCGCCTTGTGCGCAGGACGTTGGCATATCATAAATTTATCATCTCGCCACACAAGTGCAGCCACTACTTCTGTTACCATTGCAATCTTTCCAATCATTGTCATAATTTCAACATTATTATACCACAAAATGACAATGATTGCAATAATATTTCGAAATCATAAACAGAGCACTTTGAAATCATAAACGGAGCACTTATCACTATCGTTATCACCGTTGTTATCACTATTGAGTGTAATAAAATAAAGTAAATTGGACTCCCGATTTGTTTTTCAGTCTCTTTTCCAAAAACTATTGTACTATGTCGAAAAATGTGGTATAATATGTTTATTATGGGAATAGGAGGCAATTATGAGACCGATATCCATACCACTCAAACTTTCAGATATAGAAACAAATTTATCTAATGGAACTTACGTCATTCCCGACTTTCAAAGAGATTTTGTTTGGGATATAGAGCAATCCGCACAACTGCTAGATAGCTGGATTAAGGGATACCCTCTTGGTGCTTTCATTTTATGGACAACGGACGAAGTGCTTTGTAAAATAAAGCAAATCGGCAACACTGTAATATATGACAAGCAGGACGAAACTGCAAAGACTACATATATATTGGACGGTCAACAACGTATCACTAGTATTTTTGCTGCCGTTAAAGGGTTGACCATAAAAAACAAATCTTATGCCGATATTATTATCAACTTGGATGCCGATCTTACGGACTATGAAACTGACATTGTTACAGTTCGCTCAGAAGATGTAGATTTTGTAAATATCAGCTTTGCTAAATTGTGTGAAAATGACTTAAAGTATTTTGTTCTCAACTATCCTAATCACATAGACAAAATATCTGCAATCCAGAAAAAACTAAACGAGTTAGATTTCCCCTCTATCAAAATTGATAGTGTAAATATAGATGTTGCTACAGATATTTTTACCCGCTTAAACACTGGTGGTAAAAAATTAACTCCTTTTGAAATCATAACAGCTAAAACGTACAAGCCGGACGTATTCAATTTGGTTGAAAAAGCCAAAGAGTGCCGAGATAATCTAAATGTTGCATACAAGAGTGTTGTATCGGATAGTGATCTTGTAAAGATGGTGGCACTGTGTGTAAAGGGAGGAACAACAAAAAAAGACCAGCTAAGATTAACACGTGACGAAATGATTTCTTCCTTTGACTCCGTTGTTAAAGCACTTAATTCAGCTATTTCATTTTGTATCCATTCCTTGAAAATTCCTGTTGGAAATATGTTAGCATATACCCCTATTCTCTACTTGTATGTCTATTTCTTCTACAGGTATAACCAAACGCATTCAATAGAATCTCCCAGTAAAAAACAGCAGGATTATCTCATTGATTATTATTGGCGCTGCATCCTTACTGGACGTTTTGGCAGAGCTACTGATACAAGAATTGCAAGTGATGCAAAAAATGTTATTGATAAGATTCTCAAAGACGAATCTCCCGAACAATTCAATGTTACTTTGTCCGTAGAGCTTTTTGTTGCAAATGGCTCTTTCGGTCAAAAAACTGCGTATATCAAGGGAATGATTGGATTGCTTATGTCATTGGCTCCCAAGTCTCTTTCAAAGAATTCTTTGGTAAGCTTTGATCAAAATTGGGTATCAATGCCAGATAAAAATAATTATCATCATTTCTTCCCATTGAAAATGGTCGGTCAAGCATGGACAAATGAGCCTATAAACAACATCTGCAACATTATTTTGCAAGATGCATCAACAAACCAGGTGGATATTGGAAATCGACGTCCCAGTGATTACATCGAGGAGTTCTCCAAAAACAATAGTGAACTTCAGAAAACATTAAATGATCACTTAATTTTTGATATCAGTGACTATGGAATACAGAACGATGATTTCGATACTTTTATAAAAAAACGAGCTTCAGCATTCGTTGAAGAAATAAAGAGAAGACTAGTAATTATTGATACAGATTCTATTGATTCTACAATAAAATAAACAACATCCCCGAACAGCATCGTACCCAGGTGCTATTCGGGGACTTTTCCATTTTCATCACAACTCAACCTTCACTTCCGTTCCGTCTCTGAGGGAATAGACGAGGGTATCATCGCCATAGACGGTGACGTGGTCGACGGTGGCGAACCAGAGCTTTTCGTCAAATTCTATGGGCATTCCATCAAGTTCCGTCAGTTCAAACATCATACCACCGATGGCAATAGACTCCTCTTCCATACGATTGTGTTCTGCGACAAGCTGCGCGTGTTTCTCTTCTTCGGCTTTGAAACGTTCGGTGAGGTCATTGTAACGATGGCGGTATTCCTCCTCGCTAACAGAGGCGGAGGCATTCATCATCACCGTTTGATGCAGCATTTCAGCCAGCATATCCATCTCTCTTTCGGTGTCGGCAATATCCTCGTCAATAGCACTCGCATCCGTGAGATTTCTTTGCACATAGCGAAGTGAATCTAGAATTCCCTTTCGGTCGGCAAAGTAGATACCCAGCATTTCTACGAATTTTTCCCTCATAATTTCTTCGGTAAGATGTGTTGTTTCGCACTTGACTTCGTTTTCAAATTTATTGGCGCATCGCCAAACAACACGACGATATTTATCGTTTGAGTGCCATACAACTGGGCCGTATATAGTGCCACAATCACCACATACAATCATTCTGGAAAATATATTTTCATATGCTAATCTCAAGGTCACAAAGAAAAGTATTCCTGTTTATCCCTCCGTTCACTTCTTTATGGGCGGTTTGGCGGTTAACAAAGACCACAAAACATCCATTGACAATTTGTATGCCGTTGGTGAGTGCGCTTCTATGTATCACGGAGCTAACAGACTTGGTGGCAACTCATTATTAGCGGCTATTTATAGCGGACAGGTTGCGGCAAATTCCATTGGAAGTTTGGCAGAAAATAGCGGACATCCTAATTTTAACGAATATATTTCTGCACAGGAACACGCAATTAGTGAACAACTGTCATCAAAAAGCCAATTCACCGCCGTTTATGTTCGTTATGAAATCGCCAAAATATTAAACGATTGCCTTGGTATTACTCGCACCGAGGAAAAGCTTGTTGAGGGTATTCACAGCGTGGATTACTATCTCTCTATTGCCGACAAGTTGATGTACGATTCAGACGTTTCCCTTTACATTGGTTACTCTTTGCGTCCTATGTTGCTCCTTGCCCGTGCAATTCTTACAAGCGCACTTGAACGCAAGGAAACTCGTGGTGCGCACATCAGAAACGATTATCCCGAAAGAAATGAAAACTTTGCACTTTCCTCAATTTGTGAGTACAAAAACGGAGAGCATTTTATCTCATATATAAAGGAGGACGAGTTATGATAGTTAAAATCAAACGTCAAAGCAGTCCAACTTCTGCTCCCTATTGGCAGAGCTTCTATTATAACGGCGACAAACACATAACCGTTTCTGCTTTGCTTGATATTATCAACTATACCGACGATATTTTTGACGTGGACGGAAATCCCACAACAAGAGTTAGATGGGAATGCAGCTGCTTGCAAGCCGTTTGCGGCGGTTGTGCAATGGTTATTAACGGTGTTCCTGAACTTGCTTGTAATACATTTGTTGACAAAGTGGCAAAAACGGATTTGGTGCTTGAACCCTTGAGTAAATTCCACGTGGTTGCCGACCTTATTGTAGACAGAAGCATCATTTACGATAACCTGAACAAAGCAAAAGCATATATTGAAAGCCGTGTTGTGAGTGACAAAAAGAGTTATGAGCATCAGTATTCGGTGGCTAAATGCCTTAAATGTGGTCTTTGTCTTGAGGTTTGCCCCAACTATCGCACGGGTGAAAATTTTTATGGTGCGGTTTTTGCTAACGAAAGCTATTTGATTGCAAGTCAATCTGAAGAAAAGCCGGTTAACATTATAAAAGAATACAAAATACATTTTGGTGCAGGATGCTCAAAATCCCTCTCCTGCCAAAACGTTTGCCCCGTTGGAATTGAAACACTCACTTCAATTATGAAGATGAACCGTAAATAAATAATAAAATCCACAGTCAAAATTCAATTGACTGTGGATTTTGTTTTTAGCTATTTTTCAGCTACAACATATTAATTGTGCAACTGATCAGATTAATTTTGTTGACTTGTGTCGAAAAATATGGTAAAATTAATTAAATTCACCGAACTTTTATATAATCAGGAGAACATATGAATTACACGTCCGCTTGTGCCCTTGAGGCAAGAAAAACATACACGTTCAACGAACGTATCATACGCTTATACTCCCTATTTGTCAGTTTATTCTTTCTTGCATCAGTTCCGATTGCCGTGATTTATGCAAAGGAATGGGATATTTTTGACAACCTTAAAACAATACTCACATCCCCTGCAAAATCAGGTGTGGATTACTTTGCCCTTGGTGGTCTTGGCAGCACCTTGCTTAATGTTAGCATTTGCGGTTTGTTGGCAACTGCAATAATTTTTGTTAGTGGTGTGCATGCCAATGCCAAAACCTTGGCTGGATATATGCTTGTTATTGCACACGCATTTTACGGTCTTAATTTCATCAATATGTGGCCGCCATTTATCGGGGTTATTCTTTTCTGCGTTATTATGAAGAAAAAAATTGCAGAAAACATACATATCGCATTTTTTGCCACCGCACTTGGACCGTTTGTTAGTGAATTTTTATTTAGATACCCAATTGGAAAATCCAATCCCGAAAGCTCTCAAATCACCTTTATTGGCGTGATGATTGCCATTGTGTGCGGAATTGCCATTGGATTTGTTGTTTTACCCCTGTTGCCCGGCACAACCGAAATGCACAGAGAATACAATCTTTTTAAAGCGGGGCTTGCCGTTGGTATAATGGGCATATTCATCTATGCCTTTATGTACAATACACTCGGCATACCAACACCGCCTGCACTTGTTATCAATAATCCCGAGTATTATTCCATGCCCTATGCATACCGTGGATTTATGAACGTTTTTTATTTAATTTTCTTTAGTCTGACGTTTATAATTGGTTTATATATGCGTCGTGGAAAAATTTCTGATTATCGCAAATTGCTAAAATGCACCGGTTACGGTACTGACTTCGTTGATAAATTCGGAATGCCCCTGTGCTTTATTAATATCGCAATATACGGTTTGGCGTTTGTGCTATATCTTAATTTTGCATTCGTTTTGCCCGAAATCTTCCCCTTCCTTCCCGAAGGCGTTGGATTTACAGGTCCTGCCGTTGGTGCAGTTTTGGGTGCTTTAACCTTTGCTTCTGACGGTCAACATCCCAGAAACGTTGCTCCCATTGTTCTTGGATATATTAGTCTTCAAACTATTGTGGTTTTGATTTGTCTTGCCGCAGGAATTTCTGTTCCCTGGACACTTTCAACGCAAGCTTACATCAACGGTCTTGCATTCGCCACAGGTCTTTGCCCTATTACCGGAAAATACGGTTCTAAATACGGAATAATTGCAGGTATGTTAAGCGCAACCATCTGCACCGTTACATCAAGTATGCACGGTGGCTTCGTTCTTTACAACGGTGGTTTCACCGCAGGGCTTACTGCACTTATTATGATACCCTTGCTTGACTATTACAAAATTGAACCCAAACGCGAAAGCGACGTTTAAAAACAAAAATCAGGACGTTAACGTCCTGATTTTTTTATTGCTTTTTTAGTATTTTATATATTTCCTCTGAAGCCAAACGTGCCTTAACCACAAGATGAGAAGCATCCACGGGTGAAGCGAAATATGTAACCTTGTTGTCACCAAAGCACATACCGTCCCCAATAATGGGCCACTGAAGGTCTGCCCCAATTGCATACATTGAAATTGAGGATTTGTAAAAATCAATCTTGCCGTCATAGGCGACAAGTCGAATTCCGTTTTTATCGTATGTAACATTTCCCTTGCCGAGAATATACATTGCCTTTGTATTGACAATGCCATAAAGATTTACAGGCGTTTCGATAAGGAATTTGCCATCAAGAACCTCTTGGCGAACACATTGTCGTTGCCACTCAAACCAATTTGGAATGTGGTCAAATTCAGTTTCGCCAGATATAGCTTTCATAAAGCCAAGCTCGGTAAGTTCCCATTCTTTTCCACATTTGTGGCAGGTTAATTTAGTGCCTGCCCCCTTCATATATCCTTCACTTTGACAATGTGGGCATTTATATAAAATCTTATCCAAATCCTTTGCTCTGTTTGGATCGTCAATTACCAATTTGTTTTCCTGTTGCCAACGAAAACCGTCAAACGTGAACTCTTTTTTGATTATCGCATCAATTTCTTCGGCGCTCATTTGCTTGATTTCCTCGGGAGAGAGAACGTAACGCACCTCTGCACTAACGGGCGTGTTTCTTGGCTTTAATTTGCGATAAATCGGATCGTTGATGAATGCACCAAACGTTTCTATTACAACAAGCGGTGCACCAAGCAATTTAACAAGTCCACCCAAGCTTGAGGGGAGAGTGTGAGAAAGTCCGCTATATGAATAGTCTGCCTCGGGATACATCAAAACCGAGGTTTTGAGTGTCTTGATGCAATATTTCATATCCTTGACCAATGCAAAATCAGTGGTGAATTTTCTTGTTGGAATACAACCAATGTGGCGCATAACTCTTTCTTTGCAAATGCAACCGCCAAGTCCTGTGACAATATTTATTTTTCTTGAACGAAAAACGTGCATGGCAATTTGAAAATCAATAAACGCAGAGTGATTCATCAAAATCAGTGCAGGTTCATTTTTGCCAAGTCGCTCCATACCTATTTTTTTATACTTGAAATGCGTTTTTTTAAGTTCGGGCACGGATAAACCCCACGCAAGCGATCTCAACAAGCGATTTGGAGATTTTGGTGGGAGGTGCTTTATGGGCTCTAACGCAACAAATTCTTCATATGTGCATTCTTTATAGTCAATTTTAAAATCCATTAGCGCTATCCTTTCAAAAATAATATGTTTATTATACCATACAAATTGACATTTGACAACAATTATTTCATACTTGACTATTGAAATGGTAAAAAATGTGTGCTATAATGATAAAAGCAACCAATAGTTGCAGTGTTTTGCAAGATTGAAACCCAAAATGTATGGTAATTTTGTTTTGATTTTGATACAATCTTATAAAACACACGGAGGATTTTATGGCTGAAAAATTATGGAATAAAAATTATATTTTGCTCTTGCAAAGCAGCGCAGTCAGTTTGATTGGCGACTTGATGTATAGCGTTGCAATTGGTTATTGGGTATATGAGCAAACCGGTTCAAGCGCATTGATGGGAATTATGTCCTCAATTTCAATGTTTGTGACAATGTTCCTTTCCCCTTTTGCCGGAAGTGTAATAGATAAATGTAACAGAAAATGGGTACTTGTTATTGGCGACCTTTTTCAAAGCATAATAATGCTTACGGTTGGTATTTTTGCTTTTATGGACAAATTAAGCATTATCGGTGTTCTTGTGGCGGCATTCCTTGCGGCTCTTGGCGGTGTATTCTATTCGCCTGCAGCAAACACCTCGCTTGTTGATATTATCCCCCGCAACGATATGGTGCGTGGTCAATCGCTTTTCTCAGGTGTGTGCTCCAGTATCAACATGGTGGGAACGGCATTTAGTGGTGCTATGGTTGCATTTTTCAGTGTTCCGCTTATTATTGTAATTAACGGTCTTAGCAATCTTTATGCCGCTATTTCAGAATTGTTCATATCCATTCCAAAAAGCGCACAACAGGGTGAGGCAGTAACGATTAAGGGTGTTTTAAACGATACTAAATCTGCTATAAAAACCATCTTTTCTGACGTTCATTTGAAGCTCTTTATCCCCTGCTTGATCATCATCAATTTCCTTGCGTCAGGACCGTTTTCATTGATATTGCCTTTTGTTATAGAAAAGGGATTTTCTGTTGAAAAATATGGCATTTTGCTTTTTATGTGGAGTGTTTCACACCTGATTTGTATGATACTTTTAGGTGTATTGAAATTGAATCCCAAAGCAAGATTTTGGACGTTGGCTATTGGCTTTTCGCTTTCGGGCATATTTATGATACTTGCATTTATGTCGGTTAGATTTATCCCTATGTGCATAATGGCATTTTTGGGTGGATTTGCAAATGCCGCAGGAAATGCCATTTTCAACGCCTCACTTATGCTTGCTCTTCCCGAGAAAAACAGGGGCTCGATTATGGGCTTCATCTCGTCGGCATCAGTTGGTGGAAGCGCATTGTCAGCAGTTGTTTACGGTGTGCTTGGCGACATTTTCCCACTTTACCTCGTATTTGCTGTGGGCAGCGCAATCTCACTTATCCCCATGTTCTATCTTTCATTTAATAAAATCACAAAGGAATTTA
This sequence comes from Eubacteriales bacterium, assembly GCA_045635885.1. Taxonomy (GTDB): domain Bacteria; phylum Bacillota; class Clostridia; order Oscillospirales; family CAG-272; genus RGIG4608. The sequence goes on along the minus strand of JAZTWO010000053.1, from coordinate 40,313 downwards.
TTATTGAAAATTGATAATATTTTAGAAACAAAAAGCTTCCAAGGTTGCTTTAGCAACCTTGGAAGCTTTTTTTAATTATTTATTTTCTCGTTGTTTTCTTCAACGACTTCGGTGTTTTCTTGCACTTCGGGTTCAATAATAGCTTCAATGGGATTTGATCGCTCTACAATTTCCACCGGCTTCTTTTTGAAATTTTTATACAAGATATAGATTATTGCTTCTACACCTAAAACGCAACAAATAGTTACAATCACTACCAAAGCGATATTGGATTTTGGCTCTTCGGAGTTATTCACAATAATCATTGGAACTTCCCTTATAGTTGCGTGATAACAAATTTCGCAAACAACGATTTCTTCACCTTTTTCAGATTCGGTGGGTTGCTTTATTGTTGTGGCATTACCATAATTATGAGGAGCGTAATCTTTCTTTTCCCCACAATAACATTCATACCAGTGTCCCACTTCGTCAGTTTTTAACATAATACTAAAATTGTGTATATGTTCTCCTTCACTTTCAATAACAAAGAAACATGTATTACAAACATTGTTTGTTGCATCATGAGTTGCATAATTCTTTTTTGCACCACAATCTACACAAGCATTCCAATGTCCATATTCATCAATGTACCATGCATTATTGTAATTATGAGTCCACGAAGCATCACCTTTGAACTTTTCAAATCCTCTTGCTCCACATGCGCAACTATAGTAATACTCTGCAGAATCCACACATTTAACATTAGTTACAAGATATTCTGCCGAAGTAACCATTCTATTATATTTGTGTTCTTTAGGTTCTCCAACTGTATAAGTTGTTTCTCCCTTGATTCCACAAATTGAACAAGAATAATAATATGTTGCGGCTGAAGTACAAGTTGCATTTTCCGCAAGATAGTTATTTGTTTTGCTACTAAAGTTATGTTCACAAGTAACTATGATTTGTGCCTTTACATCATCAACAAATACATTGTTATTTGCAGCATCTCTAAGTTGTATTGTACATTTTACTTCTGTATCACCTAATGATGCGCCAGAAAGCACTTTGAATGTTAAATAAAATATATTTCCACCAACTGTTGATGTTGAAGAAAAAGCAAATGCTCCTTTTTCTTTAGCAATATCAAAATTGGTTATAAGTGATCCAGGAACATTCCAAACGCCTTCTACAAGTTGAAGTTTTGTTTTATCATACATAACTTCAATCGCTCCCGATGCCACATCTATAGACTCGGAAAGTGAAACGCTCAATGTTACCGTGCTTCCTTTAGCGCAGGATTCATTATCCATATTTGCGGATATCCCTGCAGCCTTCGCAGTTAATGGCAACAAGACAAGCACAAGCAAGATTGTTATTAATAAAAACTTCCTTTTCATTTATTCGTCCTCTCTTTTCTTTTGTGGCAAAATTGCATATTCTGTTTCGTTTTTCAAAGGATATTCCTCTGGGAAAAAGGTGTACATCAAAAGATGTACGGCGTCAGAATAATTGATTTCTCCATCACCGTTAATATCACACTCTTGACTAACAGGATAGTCATCCGGGAAGTAAGAATACATCAAAAGATATACGGCGTCAGAATATGTGATCTGTTTATCACCATCAATGTCTCCAGAGACTTCTGTAAGCATTGGAATACTTTCGGTTTTTTCTTCTCCACATACGATACATGTGTAAAGTTTAATTCCAAATTCTTCAGCAGTAGGTTCTTTTGTAACAATGCCACTGCTCCAAGTGTGTCCCATGTGTGTGCCGTCAGTTGTTCCGCAAACAATACATATCTTTGCGCTAGTGCATGTAGCTTGTGTCCACGTATGACCAAGTGCTTCACCTTCGGTTGCACCACAAACTGTGCATGTTTTAGGAGTTACACAAGTAGCATTAATCCAATTATGACCAGTTGCATTGCCTTCTGTTACACCACAAACCCAACATGTTTTTGCACTTGTACATGTCGCAGGCAACATATCATGTCCAAAAGCTGTGCCTTCAGTATGATTACATCCATCTCTTTGACACTTTGATGCCTCTGTACATGTTGTAAATGACATATCGTGACCAAGCTTGGAGTTTTCATCTGTAATTGTATTTGTTACCGAACAACGTGTACATGTTGATGTCTTTGTTCCATCTTCTGTACAAGTTGCATTGTTATTAGATATATAATTTGCAAAATCGTGGCCAAGAGCTGCTCCCTCTGTTGTTCCACAAATTAAACAAATCTTTGCTGTTGTGCATGTTGCATCCGCCCATATATGCTCCAATGTCGAGCCTTCTGTTACTCCGCACACTGAACAAGTTTTGGGGGAGGAGATATCTGCTTCAACCCATGTGTGTCCGAGGGGTGTTCCCTCTGTCACGCCACATACTGTACATGTTTGAGGAGTTATACAAGTTGCATTTGCCCATGCATGACCAAGTGCTTCTCCTTCAGTTACACCACAAGCTGTACATGTTTTTGCAGTTGTACATGTTGCTTGCGTCCATGTGTGACCAAGCGATGAACCTTCAATCACTCCGCAAACAATACATGTCTTTGCGCTAGTGCATGTAGCTTGTGTCCACGTATGACCAAGTGCTTCTCCTTCGGTTGCACCACAAACCGAACATGTTTTTGCACTTGTACATGTAGCATCAGTAAATGTGTGACCCAATGCACTAATTTCACTGTAAGTGGTGTAATCACACCTTGAGCATGTTACATATGCTTCCCATCCATTTTCTGTACAGGTTGCATCCTGTGCTTCATGAGATGTTTCATCATGTCCCAATGCTTCTTTCACTGTAGCTGAACAGAAATCACAAACCACCGCATCAGTACATGTGGGATCAAAATTTTCTGCAGGAAGCGGAATATAGGAATTAGAAATCGTACATTTAAACCAACCAACATCACTACCATTTGATACACTTCCGTCCTTATGGTAATTGATAGTAATAACATCTCCCGCAGTAAGTTCAAATGTTATTGATGAACACACAGAACCAGATGCATTTACATAAATCATACCATTATATTTTATGTAAAGAATATCCCAGCTTTGTTCGCTTGAAACGTTATATTCAATGGTTACAGTACAATCATTATTAGCTGTAATATAGAAATATGAGTCGGTTGAGTCATACTTGTTTGTTGAATAATAATATCCATTTTCATAATTAAAGGGATACATAGAATCGTTTGTATATGTCAATGCATTTTGTGATACCGAATCATATCCCCATATTCTATGACCTAAAGCCGCAATTTCTTGGTAACTTGAATAGTCACAAACAGAACAAATTTCGTATGCAAGCCAACCAATTTCTAAACACGTTGCTTCCTTACCCTCATAATATGTGGATGTATGAGGAATACAAGCAATGGATTGGTAGGTTGTATAATCGCATCTTGAACAGGTTACATATTCTTGCCAACCTTCTTCGATACATGTAGAGTTCTTACCCTCGTGTGAAATTACATCGTGTCCAAGAGGCTCTACAAACTGTTTATGACAAATGGTACAAATTTGGGCAGTTGTACAATTAGCTTCATCACCAAGAACATGACAAGCTAATGTAGAATATTCATAGCTAAAATTAATACTTTCAAAATCAGCATTTACAGCATTCTTACCATAAACATAGAGTGTAGATGTACCACCCGAAAGTCCTTCTCTTGTAAAGCTTAATTTAATTAACTCAGAATCTTCGGTTATACCATTTTCGCTAATAAATGAAAATGTTATTTTACCATTTTCATTATCAATTTTATGAACAACAAAACCGTTTTCAAGTTCACATTCTGCAGAGGAACAAGATATTTTTTTTGAATCAAAATAGATTTCAAAATCAATAGCTGCAAGATTACTTGATCCTGGAGCTATAATACTAACCTCAAAGTTCTCATCAGTTCCATCATATCCGCTTACGGTTATTTTTGGTAATTCTTCACTAACAACCTGTTTACCAATGTACAGATTTTGCGAAACTGTGCCGCCAATAATAGCATTTAATTCTTGATCGTAAAGATTTGATGCGACAAACTTTACTTCGGTTGTTGCATCAATGTCTGCAATAACTTTAAACGTTAAACTAATTATTGGATTAGTATATCCCGTAATTCCCTGCGTTGAAGCATAGGAGATCTTTACATATCCAGCAAGTTCTGTATTAATAGAGTATATTGCATTTTGGTTATAAGTTAACTGTGAACCCAACGAAGCATCTTGAAGTTCAAGAATGTTTTTGTCATATTCTATTTCAAAATCTCCCGAAGCAAATCCATAGGCATCATTTGCGGCAAAACTCATTGTTATTGTATCACCCAAATAGCGTGTGTCATAATAATATCCTGATGAATAAAAATAGATTTGTTGTTGTTGAACAGTTGGAGATTTTACGTTGATCTTTGGAGATGTTGCAGAAATGGTTATAGGTTCAAGAGATGTGTTATACGCATCTCCCACGGCATATGTAATACCATATGACCCTGCCACTGTATCTCGCTTAACATATAAGCTAAAATAAAAAATTGAACCTGATCCGCTTACTCCATTTGCAGAAATCATATTAAAACTAATAACACCATCCGTGTCAGTATTAATTGACGTCTGCTGATTATTTGCTAAATTAGTTTTATAGCAATAATTAAGTTCAAAAACATCGGTATCATAAAAAACAAAGAATTCAAGTGCACCAAGAGACTCAACGTCGGACAAATATACATATAATGTAATATAATTTCCTGCTGTAACCTCTTGATCGTATGAATAAATCGTTGGAATTTGGGAATCCCCCTCTGCAAAAGCAGAGAGGGAACCAAATATTAAAATCAAAGTTAACAGTATTGCTAATAAGTGTATTTTGATTTTCATTTTCTTTACCCGTTAGTCAACAATGGTTGTTACTTTGCCACTAACATATTGAAGAATTCTAAGTGCTTCAGAAGCAGAAAGTTCACCATCGTCATTAAGATCAGCTCTCAAGAACTGTTCTTCTGTAAGATTGAGAAGATCATTTGTTGCTTGAAGAACCATAAGTGCATCTTTGTTTGTAATTACACCGTCGCCATCAACGTCACCCTTGGAGTTTGCATCCACAGCAAGTTTAACAATAACACTATATGGATCGTTTGCAGAGCCCTTGTATGTGCTATTGCGTCCGTCATTTGCTTCGATATAATATTCAAGGCCATCAATATCAATATAATCGGCAAGAATAACACCTGTATAACGGCTATTATGTGCTATCATTTCAACAGTCTTCCATTCCTCAGAACCAACTGTGCGATAATGAACAAACACCTTATTGATTCCAAGATTATCAGTTACTGTTGCTGATATGAGAAGATTTGAGCCTGTATACGCTGTATAAACAGGGCTATGGTAAATGTTTGGTGCCATAGTATCAAGTGACATCAAATTAATCTTACCTGAAGGAGTTGACTCAGAAAGGTCTGTTTTTACAACTGTAAAGTTGTAGTAGTAACGCTGACCTGGTTCAACTGTGTCATCAAAGAATTCCTTAGTATCTGCAGGAATTACATAACTGTTAATACGTGTATAATATCCATTTTCAGATGTAGAACGATATACGTTATATCCTGCAAGAGTATCAAAGTCATCCTGTGTCCATGTAAGTTTAATTCCGTTTTCTGTTGCTTCACCAAGCATAATAAGTGCCTGAGCCGCTGTTGTGTCTATTTCGAAACCAAATCTGCCTGCAGTTTCATAAAGAGCGAGATATCCATCATCTGCCGCTGCACCATTTTCGATTTTGAAATACTGTCTTCCGTTTTCAATTGTGGTCTTAAGAGTGTATGTTCCCTCCCAACGACGTGCGGAAACATATTCACCATCAATTTCGTATTCTGCATATGGTTCAGATGAACCGAAGCGCACACGAAGAGGAATGGATGTATCCATATCACGATTGAATTCGATTACGAATGTAACTGTTTCGTTGCCTACTTTGTTCACTCTTTCGCCATTTGCGTTAATAAGATATGCAGCAACAACAAATGGGAATGTGTTAGAGGGAGCTTCTGTGAGGTATGGTGTATAAACAATATCTCTAAGTGACTGATAGTCATCAAAGTCAACGATTTGGCGATCAATCATTTCTTCAAGTGTAGTTCCCCACCAGTTATGACCAAGACCGATCTTATCATTGATGCTTCCTTCGCCGGCAATAAATCTGAGCCAATGTTCAACGTTTGTATCATTGAAATTGTTGAGAACTGCATTGTTATAGAAACGATAGTTGAATGCGTTTTTGTAAACTTCCTTTCTATATTCTTCTGCAAAGGAATCAATTGTCCACAAGAAGCGTTCACTCTGTTCAAGAGTTGTAAATGTCGCCTCAATGGCCTCTGCCTTTGCTCCCTTTTCATCAGTCAATGCACCACTCTTAACACTAATGGTATAAGTTGTATTGGGTGAAAGAGACTGAGAAGCCAAGATAACAAGAGTATTCTTGTTTACAGTTGTGTAAACGCCAATTGAATTACCCTCTGCATCAACAAGAGTAATAAGAGAGCTATTAAGTGTAAATTCCTTGTTCATCACAACTACCCACTGAGGATAAAGTGCTATACCGCTTGTTTTGGAATCAAGTGAAGAATATGTTATTGCAAGTGGAACATAAACAACCTCTTCAGCTGCAGGAACTGTTAATGTGTAAACAAGTTCATCATTTTCGCCACCAACATTATCACAGAGCGCACCCTGAGGAATGCTAAGTGTATATTCGCCAACCTCAAGACCTGTTGCAGAAAGGGTGAGAGCACCATTGTCAACACTGAAGTTAAATCCTGTCACTGCCTGACCGTCTTTTGTAAGAGAGATTGAGAAGAAATTATCACCTGCTGTTGCAAATGTATAATTAATTGTTGCATTAAGATTACCATCAGTAAGAACTTCGCCATTCTTAATTGAAGAATCAAGGAATTCAATTTCAGTTGTATTTGCGTAAGTAAATTGAAGTGTATATGTGCTTGTGCTATTACCCCACGCAGTAACAAATGAATTGTTTGGAATTGTAAGGGTATATGTTTCGCCATTCTTCAATTCATAAAGAGGTGTAAGAATAACCTTATCAAGACGAATTTCCTTATCAAAGTAAACAATCATTCCCTTTGAATCTGTAACCTTGATGTTGGGGTAGTTAGAAGATGTCAACAATCCAACATTATAGTCAATAACAAGCTTGTTATCATGAAGAACGTCTTCTTCAAGGTTGTTTGATTCTACCTCTGGAAGTGTATTATCAGAACCAAGTCCAAAGAAAATCTTCTTTGCTTCATAGTATCTATTAGTTGTGGTAAGATCCGCAAGCTGATAGTAAGAGTTTTCGCCAAATCCATAAATGCTGCCATCATCAGTTAAAGCATAATAAACAGATTCTAAAACAAACATATTATCAATATTTTCAACACCACTTACCAAACTATTACTATAATAAAGTTTTCCGTTTTCTACATATACATCACTATATCTATAGTATGTTCTGTATGAAGATATAGAAAATGACGGTTCATCACTATTATTAGAATAATATGAATACTGAGATCCATCTTTCTTTTCATAAATCAAATAGTTACCATAACCTCTAATTTCTGATACATCACTATCCAATTTGTGTGGAGATGTGTATTTGTTATAGTATGTTCCAGCCACATAAAGCTCACCGGCATTTGTTAAGAAAGCTGCAGAACAGTCAAAAGGAAGAATATCCTTAACATCGGTAATGCCAACAAGAGCAAAGGTTGAAAGATTTTCAGTTGTGCCAACACAGAGTTGACCATAAGAGTTATCGCCGCCAACATAAACCATTCCGTTTTCAGTTAATGCGTAATATGAATTAGAATAACGATAAATTTTTGTCAATTTATCAGTAATCTGGCTTTCATATCCCCTATTATATTCATATGCAGTTACACTGTTGCTGGACCATGATAAACTAAGTGTTCCCAATGAACCATCATTCTTAACATATGTAATATAGCTGTAAGATGAACTATTCAAATAACCAAATTTAGCAGATTTAACACCACTTGCTATTTTAGTTGGAACTCTAATATTGGAGTTTGTATATACCCAAGAACCGTTAATATAGTTACTGTATTGCTGACCTCTTCCCCAAACCCAAAGAGAACCGTCATCTGTAACCGCTAATACAGTATAATCGTAATAGTCCATATCAACAACACTTGGGGAATCGATTTGAGATTCACTTACACTAACGTTGATTTCGGCATAGAGATTTGTTCCTTCAATTTCAGCACGAATTGTTGCCACGCCAATGCCCGCTCTTACAAGCTGACCATTAGAGTCAACATAAGCCACATTTTCATTGGAGGATGAATAATTAACAACATAGTCTGTAGCATTTGCGGGATAAATCACGGGCTTCCAGCTTTCGTCTATGTCGTTCAAATGAGTTACGTAGAAAGCATTTTCAAATTTAATCGATTCTACCTTAGAAACAACCTTAACGTTAAAGCTATAGGTATTACCATTTTGTGCAGTAACATTAATCTTTGTTGTTCCGGTACCATTAGCATATACCATACCATACTCATTTACGGTTGCCACGGATGTGTTCTCTGATGAGTAAGTAAGGCCACGCTGAGTTGTGTTGATTGGTGAATATGTGGGAATGGCTTCAAGACAGCTGCCAAACTCAATAATCATATCCTCAAATTTAACTTCTGTTACAGGAACCTTGTCTATAATAGAAATATCAAATACACCATATGCCTTATAGTCAGGAGAGTAAACAAAGATTCGGGTTTTACCCTCGCTAACAGGAGTTACAAGACCGCTTTCAGAAACGGTTGCAATTCTTTCATCTTCGCTTACATATATAAGATTACTCTTATCGAATGTTGAAGGAACAACCGAAGCATTAATTTGATAAGTTGATTCATTGTCAATGCTTACGTTATAATCACGAAGGTAGATTTGATCAACATAAATACTACCGGGAATTTCAATGAGATAGTAACTTAATGAACTATCGAAGTATATAGATGAGGAATAATATGAACTTTGTTTATATATACTTCCGGTACAGTTACCATAGCTTCCATCATCATATTTATAATAATTATTAAGAATATAGTCCCCAATGGGTTCTCCGTTTACCCATGTTGTAGAAGAGGAGCTTTCTATACCTATTCCACATCTATAATACGAACTTGAGTAATTACTAATATAAGAATTTCTAATAAAGTTCCATTCTTCTTCTGTTTCAAAGCAAGCAATATCGCCGCCCCAAGCTTGTGCAATTTTTCTAACTGTGTTAAGCGCCGCAGCACTACCATTAGCATTAAAATACACAGCAACATATGTTGTACCAGTATTGCTATTGCGCAAAACGTGATCAACACCGGTTGAAAGTGTATTACTAATGTTTATAGTAGATACGTATCCCTCATTGTTATTTCCCATAAATACGCAGTTAGAGTAATTACCTCCATAACTACAATGAGAATCTACAAAAGAACAACTTTCATAATTACCATACAAGTTAAATGAAGACCATCCACCGCCACACTTATAGAACAATGAATTGGTTACTTTGGTAGCACTTAACATACCATAACTGGAACTATAATGTACTCTACCTTCAGAAAGATATCGATAATAGAGATTTTCGTTATAATTATATTTAAATGTACAATGATCTATATTATCAGCATCAATATAGGGATTTGTTATTGTGGTATAACTTAAGTCTACCACTGCATTAGACTGTTGTCTAATTTCAACTCTATAATTTGACATCATGTCACTTGGGAAAAGTTCTACCGGTTCTTCTTCAGTTCCCTGGCAGATAAAGTTACCTGCAACGTTAAGATATGCCATATATGTGTCGGCATAGGGGTCGTTGGGGTCATCTGACCAGAACTGAATTTTTGTGCCCGGCTCAACTGTTACTGTTACGCCTTCATAAATGTATGTTGAGTTGGGCATGATATAGTAATTATCTTTTGTAAGAGTCATATCTTCTGTAATCTGAGAAGGAAGAATATAACCATTACGCGCCCAGAATTCCACTTCATAACTTCCGGCTTCGCCATATTCATAAACTGTTGTATCGTCTTCGTCAAGGGCATTTTCGTAAGTCATGTATACATTAAGACCAACAAGATAATCGTTAGGACAATCATCAGAAATCTTAATAATTATAGGATCTGAAATTCCAATAATAACATTTTCTTCATTATATATAAGTGTACTCTTGGTTGAATATGTTCCAATGCCTTCAAAGTTCACTTCACCCTGAATAATTTCAACATATGGACTATCTACACCAAGGGATGATTTTGCATCAACAGATACAAGGGTATTTTCTGACATACCCCAACGGTTACGAAGTACAAGACCAACAAGCAATGTTTCGCCTGCATCTGCAACACCGTCACCATTATTATTGTCGTACGTTACACCATTATATGTTTGAGGATCAAAGAAATAGAAATCATAAACCTGAATGTCGGGTTTAGGAAGTTTTGTAAGCGCAGCTTCAATATCCAAAATCATAGGTATATTGTGATCACCGTGTACGCTCGGATTACAACAAGTTGCAGAATGCTCACTTGTTGCACAAAGTTGTGCAGATATGAACTTAGAAGGATACATATCACGGTCTGTAAAGTAAGAACGAAGAATGGCAGCTGCCGCAGAAACCATAGGAGTAGCCATGGATGTACCTGAAAGTGAACCGTATCTTCCGTCAGGAAGTGTACTCATAATGCCTTCACCGGCTGCATAAATTTCGTATTCTACCTTTGTAAATGCCTTTACATCATAGTTTGTAAAAGCAGACTCTGTGCCATATCTATCAACAGACATAACACCCACAACATAGCTAAGAGCCGCAGGATAGTTGGGCAAAGCATACAAGCCCTCATTAGGCATAGAACTATTACCCGCAGCAGCCACAAGAGTTGCTGTTGTGTATGCTGTTGAAAGAGCATCTTGAATAGCAATTGAACAAGCTGCGCCACCAAATGACATATTGATAACGTCGGCACCCATTTGATATGCGTAAATAATTGCTTCGGCAATATCAGACTGGTTAAATACACCTGTTGCCTGACCTGCCTTAATAGCCATAACTTTTACGTTATATGCAATACCAACAATACCCTCTTTGTTATTTGAAGCAGCGATAATACCTGCAACGTGAGTTCCGTGTCCATGGTCATCCATGGGGTTACCATTGTGGTTATATTCTGAACCAATAGTACTACAGCCATAATAGTCGTCTACATAACCATTACCGTCATCATCATAACCATTATTGGGTATTTCACCTGTGTTAACCCACATATTTGCCTTGAGGTCGGGGTGGTTATAGTCCACACCGGTATCAATAACCGCAACGACAACAGAGGAAGAACCGCCTGCAGAAATTCCATTTTCTTCAAGATATTCCCATGCCTCTTGAATATTACTTTGTCCAAGGTAGTACTGTTGATCCAAAAGAGGATTTTCTTGAACTTCGTCAGCATATTCAATATCTGCTGCACCTGTTTCATATATGTAGTCGAAATCCGCCATCAAAACCTCAGAAAGAGAACGTGCTTTTTGAATAGCAACCTTGGCTTCTGTGCCCTCAGTTAACTTTGCACGATACCAAGTTCCATTATCGGTTTTAAGGAATTGTTCGATGGATTCAAAACCACAATTTTCTAAATTGCTATTAATTTTGTCACCAAATCCTTCTTTGAGTTTAAGAAGAAGCACGTCCTCGTTATATTTGTACGCGCCTGTTGAAAATTCTTCAGGGTACGCAACGTCAAACGGAACGAGAAGGTTACCTTCTTCGTCTTTAATCTCACCATCATATGTAGAGGCAAGATCTGTCAACGGAATTTCTTCCGGCATTTTTAAGCCATTATAAATGCTAACGCCAATTGTTGCGCCAAGAATAGCCAACACCAACGCAATTGCACAAACACTAATGACTACTAACTTTTTAGAGCTTTTCATTTCTGTTTCTCCTTTTTGATAATTTATTCATATAAATTATTAATATTTTGTGTAATTTTTATTATACTCCTTTAAAATACCAATGTCAACGATTTTGACAATTTTCAACATTAACACCAAAACAGAACATTGTTTTATGTATAAAACACACAAAGAATTTATGGCATTGAAATGTGTTTTCGTGTTGAAATGTTCATAAATCTGTGGTATAATATAGAAAATTCAAAAAAGGGGGCGGTTCTTTATGAAATATGATTATCTTATAGTCGGGGCAGGACTTTTTGGCGCAGTTTTTGCTCAAAAGGCAAAGAGCGCGGGCAAAACTGTTCTTGTTATTGACAAGCGTTCACATATAGGTGGAAATATATACACCGAAGACATAGAAGGAATTCAAGTTCACAAATACGGTGCGCATATATTTCACACCAACGACAAAAAAGTGTGGGATTATGTTAATCAATTTGCAGAATTTAATAGATACACAAACTCCCCCATGGCAAACTACAATGGTGAGCTTTATTCCCTCCCCTTCAACATGCTAACCTTTAATAAAATGTGGGGTGTGGTTACTCCCGAAGAAGCAAAGGCAAAAATTGCAGAGCAAAGGGCAAAAAGTGGCATAACCGACCCAAAAAATCTTGAGGAGCAGGCAATTAGTCTTGTTGGAACGGACATTTACGAAAAGCTTGTTAAGGGATACACTCAAAAACAATGGGGTAGACCCTGCAACGAGTTGCCTGCGTTCATCATCAAACGTCTGCCCGTTAGATTTACATACGACAACAACTATTTCAACGCACTCTATCAAGGCATTCCCACTGAAGGTTACACCAAAATGGTGGAAAGAATGCTTGACGGAATTGAAGTGCGCCTTAACGTTGACTATTTTGAAAACAGAGAAAACTGGAACAATATTGCAAACAAAATAGTATATACGGGCACAATTGATGCATATTTTGATTACTGTTATGGCGAATTGGCTTATCGAAGCGTTAGATTTGAAAACGAAATTCTTGACACCGACAACTATCAAGGCAATGCGGTTATTAATTACACCGACGAAGATACTCCCTACACTCGCATAATTGAACACAAGCATTTTGTTTTTGGTACTCAAGAAAAAACAGTTATTTCAAGGGAATATAGCCAAGAGTGGACAAGGGACACCGAGCCATATTACCCAATCAATAACGAGGAAAACAACGCATTGTATGAAAAATACAAGGCGTTGGCAGAAAATAAGCAAAACGTCATTTTCGGTGGCAGACTTGGTCAATACCGCTATTACGACATGGATGCAGTAATACTCACAGCACTTGATGTGGCAGAAAGAGAGATAAAATGAAAAACAAAAAGATATTAACCGTTACCGTTCCCTGCTATAATTCGCAGGATTACATGAGAAATTGCATTGACAGTTTGCTTTGTGGTGGAGAACGCATTGAAATTATCATTATCGACGACGGTTCTAAAGATGAAACCGGAGCAATTGCAGATGCTTATGCAAACGAATATCCCAACATTGTAAAAGTAATCCACCAAGAAAATGGCGGTCACGGAGAGGGCATTAATCAAGGTATTAAGCACGCAAGCGGTACATATTTTAAGGTTGTTGACAGTGACGACAAGGTGAGCGAGGATTTCCCCTCATTTATTGACGCACTTGAACTTTGCGAAAGAAATGGCGGAGTTGATCTTGCCATTACAAATTATTTTTACGTTCACACCGACGGAAAGGGCGACCGTTCAATAGACTATTCAAATGCCCTTCCCAAATGGCGCATTTTTGAGTGGAAGGAAACAAAGCCATTCCGCATTCATCAAATGCTCACGATACATTCCTGCACATTCAAAACGTCCCTTATGAAGCAGTGGAACGAGCCCCTTCCAAGAAAGGTATTTTATGAGGATAATCTCATGATTTGCAAGACTCTTCCCCACGTTAAGAAAATGTATTACTTCCCCTGCGACCTTTATAGATATTGGATAGGCAGACCCGACCAGTCGGTACAAAGAAACGTGATGATGAAGCGTTATACACATCAAATTTTGGTTACAGAACAGAGTTTTGTTGCCTGCGATATTGCACATATTCAAGAGCCAAAATTGAAAAAATATCTCAAACACGAGCTTTTTATGATGTTTGCCATATCAATTGCAGTTACCCGATTAAACAACTCCAAAGAAACGGATGCAGATCTTGAAGAAATGTGGAACAAATGCAAGAGCTTTGACGAAAAATGGTATAAGCATTACAGATGGCATTCCCCACTTGCTTTAATTTGCATAAAGGGAAAATTCGGCAGAGCTTTTTCAACATTTATTTACAATCTTGCAAACAAGGTAGTTAGATATAATTAAAAAATACGGCAGCGCCAAGGCACTGCCGTGTTTTATTTTATTTATTCGTTTTGAGGTTCGTTAACCGTTTCTTCAATTTCAACTTCTTTAGCATCAATTTCAACACATTCGCCATCTACTGTGGCAGCAACAAGCTTGCGATTACGCAATCTCTTTCTCATTGCTCTTAACATAAAGAATATCGCAACAAGTGTGAGAATATCCCATGCTATAAGAATCAATTTATAGTATGCAAATCCGTTAACGAATTCAACACCGTGAACAAAACCGTTCATACCTGAAGAGTGAACTACTGTATAAAGAATATGGTGAGCAGCTTCACGTCCAAGCTCTAACAATTCAGGATGTCTTTGGAGCTTATAGCCAAGCATTGTTTCCCATTCCATACTAAGACCAACAGTTTTAAGCTTTGCGTCACCACCTGCGGCAATTGTTTGGTTAGTATCCATATACGCACCCTTACCGTCGCCAACCTCATAGTCGGTAAGAACGAAACCGTTAAAGCCCCATTCATTTCTCAAAACCTCAGTAATGAGATAATAGTGACCGCCCGCCCAGGTTGCGCCAATTCGGTTGAATGACGTCATAACCGCAGTTGCCGCAGGAACTGTGGTTGTTTTCTTTGTATAGGAGATAATCTTGCCATTATCATTCTTAACTGCTTCGTTATAGAAGATTTCAACTTCATTATCAACAATTGTCATTTCAAATGGCTTAAGATATATTTCACGAATTGTTTGCTCGTCTGCAAAGGTTGCAAGACCACGCTCGTCACGGTGAGTTTCTTGGTCATTAAGTGCAAAGTGCTTAATAAACGCATACATACCCTTTTGGGCAGCTCCGTTTACCTCTGCCTTACCAAGCTCGCCGGAAAGAAATGCGTCCTCAGAGTAATATTCAAAGTTTCTACCTGCAAAAGGTGTTCTGTGAATATTCATACCCGGACCATACCAACCGCTAACGCCTGAATACAAGCCGTCTTCACCAATGCCCTTGCCCATTTCTTCTGCAAGAACTACGTTCCAAGTGCAAGCAAGCATATACTGTGTGGGCCAAGTCATCGCTCTAAGGTCATCGCCTATGGGCATTGAGCCGTGCTTAACAATATCGTTAAGTCCTGCAGGACCGTCAAGGTCAGTAACCTTGGGCTTATTGATGGACTCAATTTCGGGTGAGCAATAGCCACACTCGTCAATTAGCTTGGAAATTTCTTTAAGTGTGATTTGGTCAAGAAGATCATCCCAAAGAGGATCGTCATAAGGAAGACCACGAAGGTCAATAAGGTCAACATCGCCCTTCTCACCAAAGGTAATATTAGTTGAATAGCTTCCCAAATTGGGATTGAGTGATTCCTCTTTTGGTAAAAGATCCTTAATTGATGCAGGAACTTCAATTTGGAACTGCTTACCGTTGATTTCGGCTCTGCTTTCGGTTGCAGATGCGTATCCGTATCTAAGACCGTCATTTTCCATCATACTCCAATTCTTTCTTGAAAGATATACCGCATCTTCAAGTGTGGAATTATCAAACTGATTTTTAATTGTTTGATAACCCTCTGAAACAACTGCATACGTCTTATTATCAGTTTCTTTCTGAAGGTGAACGCCAATCATCTTTTCACCCTCGGGTGAAGAAGTATCGTCCTGCTTACCGTCAACCCATTTTGTAAGGTCGAGTGTAAGTCCTTCGACCTCTGCTCTTTCCTTAAGAATAAGATTAATAGCTTCGTGTGCGTTGCTTGCCGCTGTGATGTAGTAATTACCACTATCAAGAACGTATCCGCCCCAACCGTTATTTGCATTTACATCATAGCTTGTAAGGTCTTTAAGATTTACTCTAATCTTAATTATTTGTTCCTCACCGGGAGCAAGATTTCGGGTTTTTGCAAATCCAACAAGTACAACTGATGATTTTTCAACCTCTTCTTTATAAGGTGCCTGACCGTAAATTTGAACTACGTCCATACCTGCTCTTGAGCCGACGTTAGTTACCTTTACAGAAACGTCAATCATATTATCCTTGTCGGGAGCAGACATATTAAAGTCAGTCCACTCGAATTTTGTATATGACAAGCCATATCCAAACGGATATACAACTGTGTCGTCATAATTATAGTCGCCAACATTTGCCCTGCCAAGAACTGCGTCCTCATATCTTGTTTCGTAATATCTATAGCCAACGTAAATACCTTCGCTATAGTTTACATAGTAATAAGGGCCTTCAATTCCAGTGAACATATAGTCACCCATGTTCTGCATTGCAGGGGATGAGAAGTTATCATAAACCCAAGTGTCAACAAGATGACCTGATGCAGAAATTTCTGCATTGTTTACGTCAAGTCCTCTCAACATATAGCCAAGTCCGTATGTACCTGTTCTACCTGCACCGGGGAAATTGATAACTGCTTTAATATTTTCATAATTATTTATCCAACCAAGCTCGATTGTGTTATTACAGTTTATAAGAATAATAACGTTTTCGAAATGCTCGTTGAGATAAGCGATAACTTCAAGCTCTGTTTTGTCGGGTTCAAGATAGTGCTGTCCGGGCTCGCCGCCAAATGCTGCCATATCACGAGGCTCGTCACCACCCTCTCCGCCTGTACGGGAGAGAACGAACATAGCAACCGTATTATCAAAAGAACTTACAATTTCGCTATTATTTGCAAAGTTAGATACTGCGCATTCGTTAATTGACCAGTCAAGGTCTGCACCGTAGTTGATAACGCCCTTACCTCTAACGTGCTTAGAGTCTTTATCGGGGTCATTCGAAAGAACGTATTTATGCTCTTCAAAATAATTCTTATAGAAATTCCAAAGAGTGCCATTGACCTTAAGTCCTGCGCCTTCAAGACCTGTTTTAAGGTCGGTTGTCAACTCAAATGAGCCCGATCCTGAGCCGGAACCACCACTTACAAGATCAACGGATGAAACGCTGAACAAACTGAGTTCAGTTCCCTCTTTAAGAGGAAGAAAACCGTCTTTATTTTCAAGCAAGGTAATACCCTCTTGGGCAATTTGCGCCACCTTTTGCGTTTCGTAAGCATAAAGCTCACTTGGACTATTAAAATCGCTTGTGTAATAATTTACGTCTGCATTAAGTGTGTCACCCTTTAAACGAGAGGGTGTTGCACCAAAGAATTTTTCAAAAATATTGTCAAACTTTGTAAGTGACAAAACATTGAAAATTATTGCAAAAATCAACAAGCAAGACATGCCCGCAATAAGTGGAGATATCTTTGTTTTGATTTTGCCTTCTGTTTTTCGTTTTTTCATATTGTTCTCCTTTTTTTAAGGATGTGGGTTATTATCAAGCGGCTGTCAAAAGACAGCCGCTTGAATTGTTTATTGATTATCTAATTATCTTTATAGATTATTCAGCTGCAGCAACCTTGCCAAGCTTAAGTTCAGACATTGTAATGTCACCTGTGTTAAGCTCTGCATCTGCTTCATGAGTGGAGTCAACGAAGAAGAAAATCATCTGTGCAGTACCTGTATATTCAAATGTTACAACCTGTTCTGCGCCTGCAGCAATATCAACGTTCTGATTGATAAGCTCTGCGCCTGAAGCATCCTTCATCTGTACCCAAACGCTAACGGTTGCACTACCGTGGTTTGTAAGCTTGAATGAGAATACTGAGCAATCTGCAGATTTATCTTCAACCCAAATGTTGATGTTTGCCCAAGAATTCTGAGCCATATCTGCATATGTTACTCTAACCTGATTTGCATATGTATCGGGTGTTGTAAGAGTGTATGCGTTTTCTGTTTTGTATTCTACGTAAAGGTCTGTATATTCAACTGCGGGTTCTTCGGGTTTAGGATCTTCGGGCTTGGGCTCTTCGGGAGCTGCTGCTTCACCGCTAAATGCCATACCGGAAAGAGTGATGTCAGAAGAATATGTGTCTGCAGTACCTCTTGCAGCATCTACGAATATAATAAGATCAGCGGGGGTACCACGTCCTGTATTAACATCAAATTCAATAACGAGAGTTACGCTTGCTCCTGCAGCAACTGTTACTGTTGAGCCGCCCCATTCTGCATCGGTCCAAACATCACCACCTGTTGCACTTGTATTAAGAACCTTGTGATTTCCAACTGTAGTTGTGCCCTGAATATCAACACGAACACGAGAATCTGCCGCACCGTTATTTGTAATTGTTACTGTGAATGTTGTCTTGCCTGCCGCAAGAGAAGCAATGTCAGTACCTGCGCATGAGTATGCATTACCTGCACCATTGTACTTAATGTTATGACCGTTTACTGTATAATCGTTACTGGATGTCCAGAAATTGAACTGAAGACCTGTATCGGGTTCGGGATCAGGTGTGGGTTCAGGATCGGGTTCTGGTTCGGGATCAGCAGCTGCTTCAACTGCAATGTAGTAAACGTTGATACCACTCTTTGTGCTACCAATGTAATATGTGCCTGCAACATCAACTGTAAATTCAAATTTAGCTACTACATCACCGGGAACACCCTCAGTTTCGGCAAGCTTATTAAATGCACCGTCAACCAAAGTTGCAAGTTGAAGTGTTCTTGTGGAGTCGCTAGAAGAGCTGGAGATAGCATAGAGAACGATCTTTGCAGGTCCGTTTGTAATTACCTGAATACCTGCCTTAACAACACCGTCTTCTATCTTCATTGTGCCACCGAGCTTAAGTCTTTGTGTGAAATCAAAGCCGTCGATGCTCTTCTTATTGCCATCAATTGCAAGACCTGCAGAAGCAGAAATGCCTGTGCCGGGGATAAGCTCTTCATCTGTTGTTGTTGTGATTGTAAGATCACTTACGTTAACAATAGGATCTACGGGTTCGGGCTTAGGATCGGGATCGTCACCACCCTCTTCGGGGATATATTCACCAGTAAAGGCCATATCTGTAATAAAGATACTACCTGCATGTGATTCGGAATCATCCCATTGACAACTGTCAATCATAAACTTAAAGTTAGTGGGAAGCTTGGAAGCATCGTAAACCACCTCAATAGTAACGGTAGCGCCAACCTCAATAACAAACATTGAGCCGCCCCATTCCGTATCTGTAGATACAGGATTGCCATTCATAGTAGCAGAAACGTTACAACAGGTTGTGTTTGCACTTGTCTGTGTCTGGCTTTCAATATCAACACGAAGCTTAACGGGTGCTTCACCTACATTAGTAACCTTCATTGTAAATGTTGTTTTATTGCCTGCAATATCACCAATGTAAGCCCAAATATTCTTATAGGAATTGCCTATAATATTCGTATATTCTACACTGATTTTATTTCCTTCGGCATTTACACCGTAGCCATCAGTAACGTTACCGCCAATAGCAGTTTGGAAATTACCGAAATCGAGCGTAAGATTGCCGGAAACGGGATCTTCTACAATAGGAGGAGGAAGGGGCATATCTGCGCCACATTCATCACACTTACCGTCTTCGTCAGCATCAGCACACTTATGAGGAACTTCAACGTCACCAACTGCTGTAAACTTAATTTCTTCGATTGTTACGTCACCGGAACGGAGAACGCCATCATTTCTTGAGGAGTCGATCATAAGCTGAAGCTTAACACCGCCAACACCAAAATTGATAACAAGCTCTGCTGTTTCACCTGCAGGAATATCAAAGAATGAGCCACCCCATTCCATATCAGTTCTAACAGCTACACCATTCATTGTTGCAGAAATGTTTGTAGCTTGGTTATTTCCTGTAAGTGTGGGATCAAACATATTAACACGAACGTTAACTGTTTCTGTACCGTTATTTGTAACCCTAAGGTAAACGTAGTTCTTACCTGCAACCGCTTCAGTAACGTCCATTTCGATGGGCTTGTATGCGCTACCGCTAACGTCTGTATAAGTTACGTTTGCTTTGTTGCCATCAATTGCTACTACGTATTCGGGTGTAGTTTCAAATGTGGGAGCAACGGGTTCGATTGCTGTCCAATCGATTTCGTCGCCGCCAACAACGGGGGGTTCTACTACGGGAGGATTGAGAGGAGCGCCTTCTGCACTTGTTGCGATCCACTGATATGTTGTACCGTTATCGTGTGTTTCACCCTTATATTCACCCATCCAACCGTGTGCTCTTTCATTACCGCACCAGTAGTTTGTAAGAATTCTACCTGCTGTTGAGGGGAGCTTTTCAACGTGTCTTACGTTTTCTGCCTTTTCAACACTCTTATCTGTTGTTACCATATAAACGGGCTTACCGTCAACGAACCAAGTGATTCTGTCGGGCTCCCAACGGAAACCGTATGTATGGAATTCTTCAGAAGCGTCAAAGCCGAGGTCATACATATATTCATTTCCACCCTGTCCGTCAACGAAGAAGTTGAACTGAACATGTGTTGTATCGTCACCAAGGAACTCAATGTCGATTTCGTCATGAGCATTGGGAACGCCATCCTTCAAATCGTAAGGACCTGTGCAAACAAAGAATGTACTTGCAGTACCACCGTTTGCGGAGGGTTTCATTGATACTTCATAATCACCGTAGTGATAGTAATTCTGTGTGCGTGCTTCACCTGCGGTGTAGTTATAGGGTACTTCTGCACCGTCAATCCAAGCACTTGCCTGCTCCTCGGTAATACCAAGGCGCATGATGCCGTCTTCATAATGAACGTTATGTGATTTCCAAACAACGTTGAATACGTCACCGTTTGACCAACCGTCTGATTCGAACAATACATCAGGATTTGCACCTTCCGCAAAGTCAATGATTTTTTCTGCCGCAAGAGCAGGAGCATCAATATCTACTGTGGGGAGTTTAGCATATGGGTCAGGATTGAAAAGATTTTTCAAATAGTTAATTGCCTGACATCCGCTAAGCGTCATAACCAACGCCAACATTAATGCGATTACAACTAAAAGTTTTGTTTTCATAGTTTCCTCCTATGTAAAAGTATAAAATTAATATATCAACGCTTATTCAGCGCTTTGATATCCTATCCATTGATATTGTGCAGTTACAGGAAGCTTGCTTTCGTCAAATTTTCCTGCCCAACCTGCATTTGAATCTGCAACGTTCCACAAATTCATCATTATATGCCCCGCTTGTGAGGGAATGTTAACAGTCGCCTTATAAACCGACTTTCCGTCAACATACCAAGTGATTGAGTCGGGTTGCCAATCGAATCCGTATTCGTGAAAATCCTCGGATGCGTCGAATCCAAGTTCATAAACGTATTCGTGTCCGCCCTCTCCGTCAGTATAGTAATTGAACTGAACTCTTGTGGTGTCATCGCCCAAAAATTCAATGTCGATTTCGTGCCAAGGCCACCCTGTATATGTGAAAAACGAGGAGATTACCCCAGGGCATTTAGCCGCTTTCATAGAAACCGAATAGTATCCATATGAAAACTTTGCGCCCGAACGATATTCAGCACCTGCATAGCCCTTGTCGGTTTTGGTGAGCGAAAGGGTTAAAACACCATTTTCAATCACCGCATTGGCACTACTGAACGAGCAGTTAAAGGGATGTCCGTTCCCCCTATCGTTTCTTGCCCAAAATCCCTGCACGGCACCATTCTCAAAAATCACTATTTTATTCTCATCTGCTGTGAATTTATCAACAACCGTACTACTTGGCGGAATATTTCCACTGCCACCCATGGAAGGTGAGTGTGGTTTGTTTTGCTTTTCATAACACGAGGTGCATAAAATCAAAATGAAACAAAGCAAACAAGAAATTAATCTTATTTTGTTATTTTTAAAAAATCTCAACTATATAAACCTCAATTAACTTTTCTTAACGTCTTTAAAGATGAATCTGTTAGCGAAGAAGAATACCACCAACGCTACTCCACCCGTGATAAACGTTGTTCCAAGATTATAAACAACTTCGGGGACAAATGACTCTGCAACGCCAATCCAAATATTGCTTACCGCATTTACAACGCAGGTGATGAAAACGAACGTTGTAAAATAAAGTGCCGCTTGACGACCGATTTTGCCGTTACTGCGGAAAACGAATTTTCTTTGCATAAAGAAATTGATAATTTCACAAACCCACAAGGAAATAAGGAATGCAGTAAAGTATGCCGCACCGCCCTGCTTTTCACTTGCACCAATTATGTACCAAGAAAATTCAACGCCAAAAAGCTTTAAAGTTATGTCGGGAAATCCAACTGCCCCCGTACCCATAAAGCCAAATATCGGCTTTAAAACTGAAATCATTAGACCCCTTACAATTGTTATAAGATTGCTAACAAGAAAGAAGAGTCCGCCCTCTCTAACCCACTGTGATATTTTAGGGTTTTTGTCGGCAAAGGAATTCCATAATTGCTTAATTTTTTGCATACTATCCCTCCGATAATCTACTATATATATATTATCACAAATTGTAATAAAATAAAATAACATTTACCAAATTAATAAAATTTTGGCACAAATGCTCATAATGTTGCCTATATATTGCCCTTGTTCATATACTTTTTATGTGAACTTTGTACAAAACAAACAAATAAAAAACGCATCTGCGCAAAGCAAATGCGTTTTAATAAATATTTATTTTCTCTTACCAAAAAATCCTTTTTCAACAGTCGGCTCTTCATTTGTAAGCTTTTGATTAAGAATTTCTTTGCGTTTAACGTATCTTTCGGCAACCTCGATGCTCAATTTACCCTCTTGCACAAGGTTATAAAGCGAGTTATCCATCAAGACACTTCCGTTTGCACTGTCAATTCCAAGATAGGTTTCAACCTGGTGGGTTTTTCCCTCTCTGATAAGCGTTCTGATTGCAGGATTTGCCATCATTGCTTCGCAAGCAAGCACTCTGCCCTCTCCATTTTTATGGGGCAAAAGCTTTTGACACAAAATGCAACAAATTGTGTTTGAAAGCTGCATTCTAACCTGCGCCTGTGCGTGCTCGGGGAACACACCAAGAATTCTATCAAGTGTATCTGCAGCGGAATTTGTGTGCAAGGTTGCAAGAACAAGATGTCCTGTTTCGGCGGCGGTTAAAGCCGCTTCAATGGTTTCATAATCTCGCATTTCGCCAATCATTATAATGTCGGGGTCCTCACGCAAAATGGAGCGAAGTCCACTTTTATAGCTTTCGGTATCAACCGCAATTTCCCTTTGAGTCATAATGCATTTATCATTATCAAAAACGTATTCAATGGGGTCTTCAAGAGTGATGACGTGCGCAGGTTTCGTGTGGTTAATTCTATCAAGAATTGCCGCCAAGGTTGTGCTTTTTCCTGCCCCTGTTTCGCCCGTTACAAGCACAATTCCGTTATTCATAAGGGGAATTTGCTCAACGCACTCGGGCAAACCGAGTTCCTCAATTTGTGGAATTTGGTTGGGGAAAATTCTAAGCGCAATCGCAAGCTTTCTGCTTTGGCGATATACGTTTCCTCTAACACGAATTCCACACGGAAATGTAAATCCAACGTCGGCTTCTCCAATTGATGAAATTTGGTCATATTTTTCGCCAATAAGCTCCCTTGCAAATGCCTCAATCTGCTCAGAAGTAACTATTTCATCGGTAAAATTGACAATTTTACCGTCAATTCTGCATTTTATTGGTTGACCGAGTATAACGTGAAGGTCGGACGCACGTTTTTCTGCCGCCTGCTCGACAATTTTATTCATAGTTAATGACATAATTTATACCTCTAATTAGTGGTGATGATGGTGGTGGTGATGGTGGTGGTGATGTCCGCCTTTCGAATTTCCTTCTTCAACGTGACAATGCTCTTCGTGGCAATCCTCGCCCTCGTTTTCAAGCTCCAACGTAACGTGATTAATGCCCTGCTCTTTCAATTTCTCACGAATTGCGTGCTTCACCTTTTGTGATTCACCCGCGCAAACAACGTGCATTGTGGCATAGTTCTTTTGACCGTCCATTGACCAAATGTGAATGTGATGCACACCTGCAACACCGTCTATTTTTTCAACGTGTTCTTTAATTTCGTCAATTCTTAAATGTGCAGGAATCTTTGCCAAAAACAAATCAACAACCTCTTTAAGATTTTTGATTGCATTGATAAGAATGAACGCTGCAACGCAAATTGACATTATTGGGTCGATATATGTGATGTTGGTAAACTTCATTACAATTGCACCAATAAGCACTACCACCCAACCAAGAACGTCCTCAAGCATATGAAGATTTACTGCCTTTTGGTTGATGGAGTCGCCCTCCCTTGTAAAATATGCCGCCGCAAGATTTACAAGTGCGCCGATAATGGCGAAAATAATCATTCCGTTATAATTGATTTCAACAGGATTGATAATTCTTAAAATCGCATTGTAAATTACCGCAACAGAGCCAAAAAGCAAAATGCATGTTGTAATTACACCACCCATTACAGAATATCTTGCATATCCGTAAGTGAATATTTCGTCGGGTTGCTTTTTGCTCTTTTTTTCAAGGAAATACGATGCGCCAATGCTCATTGCATCACCAATATCGTGCACCGCATCTGAAACAATGGCAACGCTCCCGGTTATCGCTCCGCCAATAAATTCAAAAATTGAAAACGCAAGGTTCAAAATAAATGCAATCAATATGTTTCTTTCTGTTTTCATTATTTCTTCCTATTCTTTATTTCCTTATATTTTTCCTCGTTAATGATGCCATTAGCAAGCATTCTTTCTGACCAAAGTTGAAGAGTTTCAACAGTCAAAGAAATGCGCTCAAGCTCCTCTTGAATTTCAATGAAATCCGCAATTTCGTTGTCATCTATCTTTCCGTTAACCGTAATTTCAATAAGGCGCTCTCTTTTGCTATTCATATTATTAAGTGAAGAAAGCAATTCAAGTGTCAATTGTGAAAGCTCCTTAACCTTAACCTCGGGAACGTATTCCTGACCGATGGGACACTGATTTGCGCAGTAGTAATTGCAAAGTCGGGGCAATTTGTATTTGTCCGCCATCTGCAATACCTCGTCGGGATTAGGATTACTCTTTTCGTTCTCAATTCGCTCAATTCTCTCGGGCGAAATCCACTCCAAAAGCTCGCTTGCACCCTCTCTTGAAAGCTCGAGATTTTCTCTTGTCTGTTGATATATATTCTTATTTTTCTTAGTTGATACTCTTGCCATAACTATGGTCCTTTCAAATCTCATTACATAAATAATAACAAAAATCCCCTTGTATGTCAAGGGGTTAATGATAAATTGGGATTTAGCGGATAGTTACAAAGATAAAAAAGGTCGCTTTTGAAAAAGCTTGGCAAAACTTTTAATCGTGTGAGTTAAATTAATCTGCGCAAATCGTAATGTTTGATTGAAATCAAACAATTACATAACGATTTTCTCATACATTCGAAAATCTGTGATTTGCTACTGGGTATGTAGCCATATCACTATCAAACGGCTATAGTTTAGCAAAGTAAATTTTAGAAAATCACTATGTAAATAGTGGTTTTCGTAGTTTGGGCAAGAAAATCGTTGGTGGGAGTTCACTCACACAAGGCGATTTTATTGATCAAACCGATAAAACACTCGTGTTTTATCGAAAATTTACGTCGACTCGACACACACCAAGCGATTGTTTTGCCGCGCTTTTTCAAAAGCGCGCGCCCAAGCGGCTTAGGGGTTCCCCGAAGCGATCTTTATGAGCTTTGGGGGTTTCCGTCTTGAGCGGTTTTGTTTTAACTAACTTTCTGATAAATCAAAATTTGAATAATACTACACTTATATTATAAATAAAAATGAAGAAAAAATCAAGTATTATTCTGCGAAATGTAGGTCATAATTGAATGAAAAATGATTTCTGCGAGCTTTTGTCGGTAAATTTCATCACCTAAAGCCCTCGCTTCTTCGCTGTTGGATAGAAAACCGCACTCAATTAAAACGGAAGGGCAGGTTGAATTATGAAGCAGAAAGATGGAGCTTGTTGCCTCTTTTATAGCACGATTGTTGGATTTTTGCAAGCTTGACTTTACGCTTGATTGGATGAGGTTTGCTAAAATTTTTGAATTGGAATTGTTTTTTGAATACCAAACCTGAAGTCCCGAATATTGTGTTTGAGCGAAATAGTTCATATGGATGCTCACAAGAACGGGATTTTCGCAAGAATTGGTGATTTCAAGGCGTTTTTTAAGGTCTTGGGACTTCTTTTTGCCCTGATAATCGGAATTTATATCATACAAAAGAACGTCCGTTTCACGAGTTAGCACAACGTTTACGCCTTGATTTTTAAGCAGGGAAGCGATTCGCAGGGTGATATCGAGGTTCAAATCCTTTTCAACAAGTCCGTTGCCCTCGCAACCGCCGTCCTCGCCACCGTGTCCTGCATCAAGCACGATTGTGATATCGGTTGGGTTTGAAGCGATCACGTTGGGGGCAGGGGTTTTAAAACTTGTCATGGGAATAATAAAAATTAGTGAAATGAGCATTGAAATAATGCAAAAGCACGCAAATTCAAGCGCAAAGCCCAACGCATATCTACTTTTTTGACTTTTCATAAACCAAACTCCGTTTTTTGTTTAGTTTATGAAAAATATCGATATTTTATTCTGTTTTGAAGCTTTGGCACATAAAAAATGTAAATTTTGCCAAATATATTGCAAAAGTGAAATAATAGTAGTATAATAAATCGATATCCTGTCGAGGTTAAACGTAGAAAGGAAGAAAAAATGAAGAAAATTTTAACCCTCACTTTTGTTGTGTTGCTTCTTGCTTTGGCACTTGTTGCCTGTGGCGGACAAACACAGCCCACAGTAACTGAACCTGCACACGTTCACACTCCCGGTGCGTGGGTTACTATTACAGCTCCTTCTTGTAAGGATGGCGAACAATGTCAATTCTGCGCAACTTGTGGCAAGGTTTTGGAAACTGCACCCATTGCGGCAACAGGTGTTCACAAAGAGGTTGTTGACGAAGCGGTTGCTCCCACTTGCACCAAAACAGGTCTTACAGAGGGCTTGCATTGCATGAGCTGTGGTGTAATTTTTGTGGCACAGATTGAAATTCCCAAGATTGCGCACTCTTATGACGATAAAAATGACGCAACATGTAACACTTGTGATTTCGTTCGTGACGTAACTTGCAAGCACACTGACGTGACAAAATATGAAGCGAAAGCTCCCACTTGCACTGAAGCAGGTCTTACAGAAGGAATCATTTGCAACGGTTGTGAAGAAGTTCTTCAGGCGCAGACAGTTATAAATGCACTTGGACACGACGAAATTATCGACACGGGCTATGCTGCAACTTGCACAACCGCAGGCCTTACCGACGGTAAGCATTGCGATAGATGTGGTGAAGTTCTTGTTGTTCAGTCATATATCAAGGCACTTGGACACAAAGAGAGCGATTGGGTAATTGAAAAAGCACCCACCGAAACCGAGGACGGTTATAAGTATAAGACATGTAGCACATGCAAACAAAAGACACAGGAAGAGGTTATTCCATTTATTGGCGACCTTGGTCTTGAATATACAGTAAATGCTGACGGAACAACCTGCACAATCACAGGCATTGGCACATTTGCAGGCACTGTTCTTAACATTCCCGATTATATTAGAACATATAAAGTAACAGCTATTGGCGAAAAAGCATTTTCTGAATGCACACAGCTCACAGAAATCAATCTTCCCGAAACAATTAAAACAATTGGCACAAGAGCATTCTACGGTTGCACGGGAATTACTGAAATGACCATTCCTGCATCCGTAACAGATATTGGCACACAGATTTTCTATAAAGCGGATAATTTGAATACCGTTTATTATAACTCAACTTATGCATCAGAAAATAACAGCTTTATGGGTGTTGCATCTATTAAAAAAGTTGTTTTCGGCGGAAAATATGTTCCGAGTTATGCACTTTACAATTGCGCAAATATTGAAACGGTGGAATTTGTATCGGATGTAACAAGTATTGGTTATTATGCATTCTCTGGTTGCTCATCACTTACAAGTGTAGTAATACCCGATTCAGTAACAAGTATTGGTCATGTTGCATTCGAAAATTGCACATACCTTACAAGTGTAGAGATAGGCGATTCAGTAACAAGTATTGGTAATTCTGCATTCAATGGTTGCAAATCCCTTACAAGTGTAGTGATACCCGATTCAGTAACAAGTATTGGTACTAATGTATTCCAAAATTGCTCATCCCTTACAAGTGTAGTAATAGGTGATTCACTAACAAGTATTGGTAGTGATACATTCCGTGATTGCACATCCCTTACAAGTGTAGTAATCCCTGATTCAGTAACAAGTATTGGTGATACTGCATTCTATAATTGCACATCCCTTACAAGTGTAGTAATCCCCGATTCAGTAACAAGTATTGGTAATTGGGCATTCTATGGTTGCACATCCCTTACAAGTGTAGTAATCCCCGATTCAGTAACAAGTATTGGTGAGTTGACATTCCATTATTGCACATCCCTTACAAGTGTAGTAATCCCCGATTCAGTAATAAGTATTGGTGGTGATGCATTCAATGGTTGCACATCCCTTACAAGTGTAGAGATAGGCGATTCAGTAAAAAGTATTGGTGGTCATGCATTCTATGGTTGCTCATCCCTTACAAGTGTAGTAATAGGTGATTCAGTAACAAGTATTGGTGCGTATGCATTCTCTGCTTGCACATCGCTTACAAGTGTAGTAATACCCGACTCCGTGACAAGCATTGGTAATTATGCATTCTCTAGTTGTATATCCCTTGCAAGTGTAGAGATAGGCGATTCAGTAACAAGTATTGGTAGTTATGCATTCGCTTATTGCACATCCCTTACAATTTACTGTGAAGCAGAGTCACAACCAAGCGAATGGAATTCTTATTGGAACTATTCTGGTTGTCCTGTGGTTTGGGGCTACAAGGGTGAATAAAACAAAAACAAAGGAGAGCTTCGGCTCTCCTTTTTTTGATGAATTATTCAATTCCAACAATGTGGCGGGCAACGTGAACGCCACTTGCAGATGCGTGTGAAAGGGAGTGCGTAATGCCACTACCGTCACCAATTATGTAAAGTCCCTTGTGCTGACTTTCAAGATTTTCGTCAACTGAAACTTCCATATTATAGAATTTAACTTCAACACCGTAAAGAAGTGTATCGTCGTTTGCAGTTCCGGGTGCGATTTTGTCAAGCGCATAAATCATTTCGATAATTCCGTCAAGAATTCTTTTGGGAAGAACAAGTGAAAGGTCACCGGGGGTTGCCGCAAGTGTGGGAGTTACCGTGGACTCTTCAATTCTTTTGGGATTACTTCTTCTGCCTCTAACAAGGTCGCCAAATCTTTGCACGATTACACCGCCGCCAAGCATGTTTGAAAGGCGAGCAATGTTTTCACCATATCCGTTTGAATCTTCAAAGGGAGATGTGAAGTGCTTTGAAACAAGAAGCGCAAAGTTTGTATTCTCGGTTTGAAGTGATTCGTCTTCATAAGAGTGACCGTTAACTGTAACGATACCGTTTGTGTTCTCGTTAACAACGCTACCCTTGGGGTTCATACAGAATGTGCGAACGTTATCTTCAAATTTTTCGGTTCTATAAACTATTTTACTTTCATAAAGCTCGTCTGTAAGGTGTGAGAAAACGGATGCGGGAAGCTCAACACGAACGCCAATGTCAACTCTGTTTGACTTCTTTTCAAGCCCGAGATCTCGGCAAACCTGTTCCATCCATTTAGATCCGATTCGACCAACAGATACAACGCATTTGTCAGCTTCAAAGTCGCCCTTTTTGGTGATTGCCTTATAGCCGCCATCAATCAATTCAAGCTTTTGAACGGGAGTGTTGAAATAGAAATCAACTTTATCCTTAAGCTCGTTATAAATATTGCTAAGCACAATATAGTTCTTGTCTGTTCCAAGGTGGCGAACAGATGCATCAAGAAGGTTGAGCTTGTTTTGAAGGCAGAGCTTTTTAAACTTTGAATTGGCTGTTGAATAGAGCTTTGTACCCTCACCACCGTGGGACATGTTGATTTCGTCAACATAGTACATAAGCTCGGTTGCCTTTGCCTTGCCAATGTATTCATAAAGTGTGCCACCAAAGTTGTTTGTGATGTTATATTTTCCGTCTGAAAAAGCACCTGCGCCGCCAAAACCACTCATAATTGAGCAGGTTTTGCAGTTGATACAGGATTTAACCTTTTTACCGTCGATGGGGCAATGTCTTTTGCTAAGGGGATGGCCTGCCTCAAAAACTGCGATTTTGAGATTTTGATTCTGCTTTGAAAGTTCATAAGCGGTGAAAATACCACCCGGGCCTGCACCAACGATTATGATATCGTATCTCATTTTAATTCTCCTTTGATATATAAAATAGGGGATTTTTTACACAAAAAAATGCCGCGTTCTGCGATGGAGTAAAACCATTTCAATACGCGGGCTTCGATTTTATTCCACATCATTATACTATATTGAAATGAATTTGTCAATACCCAATTTTTATGTGGAGGAAAATAAAAGAAAAATGGGCAATTTTTGTTTTGCCCATCTTTTTATTTAATCTCGTTTTTGATTAGCTTTTCGCCGTCATTTTCAATTAAAAATGCCTTTCCGCCGCAAGTTATTGCGTGGGTTAATTCACCGTTGACAAATTCAAGTGCGGCAAGATTTTCAATTCCAAAGGCACGCTCACCTTTGCCAAGCGAAATCATAACTTCGTCAAAATCTGCAACACGCTCGTTATAGTGGGGTGAAATTCTGCCCTTTAGCCAACCAAGACCATTTTGCATTGAATATGCGCCTTCACGTTCCACAAGGGTAGAGTCGGTGTAAATATCCTCAAACCAACAAATTGCACCTGCAGAAAGTCCGCAAATGATAACGCCACGGTCATAGGCGTCTTTAATGAGGTCGAGTAGACCAAATTCCTGCCACCTTTTAAGCATATAAAGTGTATCGCCACCGCCAACATAAATGAAATCTGCCTTTTCAAATTTGCCTTTGATTTTTTCCAAATCCATTTCGCCATAAACGGTGAGCGCAACGTCCGCTTTTATGTCGAAAACGGATGTGTATGTTTTTCTGAAACTGTTGAAATAGGGCATTGAATCGTGACTCGCAGTGCCAATGAAAAGCCCATAGGGGCGGTTTTCACCGGCTCTTTCGTGGGCGAGGTTTGATATGTAACGATCTATTTCAAGTGTTTCCTTGCTTCTTATTTCGCCACCGCCAATTGCGATAATTCTTTTTACTGCTTCCATAATTATCTCCACATTAAATTAATATATATCCATTTTATCACAGAAATATGCAAAAATCAATGATAAAATCGTTCGCATAAAGCGAGGGAATGCGTTTTTTTGCGTTTGTTTTCGATAAGTTGGAGCAAAAATGCCGTCTTTTTATAATTTTTGAGTGGATTTTGAGTCGCTTTCGCTCGATGAGTTTTTGTTGACAGGTAAAAAATGGAAATATATAATGAAAATACCAAATACAACAAAGGAAGGAAAAATCTATGGACAAACAAGAAATCAAAACAAAAATTGCAAAGGGGTTGACCATTGTATTACCCATTTTGCTTGTGGCAATTTTGGCAATGCTGATTGTGGTTGCTATGAACATGAATGATGATGAAAATTACATTCCCGTGTTCAACGGTGGCGGTGTTGATACTACCACATCCACCACAACTACAACAACAACTACAGGGAGCGTTAATTCCCAGCCCAAGCCCGACGATGACGAGGAAGAAGAGCCAAACACTCCTTCAACTCCTGTTGAAGATCCCTCAAGCAAGGGGCTTTCGTTTGTGAGCAACGGTAACGGTACTTGCTCGCTTGATGGACTTGGCAATTGCACCGATAGTTTTATTATCGTGCCAATGGAGAGCCCAAGCGGTGACATTGTAGTCGCCATTTCTGACAATGCGTTTAAAAATTGCACAAGCATTAAGGGGATTGAGTTTTCAGATTCCATTAAAAAAATTGGCGCATATGCATTCTATGGTTCAACCATTCGTGAGGTGGAAATTCCGTCAACCATTAAGGAAATAGGAAATTACGCATTTGCAGGATGCAAATATCTCACAAAAATTGAGGTTGACGCATCCAATTCGAAGTTCTCATCCTTGTCGGGTGTTCTTTACAGCAATGACGGAAGCATATTGATTACATATCCTGCAGGCAAAACCGACAATTTTGTGAATATTTCTCGTGATGTAACCGAAATCGCCAACATGGCATTTTATAAATGCTCAAGCATTAAAAAAGTTAATTATCACGGCACAAGCGCATCTTGGCAATACGTTGAAATTGGCGCAGGCAACGACGTTATCGAAGATGCTATCATCTATTGCGCAGGGGATAGTGGAAAATAAAAAAAGCGGGCAAGCACAAAAGTGTTTGCCCCTTTTTGATAAATTGATTTAATTTTAATATTCAAGTCAATAATCTTTTAGAAAGAAGGTGTTGATTTGAAAAAGAGAAGAAGGTTAAGAAAAGTTATATTTAGTTTGTTTATCACGTTTTTGGTTGTGATTTTATTATTATCGATTGGTGTGGGGGTATATATCAGGCGGGTTACTCGGCAGGAGCTTGATTTGTCACTTTTTGAGCTTGACAGTGCGCATTCGGTGACGAAAATTTTTGTGATGGAGCAGGGCGAATGGGTTGAGTGGCAGGAAGAGAGAATACTGGGGCTATATAATTTTGAATTCATTGCTTTTAAAGAAATTCCCGAAAATTTGAAAAATGCCTTTGTTGCAATCGAGGATAAGCGATTTTATGAGCATGACGGTGTTGACTGGTACAGGACGTTGAGTGCTGTTGCCAACTACTTTTTGCATTTTGGCGGGCGATTTGGTGCGTCCACCATCACTCAACAATTGATTAAGAATATTACGGGAGAGGACGAGCTTAGCATTGAGCGAAAAATTCGTGAAATTTCGTGGGCTTTGGAGCTTGAAAAAGAAATGTCGAAGGATGAAATTCTTGAACTATATCTCAATGTTATCAATCTTTCTGAGAATTGTTACGGTGTGGGGAGCGCCTCACAAAGATTCTTTTCAAAGCGACCGAGCGAGCTTTCGCTTATTGAGTGCGTCTGTATTGCTGCAATAACGAACAATCCAAGCTATTATAATCCGATAACGCACCCTGAAAACAACAAGCAAAGACGGGATTTGATTCTTTCTGTAATGCTTGAGCAGGGATATATCACTAAAAGCGAATTTGAGGGAGCTTATGGCAAGGAAATTGCATTAAATCCCGATGATAGTGTGGTGAAAACAAGTGTGCATTCGTGGTATGTGGACATGGTTATTGATGACGTAATCCGTGATTTGCAAATCGAGTGTGGAATGACGAGGCAGGGGGCAAATGCGCTCGTTTTTGGTGGTGGACTTGAAATTTACATTCAAATTGACCGTGAAATTCAATTAATAATGGAGGAATATTATGAAAATACTTCCAATTTTCCTTCGGGTGAGGGGGCGCAAAGCTCAATGATTATCATCGACTCGCAAAGCGGTGATGTTTTGGGAGTGGTTGGTGCAATAGGGCAAAAGAGTGCAAACAGAATTCAAAACTATGCCACGGACACGCTCCGTCCCCCAGGATCGACCATTAAGCCGCTTTCAATTTATGCCCCTGCGCTTGAGAGGGGGATTATCACCTACGGTAGCGTGTATGACGACACTCCATATTCATTTGAAAACGATAAACCGTGGCCCAAAAACGCAAACGGAGTTTATCACGGTCTTTCGACAATGAGCTATGCCATGGCGAATTCCACCAACACAATTCCGCTGAAAATTCTTGACGAACTTGGGCTTTCGCACTCGTTTTATTTTTTAAAGGAATATTTGCATCTTGATGACTTGATTGAGTGGAGCAGGGATGAGAAGGGTAATTTCATTACCGATATGGACTATGCGGCATTGGCTTTGGGACAACTTAATTACGGTGTTAGTGTTAGGGACATTACTGCCGCCTATTCGATTTTTGCAGATGGTGGAATTTATCACGAGGCTCGTTCATACTCCCTTGTGAAAAACTCAAGGGGGGAGGTGTTGCTTGAGAAAAAAGCTACCTCTGAACGTGTTATAAGTCAAGGTAATTCCGAGATAATGACCAAGCTTTTAGAGGACGTTGTGTGGGGTGGTACGGCGGATGATTTAACCGTTAAAAATAAGGTGGCAATTGCCGCCAAAACAGGAACAACGCAGGATAACAAGGATAGATGGTGCATTGGATACACTCCGTCGCTTATTTGCGGGGTGTGGTACGGATATGAATATCCAAAGGAAATACCTCGTTCAGAAAAAAATCACTTTTTGAATGCCTTTGATACCGTGCTTTCTCGGATATATGAAAACGATATTCGCTCTGTCTATGCGGATAGAAAATTTGACGAGGATGCGCATTTAATAAAGGTGAATTATTGTATGGATTCGGGGCTTTTGCCGACAGATGCCTGCTTAAAGGATGCAAGAGGGTCGAGGATAAAAGAGGGATATTTTGTGAATGGAACTGAGCCGACAAATAGATGTGAAACGCATATTTTGGTGGAATATGACATCATTTGCGGCGGTGTGGCAACGATTTTCACACCCATAGGGCACATTCAGGAGGTGGGAATGATTTTGGTGGAGAGGGAATTTCCCACTCAGATAATTGTGTCGGATGCGCAATACGTTTATATGGAGCTTGGCAAGGATGTTTTGCCGTCATTTAAAGAAAATGAGCCGTTTTTTGCTCCCCTTGAGGACGAGGAAAAGAAGAAATATTTTGGTATTAGTGCAAGCAAAAAGCCATTCAATCGCCTATCTACTAACCACTTTTCTTTGTCAGACCTCGTTTTTGAAAGGGATGTTTTGAGGTGAATTGGTTTTTTGTTTACCCCCTGCTAAATATCAATTTGACAACAAAAAGCACCGTTCAAATGAACGGTGCTTTATTTTTATTTGTTACTATTATTTTCTCAATGTCAAGCCGAGCTGGTGTTCGAGAGAGGAAAGGATTTTTGAGCTTACCTTATCCGCTTCTTCAACTGTAAGAGTTCTATCGCTTGCACGAAGAGTTACACGGAAGGAAACGGACTTTTTGCCTTCACCAAGCTGTGTGCCACGGTAGATGTCAAAGAGCTGAACGTCTTCAACAAGCTTGCCACCTGCTTTTGCAATTACGCTTGAAAGCTTACCAACCTCAAGTGCTTCGTCACAAACAAATGAGAAGTCACGGGTGGAGGCGGGGAATTTGGGAAGGGGCTTATATTCAATAACTGTATCGCAGTTATCGAAAATAGCATCAAAATCAAGCTCTGCCGCATAAACGGGAGTATTAAATCCATAGTTCTGTGCGGTCAATGGATGAATCTGACCGAAGATGCCAAGCATTTCGCCATTTGCACTAAGAACCTTTGCGCAACGTCCGGGGTGGAATGTTGCGTTATCTGTTACCGCTTCATAAGTTGCGCCCTTAATTCTGCCAAGAGCCAAAGCACCTTCGATTACACCCTTCATTGTATAGAAATCAACGTTTCCGTACATACCGAGTGTAAGCACGTTGCTTTCGCAGGGAAGGTCGTCATCCTCTTGTGCGGGAATGTAGATATTGCCCATTTCATAGAGGCAAACGTCTTCGTTACCCATATTATTGTTAAGTGCAAGAGCTTCCATCATAGAGGGGAGAGCAGTTACACGCATAATGCTTGTATCTTCACCAAGGGGGTTAGAAATAACGATTGAACGTCTAACGTTTTCGTCCTCGGGGAGTCTGATTTTATCATAATATCTTGGACTGATGAAAGAGAATGTGTGAATTTCATCAAGGCCCATTCCGCAAAGTGTATCGCTAAGGTCAACCTTAAACTGCTGTTTAGGAGTTCTGCCGCCTGCGGTATTTTCTGCAGTAATCTTTGAAGATTTAATATCGTTATAACCGTAAATTCTAATAACTTCCTCTGCAATATCGTTCATGCAGGTGAGGTCATTACGGAATGTGGGAACTGTGATAACACCGTTTTCAACCTTACATTCAAGCTTTTCAAGTGTTTCAACCATAAATTCTTCAGAAATGTTTACACCGAGGAAGTTATTGATAACTTCGGGATTAAGGGGAAGAGTTACGGGCTCTTTCTTGCCGGGGTAAACGTCGATAAGTCCGTCAACCACGTCACCTGCGCCAAGGAGTTCAACAAGCTCACAAGCACGAAGGAGTGCAGGAATTGTGTTTTCTGCGTCAAGTCCCTTTTCAAAACGAGCAGAGGACTCTGTTCTCATACCGTTCTTCTTAGCAGTTACACGAACAGAAGCACCGTCGAAGTTTGCGCTTTCGAATACAACTGTAACGGTTTCGTCCTTGATTTCGGAGTTTTCGCCACCCATAACACCTGCAAGTGCAACTGCTTTGTTCTGGTCTGCAATTACGAGCATTGAGGAGTCGAGTGTATGGTCTTTAGAGTCAAGAGAAACGAAGTTTTCGTTTTCACCTGCACGGCGAACGTTGATTTCTGCACCTGAAAGGCAAGCATAGTCAAATGCGTGCATGGGCTGACCGTATTCAAGCATTACGTAGTTGGTAATGTCAACAATATTGTTGATGGGGCGAACACCACTTGCGCGAAGTCGCATTCTAAGCCACAAGGGAGAGGGAGCGATTTTAACGTTTTTAACAACCTTTGCGCTATATCTTGCACAGAGGTCGCTATCGTTAATTGCAACCTTAATATAATTTGAAATATCATCACCGTCATTTGCACCCTTAACTACGGGAGTGGGGCAATTCCAGGGACGGTTGAAGCTAACTGCAGTTTCTCTTGCAAGTCCGATTACAGAAAGACAGTCGGGACGGTTTGATGTGATTTCAAATTCAACGCATGTGTCACGAAGAAGAAGAGCTTCACGAACATCCTTGCCAACGTATTCTGCATATTCTTCACCAAGGATGAGTATTCCGTCACCCTCATAACCGGGCATATCGTGTTCTGTAAGACCAAGCTCGTGATAAGAGCAGAGCATACCATAGGATTCAACCCCACGAAGCTTGCCTGCCTTAATTGTAACGTCACCGGGGAGGTGAGCAACAGGAATAGCTGCAGGAACAATGTCACCCTCGTGAACATTCTGCGCGCCTGTTACGATCTGTACTGTTTCGGTACCGATATTAACCTGACAAACCCAAAGGTGATCGGAGTTTTCGTGGCGAGCCATTTTTTCAACTCTTGCAACAATTACGTTCTGCACGTCTTCGCCAAGAAGCTCATAGCCCTCAACCTTTGAACCTGTGTCGGTCATTCTGTCGCAATATTCTTTTATTTCAATTCCGTCTGTGTTGACGAAATCATTAAGCCATTTAATTGATAAATTCATTTTTCTTACCTCCTAATTAAAACTGATGTAAGAATCTAACGTCGTTCTCATAAAGAAGACGGATATCGTTAACGTGGTATTTGAGCATCAAAATTCTTTCAACACCCATACCGAAAGCGAAGCCGCTATATTCTTCGGGGTCAATTCCGCAGTTGCGAAGCACGTTGGGGTGAACCATACCTGCGCCAAGGATTTCAATCCAACCCTCGCCCTTGCAAAGACGACAGCCCTTGCCTCCACAAGCGAAGCAAGAAACGTCAACCTCGGCACTGGGCTCTGTGAATGGGAAGTGGTGGGGACGGAAACGAACCTTTGTTTCTTCACCGAATGTCTTTTTAGCAAATTCTTCAAGAGTGTTCTTAAGGTTGCCCATTGTGATACCCTTGTCAACTACAAGACCTTCAAACTGATGGAAAAGGGGAGAGTGAGTTGCATCCATAGCGTCAGAACGGTAAACACGACCGGGAGAAACTATGCGGATGGGGGGCTTTTGCTGTTCCATAACTCTTGCCTGAACGGGAGAGGTCTGAGAACGAAGAAGAATTTTTTCTGTGATGTAGAATGTGTCCTGAGTGTCACGAGCGGGGTGATTTTCAGGAATGTTCAGTGCCTGGAAGTTGTAATAGTCGTATTCAACTTCAGGGCCTTCTGCAATAGTGTAACCCATACCGATAAAGATGTCCTCAAGTTCACGTTGCATCTTTGTAAGGGGATGGAGATGACCTCTCTTGGGGGCTTTTGCAGGCATAGTAACGTCGAGCTTTTCTTCAACGAGTGCCTTTTCAAGTGCCTTTGCCTTGAGTTCTGTCTGTTTTTCTTTCATTGCGTTTTCGATTTCTTCACGAACCTCGTTCGCAAGTTGACCGATAACGGGGCGCTCTTCGGGAGTAAGTTTGCCCATTCCACGAAGAACTGCGGTAAGCTCACCTTTTTTGCCGAGGTACTGAATTCTAAGCGCTTCAAGGTCGCAATTATCGTCAGCAATGGCTAAGAGAGCTTCTTCTTTGATTTTTTTCAAAGTTTCTTTCATTTTGTCTTTCCTTTCAAAATATGAAATGTTTGAGTTATTATATAGATATTTTTTGATTACAAGTTTTGATTTAATTGGGAGTTATCGCAAACTTCATGGTAACAATCGCGAAGCTTTTTAAAAGGTTTTTGCCTACTTTTTCCTTAAAAAAGTAGGGCAAAATAAAAAGCGCCCCATCCAAAGAACAGGACGAGGCGAATAAACGCACGTGGTACCACCCGTATTTTTAGCAAAGCTAACACTTTGATATTCTTAACGCGAACACACGGGAGCGACTACTGAAAAAATTCACCGCACCAACTCCGAAGGGAAACGATATTTATCCGATTTTAAGTCGCTTACAGCCATGGCGACTCTCTCTGCAAAAACCGAGCGATAAAATCAAGCTTCATCATAGTTTTTATTGGGGTATATTTATTTTAACATTAGTATTATATCATAATAAAATAAAATTTCAAGTGGTTTTTGAAATTTTTATCAAATTTTGTATCTAATCATTAAAATAAAAAAATTGCCATAAGATTTATAAAATACATTTTACGGAGTTTTTTATGTCGAACAAAAAAAGAAGAAATCCATTTGAGAGCATGATGCGAGAATGCTCACGCACGAACAAGAAAATTGTGTTGTTGGTTCCTGCCTTGCTTGTGTTTATTGGAATTTTTACCCGTTGGGTAAGTGGAAGCCCCATTTCAACACTTCATTTTGTTGGGGCAAAGGACGTTGTGCCACCGATTTGGTTGTTTGTTTTGTTGTTTTGCTTGTCATATATTGTGGCAGGATTTGCTTTGGGAATTGCCCTTGGCAATCAAATTTGCATTTACGGTGAGAAAAAATATCAAGGTGCTATGTGGTTTGTTATTTCGCTTGCAATTGGATATACATGGTATCCGATATTCGTTTGCGCAAGACTTTTTCTTGTTTCTGCAGGAATGTCTGCGCTCTGCCTTTTTTGTTCAATTTGCGCCACAATGTGCTTTGCAGGAGTTTCAAAAGCATCCTTCTTTTTGTCACTTCTATATGACTGCTGGTTGCTTTATTTGTTTTTGTTAAATATGAAGATATTTTTTGCTATATAAATAAATTATGCAGATTGGATGTGCCAATCTGCATTTTTTGAAATTTTTCAAAAAAGTTGAAGAATTTTTTGAAGAAAATAGGTAATATATATAGAGTACTTATTAAAAGGGGTGAAAAATCCTTTTTTGAGGGTGAAAATATGTAAAAACAAAGGAGAAAACCATGAAAGCAAAGAAAAAATATTCGTTTGCCTTTCACCGCTATAGGCGATGATTTTTAAAAAAACTTGACAACACACATTGCTGTGTGCTACTATTAATTATGGAAAACAGAAAGGAGATTTTATTATGAAAAACAAAACTTTAAAGCTCATCACAAAAGCCCTGCTCGTTATAATTTTAGCGACGAGTTTTTTGGTTGGCTGTAATGTTCAAGGTGAAAATGCTGCCCCCCATATTGTAGATGAAATGTTTGCAAAACTTAACAACGCAAGTAATACAAAAAACAAATTTGTTTCCGATTTGTATGTGCAAGCTGCAATCTCTTGGAAGTTTGACTTGGAGGTAATAATTGAAAATGGAAAAGTGTTTTTTAATGGCGTTGAATATGATGACATATCATGTGTGAACACCTGTAATTTTACTTTCACGAATTTGGTAATAGCTACCGAAGAGGAAATAGAAACTGTAAACAAATTGCAAAAAAGT
>JAZTWO010000052.1:0-22258 GCA_045635885.1 Eubacteriales bacterium | reverse complement strand
AAAAATAAAAATCAAGGGAACCCGTGAGGGTTCCCTTTTTTGTTCGGGTCGTCGAGGCGGCATGCCCTACAGAAGTTAGTTTGGAACAAATAGTCTATAGTTCGCTATCCGCACAAGATCCTTCGGTCGCTTTGCTCCCTCGAGGATGACGTGCGGAGGCGGTATTGGTTGACGTTTAAACGGGTCGTCGAGGGTCTCGCCTGCGGGCTCGGTCACGCTCGCGTTCTGACAACACACTGTGTTGTCATTCATTGCGCTCACGACACTTCGTGGCGTCGTCCCCTACGGTGAGTGACATTATACACACAATATGGTGATTTTATCTCGCTAAATAGATTTACGGCTACACTCAAACAAAGTAAATTTTAGAAAATCACTCTGAAAGAGGGGTTTCGTAGTTCGGCACATAAAATCCACGTCGAAAATTCATTTTCGTAAGTGGATTTTGTGGGGTGAACCGATAATTTGCTCGCAAATTGTCGAAAATTTACGCAGGCAACCGCCCAACCAAAGCGATAAAAAGTTTTGCCAAGCTTTTTCAAAAGCGGAAATCGGTACTTTCTAACTCCCCTAACAAAGCGGAAATTGGTACTTTCTAACTTCAAAAATGTCCTGAGAATTATTGCAAAACCTTTTTAAGTCTTTCGGTTGCCTCGATGATATTGGATTTGGGGGCGAAGCAGGAGAGGCGGAAGTAATGCTCGCCCTGCTCGCCAAAGCCCACGCCGGGGGTTCCGACAATTTGTGCGTGTTCCAAAAGGTAGTCAAAAAACGTCCATGAATCCATTTTGTTTGGACATTCGAGCCAAACGTAAGGTGCGTACTTGCCACCACAGAAGAAAATTCCCTTTTGGGTTAAAAAATCGGCTAAAATCTTGGCGTTTTCCATATAATAGGCAATATTTTTCTTGTTTTCCCTTAATCCGTTGGGAGAAAGTGCGGCAAGCGCACCCATTTGCGAAATATAGGAAGCTCCGTTGAATTTTGTCGCCTGCCTGCGTGCCCACATTTTATTCAAGGCGGAGTCGCTTGGCACAATGGTCCAACCACATCTGACACCTGTAAATCCTGCCATTTTGGAGAAGGAACAAACCTCGATTGCACACTCCCTTGCACCATCAATTTCAAAAATTGAGTGGGGCAAGTTTTCGTCGCTAATATACGCCTCATATGCGGCATCAAATACAATTAAAGAACCACTCTTTAGCGCAAAATTCACCCAATTTTTAAGATTTTCTTTTGAAAACACTGCTCCTGTGGGATTGTTGGGCGAGCAGAGGTAAATTACAAACGGAGAAAGCGGCAGAGCGTTGGGAGTTGGCAAAAAATCGTTCCCCTTGGTCGCTTTTAGCAGGCGCACTCGCTTGCCCGAAAGAATGGCAGAATCAAGATAAACAGGATAAACCGGGTCGCAAATTGCCACCTCGACGTCACCAAAAAGGTCAAGGAGATTGGCAAGGTCACTTTTTGCTCCGTCACTTATAAAAATTTCATTTTCAAAAAGCTCAACCCCTCGTTGAGTATAGTATTCAATGATCGCTCGACGAAGCGCAAACGTGCCCCCAACATTACCGTAACCATAAAAACCGTTTTTTGTGCCCATTGATTTTGAAACGTGAGCCATTTTTTCTGCCACGCAGGGCGCAAGCGGATTTGTTACGTCGCCAATCCCCAAGGAAATGATTTGGCGTGCATTTTTCTCCCTCTTTTTTCGCTCAACCCTTAAAGCGATTTCGGAAAAGAGGTAGTTTTCACTCAATTTTTCAAAATTTTTGTTCAGTTCAATCTTCATTTTCAAATATCTACTTCGCCACGAAAGGTAATTTGGGCTTCACCCATAAGGCGCAAATTGTGGTTTTCGTCGCAAAAAACAAGCAATTCGCCCCCCTTCATCTCGACCTTTATCGCTCGATTAAGCTCACACGCACCAACTGCAATTCCTGCCACAGCACAGGCGCAAGCTCCCGTGCCACAGGAGAGTGTTTCGCCACTCCCACGTTCAAAAACTCGGGCACGAAGGTGATTTTTATCCAAAATTTCGCAAAATTCGGTGTTGACTCCACCCTCAAAACGTGGATTTTTTTCGCAAAGGCGACCAATTCGCTCAAAATCGACAAAATCTGTGTCGGGAACAAAGGTGACTTGGTGGTCGTTGCCCACGTTTACCGCCCTCATTTCGTATTTTTGCCCTGCCACCTCATAGCTGAACATATCCCCAAGAGTCGCCCTGCCCATATCCACGGTGATTTTTTCAACTTTTCCGTTGCACACGGTCAAATACAGCTCACGAATGCCGCTTTCCGTTTCAAGTGTAAGGTGGCTTTTTCTTGCAAAATTGCTCTCAAACAGTAATTTTCCCACGCAACGTGCCGCATTTCCGCACATTTTTGCTTCGCTTCCGTCAGAATTGAATATTCGCATTTTTGCGTCGGCAATTTGCGAGCGACAAATTAGCACAATTCCGTCCGAACCCACCGAAAAATGACGTTTTGATATCATTCTTGCCACTTTTTCGGGGTTTTCAAGTTCCTTTTCAAGACAGTCAAAATATATGTAATCGTTCCCTGCTCCCTGCATTTTTATGAAATTTAATCGCATAAAATCCCCCTTTTTCAGTATAAAAATACATTTTTACTATCAAGATATGAAAAAAGTATTGCAAAAGTGAATAAAAAGTGATATACTTACCATATCTAAAGCAAAACTTAAGGTTGGAAATGTTATGAAAATCAAAACCCTTGAACGTAATTATTCTCACGTTATGGCTATAAAGCCATCAGAACATTACAAGCCCAAAAAGACAAATATCTTTTGGCAAACACTCACAAAGCTTATCTCCCAACCAGCATTGATTAAATCTCATTTCACATATAAAAAGATAGGCATGGAAAAACTTGGCAAAAAAGAGCCCGCTCTTATTTTGATGAATCACTCGGGCTTTACTGACTTCGAAATTGCATATTCAATGCTTTATCCGAGAAAGTTTAACACAGTTGCCGCTTATGAAACCTTTATGGGCCTTGAATGGCTTATGAAACAGATTGGTTGCTTTGCAACTAAAAAGTATAACGCAGACCTTCAGCTGATTCGTGATATTAAATACTGCATGCAGGAAAATAAAAGCTCTGTGCTTATGTATCCGGAAGCAGTTTATTCTCTTGACGGAACTTGCGTTACACTCCCCAATTCTCTTGCAAAATTCGTTAAAATGCTTGGCGTACCCCTTTGCGTGATAATCACAAACGGCGTTTTCCTTCATAATCCCGCTTACGGTTACGTTGTAGACCGTGACGTTCCCATTCATGCGGAGCTTCGCTACGTTCTTTCGCCCGAACAGATTAAGGAAATGAGCATTGACGAAATTCAGGCGGTTATTGATAGAGAATTCTCGTTTGACGATTTCCGTTGGCAACAGGAAAACAACATCATTATTGATGAGGATTTTCGTGCCGACGGTCTTCACCACATTCTTTACAAATGTCCTCACTGCAAAACTGAGGGCAAAATGGAAGGTAAGGGCATTCACCTCACCTGCCACGAATGCGGAAAGAAGTGGGAACTCACCGAAAATGGCTTTTTGAAGGCACTTGAGGGCGAAACTTATTTCGACCACGTT
Organism: Eubacteriales bacterium; assembly: GCA_045635885.1. Taxonomy (GTDB): domain Bacteria; phylum Bacillota; class Clostridia; order Oscillospirales; family CAG-272; genus RGIG4608. The sequence continues at coordinate 18,642 of JAZTWO010000052.1, read as the reverse complement.
CCAAATTGGCACAAGTGGGAGCGTGAGTGCGTGCGTCAGGAAATTCTTGACGGTACTTACGGTTTTGACCTCCCCTGCGACATTATGATGATTGTTGACACAAAGGCGCTCTATAAGGTTGGAGAGGGACGAATTTCCCACAATATCGAGGGCTTCCACCTCACAGGATGCAATGGTGAGCTCGACCACTTCCAAAGTTCCAAGTCGCTCTATACCTGCGAAGGAATTCCATTCTGGTATCAAATTGATGACGTTATTGGCATTTGCACACCCCGTGCGTCTTATTATGCATTCCCCAAGGAACATAAAGAGGTGGTTTGCAAGACAAAGCTCGCTGCCGAGGAGATTTATAAAATCCTTGAGGAGCAGAGAAAGGCGAAAAAGCAAGCTCAAAGCACAACAGAAGAATAATTGTAGATTAAAACCACCGTTGCAAAACGGTGGTTTTTTGTGTGGGCGAGGTGGTTGGGTTGAGTTCGGGAGGGAGAGACGGCGTGCCCTACGGGAGTTAGTTTGGAACAAATAGTCTATAGTTCACTATCCGCACAAGATCCTTCGGTCACTTTGCTCCCTCGAGGATGACGTGCGGGGGCGGTATTGGTTGGTTAACGCTTAATCGGGTCGTCGAGGACGCCTGTCCCTACGATGTTGGTGGAGAAAGCCGATAGTTTGCTTAAACCGTGTTCTCCTCATCCGACAGGCGTTCGCCTGCCACCTTCCCCGCTGGGGAAGGCTAAGGGTTAGTTTGGGTTGAGTGCGGGACGGAGAGGTGGTGTGCCCTACGGGAGTTAGTTTGGAACAAATAGTCTATAGTTCACTATCCGCACAAGATCCTTCGGTCGCTTTGCTCCCTCGAGGATGACGTGCGGAGGTGGTATTGGTAGGTTGACGTTTAAACGGACAGGCGAGACCCCGACGTCCCGTTACCAACCCCAACTAACTCCTCAACAAATCAAAATTTACAGTGTACCTAAACGGTTACACTCTAACAAAGTAAATTTTAGAAAATCACTCTGAAAGAGGGGTTTTCGTAGTTCGGCACATAAAATCCACATCGAAAATTTATTTTCGTAAGCGGATTTTGTGGGGTGAACCGATAATTTGCTCGCAAATTGTCGAAAATTTACGTAGACAACCACCAACTCAAGCGATAAAAAAGTTTTGCCAAGCTTTTTCAAAAGCGGAAATCTTTACTTTGTAACTTTAAATCGGCACTTAACCAACATTAACCCAAACACAAAAATAAAAAATCTTTTCAAAGGAGAAAACATGAAAATAATTGAAGCGAACATAATACAATTTGGCAAATTCAAGGATGAAAATTTTCATTTTGAAGACGGATTCAATATTGTCAAGGGCGATAACGAATCGGGCAAATCAACCCTTCTTGGATTTATCAAATTTGCGCTTTACGGATTAGCGAGAAAGAGTCCGAGTGTCACCGTGGGCGAGCGCGAGCGAGCATTGTCATGGGGGACGGGAATTGCGGTGGGCTCTTTAACCATTGAAGACGAAAACGGAAAAAAATATAGAATTGAGCGCTCTGGCAGAGAGGGAGCAAGAGGTGCTTACGTTGACAAGGTGCGAGTTATCGACCTTGAAAATGGCGACGAAGTGTTTGCAGACGAAATTCCGGGTGAGCATTTTCTGGGCATAAGTGCGCAAGCATATGACAATATGTGCAATATCAAGCAGCTTGAAACCGTGGTCCTTGGAGGTGAAGCCATAAAGGGAGCAATCGATAATCTCCTTTCGACAGGCGACGAAAATACCAACGTTCAAGCGGCTTTAAAGAGTCTTGATGCCGAGCGTCGTCGCTTAATGCACGCAAACGGACGTGGTGGACTTGTTTTTGAAAGCGAGATAAGACTTGAACGCCTTAGGGGAGAACATAAGAGCGCAATTTTGTTTGAAAACGAGTGCGTCAAGAACGTCGACGAGCTTGAACGAGTTGAAATTTCACTCCTCAAGGCAAGGGAAGAACACGGTTTGGCACAAAAAATGTGCGATTTGCATGATGATGTTCTTCGTTTACAAAAGTTCGATAAACTCCGTGAGCTTATGGATAACGAAAAGCGGATAATTGATGAAATGAACGTGCTTGATGGCGAATTGAAATTCGACGTAAATCTTGCCACATATGAATGCGCGGCAGAAATTTCGGGTGCGGCGGAATCGCTTATCAGAAGCAAAAATGCACTTGAAATGGCTCAAAACGAGCTTCAAAATACAGAAAATGCCCTCTCCAACGTAACGTTTGATGATGGCGACGAGCTTTCCTTGCTTCTTGAAGAGTTTGGCTCACCCAAGAGCGCAGAATCCTACTATCGCACAAAAGAGAAGAAGGCAAAGCAATCGCTTGGCATTCTTGTTGTTCTTTTGGCGTTGGGCATAGGACTTGTGGGCTTTGCAGGTATTCTTGCAATTGGAATGAGCAATTTTGCAGGTGCTATGACCATTTTGTTTATGGCTCTTATAATGCTTTTTGGCGCAGTTACGGTACATAAAAAATATAAATCTGCAAACGACGATAAAAAGGCATTTCTGGAAAAAGCAGGACTTACCCCGTCAGATGCCCGTGAAATTTCACACCGTCTTGAAGAATTCAACCGTTCAAGAGGGATTATCGTTCAGCGCAAAAATGCGCACGAAAACGCAAAATTTCGTCTTTTGGCGGCAGAGGATAATTTTGAAGCGGATAAGCAAAGGGCATCAAAGCTCCTTGCCGAATTTGGTGCAGAGGATGTTGATAACGAAGCCCAATCGCTTCAAAATATAGCAAACGAAATCAAAAATCATCTTGCCAAAAAGCAAGAAATTGAAGCAAGAAGAAGGGAAAATAGCGTTCTTGCCAAGTCCTTGATGAGCGAGCTTGAAAGATTTAGCGAAAGCGACATTCGTGCAAGAATTACACCTGAAATTGAAGAAAAAATCAAGGATATACCATTCGATCGCCTCAAAATTGAGCGAGATGCCGCCCTGCAAAGAACGAATCAGCTCAGTCAATACAAGGCAGGAATTGAAAGAAACCTTGCTTCAAGCGAGGGTAGAAGAAGCTCAAGCGAAATTTTCCCCGAAATTTATAAAGAAAAGGCAAATTATGAAGCATTGAACATTCGCCTTGATGCGATAAAACTCGCCATGGAAACGGTTAATGCAGCTTCTCTTGAAATGAAGAGCGACATTACACCAAAAATCAAGGAACGTGCGCAAGAAAATCTTTCTCTTGCCACCGCCGGCAAATACAGCGAGCTTTTCGTTGATGAAAATATGAAGCTTTCCGTTTATGCAAACGGTGAAACAAGACCTGTCGAAGCGCTTAGCAGAGGCAGTCTTGACGTTGCGTATTTCTCACTTCGCCTCTCTCTTGTGCAAACGCTTTTGGCAGATAAAAATCCGCCACTTTATATGGACGAATGCCTTTCCCAACTTGACGACGGCAGGGCAAAAAATACATTGAGTGCGCTTTTTGAACACTCAAAATCGGCGCAATGCATTCTCTTCACCTGTCAGGGTAGGGATGTTGAGCTTGCCAAGGAGCTTGGTGAAGCTAACGTTATCGAGCTTAGCTCAAAAAATGCGAAAGGGGGAGCTTAATATATGAAAATAATGCATTTTGCAGACTTTCATCTCGACAGTGCGTTCTCCGGCTTTGAAAAAAGTGCATCGGACCAAAAAAGACTTGAACTTCGCTCTTGTTTTTCTGACGCAATGAGAATTGCAAAAGAGAAGGGAGTTGATCTTGTTTTAATTCCCGGTGATCTTTTTGACACTCCTTTTTGCACCGCATCCACACGAAAGGTTGTTTTTGATGCAATTACAGAGGTCGGTTGCCCCGTGGTAATCGCCCCCGGAAACCACGATTATTTTAACAAAAACGGAACTTATAACGACAAATCTTTGCCCGAAAATGCCTTTGTTTTCACCTCAAGTGAGCTTGGTAGATTTGATTTCGACGATTTGGGAGTGAGTGTTATCGGATATGCATTCACTTCAGATAGATATGAAGAAAACCCCATCACGCCCGACATTCCAACTTCAATCGAGAATATGAATATTCTCTGCGCCCACGGTGACCTTGGCTTGAGCTTTTCAAAATACGCACCACTCAATGCTAACGAGATTGCAAGATGTGGTTTTGTTTATGCTGCACTCGGTCACGTTCACGCACCGCAAGAGCCAACAAAAATCGGCAACTCGGTTATCGCCTATAGCGGCTTTGCGCAGGGCAGAAGCTTTGACGAAACGGGCAGGGGTGGAGCTTTGATTGTCGACATTGACAGGGATAGTAAAAGAGTTGAAATTGAAAGAATTCCACTTTCAAAAATGACCTATGAAATAGAAAAAATCGACGTCACCTCACTTTCAAATGATGATGATGTTATAAGAGCAATTTCTTCCGCCGTTTTGGAGAGGGGATATGGCAAAAATACCGCACTTCGTGTGGTTTTGACAGGAGCAATTCCGTCCGATTACACTCCAAACGAAAAGACGATTGTGGCAGATTCCTCACTCTCGAATTTGGCGCTTTTGCAGGTGAAAAACGAGTGCGTTTCAAACTTTGATCTTGACTATTTAAAAACGGATATGAGTGTTCGTGGTGAGGTGTATCGCAAACTTTTGCCCTTGCTCGACTCAGCGGACGAAAAGGAGCGCAAAAAGGCATCTCTCGCCCTCAAATTCGCCCTCGCCGCCCTTGATAAACGAGAAATTTCGTTCGATTAATTCTATATCGACAATTCGTTCCGAATATCTACTAACCCAAGCCTTCTCTTACGGAGAAGGCTTGATTTTATAATGTAATACTTTTCTAACGAAAAAGTTGTAAAACACCATTTTTTAGTTAGAAAGTAAGGATATGTTCTTTTTCGAGAAAAAGAACCAAAAAGCTTTTTTTAATCGTTTGGTCTGGTCGGTTGTCTGCGTGAATTTTTGACAATTTGCGAGGAAAAGTTAGAAAGTACCGTTTTCCGCTTTTGAAAAAGCTTGGCAAAACTTTTTTATCTCTTGGGTTGGGTGGTTGTTTGCGTAAATTTTCGACAAAACACGAGTGTTTTATCGGTTTGACCAACAAAATCCCCTTATGTGAGTAAACTCCCAACGGTGATTTTCTTGCCCAAACTACGAAAACCAATCCCCAAGGATTGTTTTTCTAAAATTTACTCTGCTTGTGCGTAGCCGTCAAGTTTTATAGTTAGATAAAATTTCCATATTGTGTGTATAATGTCGCTTATCGTAGGGGACGGCGTCCTCGACGTCCCGCACTCAACACAAACTAACTTTATGCCTTCCCATTGAGGGGCATAGGGTGAGAAAATGCCTTCGGCAATTTCAGATGAGGGGCTCGCCATTTAGTTTATGCAAACGACCTTTTCACCTAACACCGTAGGGACAGGCGTCCCGACGTCCCGCACTCAACCCCAACAATCGCATCAAAAACAAATTTTTCCAACCCCAAAACGAACCTTGCAACTTTTTACACTTTTATTTTATCATATTTTGAGCAAATTATAAATAGAGAAATTCATTTTTCAACGCATTTTTTGAAAAAATTTCTCGATGGAGGTAAAAATATAATGAAGGATAGAAAAAAAGAGCGCAAAATTCGCCCATTTTTTATCAAAATTGCGTCGTCAATGCTTGCAATCTCGCTTTTGGCTTTGAGTGTCTTCGCCTTTTATGGCATCGTGATACCCAAAAACATCTCCTGTTTTAGCTATCAGGACGTGCCAAGTTACCTCGGCACAACCTTTGATGGTGAGATTAGCGAGAGCGACACCTCGGTGATAAACGTTTTTCAAGGTCAATATAAGCTGTTTGGAGCAATTCCCGTCAAAAACGTAACGGTTGCGAAAATCGAAGACGTCAAGGTTTACGTTGGCGGAGTGCCATTTGGCATCAAATTTTTAACAAAGGGCGTCAGTGTTGTTGGTTTTGAAAACGAGGAAACCAACCTGGCATATCGGGCGGGATTGCGACTTTATGACACGGTTGTGAAAATCAACGGAGTGGAAATTGGCAGCAGTGCCGACCTTTTAAGCGCCATCAACGGTAGCGAAATTCAACTCACAATTTTAAGGGCAGGCAAGGAAATGACCATAAAATTCAAGCCCGAATATTCCGAGAGCGAGAAAAGATATACCCTTGGCTTGTGGCTCAAGGATAGCGGCGCAGGCATTGGCACACTGACATATGTCCTTGCGGACGGAATGTTTGGCGGCCTTGGTCACGGAATTTGCGAATCCGACACGGGCGAGCTAACTCAAATCACAAGCGGAAGCGTGCTCGGAGTCACCTTAAATGGAATTGTCAAGGGCAAAAAGGGAATCCCCGGCGAGCTTAAGGGCTATTTCAACTCGTCAAAAATTGGCGCAATATACAAAAATACCGAGGTTGGTGTCTTTGGCGCTCTTGCGCAAATTCCCGATTCAATAAAGGGCAAAACCTACTCAATTGGACTTAAAAATGACCTAAAGGAAGGCAAGGCAACCGTGATTTGCACCCTTGACGATAACACAAGACAGGAATATAGCATTGAAATTTCAAACATCAACCGAAATGCCGACGGAAATAAGTGCTTCACAATCAAAATCACTGACGAAAGACTGATAAAAGCTACGGGAGGTATCGTGCAGGGAATGAGTGGTAGCCCGATCATTCAAAACGGAAAGCTTGTTGGGGCAGTCACCCACGTCCTCATCAACGACCCCACCGCAGGATACGGCATTTTCATCGAAAATATGCTAAGGCAGAATGTGAATGAACAAAAGTCAGCGGCGTAAAAAAGCAACCCAAGTCGATTTCGACTTGGGTTGCTTTACTATTAATTTATTGTACATTGATCAACGATAAATTTACCCTTGCCGATGAACGTGATTTTTACAGTAAAATTATTTCTCAGCGAAACGCCAAAACTATTTTGAGCATCAACAGTTCCGGTAACAATCCATGAATTATCTACCAAACTTGTTTTGGTTTCATCGAATTTTGCTGTTGATGGTGCTTTTAATTGGCTCTTTACAACATCTATTGCAGCCGCCCAAGCATCATATTTATCATTTCCGTGAGTATCTTCTTTGTCTTTTTCACTTATTACCCAGTGGTCACTGTGATTGGTGCAATAATATTCAAATTTAAAACTCAATGGAGATTTATTCTTCGAGCCGTTTGCCGCCGATGCGCAAGCATATTTTGAACCGTTTTCTCTAGCCAATGCACCTTCGCACATGTGTTCACTAAAGTCCCCTTCTATTTTTAAAGGAGTAGCAAAAGCAAAAACAAACAATATTACAAATATAACAACGCATTGTTTAATAATTTCTGTTTTATCCTTTTCTTGAATAGCATTATATATGCAATAAGATGCCACACCTATTATTAAAAGGGTAAAAATCAATGCCAAAGCAAATCCCCATCCATATGCATTGAAAAACCAGCAAAGAAATGAAGATACCACTATTAAAAATGTACCCCAAAAAATTTCAAGTATCATAATATTCTCCTTTTTACTTCAATTTGCCCAATATACCAAAATGGGATAATTATATTATACCAAATTGGTATAATTATGTCAAGGTATTTTGACAAAAAAACTCGAAATGGAGAGATTTTTATGAGATTTAGACTAAAAGAACTTCGTCAAAAGAGAAAAATATCACAATTAAAGCTTGCTCTCGACTTAAATATGAATCAAAATAGCATTAGCCGATACGAAAATATGGAGCGAGAGGCAGATTATGAAACACTCATCAAATTTGCAGACTATTTTAATGTTTCTCTTGACTATTTGTTAGGCAGAACTGATAATGAAAATAATTAAGTCCTTTGTGTTATCTAACACAAAGGACTTTGTTTTTGTTGTAAAAAATTAGTAGCTAATAAGTCCGCTATCTGCTGTTACGATTGCGCCGCTAACAACTGCCGCCTCGTCGCTTGCAAGGAAGAGAGCGATGTCTGCGATTTCAAAAGCTTCTGCGCTTCTTGTACCGAAGTGCATAGCGAGCATTGCTGCAGCCAAGCCCTTCTGGTCTGCTGTTGCAAAGAGCGCAGGATCTGTCATTTCTGTGTTGATACCTGCAGGGCAGATTGCGTTGCAACGAATCTTGTTGAGTCTGTAGTTGAAAGCAGTGTTCTTTGTAAGACCGATAACTGCGTGCTTAGCCATTGTGTAAGCGCAACCACTTTTACCACCGCAAAGGCCTGCGATAGAAGCGATATTTACAATGTTACCGCCGTTTTCGTTTTCAAGGAATACTCTAACTGCCTTTCTTGTAGCCCAAGCGGGACCGTAAACGTCAACCTTCATAAGACGTTCCAAAAGCTCTGTGTCAAGATTTTCAGCAGGAGCGAAATTGTCCATAAGACCTGCATTGTTAACAAGAACGTCGAACTTGCCGAACTTTTCGATTGCGAAGTCGATCATCTTTTCGTTTGTTTCTTCAAGGGAAATGTCGCCTGCGTATGCAACGATTTCACCTGCAAATTCCTTGCTCTGTTCTTCAAGAGCTGCAAGGCGCTCTGCTCTTCTTGCTACTGCAACAACCTTTGCGCCTTCTTTAGCGAAGCGGAGAGCAACCTCTCTACCAACACCACTTGATGCGCCTGTTACAACAACAACTTTGTTTTCTAATCTCATTTTTGTTTCCTCCAATAATTAATATTATTTTTAATCAACATATATATTATATCACATTGTTAAATATTTGTCAATAATTGGTTTTTAAAATTTCTCTGTTCGATAATGATATTCAATTCATTGTTTCAGCAATTTGGAAACAAAATCCGCCTTACTATTAGCATACTTTGCCATCCACGAAAGTGGATTTATTCCGACGAAGGCGGATTTAGTTGAAAAAGACTCAGGAAGTTCCTGAGTCTTTTTCTGGCCCGCCCTGGGGGAGTTCGTTCTTGATTTTTGCAAAGCAAGAAGCAAGATTTTTTTATTTATGCTTTGCAAAAATCTTCGGTCACCGTTCAAAAACAACGCACTGTGTTGTTTTTTCACTGCGTTCGAATCCCCCAAAATATTGTTTTACAAAATTAAAAAGCACCCTTTTGTGAGGGTGCTTTTTAATTTGGCCCGCCCTGGGGGATTCGAACCCTCGACCAACGGAATCGGAATCCGGTACTCTATCCGGGCTGAGCTAAGGGCGGAGAGGGCATTGCCAAACCAACTAATTAATAAATTTCGATTTATCGTGGCGGCGAAAACTATTCATTCATTATATTATAACACACATACTTGCAAAAGTAAAGTCGAAAAGGGGAGAAAAGCCAAAAAACACCCTCCAAAAATTTCTCAAAAAAAATTTTAAAAAATTTCAAAAAAACTATTGACAAATCAAAAAAATATGTTATAATACAAACAGTAATAGTAATCATTACTGATTACGACAAACGAAAGGAGGATTTCAATGAGATACTCCCACCAAAGAGAACTTATTCTCGAGGCGGTGAAAAGTGTCAAAACTCACCCCACGGCTGACATGGTTTATGATAGCTTACACGCAGAACACCCCAATCTCAGTCTTGGAACGGTTTATCGTAATTTGAACTTGCTTGCTCAAAACGGTGACATAACCCCGATTTACACGGGTGACAACAAGGTTCATTATGACGGAGACACCGACCCACATTGTCATTTTGTTTGCAAGGGCTGCAACAAAATCATTGATATTTTTATTAAGCCCCAAATCCCTACAGAAATTCTTGATAAAGAAGAATTCTTCGTTGAGGAGGGTAGAACACTTTTATACGGACATTGCAGGGCGTGTGCGAATTAAACCCTGTAAAATAAATCAAAATTAATTATTTTTTAAACAAAAAGGAGATTTTTATTATGGCTAAATATGTATGTTCAGTTTGCGGATATGTTCACGAGGGAGATTCCGCGCCCGAAAGATGCCCCCAGTGCAGAGTTCCTGCCGAAAAATTCAGTGAAGTAAAAGAAGAAAACAGATATTGGGCTGCAGAGCACGTTCTTGGTGTTGCTAAAGGTGCTCCCGAAGAAATTATCGAAGGTCTTCGCTATAACTTTGAGGGCGAATGCACAGAAGTAGGTATGTATCTTGCAATGGCAAGAGTTGCTCATAGAGAAGGTTACCCCGAAATCGGTCTTTACTGGGAAAAGGCAGCTTGGGAAGAAGCAGAACACGCAGCAAAATTTGCAGAGCTTCTTGGTGAAATGCTTTCCGACTCCACAAAGAAGAACCTTGAAATGAGAATAGAAGCAGAAAATGGCGCAACAAACGGTAAGTTCGAACTCGCTAAAAAGGCAAAAGAACTCAACCTCGACGCAATCCACGACACAGTTCACGAAATGGCTCGTGACGAAGCTCGTCACGGCAAGGCATTCGAAGGTCTTTACAACAGATATTTTAAGAACTAATTTTATAACTAAATATTCAAAGGGTAATGTTGCAATTTTGTGTTTTTTGTGTTACAATTAAATAAAGTAATATTCTTGCGAATTTTACACAAACTATTAGAAAGAGGTGTTCACCCAACATGAAAAACACAAAGAAATTCAAAAAGAGAAAAAATAAAAATAGTGCCAAAAACACAATTTTAGCACTTGTTTTGGTGTGCGTCGTGTGTTTGGTTGGCGTGCTTGTCTTGACCTGTGGCAAAGAAACCATAACTTCTGACCAAGCATATGAAATCGTGCTTAAGGATTTAGGTTTGACCTCGCAAGACGTGGCAAGCCCCCATATTCACGAGGGCACATATGAAAATCAGTCATGCTATAATATCTACGTTACAGCAAATGGCAAATCCTTAACCTACGTTGTCTCCACCACGGGCGAGATATTGTATAAGGGAGAGGGCGGTCATAGCCATTAATTTGCCTTGACGCAATAATTTAATAAACCAAAAGAGCAGGGAAAACCCTGCTCTTTAAGTTTATATTTTATGCTTCAAATCATATTTATCTTTTTCTATGCTTTCTTTATACTCTTTTTTAAGCTCTGCCATTGACCACTCAGACTCTGTAATGAGGGTATTAAACAAATCATAGTCACTGTCCAAATTTTCTTTTCCCCAATTCAAAATAGCTTTGTCAACTGATTTTTTGTTTTTATCTAATATTAATTTCACAATAAATAGAACTACTGCAATTATTAAGAATTTCCACTCAACAAAATCAAATGTGCCAAACAAGGTGAATTTTTCGGGAGGGTTCACGAGAGAAAAAGCAACAAATTGTTGCACATACGCTTTTATGTTGCTTGTGATAAAAAGTCCAACAAAAATACTGGATGCTGTGTATAAAATAGTGGTTATTATCATTGTGTTATAATATTTTACTTTAAGTGTTGCCTTGTTGAAATATGCAAACGAAGAGCTGACTATATAAAGATCATCTTTTAAATTATCTTTTACGTTTTGTTTTTTGTCAAAATCAATTTGCAATCCTTGTTTTACTAATAAAACGGGGTCGATTTTTTTAAGAGTTGCCCATTCAAGAAAATCAACTGACAAAAGATATTTTTTATAAGTGGTGAATATTAAACCCTCCAAGATGTATAGAACTATTGAAATCCACACCAATAAGCAAGTTTTTTCCACTATTTCAGGAGCATTAGCCCACATTTCCAATACAGATAGACTATCAAGATTATTTGGAGATTTTAAAGTAATAACCCATTTAAACAATGTGACAAAAGACCACGAACTTGTTAATATAAAGAAAATAGTAAATATCGGAGTTATTATCTTGTTATAGTAAAATGCCGCTTTAGTGCTTTGAACTTTCCAAGAGCTTAAGGTTTTATTAAAATAATTGGTATCATTGGATGCATCGCTATTGGTTGTGTTGCTTTTAGTATTTGTGTTTTCGGTTGATTTTTTTTCAACGTTGTTCAAAGCAAATCCACACTCAGGACAAGAAGTGGTGTCGCTTTTTAATACCGCCTCACATTCTGGGCAAACAACAAATTTGTATCCACAATGAATACAATTGTCGGAATTGCTTGAAATTTTACCTCCACATTCGGGACAAATGATAAGTGCCATATTTTACCTCCTTAGGTTTAATCTAAATCAAAATTATCAAATTGTGCCTGTTGCACTTTGCTTCCAAAAATGGGTTCAAAGGTTATTTTGCGAGTGTCATAAAGCCATTTTTGAAATTTCTTATAATATATAACCCTTTTGAGTGATCTTTTGTGCGCTCTTTCCATAATACCATTAATTATTAAAATAATAATAGATATTGCACCCGTGCAAGCGATTACTACCAAACCCAACAAAATAGCTTCTAAATTCATCTCTTTATCTTTCATAAACAATTCGTAAATTATTTTTGCCAAGGGCAAATAAATCCAAGATAAAAACAAAACTATGCCGCAAAAGATTCTTGTTTTTTCGTGGAGAACCTCTTTCCTTTTGTATTTGTAAGCCCACTCATCCGAGTTGATGAATGCACGTTCAAGTGCGGTTTTTTCCTCTTTGTTGTAAAGGAAATAATCTTTTATGGGTTCTGCTTTTCGCTCTGTTTTTTCTTCTGCTTTTTCTTCGGGCTTAGGGACTTCAAGAATAACTTCTTCTTTCAAAAATCCACAATGTATGCATTTTTCAACAGAGTTGCTGTATTTTTTGCCGCAATTATTACAAATTATTAGTGCCATGGTATTCACCCCCAAAAGATATTAGGAAGGAGATTTCCTATGTCAATTCCTGCACAAGCTATAAATAAAAGTGCATAGGAAATAAGTAATGCGCTCCACAACAATATTTTTAATATTATTAGGAATGCATTTGAACGGAATTTTAATTTCGAATTCATAATTTTAACCTCCAATTTGAAGTGTCCAATATTACAATACCATAGTATTTCACAAATGTCAAGCATTGTTTTATAATAGTATTACAAAATTTGACAATTTTATGGAGAAATTTATGTTAGGTAACAGAATTAATCAATTAAGATCATCTCTGGGTTGGAGTCAAGTCGAGCTTGCAAAAAGATTGAATGTATCAAAGCAAACGGTATCCAATTGGGAAAATGATAATATACAGCCATCAATTGAAATGCTCGTTCGCTTGTCCAAAATATTCGGTGTTAGCACAGATTATCTTTTGGGGAATGAAAATATCCCACGCATTGATGTGAGTGATATTTCTCCTGAATTTTTGGCACACATTTTATTAATTATCGACGATTATAGAAAAAAACAATAAAAAGAGCAGGATTTTTTAAAATCCTGCTCTTTTTATTATTTAACTTTGATTATTCGACCATCCTTATAAACCCATATAACCTTTCGTCCGTCTGGAAAAGTGTGGATGAAGCGGCCGTTTTTCCGGCCATTTTTCCACTGACCTTTCTCAATGACTCCATCCGCCGAGTAGTAGATAACACCCTTGCCGTGCCTAAGATCGTCTTTAAAGTTGCCCTCATATCTGCAACCATCGGCAGAAATTAGAACACCCTTGCCGTTAAAACGATCATTTTTAAAGTTACCCTCATATCTTCTGCCATTTTTGTCTACATGGATGCCATATCCGTCTTTTTTATTTTCCGGTGATATTTCTCCGTCAAAATATCCATTGCCAAAATCAATATGTACCCATGCGGTCAATTTTACTTTAAAAGCAAAGGGGTTAAGCATTTTCTTTACTTGGGCTTCGGATAATTCCTTTTTCTTAACACTGTTATTCCAAACATCTTTTATTCTTGTGCCATCTGCAAAAATATAAACACCTTCGCCTTGCATTTGGTTAGAAACAAATTCACCTTCATAACGGTTACCGCTTGGGAAGTATTCTGTACCATGTCCGTGATACAAGCCATTTACAACATAGCCCTCGTAGATGAGTGTGCCTTCTTTGTTATAAATTTTACCAAATCCAGTTGCCTTGCCGTTTTGAGTTTCACCCTCATAACGTTCTCCATATTCCAAATGGATTACTGCTTTTTTAATTTCTTCTTCCATATTATTTCTCCTTATATAATTAAAATTAACTTAAATTTAGTTACCACCATTATATTCCCAAAAACAATGATTGTCAAGTTTTTATTTTTTAAATATAACATCTACTATCTGACCAAACAATCCACGTCTTGTGATTACGGTAACGTCTTTTCCATTAATTCTAAAGAACTCCACGCTTGTTATACTACCGCCAACGCAGACGAAGGGAGCCGCTACTAACAAATATGACCCAATATCTTTTTGAGGAATTCCGGGGATTGCGCCAAATCCTGCAAAAATGCAGAAAACTACTGTTGTAAAACAAGCACTTACAATGGCGCCTGTAATCACATTATCAAATTTGCGTAAATATACAAAAGAAGTGAGCGCCATAAACGCAAAGAAAAACATTCCAAATCCGTAATATACAAGAAATGGATCTACAAAACCAATGGCTTCACCACAAGCGATAAGTGGACCAAAAACAAGGAACAAACAATTTAAAAAGAGATATTGATTATTTGTCATGATAAGGTTACCTCCTTGGGATCATAGTAATATGTGTGGATATCCACTTCAATGGATTCATAAGTGTATTTAACAGTTAAATTGCTGCAATCCACCCCATAAAGCGATTCTGCGGGTATATGATATCTTACTGTATTGCGATCGTTGTGTTCATCAGAAATTCCTTCTTCAACATCAAATTGTGCAACTAATTTTTCACCCTGATATAAGGAAAGCTTTCCGCTGAGTTCAAGATATACTCGTGTGTTGTTGGTGTATTTAATATCGATATACACACCATCATTAGTGGTTGTGGTATAGTTCACCAATTCAACCTTGATATTTTCAAAGGGCTTTCTCATTTCTTTAGAAACTATAAATCCTCTAATGGGAATAACCATCAAAGCAAGGCAGAATATAATAAGAAGTAACTGTCTTCCTTCATCCTCATCTTTTAACACATTTACAATTGTAATCACCGTGATTGCTGCAAAAATGATAACCGTTATAAACATCATCCCAAAACTGCCGTTTCCGTGTATAAACGGCATATTCAAAACCATAAAAAGAATGGTGCTTATTGACAATGTCAGCGATATAATAACAGCCAATGTATTTATTAATCTATCCATAATAACACTCCTTTGCTAATGTTTCTTATTGTGCTTGCTTTTTGTACCATCTAAAACCAGATGAATACACCAATCTCGAAGCATTTTCTGATTCGTCTTGGAGTTTTAATTTGCTAACACCGTCGGTCCAATCTTCAGTATTTTCAAAATATACTTTCTTAAGGGATGTGCAACCTGCAAATACATTTGCGCCAATCCAATTAACGTTTGCGGTTATGGTTATTTCTTCAAGCTTTTTGCATTCGTAAAAAGCACTATCGTCAATTCTTTCCAATGATTGCGGAAGGGTGATTGATGCAAGATTTTTGCAAGTTCTAAAGGCATTTGCACCAATGTTTTTCACTCCCTCGGGAATTGAAATTGAAGTAAGTGCAAAACAGTCACGAAAAGCGTCTTCGTTAATTGTTTCCAATCCCTTGCCGATAGTTACGGACAAAAGCGCTTCGCAATTCCAAAATGCCGACTCGCCAAGTGTCACAAGACCCTCTGGAAGAGTGATGCTTGTGATATAGTCGCAATCCGCAAACGCCTCGTCATAAATAAATTGAAGGGTGGTTGGGAAGGTGATTTCTGAAATTCCTGATGAAGCAAATGCACCCTTACCAATTTCGATTAATCCTTCAGGCAACTCGATATTTTTCAAACCAAGACATCTATCAAATGCGCTCTCACCAATTGAAACAAGATTTTCGGACCATTGGATTTCGGTTAAATTAACACATCCTGCAAACGCAAAGCTTCCAATGGTTTTAACTGATGCAGGAAGTATAACTTTTTGCAATTTATTGGCGTAATTCTCGTCTTTAAAGTAATTGTCGGGGATGCTTTCAGTTCCTTCGGGGAATACTACAACACTCAAACCGCAAAGAACGGCATTGGCAAAATCACCGTTTGCGGCGTGGTTGTATGCTTTGTATATATCGCTATTTTGGTCGTAGTTAATTTCTTGGAGAATCGTACAAGCTCCACTATAATCCCCTTCGCTTGCTAAATTTGAAGCTATATTTTCGCAGATGTTAATTATTTCAGTTATTTTTGTGGTGCTTTGATTGTAATCTCCAAGCTTTGTGAAGATTTCAAGTGCTTCTGCGTATTTTTGGGATTCCATCAGGGATATCGCATTCAAGTATTTGGCTTCTTTTTCTGCGGCAAGCTTTTCTGCCTCGATACATGAAAGGCAATCGTAATAGTAACCTGTGCTATCTTTGTAGTCGTATAAAGTTGCAAATATAGCCATAGCATCAGCGTAATTACCGCTTTCAAACAAATTCACTGCCTTTATATATTTTTCTTCTTTTTCTGCGGCAAGCTTTTCTTCCTCGATATATGAAACGCAATTGTCATAGTAAATGTTGCTGTATTTGTATTCGCCCAAAGTTGCAAATATAGCCATAGCATCAGCATAATTGCCGCTTTCAAACAAATCCATTGCTTCTTGATATGACTTTTCATAGGGAGATTCTGTGGTTGTTGTGCCATTCGGGTTTGTGATCCCGGGTGTTGTGCCATCGGGTGTATAATCCAAACCGCCTACGTTCTCCTCCACATCCTCGTCCCATCCCATAATTTTGGGCGCAAACGTTTTTATGGATAAGATCATACACGCAGTTAATACTATTGATAACACCAATGAAATAAAAATTCTTGAAAATTCCATTGACAATTCTCCTTTTTTCAAAATTTGTATTTATTTAATTTTATCACAACAACAAAAAAATGTCAAGTTTTAGAAAAAAAGAGCAGGATTTTTTTAAATCCTGCTCTTATATATTTGGTTTTATTCTCCTGTATATCCCCAAACAACGGGAGCTCCTTCACTATTCCAATATGTATGCCAATTAGAGCCCTTTGAATTCGCCTCGCAATAAATGGTAATCGACCTGCAATATTCAAAGGCGTTCATTCCAACACGGTTAACCGATGCGGGAATCACAATTTTTGTGAGTGCACTGCAGCCCAAGAAAGCGTTAGCTCCAATGTATGTAACCGCGCTTGGAATATTGATGTTAGCCAATGATTTGCAATGCACAAATGCGCTGTCTCTGATTTCAGTTACCGCATCGGGCAATTTAATTTCTGTAATGGATTCGCAATTTTCAAATGCATGTTTTTCAATGATTTTAACGGATTCGGGGATAACAATTTCCGTCAATGATTGACAATAACCAAACGCATGCCAAGGAATTGCTTCAAGTGAATTGCTTAATTTTACTGTTTTAAGTGAGGTGCACCAAGAGAATGCAGAATTGCCAATACTTGTTACAGAATCCGACATCTCAATATATTCAAGATTTACGCAATCCTCAAATGCGCCCGAACCAACGGTTGTAACAAAATCGGGAATGACAAAAGACGTTTCCTTTTTGCCCTGCGCATATCTGATTAATGTTTTTCCGTCTTTAGAGTAAAAATTTCCGTCGATTGACATATAGTTTGGATTGTTTTTATCCACTTCTATATTGGTAAGGGACGAGCAGTCCATTAAAAAGCCGGAAGGAATGCTTGTCACGGATGCAGGAATATTTATAGTTGTAAGAGAATAGCAATGATTGAACGCACATCCTTCAATAGTGGTTACCGAATCGGGAATGGTAATAATTTTAACGTTGAAAGAAGCAGAAAGCGCAGCAAACGAAATTTTTGTAACAGGCAAACCATTGTAGGTGCTTGGAATCACAATATGCTCGTCCTCGCAAATACCGATATTGAAAAGCGAATATGAGCTTCCGTCCTCGTTCAGTCTAAAGCTAAGCCCCTCAGATGGAGTTAAAGCGGTTTCTTTGCCTGTAATCTCGTTCCAAAACTCCCTAATGTTTGAAACGTCGCAGGAAACAAGAAGCAAACTTAATAAAATAAATACCGATACTAATAATAAAGATTTTTTCATAAATTTTTCTCCTTTGTCTTGGCAATTTAATGGTATCATATAACAAAAATTATCAAGCTAAAAAGATCGCTAAAAAACTTTTCTTTTATGTATTATTTAAAATATACACCCTGTTTAAGTGCTTCGAGCATGATAATTGCGCTTGAAGCATTTGTTGCAAGCGGAATTTTTTGAACGTCGCAAAGACGCAAAAGTGCCGAAACGTCGGGTTCGTGGGGCTGAGCTGTAAGCGGATCACGCAAGAAGATGATAAGGTCAAGCTCGCCATTTGCAAGCATTGCGCCAATCTGCTGGTCGCCACCAAGGGGGCCTGATTTCATTCTATGGATGCAAAGACCGGTTTCGCCCATAATGAGTGTTCCCGTGGTACCCGTTGCATAAAGCTCGTGTTCGGAAAGAACGTCTTTGTAGGTCATTGCAAGTTCAATAATCGCATCCTTTTTCTTGTCGTGCGCTATAAGTGCAATTTTCATAGTATTTCTCCTTTTTGGATTTTATTATCAATTGTTTGTTGATTTATAAATTGGGATTTATAGGGGCGTTCGAACTCGCTTTTTGCTGTTGTTTTGCTCCGCTTTTTCAAAAGCGGAAGCCCAGCGGCTTGAGCGAAAAAACGGCATTTTCTTTTTGCAAAGCTTTTTCGCTTTCGATTTTGCGAAGCAAATGACTGACGTAAGTCAGGCAAGAAAGAGTGGGCCTT
>JAZTWO010000051.1:0-18996 GCA_045635885.1 Eubacteriales bacterium | reverse complement strand
AGATTAATTTAACTCACACGATTAAAAGTTTTGCGTGCGGGGTTCCCCGAAGCGACATTTATGAGCTTTGGGGGTTCGCGCGATGCTTTTTCAAAAGCGACCTTTTTTATCTTTGTAACTACTCGATAAATCCCAATTTATCAAAATAAAAATCTTTACAAAACAATTATACATTAAAAACACAATAAAATCAATCAAATACTTGAAAAAATGCAGAAAAAAGTGTATAATTTACAAAAAGGGAGGTGTGCCGATGAAAAAATGCATAATGTGTCCACGTTATTGCTTGGTAGATAGAGAAAACGGTGAGCGAGGATTTTGCGGTGTTACAAATGAATATACAATTGGCTCTGCCGACCTTCATTTTTGGGAAGAACCGTGCATAAGTGGAAGTCGTGGTTCGGGCGCAATTTTCTTTTCTGGATGCAATTTGCGTTGCATTTTTTGTCAAAACAGGGACATTAGCCGAGAAATTGTGGGCAAAAAATACACCGAAGACGAGCTTGTTTTGAAAATGCTTGAGCTTCAAGAAAGGGGCGCACACAATATAAATCTTGTTACCGCCACTCCATATGCGATTTTTGTTGCTAAAACACTTCAAAAAGCAAAAAAAGACTTAAAAATTCCCGTTGTTTATAACTGCGGAGGGTATGAAAGTGTTGAAGCGCTTCGCCTTCTTGAAGGGCTTGTGGATATTTATTTACCCGATTTTAAATATTTTGATAACGAATTGGCAACAAAATATTCTTCTGCGCCGAATTATTCTCAATTCGCAACGCAATCGCTAATCGAAATGCACCGTCAAGTTGGCAAGCTTGAGCTTGACGAAAACGGAATGGCAAAACGTGGCTTGATTGTCCGCCATCTTGTGTTGCCTGCGCACCGAGAGGACTCTAAAAACGTGTTGAAGCATATCGCAAGCATTTTGCCTGCGAGCGAGGTTACTTTGTCGCTTATGTGTCAGTACACACCCGATTTTGTAAATGAAAATGCGCCCAAAAATCTAAAGCGACGATTGACAAGCTTTGAATATGACGACGTTTTAAATTACGCACTTTCGCTCGGATTTGACGGTTTTTCACAGGATAAAGAGTCCGCCAAAAGAGATTTTACACCCGAATTTAATAAATAAACGGAGCGAATTTTCGCTCCGTTTTGTGTTGAATTTAAGCCAATTTAATATTGAATTCTTTTTTGAGTGTATCGGAAAGCTTTTTGACGGGCAGACCAACCACGTTGAAATAATCGCCCTCGATTCCGTTAATCCAAAGGGAAGCATAGCCCTGAATTGCATATGCGCCTGCTTTGTCGTATGCTTCGTCGGTGTCGAGATATTTTTCAACGTCATTTTCGTCAACCGTGTCAAAGAAAACCGTGGTGCTTTCGCTTGTAAGCACGGTCTTTTCCTTCGTGATGAGTGCAATTCCGCTAATTACAAAGTGGGGCTTGCCCGAAAAGGCAAGAATCATTCGCTTTGCGTCCTCTCGATTTTTGGGTTTTCCCCTAATCTCACCGTCTGCGGATACAACTACCGTGTCGCAGGAAAGAATTATTTTGCTTTGGTCGAATTTTCCCTCGTTTTCAAGAAGGTCACGCACGGCATCACCCTTACGAAAGGCAATTTCTTCAACGTACTTTTTGCCATCCGTTTCATTTGTATGCTCGTCCGTTTCACAGGTGATTATATCGAATTTTATTCCGAGATTTTCAAGAATTTCCTTCCTTCTCGGAGATTTTGATGCTAAAATTAAGTTCATAGTTTTTGTTCCTTTATATTATAAACTGCAATTTATTGAATGGTTACAAAGATAAAAAGGTCGCTTTTGAAAAAGCATCGCGCGAACCCCCAAAGCTCATAAATGTCGCTTCGGGGAACCCCGCACGCAAAACTTTTAATCGTGTTAGGGTAAATAAATTTCGCACAATGCACGTGACTCGCTTCTTCGCGCTCATCACACTCGTTTTTATTGCACAGGTGCAACAAAAACCGCGCCTTGCTACTCTACATATAGCCGTTTTGATAGCAAAATGGCAACGCTTTAAGTAGTAAATCACAGATTTTCGAATGTATGAGAAAATCGTTATGTTCCAATTTATTGGAACGATTTGCGCGGAATTTATTTTCAAAAACCGATTTAAAAGTTTTGGGGGTTATAGGGGGATTTTTCAAAATCCCCCTAAATCTTTTCTCAACTATCTTCTCCCCAACAAATCAAAATTTGAATTTATTCGATAAAATTATATCATAAAAAAGCACAAAAGTAAATAGGACGGTTTGAATTTTCAAACCGTCCTTATAAAATTATTCTTTATCTACTGATTCTGCAGTGTCAGTTTCTGCGTCGTCATAGGTTTCGCCTTTGGGAGCGTTTGCCATTTTTTCACGCTCTTCTTTTTCACGGCGAAGCTCTTCTTCAACCTTGCGCTGTTCTTCTTCCTCTTCTTTGCGCTTTGCCTCGTTTTCTTCTTGGCTCTTGCGCTCTTTTTCCTTCAAGATTTCATCAATCTCATCGAAAGTGAGGTCATTTTCCATAGCGGCCTTAAACTGATCTCCGTCCATAAATTCTGCCTTAAGGAGATAACCTGCGATAAGGTGGAGCTTATCGATATGTTCAGTGAGAATTGCCTTACATTCTGCGTGAGCATTTTCGATAATCACACGAATTTCATCGTCGATTTCTGCCGCAATCTTTTCAGAATAGTTCTTGTTGTTATTGAAATCTCTGCCAAGGAACACTTCGGTATCGGAGTGACCCGATCCGTAAAGAACAGTGCCGAGCTTATCGCTCATACCGTATCTTGTAACCATATTGCGAGCGATTTTGGTCGCCTGCTGAATGTCACCTGAAGCGCCTGTTGAAATATCGTCAAGCACGATTTCTTCAGCAACACGTCCACCAAGATCAAGGATGATTTCATCAAGCATCTGCTTTTTGGTCATTGTGAAGGAATCTTCTTCAGGAATGCTTACTGTTACACCGCCTGTGTTACCTGCGGGAACAGTTGAAATGAATTTGACGGGATTTGTATGCTTGCAATAGTATGAAGCAACTGCGTGACCTGCTTCGTGATAAGCGGTGAGCTTGTTGTCTGCCTCGGTTCTAACTCTTGTCTTCTTTTGAGGACCTAATAGCAATTTCATATATGACTTTTCGATATCATCCATACCGATAAGTGACTTATTGTTCTTTGCTGCGTGGAGAGCCGCTTCATTAAGGAGGTTTGCAAGGTCTGCACCTGTAAAACCAATTGTGCTTTGAGCTATTTTGCGGAAGTCAACTGTGCTTTCCATGGGCTTCTTTCTTGCGTGAACCTTAAGAATTGCCTCACGACCCTTAATGTCGGGGTAACCAACTCTAACCTGACGGTCGAAACGTCCGGGACGGAGAAGTGCAGGGTCAAGAATATCTGCACGGTTAGTAGCCGCCATAATGATAATACCCTCGTGTGAGCCGAAACCATCCATTTCAACAAGCAACTGGTTAAGAGTTTGCTCTCTTTCGTCGTGTCCACCGCCAAGACCTGCACCACGGTGACGGCCAACTGCGTCAATTTCGTCGATAAAGATGATTGCCGCAGGAGCTTTTCTTGCAGTTTCAAAAAGGTCACGAACACGGCTTGCGCCTACGCCGACGTACATTTCAACAAAGTCAGAACCTGACATTGAGAAGAAGGGGACGCCCGCCTCACCCGCAACCGCCTTTGCAAGAAGTGTTTTACCTGTGCCGGGAGGGCCCACAAGCAATACACCGTGTGGGATTTTTGCGCCGAGCTTGGCAAATTTTTGTGGATCTTTAAGGAATTCAACAATTTCAACAAGCTCTTCTTTTTCTTCGTCTGCGCCTGCAACGTCTTCAAATGTAACCTTATTGTTGTCATTTGTGGGCATATGTGCCTTTGCCTTGCCAAAGTTCATTATGCCTCCTGCGCCCTTGTTCATCTGCTTTGTCATAAACAAGCCGAACAAAATCATGGCGATAATCATCAATGCGCTTGGAATTAAGGATACCCACCAAGGATATTCAAGAAGTGGCTCGTATTCGTAATCCACAAGGTTGAGGTTGGATTCATATTTTTCAAATGCGTCAATAAAGATTGCAACGTCACGAAGCTTATAGCTCACCTTTTCTGTTTCAAGGAGAGCAGCTTCTTGGGGAGTAAGAACACCTACCTTGTCGGTTTTATAAATAACAAGGGTAATTACGTTATCGTTAGCAACCTCAAATTCTTTAACTTTGTCCTCTTCAAAATAGTGCATTATGTCGCTAAAGTGTACTTCTTCCTTTTTAGATGGTGAGCCAAGCATTGCAAACACCGCAAGGAAGATAACTGCAATAAGCAATACATAAAACAGTATTACTTTGGAATTATTTTTTCTTTTCTTCATTATAACCTCCGAGTCTATGTTAAAAGTTAATTTACAAATTTAACGGTTATGCGGAAAAAATCATCATCTTCTTTTATTTTGTCCCTTTTTACTTTGTCGCAAACTGCAACGCAGGGAATCCATAAAATTTCATTTTTGGAAACGAGGATTGGTAAAACGTTTCTAATTTCAAGTGGGATTTTCTTTTCGCAAATCAGTTTTTTTGCTTTTTTATTCATTTTATCCGCAAAAATCACATCTCCCTCACGCCTTGGACGAAAATGAGCATCACAATCAATCAAATTCGCATTTAAATCTAGCGAAATATCATCATTGCTTGGGGAATTTACGGGATTTTTTTCAATATTTATTAATATGTGTGTGCGCGCGCATGCGCATGCGTGCGTGAGAGGAAGAATGAATTCACCCTCTGCAAACGGAATGCAAAAATCCGTTTTTTGTGTTTTTTGAGTCTTATTAGTGAACAAAAGACGTTCGTTTTCAATTTTTGCGCAGAATTTTGCGGGCAGGGAAATTGAGGAATGTGGCTCTGCCTTTTCGCAAAGCATAATTACGTCATCAATGTGAACTCTTTCAAGAGTTTTGCCCGAAACGTTTTTAAACGCAATCGAAATCACGTTTGCTTTCACAATTTTGGCAAGTTGATTGAATTTATCAAGCGGAATACCGTTTTCTTGGTACTCTGCTTCAATGAAATTGATAGCGGAATTCAAAATAAAATCATTTGCTTCGTTTGCGCTTTCCGCAAGGCGAGAAATAACCGAGCAAAGATTTGGTTGCAGATTTTTCATTTCAGGAGTTAGCAAAGCACGAATGCGATTTCTCGAATAATCAATGTCGTAATTAGTATTGTCGGTTACATAATCCAAGCAATTTTCTTTGCAATAAGTAGTAATAGCTTCCTTTTCAGTCTTTAAAATGGGACGAACAATGAAAAAATCGTTTGCAAACGTGCGGCATTCAGAAATGCCACAAAGACCTTGTATGCCGCTTCCACGAAGAATGTGGAGCAAAATACTTTCCACGTTATCGTCGGCATGGTGCGCCGTAACAAGAATGGGGATATTATTTTCACGCATAATTTTTTCAAAAAATGCATATCTTTGCTCTCTTGCTTCACTTTCAATGCTATTTCCATTTATTTGTGCCAGTGCAGGAACGTCTGCTTCACCAAGATGAAAGGGAATTGAATTTGCTTTCGCAAGTGCCAAACAAAAATCAGCATCACGCTCTGCATCCTTGCCCCTGATGTGATGATTAAAATGTGCTGCGTGCAAAACGAAACCGTTTTTCTTTGAGTCTTTTAAGATAAGGTCAAAAAGCACGCACGAATCCTCTCCCCCTGAAAGAGCAAGAAGCACGGGAGTGCTTTGCGGGAGCGAGGCGAGTGTTTGGGGAGAAGTATAGAAAATATTATTGTTTTTCATTTTTCTCCCCCAATCGTTATTCTTCAATATTTTCTGCGATAGTTCTAAATTTAGTGTATTGACCAATCCAGCCCATTTTTACAGTACCGGTTGAGCCGTGACGGTTCTTTGCGATAATAACTTCGGCAATGTTAGCGGCATTGTTATCGCCGGGAACACCGTCGGTTTTATAATATTCATTTCTGTAAAGGAACATTACAACGTCAGCGTCTTGCTCGATAGCACCGGAGTCACGAAGGTCAGAAAGCATGGGCTTTTTGTCAGTTCTTGATTCAGGTCCACGGCTAAGCTGAGCGCAACAGATAATCGGAACTGAAAGTTCCTTTGCCATAATTTTAAGTGCACGGGAAATTTCTGCAACCTCTTGAACACGGTTGTCAATTCTTCTGTCGCTCTGCATAAGCTGAAGATAGTCGATAATAACAAGACCAAGGTTGTCCACTCTGCGCAACTTTGCCTTCATTTCGGTTGCGGCAATACCTGATGTATCGTCAATAAGTATGTCACAAGAAGCAAGGCGAGAGCTTGCGTCTGCAATTTTTTCCCAAGAATCGCTTGAAAGTTTGCCCGAACGAAGCTCGTGGCTATCAACAAGCGCTTCACTTGAAAGGATACGGGAAACAAGCTGCTCTGCACTCATTTCGAGCGAGAACACGCAAACCTTTTTCTTTGTGCTTTGCGCAACGTTTGTCGCTATGTTAAGAGCGAATGATGTTTTACCCATACCGGGACGAGCACCGACAAGAATGAGATCGGAGTTACCCATACCAACAAGCACCCTGTCAAGACCTGAAAAGCCCGTGGGAGTACCATGTGCTGCATCGGGGTCGGTTGAAAGCTCGTGGAGATTGTTATAAACTGCGCCAAGTACGTCACGGATATGTCTGAAATTCTTTGTATCCCTGCCTTGAGCGATTGCGAAAATTTTGCTTTCTGCAAGCTCAATAATACCTGAAGCGGATTCCTGCTCTGAAAAAGCGGTTTCATTAATTTCGCCACAAACTGCAATAAGCTGACGGAGAGCGCTTTTTTCTTTAACTATTTTTGCATAGTCTTTCACGTTGAGTGCGGTGGGAACAACCTCTGAAAGAGTTTTAATATAGTCCTCGCCACCACTCTTATTATAAATGCCCTTATGCACAAGCATGTCAATAAGCGTAACAACGTCGATTTCTCTGTTTGTCATAAAGAGCTCGGTTGCCGCAAGATAAATCTGCTTATGCTCGGTGATATAGAAGTCCTCTGCCTTAACAAGATCCGCAACCTCGTTAATGGAGGCGGGGTCAATCAAAATTGAGCCAAGGAGCGACTGCTCTGCAATAAGCGAGAAGGGCAGTTTTCTGTTAAGTTCTTCGTTCATAATTTACCTTCTTTTATTTGGGAGACACCACAACGGTGATTGTGCCCGTAATCTCTGCGCCATAGAGTTTAACCTCTACCTTGTATGTGCCAAAGGTTTTAATGCTTTCGCTCATCATCATTTTCTTTTTGTCAATAATGATTTTGTGGTCTTTAGCAAGCGCTTCTGCAATATCCTTGGTTGTTACTGTGCCATAAAGACGTTCAGTGCCGCCACCTGCAAGAATTTTAACTGTGATTTTTGAAAGCTTTTCGGCAATATCCTTTGCCTCTGCCTTTGCAACCTCAATCTTGTGAAGATTGGATGCCTCTTTATTTTTTGCTTCGTTAACTGCCTTGGCATCTGCAATTATTGCAAGCTTTTTGGGAAGAAGAAAGTTTCTTGCATATCCGTCTGAAACTTCAATAATCTGGTCCTTTTTGCCCTGACCCTTAACGTCCTGTGTCAACATTACTTTCATGTTAGTGTTACTCCTAATTCTATAAAATAAAGCTTAAAAAATACTTAAGAATATCAAGCTTCTGCAAAATATTCGTCAATTGCGTCCTTAAGGCGATAAAGCACCTGTTTCATATCTCTGCCTGAAATAGCCGCCGCCGCAGAATCAAAGTGACCGCCACCACCCATCTTTTCAAGAATCAACTGAACGTTGATGCCACCGTTTGAACGGGCAGAAATATGTATTTTGTCATTAATTGAAACAAGTGCAAATGACGCGTCAACACCACGAACGGTGAGGAGCTTGTCAGCTGCCTTAGCCGCTGCAACTCTGTCAAATCTCGGGTCGTTGCCGTCGCTTTCTGTGATTGCAATTCTGTCAAGATAGATGGTCACGTTGGAATTGAATTTTGCTTCACTTAAGAAGTCCTCAAAGTCCTCGTGGAAGAATGTGTTAGCAATTTCAGAGTTTGCGCCAATGCCACGAAGATACATTGCTGCAGAGAAGGTTTTTGTACCTGTTGTTTTTGTAAAGTTCTTTGTATCTACCATGATGCCTGAAAGAAGAAGGTTAGCTTCTTCCTTATAGATGCTGTCACCGGGCATGCACTGTTCAAGAATACCTGTAATCATTTCAGAAGCAGAGGAAGCGGAGGGGTCGATAAGAGCCAAAAGGGGCTCGTTTTCAAATTCCGCAACTTTTCTGTGGTGGTCGATTACAATAAAGTCTGCAACGTTGTGTGCAATGTCGGGGGATTCAAGAATTTTAAAGTTGTTTGCGTCCATAATGATAAGAAGCGTATCCGAGCGAATCATGTCAAGACCTGCCTCGGGCGAAATGAATACGTTTTTGTAATCATCAAGCATAAGGAGCTTTTCAGTACAAGCCCTAAAGCTTTTGGATTCGGTATTCATAACGATTTTGGGGTCAACTCCGCACCAAGCGCAAAGTCTTGCCACACCAACGCATGCGCCAATTGCGTCAAAGTCGGGGTTCGCGTGTCCCATAATAAGCACGTTGCCTGCGTTTGCAATATAGGATGTGAGCTGAGTTGCAAAAACTCTTGCATAAGAACCGGATTTCTTCTGTACACCTTTTGTTTTACCACCAAAGAAGATTACGTCCTCTTCAGTTTTAACGGCAACTTGGTCACCACCACGTTGAAGTGCGAATTCAAGGGCAGAGAATGCGTTCTTTTCTTTTTCTTCAAATGAGTTGCCAACAAGTGATACGCCCATTGAGATTGTAACAGGAACTGAGCTGTCACCAAGACGAACGTTTCTAACCGTTTCAAGAATGTCAAATTTGTTTTCAACGCATTCCTTGTATTTTTCCTTAGAGAACACCATGATATATTTGTCACGATTGTATTCTCTAATAAATCCGTGCATTTCGTTTGCAAACTTTTTAAGAATTTCTTCAATCTCGTTTGCCGCAGAACGATAGTTAACACGAACGTATTCTGCAATTTCAGTAAGGTTGTCAAGCACGATGTGCGCAACAATGGGAGTTTCCGCCTCGTATTTATCTAAAAGGTGAGCGTATTCTGTGTAGTCTGTGAATGTGATAAGGTAGTATGAATTCTTTCCAAGTGTCTGGCGATAAATTTTCGCAGTGTAGTTTCTATCCAAAATCACTACGGGAAGAGAGCCCTGTTCTGCCTCGTCAGTATCATCTTTTCCTTCGGGTAAGGTGGCGATAAGGTCGTTAAGAGAGAAATTGCAAAGGTCGTTAATATTCTTTTGCAAAAGACTTGTGGGAATGTCAAACATCTTGTGCGCACCATTTGAGCACCATGCGATAATTCCGCTTGGGAGTGTAAGCACGCAAGGGATGTCAACGTCCTTCATAAGACCCGTCATTGCCTTTTCCATTTGAAGAGTTTTTTCTTCAAAGCTAATCTCAGCATCTCTCTTTTTCTTGTAAACCAAGAAAATGATAAGAACGAAAACAACGTTAATTCCAAACAAAACCAAGCCAAGCCAAGCGGGGTGATTTGTTGAAAGCATATTTATTGCGGCGTAAAGACCTATAAACAAAGTGCTGCTTATAAGACAAGTCCACAAAAGTTTATTTGAATCTGAGAAAACACGCGGTTTTTTATTTTTACTCATTGGATTTTATCTCTCCTTTGATTATTTTTATGATTACGTATAATTAGGCATTATATTAATCTTCTTAACATTATAGCACGAAATATTGATTTTGTAAACATAATTTTTAAATATTTATATTACAATTAATAAAAAAACAAAAAAATGCAAAAAATTATAAAAAACTCTTGCAAAAGGAAAAAAGATGTGTTATAATAAGACATACTAAGCTGAGAGTGGGTCCCCAAACGACCCACTCTTAATTCTTGAAAAGGCAGATTTTTAATATGATTAAGAAAAATATCGTCGGAACGGTTACAGATCTTATCCTTCCCGTTGCCGAACAAATGGGAATTATCCTTTGGGACGTTGAGTTTGTTAAAGAGGGTGCAAAAAAGATTCTTAGAATCACAATTGATTCTGAAGAGGGAATCGACATTAACCTTTGTGAAAAGTTCCACAGAACAATCGACCCCATGCTTGACGAGGCGGACCCTATTGACGAGTCCTATTATCTTGAGGTTACATCCCCCGGTATTGAAAGAGAAATTAAGACTGATGCGCATATTGCTATGTGCGAGGGTGAGCAGGTAGAAGTTAAGCTTTATGCTCCCAAAAACGGTTCAAAGGTATTTTGCGGTATCCTTGTCGGACTTTCAGAAGAGGGCAAGGTTATTATTGAAATAAACGGCGAACAAAATGAGTTTGAAAAAAATGAAATTGCAAAGATGCATACTGTGTTTGATTTTTAATTAAGGAGAAAGTAAAATGAACAAGGAATTATTCGCAGCCCTTGATATGCTTGAAAAGGAAAAGGGCATTCCCAAAACCTACATGTATGAAAAAATTGAGGCAGCTCTTGTTTCTGCCTTCAAAAAGGAATACGGAAACAATACAAACGTTCGTGTAGTTGTTGACGAGCGCAAAGAAGATATCAAGGTATATCAGCAAAAGGAAGTAGTTGAGGTGGTTGAAAATCCCGAAACTCAGATTTCTCTTGAAGAGGCAAAGAAAATTGCAAAGAAATATACACTTGGCACATTCGTTGAAAAAGAAGTTAAGCCCAAGAATTTCAGACGTCTTTCTGCAGGTGCAGCTAAGTCGGTAATCGTTCAGGGTATTCGTGAAGGCGAAAGACGTGCTATTCAAGAAGCATATGAAAACCAGAAGGATGAAATCATTACAGCTCTTGTAAGCAAGATTAATCCCGAAACAGGAAACGTTCTTCTTGAAACAACAAACGGTTTTGCAACACTTCTTAAGAGTGAGCAAATCCCCGGTGAAGTTCTTGCAGTGGGCGATAGAATTAAGGTTTACGTTCTTCAGGTTAATAAAGAGGGTAGAGGACCTATCGTTACTCTTTCAAGAACACACGCAGGTCTTCTTCGCAGAATGTTCGAGCTTGAAGTTCCTGAGGTTGCCGACGGTGTGGTTATGATTAAGAGCGTTAGCCGTGAGGCAGGTTCAAGAGCAAAGATTGCGGTTTGGTCAAGAGATCCTGAGGTTGATCCCGTTGGTGCTTGTATCGGTAACCACGGTATGAGAATTAACGCAATCGTTGCAGAGCTTGCAGGGGAAAAGATTGATATTATCAGATACAGCGAAGATCCCGCTGAGTATGTAAGAGAGGCACTTGCTCCCTCTCCAGTTGAGTCTGTTGAAATGATAGGCGACAGAATGTGCAAGGTTATTGCAAATCCCGAATACCTCTCTCTTGCAATTGGTAAGGAAGGACAGAATGTTCGCCTTGCAGCAAGACTTACAGGCATTAAGATTGATATTAAAGCAGAATAATTACTTATGGAACAAAAAAAGAAAATACCGCTTCGTCAATGCGTTGGATGCGCAGAGAGAAAGCCGAAGGGTGAGCTTTTAAGAGTTGTCAGAACTCCCGATGGGGAGATTGCACTTGATAAAACGGGCAGAAAAAACGGCAGGGGAGTTTACCTTTGCCACAATGTAAAATGCTTTAACAAGGCAAGAAAAAGCGGCAAGCTTGCGCAACATCTTGAATGTGTAATTCCTGAGGAAGTTTATGCTTCTCTTGAGGCAGAGATTGCGCAGGGCGAATGATGGATACAAGGATTTTGGGCTCGCTCGGTCTTTGTTCCAAGGCAGGCAAGCTTATATTTGGCGTGCCAATGATAATCGAAGCGATGCAAAAAGGCAAAAAGGTGTTCCTTGTTATCGAGGCAGGGGATACTTCAGATAACACGCATAAAAGGATAAGTGATAAATGCTCCTTTTACGGTGTTGAAAAAATCCGACTTGATATAAGCGGCGGCGATCTTGCCTCGGCGGTTGGAAAAAGCTCGTCATTGGCGGCAATTGCCATCACCGACGAGGGATTTTATAAAATGGTCGGAAAATATTTTAATTAATTAAATTTGATTTTTATTGAACGGTTTTATTTCAAAAAACGGAATTTTTGGAGGTACTAATGGCAGCAAATCCACAATTTAAGGTAAATCAGTTAGCAAAGGATTTGGGAATAAAGAGTAAGGATATTGTTGATATCTTTGCAGAAAAGGGAGTGGCAGTAAAAACACAGGCGGCTCTTGAGGGCAGAGATTTTGATATTCTTCTTGAAACTCTCACAAAACAGAATCAGATAAAGGATATTGATTCATATATCTTTGGGGATACCTATATTCCTTCAAAGCTTCAGGCGGCAAAAGAAGCAAAAATGGCTGCAGCAGCTGCTGAAAAGGCAAAGGCAGAGGCAGAAGCCAAAGCGGAAGCAGAGGCAAAAGCCAAAGCAGAAGCTAAAGCAAAGGCGGAAGCAGAAGCCAAGGCAAAAACAGAAGCAGAGGCGAAGAAGAAAGCCGAAGCAGAAAAGGCAGAAAAGCCCAAAAGCCAACCAAAAACCGAAAACAAGACAAATCAGCAGCAGAAGTCTGACAACCGTTCACAGACTAACTCTGCAAAATCACAAGAAAGACCTCAAAATCAGCAAAAACCCCAGGGTGATAGATCACAGGGACAAAAGCCCAATTTTGAAAAGAATAATCAGCAAAAGCCCCAGGGCGATAGACCTCAAAGTCAAAAGCCCGCGTTTGATAAGAACGCTCAAGGTCAAAAGCCCCAAAGAGATTTCAATAAGGGCAATGATAACAGAGATAATAGAAACGATAACAGAGGCGGCTTTGGTGGTCAGCAAAAGCCCTTTAATCAGCAGAACAAAAAGCCCCAAAACAATATGGGCGGCGGCTTTGGCAGAGATAAGGACGAGGGCAACCAAAATGCTCCAAAGGAACATTTCAAGCCCACCGCTATCGTTCGTGAGCAGACTGCAAAGGGTGAAAAGGGTGTTAGAAGCACAACCACTCGTGTAGTTGATATGAGAGGTTCAAGCTACGATGCATCAAAGTATGACGAAAAGCTTGATAACTACGTACCCGATTCTGTAAAGGATATTCGTGGTGGAAACCAGAAGTTCAATAAGAAGGGTCAACAGCAGAGCAATAAGTTTGATAAGAATGCTCAAAAGAAACAGCAGCAGGTTGTTAAAAAGCAGCCCGTCAGCATCACCGTTCCCGACGAAATTTCCGTTGGCGAGCTTGCTTCTCGCTTGAAGGTAACTGCAGGTGAAGTAGTTAAGCGCCTTATGATGATGGGAATGATGGTAACTGTAAACCAGGTTATTGACTTTGACACTGCATATCTTATTGCAGATGAGCTTGGTGCAATCGTAACTAAAGAAGTTGTTGTTACAATCGAAGAAAAACTCTTTGATGATACAGTTGATACTGAAGAAAAGCTTCAAGAACGTGCTCCCGTTATTTGCGTAATGGGTCACGTTGACCACGGCAAAACATCACTTCTTGACGCAATTAGAAATACAAGTGTAACCACAGGCGAAGCAGGTGGTATCACTCAGCATATCGGTGCTTATAGAGTAAGCATCAATGGCAAGGATATGACATTCCTTGACACACCCGGTCACGAGGCGTTCACAGCGATGCGTGCCCGTGGTGCGCAGGCAACTGATATTGCAATCCTTGTTGTTGCGGCGGATGACGGTATCATGCCTCAGACAATCGAAGCAATTAACCACGCAAAAGCGGCTGGAATTGACATTGTTGTTGCTATTAATAAAATGGATAAACCCACAGCAGACCCCGACACAGTTAAGCAGGAGCTTACACGTTATGACCTCGTTCCTGAAGAATGGGGCGGCGACGTTATCTGCGTTCCCGTATCTGCAAAGACACATAAGGGTATTGAAGATCTTCTTGAATCCGTGCTTTTGGTTGCAGAAGTTAAGGAGCTTAAGGCAAATCCCAACCGTCACGCAAAGGGTATCGTAATCGAAGCTAAGCTTGATAAGGGACGTGGACCTGTTGCAACAGTTCTTGTACAAAACGGTACACTCCACGCAGGCGATATTGTTATCGCAGGAACGGCAGTTGGACGTGTTCGTGCAATGACTGACCACAATAGAAAGCCCCTTAAGGAAGCAGGACCTTCAGTTCCTGTTGAAATCATCGGTCTTGCAGACGTTCCCGTTGCAGGCGATGAATTTAACGCAGTTGCGGACGAAAAAATGGCTCGTGAACTTGCAGAGCAGAGAAAAGCTCAGGCAAAGGAAGAAATCTTCAAGGCAAATGCAAGAGCAAATCTTAATGACTTGTTCAATCAGATTTCCGAAGGTATTAAGGATCTTAACGTTATCGTCAAGGCGGACGTAGACGGTTCTGCAGAAGCGGTTCGTGCTTCACTTCAGAAGCTTACAAATGAAGAAGTTAAGGTTAGAGTTATCCACTCTGCAGTTGGTGGTATTACAGAGGGCGACGTAATGCTTGCGGCGGCTTCAAATGCTATCATCGTTGGCTTTAACGTTCGTCCTGATAAGGGTGCTATGGATTCTGCTGATAGACAGAACGTTGAAATAAGAACTTATCGAGTAATTTACGAATGTATTGAAGAAATTACTGCGGCTATGAAGGGTATGCTTGCTCCCAAGTTTAAGGAAGTTGTACTCGGTCACGCAGAGGTACGACAAACAATTCGTGTACCTAACGTTGGTACAATCGCAGGTTCTTATATTACAGACGGTAAGGTTACAAGACAGAGCGACATTCGTGTTGTTCGTGACGGTATCGTTATCTTCGAAGATAAGATTAGCTCACTTAAGAGATTTAAGGATGACGCAAAAGAAGTTGCATCCGGCTATGAATGTGGTATCGGACTTGAAAAGTTCAATGACATTAAGCTCGGTGACGTTCTTGAAGCATTCATCATGGAAGAAATTAAACAGTAAAAAAATTAACGGCAGGTCGATATGACCTGCCGTTTTTGTGTAAAAAAAATTAAAAAATTGAACCTATAAACTCAACCAATTTCATAATCGGTACTACGAAAATCTTAACTAACAAGCTACCGAGAATAAAGCCAACGAACTCAAAGAAATCTCCAACAGAGTTAATATTATATTCCTCAAAAAAGGAACAAGCAGATAAACTAAAAAGTACGATAAGCACCGAAATGAGCAAAGCAATAAGCTTTATTATGCGTTTTTGTTTCATAAATTATCCTCCGTTTGTGTTTTTCTAATGCAAGTATATCACACAACCCAAAGGATGTCAAGTATATTTGTGTTTTTGAGTTCAAATTTTGATTTATCGAGCAGTTTGAATACGCAAACTCTTGCCTCCCTCTGACGAGGGAGGTGGCGCAGAACTCACGAGCTTGCTCGTTAGTTCAGGCGACGGAGGGAGAGATTGATTTTAAAGTAACTTTTCATTAATTTCTCTCCCTCAGTCAACTTCGTTGACAGCTCCCTCGTCAGAGGGAGCCGAGAGTTTGTGCTATTTCTCAATATCCCTATAAATCCCAATTTGTTTATTTGTTTTTATAAATCAAGCTTCTTTTCCATCGTCTTATTTTTGTGGCAAAGCCCCTGCCACGCATAACGTAGATGAATATTGTCACAACGGTAAACCCTTGCGCAAAATCAACTATGTTGTTACAAATGTTCTCGTCAAGAACGCCTCTAAGCAGACCCTCACGCACTCCACTTGTACAAAGCAGAGCAGAGAGTGTCAAGAGCAATCCGCTTGCAATAAGCATATCACCCAATCTTTTGTTTAATCTTTTGTTTTCTTCTTCGGCATATTCCGCCACTTTTTTCAACGTTTCTTTTGTTTCTTTGTCCATATTTTCGCTCTTTTTTTCTCCATCAATTATTTCACGAATGTCAACGTTATAAAAATCCGCCAGTTCGATTAACGTATTCAAATCGGGTATGGTTTTACCTGTTTCCCAACGTGATACTGTGCGTGAGGAGGTGTAGAATTTTTCTGCGAGTTCCTCCTGTGTCAAACCTTTTTCTTTTCTAAGATTCTTTAAAAATTCACCCATTTTCTGTTGATTCATTTCGACTCAACTCCTTTCAAGATTGATTTTATCACAACAAGTCGAAAAAATCCACGACAAAAAATGAGAATTTGAGAATTTCACAGTACAATTTTTGCGAAAATGCAAAATTGGGATTTAGCGGGGAGAAGATAGTTGAGAAAAGATTTAGGGGGATTTTGAAAAATCCCCCTATAACCCCCAAAACTTTTAATC
Source organism: Eubacteriales bacterium (assembly GCA_045635885.1). Taxonomy (GTDB): domain Bacteria; phylum Bacillota; class Clostridia; order Oscillospirales; family CAG-272; genus RGIG4608. Next base: position 2,717 of record JAZTWO010000051.1, on the reverse strand, counting down.
GTGTTAGGGTAAATAAATTCCGCACAAATCGTATTGTTTGATTGAAATCAAACAATACATAACGATTTTCTCATGCATTCGAAAATCTGTGATTTGCTACTAAAAGCGTAGCCATTTTGCTATCAAAAACTCTATGTGCAGAGTAGCAAGGCGCAGTTTCTTTGTTTTCTTGAAAACAAAGAAACATTTGTGACGAGCGCGAAGAAGTGAGTCACGCGCATTGCGCGAAATTTGTTTACCATAACACAATTAAAAGTTTTTTGCGAGCTTTTTTTCAAAAAAAGCGAAAATTTTTATCTTTGTAACTATCCCTACAAATCAAAATTTGAATACAAAAAATCCCTGCATTTGCAGGGATTTTGTTATTTCTTTTTACCCGATTTTTTGTTTATCGGTTTATCGAATTTTTGGTTTTGCTTGGGTGCATTTTTACTCTTATTTGAGGGAGATTTTGCACCTTTTTTATTATTTTTGTCGAACTTTTTATCGTTCTTTCCACCTGATTTTTTATCGGATTTATTATCCTTTTTCTTATCAAAATAAACTGGTCTTTCGGGCTTAACAAGACAGTTTCCACCAAAGCCGATAAGGTCATCTCGACCTGCTTTTATAAGGGCAGAGCGCACCTTGTTTGCGTTATCGGGCTTGTTGAATTGAAGGAGCGCACGTTGCTCGCTCTTGTCCTCATAATTGGTTGGAACATACACTTTTTTGCCATTTAAGGGGTTAATTCCCGTGTAGTACATAACCGTTGAGGCGGTACCAGGGGTGGGATAATAGTCCTGCACCTGCTCGGGAGCATAATGCTCCGCCTTCAAATAGCAGGCAAGCTCAATTGCATCATCCACAGTTGAACCCGGGTGGCTTGACATAAGATAGGGAACAAGATATTGCTCCTTACCAACCTCCTTGCAAAGCTCGAAATATTTCTTTTTAAATGCGTTATAAACGTCGATGTGGGGCTTACCCATCGCATCAAGAACTTTGTCTGAAATGTGTTCGGGCGCAACCTTAAGCTGACCTGAAACGTGGTCAGAAACGAGTTTTTTAAAGAAAGCGTCGTTATCGTCATACATAAGGTAGTCAAATCGAATACCTGAACGTATAAACACCTTTTTAACCCTTGGGAGCTGCTTAATTTTCTTAAGCATTTCCATATATTCGGTGTGGTCGACCTTCAAATTCTTGCAGGGGGTGGGAGCTAAGCACTTTTTGTTTGAGCAAACTCCGTGCGTGAGCTGGTGGTCGCACGCAGGATAACGGAAGTTCGCAGTCGGACCGCCAACGTCGTGAATGTATCCCTTAAAATCGGGCATTTCGGTGATGATTTTCGCCTCACGAAGAACACTTTCCTCACTTCTTGAACGAACAGTTCTGCCCTGATGGAACGCAAGAGCGCAGAAATTACATGCTCCAAAGCATCCACGGTTGTGGGTGATGGAAAAACGAACCTCTTCAATGGCAGGAACGCCGCCGTCTTTAATGTAAGAGGGGTGGAAGGTTCTCATATAGGGCAGGGAGTAAACTTTGTCAAGCTCGTCTCTTTCAAGTGGAGGCATTGGCGGATTTTGAACGAGCATTTTGTTATCGTAATGCTCAATAATCGCCTTTCCGTTAATGCTGTCCTGATTTTTATATTGAACGCCGAATGCGTCGGCATATTTTTTCTTGTCAGTTTTAAGCTCGTTGTAATCAAATTCTGCCGCAACGGGATAATGCACCGTTTCGTCGGGATTTGAAAGGTAGCAAGTGCCACGCACGTCGTGAATTTTCTTTACAGGCACACCCTTGTCAAGCAAAAATGCGATTCTGCGAAGGATATTTTCACCCATTCCGTATGTAAGAATGTCTGCACGAGAGTCGACAAGAATTGAGCGACGCACCTTGTCGTCCCAATAATCGTAGTGAGCGAAGCGACGCAAGGATGCTTCAAGTCCGCCAATGATAATCGGAATATCACCGTACGCTTCACGAATTCTGTTGCAGTAAACTATTGTCGCACGGTCGGGACGGTTGCCCATCTTTCCGCCTGCGCTGTAGTAGTCATAATTTCTTCTTCGCTTGGCAACCGAGTAGTGTGCCACCATTGAGTCGATGTTGCCCGCAGTTACAAGGAAGCCAAGGCGAGGACGTCCGAATTCCTTGAATGGATCGGCACATTTGTAGTCGGGCTGGGAGAGAATTGCAATTCTAAAGCCCTCCGCCTCAAGCACTCTTGATATTATTGATACGCCAAACGAGGGGTGGTCGACGTATGCGTCACCCGTGACGTAGACAAAGTCGGGCCTGTCCCAACCGCGCTCGTTCATTTCGGCTCGGTTTATCGGGAGAAATCCTGTGTTTTCTGTTTGTTTGTTCATTTTGTTTTCCTTAAATTTGATTTTCAAATTTTGATTTATCGGGAAGTTGCAAAGATAAAAATTTTCGCTTTTTTGAAAAAAAGCTCGCAAAAAACTTTTAATCGTATTAGGGTAAACAAATTTTGCGCAATGCGCGTGACTCACTTCTTCGCGCTCGTCACACTCGTTTTTATTGCATAGATGCAACAAAAACCGCGCCTTGCTCCTTTGCACATGGAGTTTTTGATAGCAAAATGGCTTCGCTTTTAGTAGCAAATCACAGATTTTCGAATGTATGAGAAAATCGTTATGTATTTTTAGGTAAACTTTATAGCAAACCACCGTTTTTGCTTGCAAAATGAGGTTGTAAAACCTCAA
>JAZTWO010000050.1:0-20071 GCA_045635885.1 Eubacteriales bacterium | reverse complement strand
TTCAGGAGAGTAGTTTGTGGGGAAAGTGATTTCAAGATCAAACTTGTCACCGGGCTTTTTGCCGATCATACCCTCTGCAAAGCCATCAATAAAGCTACCTGTACCGGAGGATGAAATTGTGATAAGTGTCTTGCCATCTATGCAAGCAAGCTGATCTTTTCCTTCGCCACCGGAAAACGCCTCGCCCTTTGTACCGTCATCCTTCTGATAATAGCCTTTGTAGTTAAAGCTAAGGATAGTACCATTAGCAATAACAGCATTTTCTCTAACCTTTGTATATTCAGTACTCTGCGCAAGAAGAATATCAATTTGCATTTTAATCTGTTCTGCATAAACCTCAGTCTGTTCAACCTCAATTTCAAGTCCTTTATATTGACCAAGCTGAACGTATGGAGTCAAATCCATTGTCATAAACTTCAAGGGAGTTTCTTCGTGAGTATAGTTAAGCTGATCCTTAGGATTTACAGGATCGGGAGCTTTGGTAGTTGTTTCCTTGGGCGCAAAAATTTTATTTGAAATATTGTTGTCTGTCAAAAGAATAAAGCCTGCAGACAAAATCAAAATTCCGAGCGCAAAAGCGCAAATGGTAATAATAGTTGATTTTTTCATGATGATTCTCCGTTTTAATAAAATTAAATAAAAAAAGGAACTTTTCTCGTCATAAAACAGAATAAGTTCCTTATTTTATAGGAAATTCCGCTTTACTTAAGCGGTTATTGAAGCAAAATTACGCTTCTTCTTTAATAACTTCCTTGCCATTGTAAGAACGGCATTTCTTGCAAACTCTGTGAGAGAGCACGAATTCTCCGCACTTGGGGCACTTTACCATGCCGGGAAGACCAAGCTTCCAGTTGTTTGAACGTCTCTTATCTCTACGAGCCTTAGACACTTTTCTCTTCGGTACTGCCATTGTCCTACACCTCCTTGTTAGTGTGATACACAATTTATCTACGATATTATACTACATAATTTTTCATTTGTCAAGTAATTTTTTTAAAACTTCTAATCTTGGATCAATTTCTTTTGTCACACAGCCGCAATCTCCGTCTTTTTTGGGCTTTCCGCACTTGGGACAAAGACCCAAACAATCGTCAGAGCAAAGCAATTTGCGTGGAAAATCGATAAGAAGCTCTTCACGAACTGCGTCATCAAGCTCGAGCTTGTCGTCGTTGATAACGATATATTCGTCAACACTCTCTTCAAGTCTCTCCTCGCTAACCATACCCTCGGTAACAACAGTTCTCTCAAATTCAAGAGAGAAAACGCCGCAAACCTCGTCAAGACAGCGAGCGCACTCACCAACGTAGGGCAATTCCGCCTTGAGTGTTAAACGCATATACCCTGCAGAGTTTGTGATTTTGCCATAAACACGGGCATCATCAGTAAAAGTAACGTCTTCAATTATTTCAGGCGTGAGAACGAAATCAATATCAATACTGTTCACTTCCCCACGAAGCATCGGTTTAAGATCAATAACCACAATTTTTCTCCTTTATAAATTACTTGTCAAATAAAACAACGCAAAATATTATACCCGATATTTTCCCGCTTGTCAATAGATTTGAGGATATTTTTTATTTAATTGGGTTTTAGCGGTGCGAAGAAGTGAGACACTCGATTGGTGCGGAGCTTGGTCGAGTTTAAACTGACTATATGGCTACACCTATAAAATATTTTAAAAAAGCTTTTTACGAGCTTTTTCTCGAAAAAGCGAAAATCGTTTCTTTGTAACTTCCCTACACCCCAAATCAAAGGCAGGCACATTATAGCACCTGCCTTGTCTTATACTTTTTGTGTCACTTCAATTCTTCCCAACGCATTTTCGTCATCCAAAATAATCTCGCCAATTTCGTCGGCACGAACGTAACCGGAATAAACATTTTTAACAGAGACAATGCTTCCGAGAATATCCGCCTCAACCTCGCTTTTTTCAAAAGAAAGGTCGCAATCAATCATTGTGCAATTAATCATTTTCAAGCCCCTGCAATAGCAAAGCGGCTGCGTTCCGATAATGGTGCAATTTTCAAAGGTAATATTTTCCGCATACCACGCAAGATACTCACCCTTAACAACCGAATTTCTCACCACAACGTTTTTGGCATGCCAAAAAGCATCCTTTGTGTCAAAATTGCAATCCTCAAACACAGAATTTTCTATGTATTGGAAAGAATATTTCCCCTTGAGTGAGGAATGCTTCATATTAAGGTTTGTTGCACGAAGCATGAAATATTCGCCTGCAAAATCCGTATTAAAAATGTCAATATTGTGCGAAAACCAACCAAATTCCACACTTTTAACGTCGGAATTTTCAATATTAATGTTCTTGCATTCACGAAGCGCCTTTATTCCGTGAAGCTTTGAATTTTTAATGCAAATATTATCCGAATACCAAAGCGCCGCGCGGCAAAGCTCGGTCATTTCGCAATTTTCAATCAACACGTTGTCATCGTGCCAAAGGGGATAGCGAAGATTAAAAAACACACCCTCGCAATTAATATTCTTCCCTTCTTTAAGAGCGCTTTCACCGTCCTCGATACCGTCAAATGAGCATTCAATAAGCTGAACACCATCCACACCATAGAGCGCACGCTCCTCTCCAAATCTTTCATTTTTGTATATTTTCATAAAGCACCTCTGCACAATATCATCTTTTAATATATGATAACACATAATTTCATTTTTTTCAACACTAAATTTATTGACAATTTGTATCTTTTATAGTATTATTAATATGAAGTAATATGCTCGCTAAAGGTTGGTGAAATAATGAAGATAAATAAAAACTTAAAAGGATGGCTGTATTTGCTCCCTGCATTTGTTTTTATCGGGATTTTTATGGTATATCCCCTTATCGACGTGCTAATTTATTCCTTTGAAGAGGGATTTAATTTTGCGTCAGGCAAAAGCTTTGGAATAGGACTTTATAACTATAAGTATGTCCTTCACGACCCATACTTTATGCAGGCAATCAAAAACACCTTTATTCTTGTGGCAATAACTGTGCCCGCCTCAACTGTAATTGCACTTGTAATTTCAGTTGGACTTTCAAACATCAAGTGGCTCAAAAAGGCATATCAAACAATATTCTTTTTGCCATATGTAACAAACACCTTGGCGGTTGGTCTTGTTTTTATGATTCTTTTCAAAAAAACACCATATTCAGATGGACTTGTAAACCTTGTCCTCACCTCGCTCGGTGGCTCTGCCATAGACTTTATTGACGGTGCATATTGGGCAAAAATGCTTGTGCTTTGCATCTATACCATCTGGATTGTAATGCCCTTTAAAATTTTGATTTTCACATCTGCCCTTGCAAGCGTGGATAAAACGTATTATCAGGCGGCGGCAATCGACGGAACGTCGCCCAAGCGCATTTTTTGGAAAATAACACTCCCCATGATTTCCCCAACAATTGCATACCTTGTAATCACAGGCTTTATTGGTGCATTCAAGGCATATAGTGATGCGGTTGCACTTTTTGGAACCGACCTCAATACCGCGGAAATGAACACAATCGTCGGCTATGTTTACGATATGCTCTATGGCGATGGCGGCGGTTATCCCTCATTCGCATCTGCTGCGGCAATAATTCTTTTCTGCATTGTGTTGACAATAACCTGCATAAACCTCATTGTCAGCAAAAAGCACGTAACGTATGGAAAGTGAGGTGCAGAAAATGACAGATATAAAAAAAGCAAAAAAACAAACAAAAGCCCTTAAAATTCTCAAACAAACAGGAATTTATTCAGGACTTACACTTTGGGCAATAGCGGTGCTTTTCCCATTTTATTGGATGCTTCAAAACTCATTCAAAAGCTTCTCGGAATACAATTCAGAAAGCGTACCGAAATTCTTCCCCTCCGCAATCAATTTTGAAAATTACATTCAGGCGTTCACCGCAGTGCCCTTGGCAAAATATTTGTTAAACACACTTATTTTCACCATTGCAACAACAATTATAATGCTCGTTGTAATAGTGCTTGCCGCATTTGCATTCGCTCGCCTTGAATTTAAGGGCAAAAATCTTGCATTCACCCTTATGCTCTCACTCATGATGATACCAAGTGAGCTTGTAATCATCACAAACTTCGTAACCATCACAAACTGGGATTTAAGAAATACGTTTTTGGGACTCATTCTCCCCTCGGTAACGTCAATCTTCTATCTCTATCTGCTAAAAGAAAATTTTGCGCAAATACCTGACGAACTGTATCTTGCGGCACAGGTCGACGGCTCAACGGACTTTAATTATCTGGTTAAAGTAATGGTTCCCATTTCAAGCCCCACGCTTGTAACAATTCTAATCTTAAAGGTTATCGAATGTTGGAACTCATACGTTTGGCCACGCCTTATTACAGATGACGAGGCATATTTCCTTGTTTCAAACGGTATTCAAGAAATTCGTGAAAACGGTTTCGGACGTGAAAACGTCCCTGCAATGATGGCTGCAGTTGTTGTAATATCACTTCCACTTATAATTTTGTTCCTTTTGTTCAAAAATAGAATTATGGAAGGCGTTTCAAGAGGAGGTACAAAGGGATGATTATCAAAAGAATAATATCACTTGTCGTTCTCATTTCAACACTTGTTTGCTCACTTGCCTTTGCGGGATGCCACAAATCCGTGTCGCTCTCGTCCCTCAAAATTCCAAATGAATTTGACAGCACAAAGCAATATGAAATAACGTTTTGGGCAAAGAACGAAAATAACGAAACCCAAAGAAACGTTTATGCAAAAGCGGTTGAAGATTTTCAAAAGCTTTACCCCAATATCAAGGTTACACTTCGAAATTTCACAGATTATGGCGAAATTTATAACAACGTAATCACCAATATTGCAACAGGAACAACTCCCAACGTGTGCATAACCTACCCCGACCATATAGCAACCTATATGCAGGGCGAAAACATTGTTGTACCACTTGAAGAGTTGATGCAACACAAAAAATACGGTCTTGGTGGTTCAGATTTAAAATTTAACTCACCCACCATTGACCAAATGATTCCTAAATTCCTTAACGAAGGCAAAATAGACGGCGTTCAATATGCGCTCCCCTTTATGCGTTCAACCGAGGTTTGCTATGTAAATAAGGACTTGCTCAACTCCCTTGGCTTCGACCTTCCTGAAATTCTCACTTGGGAATTTGTTTGGAATGTAAGCGAATATGCGCTCTCTCTTGGCAAGGACGCAAACGGAAACTATATTGCCAACGGTCAAAAAACACTCATTCCGTTCATTTATAAATCAACGGATAATATGATGATTTCAATGCTAAAGCAGCTCGAAGCCCCCTATTCAAAGGAGGATGGCACAGTTGAAATCTTTAATGAAACAACAAAAGAGCTTTTGTATGAAATTGCAGAGCATGCAAAATCAAAAGCATTCTCAACCTTCAAAATTTCAAGCTACCCCGGTAACTTTTTAAACGCAGGTCAGTGCATTTTTGCAATCGACTCCACCGCAGGAGCAACTTGGATGGGCGCAGATGCCCCCTTGGTTGACATTCCCGACAATCAAAGAGTCGACTTTGAAACCGTGGTAATGGAAATTCCTCAGTTTGATACAGAAAATCCCCAAATGATTTCGCAAGGTCCTTCCCTTTGCATCTTTAATAAAGAGGATAGCGGCGAGGTGCTTGCCTCTTGGCTCTTTGCGCAATTCTTGCTCACAAACGAGGTGCAAATTGCCTATTCTCAAACCGAAGGATACGTCCCCGTAACCACAATGGCGCAAAATAGCGCAGAATATCAAGATTACCTCAACCGAGCAGGCGAGGATAATGACCTCTATTATCAGGTTAAAATCGACGCTTCAAAGCTCTTGATTGAAAACACCGAAAACAGCTTCACAACTCCAGTTTTCAATGGCTCTGCTTCTTTGCGTGATGCCGCAGGAAATATGATTGAATTAACAGTCAGCTCGGCAACCAAAAACAGAGTCATAAATGAAGAATTTATGGACCTTTTGTTTACCCGAGTGGTCTCTCTTCACAAATTGGACCAAATCACAACCAAAGAAGGCGCACAAAAGCAGGAGCTAGGTGAATTGCCTAAAGAAGCCAAATTCTTGCTTGTAAGTTTGGCAGCAGTTTGGTGTGGAATAGGCACTTATTTCGGTTATACATTCATTAAAAAGAAAAAATCAATAAAATCTTGACATTTTACAAAAAAAGTGTATAATGATAGGTGAAAAATTCCATTTTTTGAAAAGGAGAAAATAAAAATGAAAAAAATTATTTGTTTGACACTCGTTTGCGTTATGGCACTCGCAATTGTTGCTTGTGGTGGCGAAAAAACCACAGACACAACAACCACAACACAAACCACAACTACTACAACAGCTAAACCCCAAAAGCCCGATGTTGAAGATACAGTAACAAAGAGCGAAGGCGTTATGACTTGGGATGAGTACATGGCTGCAGAAGTTGGTTCAAGAGTTGTTATCGAAGCATACGTTCAGGGCAACCAGTCTTGGTGGGATAACAAGATGTGCATCTACGCACAGGACGGTATCGGCGGTTACTACCTCTACAACTTCCCTTGCTCCGAAGAAATGGCTGCTCAGCTCGTTGCAGGAACAAAGATTCGTGTTTACGGCTACAAGTCCGAATGGGCGGGCGAAATTGAAATCGTTGCTGACGATCTCGACCCCGACTACTCAAGAATTGAAATTATCGAGGGCAATTACGTTGCAGAACCTGCATACGTAACAGACCTTCTTGGTAAAGAAGAACTTGTTAACTACCAGAACATGCTCGTTAAGTTCGAAGGTCTTACAGTTGCAAATATTAATTATAAGAACGGTACACCCGGTGACGATATCTATGTAACATTCCTTTACAACGATCAGCTTTATGAATTCTGCGTTGAAAGATACCTCACAGGTCCCGAAACAAGTCTTTACGCACTTGTTGGCACACTTAACGTTGGCGACGTTGTTGACGTAGAGGGCTTTGCATACTGGTATAACGGTATCAACACACACATCACAAACATCACAGTTAAATAATTAAATAAACGAACAAAAACCGCAAGGATAAATCCTTGCGGTTTTTGTTTTAAAGCTTTTTACTTTTAGCTATATTGATAATTCTGATAATTGTTGGGCACAAAACAATGTTCAACACAAGTTCAATAATATAGTTAAATCCTGCAAGACCGAAAATCAACATACCAATGCCAATTTGGTTTTCCCCTGCCAACTTGAGCAAATCGTCCCAAATGAACAAATAAGTGCCCAAAACGAATACCGAACTATTAATTGTTGGAGCAACAATTGCTGCGCAAAGTGCCGCAAGCTTGGGCTTCTTTTTCATCAAGAGCTTATAAACGTATCCTGCCGCAAAACCTGCAAGAATACCCTTTAACAAAAGAGTCAAAATGCATCCAATGGGGCTTTGTGTCATAAATATTCCCGCCTCGCCAAATGCAACGATATTGGGAACAACCGTCAGCCAAGCGCCAACCCAAGGTCCACAAATGGCAGCTCCAATAACAACCACGGGCAACACAAGTGTAATTGATGCACCCATAATCGGAATTTTAATCATGCTCAACACAATTGTCAATGCAGTAAGCATGCCAACAAGTGCTATTTTAAGCACAAAATCTTGATTTTGTCTATTGTCCTTCATATTAAGATCCTCCAAATGTCATCACTAAAATCAATTATCCAAATGGTCAAAAATTTCCGTCCAAACCTTCTCGTCCTGAACAGTCATCTTTTCCCAGTCAAATGAAGCAACAAATTTTTCCTTATCCTCTTTTGTTGCCTTCTTGTTTTTCACCAATTTAGCCCTTGCTTTTCCGAATTCGTCAAGCAATTTAACGGCATCCTCGGTGTAATTTGGATTGTGCCCCTTGTTGTTGCAAAGAATAATGCGAACGTTCTCCTTGTCACCAACTGCTTCCTTCAAAATATCGTGATGAACACGACGACACATTTGGTCGTTGTCAGAGTAAATAAGTAGCGCCTTAACCTTTGAGTTTTTCAAGGTTTCTCTCGCATCAAATCCCACAAAATCAGGATTGGATGCCTTCTCAAGATCAAAAATTGCTTTTCTGTAACCTTTCATAATTCCTGAGAAAAATGTTTTGGTCATCTCCTCAACAGACACAAATCCGCACATAGCAACAATGTGTGAAATTTCGGGATGAAGAGCAGAGATATTCAAGGTTGAAAATGCCCCCCAACTGTGTCCCATAACAGAGATGTCAAAGCCCTTAAATTGATCTTCAGATTTGATCATTGTGATGCAATCGTTAAGATCGCAAAGTGAGTGTGCAAGCCCACCGGGGGTTTCGCCACCTGATTCCATACATCCGGTATGGTCGTATGCAAACACCAAAAAACCGTGTTTGCACAGTTTTTCAATTTCCTTCATATAAGCACGGTGACCACCGCCAAAGCCGTGATCAAAAACCACAATGCGATTGGGAATAGGGTTTTCATAGTGATAAATGTAACCCTGCAAAACATTCCCCTCACTTGATTTAAATGGGTGAGATTTCACATTAAGATTTGGAAAATCGCTTGGAGAAAAATAAAAAACTGTTTCGGTATCGTCACAACGAGTGTGCATCATACCCTTGTAAGCGTTTACAATTTGTTTTTCAAAAATCATAAAAATCTCCTTTGCTGTCGTCCATATAGGTACAACGCTAAAAAATTTATATTAACTTCAAATGAAGTTTTGAACAACCTTATTATTTATTTTTCAAATATATTAAATTAAGTCCCTTAAGAACAAGATGCTCGTCAATTGTCATTTTGTGATTGCAGTGCGGAGCAATAACCGAGGCATATCCACCTGTAACAATCACGGGCAAAGTTTCGCCAACCTCTGCATTAATGCGGTCAATCATACCGTCCATCATGCTCGCATGACCAAAAATAACACCCGATTTCATGCAATCAACCGTGTTCTTGCCAACAACGGTTAATGGAGCTTCAAGTCCAACCTGAGGAAGCTGCGCAGTACCGTTTGCAAGCGCCTTAAGTCCCATCATAACACCGGGAATAATCGAAACCCCAATAAACGCGCCGTTTTTGTTGGTAACAATCATCTTCGTTGCAGTGCCAATGTCAATTATAAGCGCAGGCGCAGAGTAAAGCGTGTTTGCAGCCACACAAGAGCAAATAAGGTCAGCGCCAACGCTTGATGGCGAATCGCAAAGAATACCGATTCCCGTCTTAATTCCGGGGCAAACCATAAGTGGCTCAACCTCGTATGCAAACTTGATTGCGTTTTTCATTATCGAATTAAGAGGTGGAACAACACTTGAAATAATAGCACCGTCAACGTCATTTTTTGTAATCTTGTGAAGTGAAAGAATGCTCAAAATCTTGCTTGCATATTCGTCCTCAGTTTTTGTAACGTCGGTCGATAAACGAACAACGAACCTAAGCTCGTCACCCTCAAATCCACCAAGAGCAATGCTAGTATTTCCAATATCAATGGCTAAAATCATCTTGTCGCCCCCTTCCTTTTTCCAATTTTGAATTATAGCACACTTTTCTCCCCTTGTCAATGCTTTTATTTTGTTACATAAAAGCGTAGGTACACAAACTAACTTCCCCATCTTGCCAAAACCACTTGAAAAAACCGACGTTTTGTGATATAATCAAAAAAAGAAAGGCGGTGAGATTTGTGGACATCATCAGCAATTTAGATTTTGGCAAAAAAATCAAAGAAAATCCCGACGGAAATTATCTTTTTTACGGTGAGGAAGATTATCTCAAATCTCACGCAATAAAATCGCTAAAGGACGCAATGGGCATTGACGAAACGCTTGAAATCTTCAATTTCATTCAAATCGACGTCCTCGACTATAGCGCAGATAAATTGATAGACGTTCTTTCAATGCCACCCATGATGGCAGAGCGCAAGCTCGTTGTGGTGAACGGTCTCAACATCAAAAAAATGTCAAGCAAGGCGAATATCACAGAATATAATGACTTCCTTGACGCACTCGCCCACCTTGAAGAATTCGACTATAATAACCTCGTTTTGATAGTTCCGCACGGCAATATAACAGAAGAAGTCCCCAAAAAAGCCCCCACAGGAGCGCTAAAAGACCTCTCACAGCGCCTCGTTCCCGTCAAATTTGAAGCCCCCACACCGCAAAAGCTCGCACTTTGGGCGCTCCGCCACTTCGAGCATCACGGGATAAAAAGTAACCAAAGCGATTGCATGTACCTTGTCGACTATTGCACCAAGGATATGTTCACCCTCTCCAACGAGATTGAAAAGCTCTCCCTTTATGCGCGTTCACAGGGACGTGACCACATTTTGCGAGAGGATATTGCACTCGTTTGCTCCGAGGAAATGGAATATGGCGCATTCGAATTTTCCAACGCAATTTTAGATGGCAGAAAAAACGACGCCCTTTCAATCCTTTCGGTAATGAAATTCAAACAAATCGAGCCCTTAATAATCATGGGCGAGCTTTCGGGCATATTCTCCGACCTTCTCAAAATCAAGATTATGCTTTTGGCAGGTAAGAATAACCAACAAATCGCCGCCGAAACGGGCATAAATATCCACAAAGTAGGAATTTATGTAAACAGCGCACGCAGAATGGAACTCGACCGCCTTCAAAAATCGGTTGCCTTGGCATGCGACTCCGACCTCGCCATGAAATACCGCTTCGACTCCGGCTATCTTCACCTTGAAAAACTCATTTGCTCAATATAAAAATCATCTCACAGACAATAAAAACCGCCTCACCGAGGCGGTTTTGTTTTTGTTTATAAATTCTATTCACCCTTGTAACCCCAAACTACAGGGCGGTTAGAAGGGTTCCAAGAAGAAGCCCATCCACTTGGTTGTGATTTTGCTTCACAGTAAATTGTAAGGGATGTGCAATCAGAGAATGCATACTCACCAATATATGTTACTGAATCGCCTATTACTACACTTGTAAGGGATTTGCAACCATAGAATGCATGCCAGCCAATACTTGTTACTGAATCGGGTATTACTATGCTTGTAAGGGATGAGCAACCACTGAATGCACGATAACCAATACTTGTTACTGAATCGCCTATCTCTACACTTGTAAGGGATGTGCAACCATAGAATGCAGCATTACCAATACTTGTTACTGAATCTCCTATCTCTACACTTGTAAGGGATGTGCAACCATCGAATGCAGAAACGCCAATACTTGTTACTGAATCGGGGATCACTATGCTTGTAAGGGATGTGCAATAATAGAATGCAGCATAACCAATACTTGTTACTGAATCAGAGATTACTATGCTTGTAAGCAATGTGCAATAAGCGAATGCATAATCACCAATACTTGTTACTGAATCAGGTATTACTACACTCGTAAGGGATGTGCAATTATAGAATGCACGCTGACCAATGCTTGTTACTGCATCGGGGATTACTACACTTGTAAGCGATGTGCAATTATGGAATGCATAATTACCAATACTTGTTACTGAATCGCCTATCTCTACACTTGTAAGCGACGCACAACCATCGAATGCATGCCAGCCAACACTTGTTACTGAATCGGGGATTACTACACTTGTAAGGGATGTGCAACCATCGAATGCACAATTATCAATACTTGTTACAGGCAAACCATTATATGTACTCGGAATTACAACATCAGTATCAGTGCATGTGGCAATTCCTATTACAGAATAACTTACCTTGTCACTATTGAGAGTAAATACTAGCCCTTCGGATCCCATTTTTTCTATAGCTTCCGTCTTAATCGTTACTCCACATACTGTACACTCGATATGCTTTGAACCATTTTCGGTTTTAGTAGGTGATTTATCAACAATCCAATCGCTTTCGCTATGTCCTAAAACATTAATAGTTATAGTAGTCCTACTCATCTGCGTGCCACAGTTAGCGCAATAAATAACTTCGTCATATTTTCCGTTTTCGGTGCAGGTCGCTTCCACTCTATTTTCTTCAATCATATCAGCAGGAGTATGTCCCAAAGCAAGAACAACCTCGCTCTGCTTCTCACCGCAAGAGCAATAGCGAACTTTTTCACCCTTTTCTGTGCAAGTTGGCTCTTGAATTATTTCCCACTCTGCATAGTTGTGAATGTGAACCGGTGGGGGCGTTGTAGTTGTAGTTGTTGTTCCCTGCTCATTACCACCGCACGAAGCGAGCGCAAAAGCAAGCATCAAAACCACAATTGTAATCACAAAAATCTTTTTCATAATATCCCCCTCAATAAACAAACAAATTCAAAAACTCCATAATCTGCGAAATGGGGATTGCGCAACCGTATCCCGAAGTCGGATATCCCGCAAAACTAACGCCCACAAGTCTACCGTTTGCATCAAGCAACGCACCGCCACTTGAGCCGTGGTTGGTGTAGGCATTGTGAATAATCGAATCAAAATTAATTTTGCTTGCCGCACTGCCCTCTTCACCACTAACGTGATAAAAACCCGCAACCTTGCCATATGTCACAGTGTTTTGAAGTCCATCGGGCTGACCAATCGCAATAACGTAGTCACCAACCTTTGGATCCTCACCCAAATCAATTTCAACAAAAGAATGATTTCTGCTATATTTAAAGCAAATCAAAGCAAGGTCAAAATCCTCACTATAGGCATAATAATTTTTGTTTTTATTCTTGTAAATCTGCGCCTCATATGCATTGCCCAAAGGGTCTTCAACGGTAATAGTTTGCTTTTCATAACCGTCTTCCTTCTTAACAACGTGAGCATTGGTCAAAACATAGCAATATCCATCAGAAATATCAATAACCACGCCCGAGCCGGATGAAATTTGAGTTTCAACCATAGTACCCGAAGTGTGTTGCAACTTGTTAATTACCTCAACGGTGCTATAAATTGTGTTTTGAGCAACCATATTGCTCACACTAACGGCATCAAGTGTAAAGCAAGCATGCAAATCAAAGCTTCCAATAACCCTGCTTGAAAAATCATACATAACCGGCTTTTCCTCTTCCGTGCGCCAGCCAATAAAAACCATATTTTCCTTTGTGGGATTTTTGGGCATTGGAACAGATTGACCAATCACAACGTCTTTAGTTGCATAAAGCTCATTATCCACATAAAAATTCACCTTGCAAAATGATAACGTTTCGGTTAAAAATGAACAACTGCACAAAAGCGATGTCAATAACACCACAACTAAAATCAAAGATAAAATTCTTTTCATTAATACACCTCCAAGCTCAATTCGATTTTAACGAATTCAAAATTTCAGTCAATTCTTCAAGTGATGTGGCGCAGTTAATGCGATTTCTAAGCTCCGCCGCGCCACGAATGCCCCTCATATACCAACCAAGGTGCTTTCTGCTTTCGGCAATGCCTGCTCGCTCGCCCTTATCTAAAATCATCAGTTTAAGATGTGAAATCGCAACGTCAACGGTCTCGTTAACCGAAATTTCACGTATTTCCCTGCCCTCAAAAAGATTGATAACGTTTTCAAATATCCAAGGATTGCCAAGCGCTCCCCTGCCAATCATAACACCGTCGCAACCTGTTTCTGCAATCATTCTTTTGGCGTCCTCTGGCATAAAAATATCACCGTTTCCAATAACGGGAATAGCCACCGCCTCTTTAACCTTGGCGATTTGAGTCCAATCGGCAAATGGCGCATACTGTTGCTCTCTTGTTCTTCCGTGAACGCAGATGAGCGACGCACCCGACGCCTCAAGTCGCTTTGCCATTTCAACTGCATTTATGGAATTTGCATCCCAACCGATTCTGATTTTCACCGTTACGGGAATATCCACCGCGCGCACAACCGCCTCAACAATTTTACCTGCCAATTCGGGATTTTTAAGAAGAGCAGACCCCTCTCCGTTAGAAACGACCTTGTTTACAGGGCAACCCATGTTTATGTCGATGGCAGTCGGCTTGTATAAGCTCGTTGTACCACGATAATTGTTTTCGGCAATCATTCTTGCTGCCTCTGCCATAAATTCGGGCTCAGAGCCGAAAATCTGCACCGCCATGGGAAGCTCATTTTCCACAATAGCCGCCAAGGGCGCTGTTTTAGAGGGAGAAGCACTCAAGCTCTTTTTAATTTTTTGTTCATAGCAAAGTGCCTTTGCGCAAACCATTTCAGAAACGAGATATTCCGCACCGAAATTTCTGCAAACCGAACGAAAAGCGTGATCCGTAGCCCCCGCCATCGGTGCTAACATAATCCCGTGCTTTAATTCAACGTTTCCGATTTTAAGCATCTGCCCCACCTCTCTAACAAAGAATTCGACCAATGAGTTCTTTCGCAACCCAAAATATAATCTCTTTATATTTTACCACACTTCTCTTGCTCCGTCAACTTATATTTTCTTTTTTATGGACATATAATTTAGCAAAAATCATTTTTGGAGGAAAAAATGGCGGATTTTTCAAAGCAAATTCCCAAAGGACTCACCACCGACCAAGTAAAGCAATCTACAATCAAACACGGAACAAATAAAATGACAAAGAAAAAAAGTAAATCTTTTCTTCGCTTATTCATAGAAAACCTTGGCGACCCGGTAATCAGAGTCCTGCTGATTTCACTGATAATCAACGTAATTTTCACGTTTCGCAATATAGATTGGTTCGAAACAGGCGGCATAATCGTGGCAATTCTCCTTGCCACAACCATTTCCACAATATCAGAGCACACCTCTCGCACAGCGTTTGAAAAGCTGAACACAAGTGCCAAAAGCACCGTTCGTGTGAGAAGAAACGGAGAGCTAACCACCCTCTCCACCGACGAAATAGTTGTTGGCGACGTGCTTTTGCTCTCTGCGGGCGAAAAGATTTCTGCAGACGGAGTATTAATTCTTGGCGGGGTTTCGCTCGACCAAAGCGCACTAACCGGCGAAAGTAAAGAAAGCACAAAATCCCCCATCAAACACTTTGAAAATATAGAAGAAACCGAGCTTTCACCGTCAGCCAAATCATCCTGCCTGCGTGGTTCACTCATCTCCTCGGGTGAGGGAGAAATGCTCGTTTGCCGTGTGGGAGACAAATCATTTTTGGGTGGCATAGTTCAAGAATTGCAAGTTGAAACAAGAGAAACACCACTCAAAATTCGCCTAAGAAAATTAGCCAAGCAAATCAGTATGCTCGGATATAGTGCTGCACTAATAATCGCACTTTTAAGTCTGTTTTCATCCATTTTTATCAAAAGCGACTTCATTAGTGAGGTCATCAAATCAAAAATCACTGACCCACAATTTATGGTTGCCGAAATTCTCCACTCAATCACCCTCGGGCTAACCGTTGTTATTATGGCAGTTCCTGAAGGGCTCCCAATGATGATTGCAGTTGTTCTCTCCTCAAACGTCAAAAAAATGCTTGCTGATATGGTTTTAGTTCGCAAAAGCGCAGGAATAGAAGCTGCAGGAAGTATGAACATCCTCTTCACCGACAAAACAGGCACTCTTACAAAGGGCAAAATGAGTGTCGATAGCTTCATTCTTCCAAACGGAACAACAATTTTGGGAATTAATGAGCTTCGCAAAAACGAGCCACAAGTTTTTAACTCCTTTTGCAAAAATTCCACCTATAATTCATCAGCCAAAATTGTCAATCGACGTGCCGTTGGTGGCAATGCCACTGAAAGAGCCCTGCTTGATTCCACAAAGAAATATTTCACCCCCGATAAAACTCTTCGCATTGAAAAAACGCCCTTCGATAGTAATAAAAAATACTCCTCTGCCACCTCAAACGGCAACTTTTATCTCAAGGGCGCACCCGAAATTCTAATTCCCTATGCCCAAAATGAAAATTTCAACCGCCCCTCTGTTGAAAAAGCAATTTCAATTGCTCAAAGCGAGGGCAAGCGAGTAATCGCAATGCTCGAAAATAACAAATTCATCTGTGCCTGTGTAATAAGTGACCCACTTCGACACGAGGCAAAAGCATCCGTTGAAGCACTCCAAGGCGCAGGAATTGACGTTGTAATGATAACGGGCGACGGAATTTTAACCGCCCAAAGCATTGCAGAGCGAGCCAATATTGTAAACAAAAAAAGAAATCTATGCCTTGAACATAAAGACATAGAAAAAATGACCGATGAGGAGCTTTCAAAAGCCCTACCCCGACTTGCCCTAATTGCCCGTGCGCTCCCGCAGGATAAAAGCCGCCTTGTCCGTATCGCCCAAAACAAAGAAATGGTTGTTGGAATGACTGGCGACGGAATAAATGATGCCCCCGCCCTGCGCCTTAGTGACGTGGGATTTGCCATGGGAAATGGCTCTGACGTGGCAAAAGAGGCAGGCGACGTTATCATTCTTGATAATAACCTTGCCTCAATTGTAAAAGCCGTGCTATATGGCAGAAACATATTCAAAAGCATTCGAAAATTCCTTGTTTTCCAACTCACCATGAACTTTTCAAGTGCCCTTGTCTGTATGATTGCGCCATTTTTTGGCTTTGAAACACCAATCACCGTTTCGCAAATGCTCTGGGTAAATATGATAATGGACACCTTGGGCGGTCTTGCCTTTGCAGGCGAGGTAGCACATAAACGCATAATGAAAGAAAAACCAAAGCGCCGTGACGAGCCAATTTTAAATAAATATATGACACACCAAATACTGATTTTGGGCGGCTTTTCTGCCCTGTTTTCAATCTGCTTTTTAAAATTGCCATTCTTCACCTCGCATTTTAGAGCAAGTGAAAACAATCTCACACTCCTGTCTGCATTTTTCGGACTCTTCATCTTCTTGGGAGTTATGCAATGCATCAATTCACGCACCGATAGACTAAACCTTTTAAGCGGAATTTCAAAAAACCCCACGTTTATACTCATAATGCTTCTAATTTTGGCAATCCAAGTATCGTTCATCTATTTTGGCGGCACAGCTCTGCGTGCCACACCGCTAACAAAAAGCGAACTAATCTTCACCTTCGCCTGCGCAAGCACGGCAATCCCAATCGAATTCTTGCGCAAAATCATCTGGCGACTTTCAGGCAACACAAAAGGATTTTAATAAAAAATCCCCGACCAAACGGTCGGGGAAAAATCATTAAATTATTCTTCAATAATAATCAAGGGCTTAATCAAATCACGGGGCTTGTCCTTCATAAGCATCAACGCCTGCTCAACGTTTTCAAGACCAACAAATCTGTGTGTAACAAGCTTTTCGGGGTGAATTCTGCCTGCCATAACCATCTTTGCAAGCTTTTCCATACGAAGTCTGCCACCGGGCATAAGACCGCCACGAATCTGCTTGTGACCCATACCGCATCCCCATTCTGCTCTGGGAATTTTAACGTAATCGCCTTCGCCAAGATAGTTAACGTTACCAATAATTCCACCGGGCTTAAGCATCTTAATCGCCTGATCGAAAGTATCGTTGTCACCACCTGCGATAACAATCTTGTCCACACCCTGACCGTTTGTTTTAGCCATAATCTGTTCAAGAATGTCGCCATCTTTGTAGTTAATAATTTCAGAAGCACCGAATTCAAGTGCGAGGTCAGCACAGTTCTTTCTTGAACCTACCGCATAGATAGTGGAAGCACCACGAATAGCCGCACCTGCAACTGCCATAAGACCAACGGGGCCAATACCGATAACAGCAACTGTGTCACCGAACTGAATGTCCGCAAGCTCAACGCCATGGAAACCTGTGGGAACCATATCTGCAAGCATACAAGCAGCAGCAATATCCATACCCTTGGGAAGATGAGCAAGGTTGCCGTCTGCGTCGTTAACGTGGAAGAACTCACCAAATACGCCATCCTTAAAGTTAGAGAACTTCCAACCGGAAAGCATACCGCCTGAGTGCATGGAATAACCACCCTGAGCTTCCAAAGAATTCCAGTCAGGAGTGATAGCGGCAATCAAAACTCTGTCACCGGGTTTGAAATCCTTAACTTCAGAGCCAACTTCAACTACCTCACCAACCGCCTCGTGACCGAGGATCATTTCGTGCCTATCTCCAATAGCGCCCGCCCAAACTGTGTGTACGTCAGATGTACAGGGTGCTAAAGCAATTGGCTTACAGATTGCATCACAAGGACCACAAACGGGTCTTTCCTTTTCAACCCAACCTGTTTCGCCGATTTTCATCATTGCAAAACCTTTCACAATAAAAACTCCTTTTTTCATGTTATTTGGTATTATAACCTTAAATATTATACCATATTCACATACGTCTGTCATTTTTTTGTAAAAAACAAAAGAGCACGAAAGTGCTCTTTTGTATGTAAAATTATTCTTCGATAGAATCAGCAAAATGTGTGTGTTCTGCTGTCCACTGTTGAAGCTTCAAGCCAACCCAAAGACCATAGATACCACAAGTGATGAATATGAGAAAAAGCCACTTGATCCAGTTGCCGATAAGACCTATTCCTGTACCTGTGAACGCAAGCTGACGACCATCAACGTAAGTATTTTTAGCAACCCATTTCTGCTGATAGCAAAGCATCCAAGGCAAAGCAATACCCAATGTAGCAGCGGAAATTACGCCAACCGCAAGATTTACACCGATATACTCCAAAATGTTACCTGTAAATTTTGATTTCATAGTTTTCATTTCCTTTCAAGTATTTATGCGAATAAATCGCTAATAGTATTATAGTTCATAAAAAAGCATTTGTCAACAATTTTTAACAATTTATTTGATTTTTTAGCAAAAAATACCCTGTTTTTTACAAAAAAAATTCAATTTTCATCATTCGCCAATAATTCCAACATCATATCAACGAATTTTCTTCAAAAACAATAACTAATCCCTTTTTCTTTTTGTAGCTCGCCCAACGAGGATATAAATTATAAATTCCCCTGTAAAAATCCTTGTTTGGGATCAATTCCCTCTCTTGAATTTGCTTGTTGTTCACAATCAAGAAAAATCTGTAACTCATAACGTTGTCGATTTTGCTGATTTGAAGCAAATCGGAATCCACAAGCGAAGCAAGAGTTTCAAGCCACTCCAAATATCCAACAATTTTTTGATAATATTGCTCCACATCAACCTCATATTCAGGATTAATGCGACACTTTTCAAGCTCGTTCATCAAGTCTGCAAGGTCATAAACGGAATAAAATTCCTGACTGTATTCAACAAGAAAACTCGCCTCATTCAAATCCTTGTCACGTTTAAATTGATAGAATAAAGCTACCGCACCAACCACCGCAGTGCAAGCGGTCACGGCATTAACCACTGGCTCTGAAATGCTCTCACCAAAAGCCAAGCTACCCATTGTACCTATAACAATCAACGCCACCGCTATAACAATAATATATGTATTTCTCTTGTTCATTGTAATTCTCCTTTTCCGTTTTTTTCATTGTAGCATAAAATAAATATTTAGTCAATATCAATTACAATAACAAAAGAGGATTGATATTAATCAACCCTCCGTTGCACTTTTTAACAAAACACTCTTCTTGTCTATAATAAACGCACAAAATTTATTTATTATTTTTAGCAGTATTGATAGATGCTACCAGCATAGCTCTTAAAGATTTGCACTTTGCTTCCAATAATTTATATTGTTCCTCTTCAATATAGTTTGTTTTGTAAAGAAGCTCCAACCAATAACCTGTTTCATTAGCTTCTTTAAGCGCAATTTGCATTTTAGAAATAAAATCCGCAGTACCATGAGCATATTTAGCTTCACGAATGTTTGCGCCAATTGATGTGCCGCTTCGCCCAATTTGATTTGAAATAATATTTTCTCGTTTATCTTTCAATTGCTTTATAAGATTGATTATTAAAACCGCAAACTCCATAGATTGTTCTGAAAGTTTATCGTTTGCCATAATATCACCTTCCTCTAAATCAAGTATATCACAATCATTTTGTTTTGTCAATGACGCAACTCGCTTCATGCACTTTTGTGCGCTTCGTTTCCAAATTCTCATATTTTAATGAAGCATTCGCTTCGCGAATACGAAGCGGTGCGTTGCACCACGAAGCACTCGCTCCGCTCATATTAAGCAAAGCGCACTATGTAACTTTCCGTGAGCCGAAGGCTCGCTTCATAGGGCGAAGCCCTGCTTCATGAGTTGCTTCGCAACTCGCTTCATGCACTTTTGTGCGCTTCGTTTCCAAACTCTCATATTTTAATGAAGCATTCGCTTCGCGAATACGAAGCGGTG
>JAZTWO010000049.1:0-11449 GCA_045635885.1 Eubacteriales bacterium | reverse complement strand
TTATTTTATGCGCGCCAGCGGGAACGATTTACGCAGATTAATTTAACTCCCACGTTTAAAAGTTTTGCGTGCGGGGTTCCCCGAAGCGACATTTATGAGCTTTGGGGGTTCGCGCGATGCTTTTTCAAAAGCGACCTTTTTTATCTTTGTAACTTTCCCTATAAATCAAAATTTGAATAATAAATCTACAATAAACCTTGACATTTTAGTAAAACTGTTTTATAATGTAAAGTAATGAATTTTGCTTTGCTTTAGGCAAGGAAAGGATGACAATATGGCAGAATTTTTAAGTAATAATGACAAGAGAACGTGCTATTGCGCACATCTCACAGAAGAATATATTGGCAAGGAAGTTTGCGTTATGGGTTGGGTTCAAAGACAGCGTGACCTTGGTGCGCTTATCTTTATCGACCTTCGTGACAGAACAGGTATTGTTCAGCTCGCATTTGACGATACTACTGACAGAGAAATTTTTGACAAGGCATTCTCATGCCGTGCAGAATACGTTGTTTGTGCTCACGGTACAGTTAGATACAGAGGAGAGGGAGCAATCAACCCCAATCTCCCCACAGGTATGCTTGAGGTTTACGTTAAGGAATTCAAAATCCTTTCCGTTGCTCAAACACCTCCATTTGAAGTAAACGACAACAAAAAGGTTAAGGACGAAACTGCTCTTAAGTATCGTTACGTTGACCTTCGCCGTCCAGAGCTTCAGAGAAATATTAAGATGCGTCACGATATTGCACGCATTGCAAGAGAATATTATTACGAGAACGGTTTCTTTGAAATTGAAACTCCTATGATGATTAAGCCCACGCCCGAAGGCGCACGTGACTATATCGTTCCTTCTCGTATTCACAAGGGCAGTTTTTACGCTCTTCCTCAGTCACCTCAGATTTACAAGCAGTTGCTTATGCTTTCCGGCTTTGACCGTTACATTCAGCTTGCTCGTTGCTTCCGTGACGAAGACCTTAGAGCAGACCGTCAGCCCGAGTTTACACAGATCGACCTTGAAATGAGCTTTGCTACACAGGAAGATATTATGGGTATGAACGAAGGCTTCATTCAGCGTGCTTTCAAGGAAACACTTGGTGTTGACGTTCAGCTTCCTATGCAGAGAATGACATATACCGAGGCTATGAACCGTTACGGTTCTGACAAGCCTGACACAAGATATGGCATGGAAATTATCGACATTTCAGATGCGGTGAAGTCAAGCGAATTCGTTGTATTTAAATCCGCACTTGAGGTGGGTGGTAGTGTTCGTGGTATCGTTGCAAAGGGTGCTGCGGCTACTCTTACAAGAAAAGAGATTGACAAGCTTACAGAACACGCAAAGGGCATTGGCGCAAAGGGTCTTGCTTACGTTCGTTGGGTTGATGAAGCTCCCAACTGTTCATTCGCTAAATTTATGAGCGAGGATGAGCTTAATGCTATCTACACTACAGTTGGACTTGAAAAGGGCGACGTTCTTCTCATTTGTGCGGACAAGAACAAGGTTGTTCTTCCCACACTCGGCGCTCTTCGTCAAATCGTTGCAAGAAAGCTTGATCTTATTCCCACAGGCGTATTCAACTTCTTGTGGATTACAGAATTCCCATTCTTTGAGTGGAATGAAGAAACAGAACATTGGGATGCTATGCATCACCCCTTTACAATGCCTCTTGAAGAGTGCTTGCCCTATCTTGAAAGCGATCCCGGCAAGGTTTTTGCAAGATGCTATGATATGGTTCTTAACGGTACAGAGCTTCTTTCAGGTTCTATCCGTATCACAGACTGGCAGTTGCAGGAAAAGATGTTCAAGGCGCTTGGTCTTACACCCGAAGAAATTGATGCAAAATTCGGCTTCCTTGTAGAAGCATACAAATACGGCGCACCACCTCACGGTGGCTCAGGTATGGGTCTTGACCGTCTTGCAATGGTTATGACTGAGGCAGATAGTCTTCGTGACGTTATCGCATTCCCGAAGGTACAGAATGCAAGCGAGCTTATGAGTAAATGTCCTGCTCCTCAGGACGATAAGACTCTTGCAGAGCTTGGAATTGCAGTAATCGTTGAAGAAGATAAATAATTTTTTCAAAAAACTATTTACAAACAATAAAAAATTGAGTATAATGCTTATATAACCGATGATAAAGAAGAAACCGAATTTTTATCACATAGAGAGCGTGCCCGTGGCTGAAAGGTGCGTTGATAAAAACGGCTTGTGCACTTTTGAGGTTCTGTCAAGAAACGGACGGACGTTGCTCGCGTTAAGAGTTTAGAGATGGGAGAGTATAATTCTCCCAAGCAGAGTGGAACCGCGTTTTTTATGCCTCTGCACCCAAAAGGGTGCAGAGGATTTTTTTACGGAGTAGATTATGATTTTTAGATTAATTGACGACGTGAAAAGCACAGTTATTTCAATAAAAAACGAGATAAAAAACGATATTGAGGCAGTTCAAAAAAGAGATCCTGCGGCACGTGGAAAAGTTGAGATTTTTCTTACAAATCAAGGTGTTCACGCAATTTTGCTATACAGGGTTGCACATCTGTGCTATATAAACAATTATAAGTTTATTGCCAAAATCATTAGTCAAGTGGCACGGAGCTTTACCGGAATTGAAATTCATCCCGCATGTTTTATTGGTAGGGGATTGCTTATTGACCACGGAATTGGTGTGGTGATTGGTGAAACTGCAATAATCGGTGATGATTGCACAATTCTTCACGGTGTTACGCTTGGTAGCAGGGAATGTATTATGGGTAAACGTCATCCGACTTTGCAAAACAATGTTTTTGTGGGTGCAGGCGCAAAGATACTTGGCAATATTCAAATTGGAAACAACGTCAAAATCGGGGCAAATGCAGTGGTTTTGGGAGATGTTCCTGATAATTCAACCGCCGTAGGTGTTCCTGCGATGATTGTTAAATAAATTGGTTTTTAGCGGAGAGTTAAAAAGTTAGTTTAAATAAGACCGCTCAAGCCGCTTGGGCTCTTCTTTTGAAAAAAGAAGCAAAATAATCGCTTGTGGGGGTGTGCTTATTCGACGTAAATTTTCGATAATTTGTTTTTGAACAAATTATCGGTTCACTTGCTAAAATCCTTTAACAAAAATGAATTTTTGACAAGGATTTCATCAACTGAACTACGAAAACCACTATTTACATAGTGTTTTTCTAAAATTTACTTTGTTAAACCATAGTCCTTTGAGAACGAAATGGCTACGCAATCATTAGCAAATCACCGATTTGCGCGGATTTAATTAATACCAAACGTTTAAAAAGTTTTTGGTTCTTTTTTCAAAAAGAACGAAAAAAATCCTTACTTAAACTAACTTTAATTCCCCGACAAATCAAAAATTGAAAAGATAAATAAACAAAAGAGGTATAAAAAATGAAGCTTTACAACACAGCGACAAGACTTAGAGAGGAATTTGTTCCAAACGAGCCGGGAAAGGTAAGCATGTACACATGCGGACCTACAGTTTACCACTTTGCTCACATTGGAAATCTTCGCTCTTATATTATGGAGGACGTACTTGAAAAGTACTTCCGTTATGTTGGATATGACGTAACGAGAGTTATGAACATCACTGACGTTGGTCACTTGGCAAGCGATGCCGACGAGGGTGAAGACAAGATGCTTAAGGGTGCAAAAAGAGAGAACAAGAGCGTTATGGAAATTGCAAAGTTCTATACTGATGCTTTCTTTGCTGATTGCGACAAACTTAATATTAAAACTCCTGATATTGTTGAACCTGCAACAGGTTGCATTGACGAGTTCATTAAGGTTATCGAAGGACTTATCGAAAAGGAATATGCTTATCTTGCGGGTGGAAACGTATATTTTGATACATCAAAGCTTGAAAAATATTATATTTTTAATGATTTCAAGGAAGAGGACCTTGCGGTTGGTGTTCGTGAGGGCGTTGAAGAGGACACAAACAAAAAGAACAAAAATGACTTCGTTCTTTGGTTTACAAAGTCCAAATTTGAAGATCAGGCGCTCAAGTGGGATTCCCCTTGGGGAGTTGGTTACCCCGGTTGGCACATTGAATGCTCTTGCATCAGTATGAAGCATCTTGGCGACAAGCTCGACATTCACTGTGGCGGTATTGACAATGCATTCCCCCACCACACAAACGAGATTGCGCAGAGCGAGGCATACATTGGTCACAAATGGTGCAACTATTGGTTCCACGTTCTTCACCTTAACACAAATAGTGGTAAGATGAGTAAATCCACCGGCGAATTTTTGACGGTTTCTTTGCTTGAATCAAAGGGTTATGACCCCATGGAATACCGTTTCTTCTGTATGCAGAGCCATTACAGAAAGAATCTTGTATTCAGCTATGAAAACCTTGACAATGCCAAAATTGCCTATGGCAAGTTGATTGCGAAAATTGCCACTCTCAAAGAGGACGGGGAAGTTGATGCCGAGGCATTTGCAGCGCTAAAGGCAAAATTCACAGATGCTATGGATAATGATTTGCTTACATCCTTGGCAGTAACTGCGCTTTATGACGTTCTTAAGGCGAAGACAAACGATTCCACAAAGCTTGCGCTTATTGCGGACTTTGACAGAGTTCTTTCACTTGATCTTATCGGACACGCAAATGCACTTCGTGTGAAGATGGAAGAAGAAGCTAAAAAGGCAAATGCTATTCCTGAGGGTGTTTCTGAAGAGCTTGCCCGTGAGGTTGAAGCGCTTATCGAAGAGAGAAAGGAAGCAAAGAAGGCAAAGAATTTCGCTCGTGCAGACGAAATTAGACAGTATCTTGCAGATAAGGGAATTACTCTTATTGACAGTTCTGCAGGCACTACCTACAAGCTTTCATAATAAAAATGAAGAATTTATTTAATAAATATCGTGAGATAATCACATATCTTGTATTTGGTGTAATCACCACTGCAGTTTCAATGGGTGTGTATTTTGCAATTTTGCTTTTTGCAGAACATGTTGGAAAAATCTCGCCCGAAGATGCAAGTTTTAATGTCATTCGTTTAGTGGCACAAATTTTGCAATGGGTGGCAGGTGTGCTTACCGCCTTCTTTACCAACAAAAAGTGGGTATTTAATGCAGGTGGAACAACCAAAAGACAGACCGTGCGTGAGCTTTCTCAATTTGCGCTTGCAAGAGTTGGCACTTTGGGACTTGACACCGCACTTACATTTGGTACTGTGTGGATTTTGAACGCATTTAATTACGTTCCGTTTAAATTTATTTTAACATTCACCGCAGACCTTTGGTCGAAAATTGTGGCAAGTATTGTGGTTGTTATCACCAACTATGTTATAAGCAAGTATCTTGTATTTAAAAAGAAATAAAGAGAAACGGCGGAAATATTTCCGCCGTTTATTGTTTATTTTATTAGTTTTGTTCTGCGAACTATTCTATTTATCACGAACAAAAGAACTACATATCCCCAAAGCCAAGCGGTTAGGGCGAGTAAATTTGTTGTTCCTGAATAGTAATTAAACAAGATTGGGCACTGAGCAAGATAAACGAAGATACTGATTTCGCCAAGCAAGTTCATAAATCTACTGCGCACCGGGAGTGCGGTTGCAAAATACAATACTGCGGGACAAATTACGCAGGTGAAGAGATGGGTTTTCCAAACACTATAGCCGGGGAGGTAAGCGAAAATGAAAAACGCAATTATAGAAAGAGTGAAACCTGTTGCATTGAGCCACATACTGATTTTTTCTGCCTTGACTTTGTTTTCTAAATCAATTTTAATCTTGGGTACTTGAGAAAGCAACATACCCAAAGCCAACATGGCAGGACCCCTAAACACTCTATCAAACTGTTTTGCAAATCCTTCTGGCATAAATATGAACAATGACATAGATATGCACATAATTATTACGCAGGCTATATTAAATGATGAGCGTTTTTTGAAAATTTTCAAAAGTGAATAGAACATCACCAAATAAACAAACTGCGCCACAAAGAACCACAAAAAGCTGAGTGGCCAGTTGTATCCGCTAAAGTCGAGTTCAAAAATGATATTACAGGTGAGAATTGACAATGCGGCAATTATAAGGGGTATAATGAAGCTTTTTGTTCTGCCCCAAAATACGAATTTAGCTCCTTGGAAGAAAGGCTTTTCTCGATATTTTTCAATTGATTTGAGAAAGAAGAGTCCTGATACCATAAAGAAAAAGTCAACTGAAATATTTACACCATCAAATTTATCTGAAAGTATGGGGGCAAATCCGTGATAATATGCAACCCAAAGGGAGCATAAAAATCTTAAAATTTCAACAAGTCCGTTTTTGTTTGTTGATTCTTTGGTCATAAGAACCTCCGTTTTGTTAAACTATGCCGCAAGTTTTCTCTTGCTTATTATTTTGTTTACTATTCTATTTATTGCGAACAAGAGGAATGTATAAAAGCATAGCCAACCAAAATAATCAGTTGAAACTCTTGTTCCGGCATAGAAATGCAACAAAATTGGACACTGTGCAAGGTACACGAATATACTCAACTCGCCAAGCAAATTGAATATCTTTCCCTTAACGGGGAGTGCAGTTGCAAAATACAGGAAAGCGGGACAAACCAAACAAATGAAAACGTGGAGTTTCCAAATGGCATATTCGGGTAAGTAGGCGAGGTAGATAAAGGTAGCAGCTGAAACGGCAAATCCAATAATATTTAATATTAAGGAGAGGCGTTCTGCTTTTGCCTTATTCTCTAATTCGAATTTTACCTTGGGAATTTGGGAAATGAATATACCCATTGCAAGCATTCCGGGACCACGAAGAACTCTGCCAAGAGTTTCGCTATCGAAAATGCAGAACGACATTGTTATGCACAAAATTATAAAGCAAATGATGTTAAACGTTGATCTGCGTTTGGTATGCTTGAAAACAACAAAGATGAGGGACAAATATGCAAATTGTGCAACAAAGAACCACAAAAAGCTGAGTGGCCAGTTGAAACGATTGAACTCGAGTTCAAAAATTATGTTGCAACAAAGGACCGACAATGCGGCAATACCAAGTGGCACGATAAATCCCTTTGTTTTGCCCCAAGTTATGTGCTTGAAGGCATCAAGAAATGATTTTTCTTTATATTTTTCCATAGATTTAATAAAGAAAATACCTGAAACCATAAAGAAAAAGTCAATTGAAATATTTACGCCACTGAAATTATCTGAAAGAACGGGGAAGAATCCGTGAAAGTATGCAACCCAAATGGAGCATAAAAATCTGAACAATTCAACAATTCCGTTTTTACCGATTTGTTTTTTTACCATAACATTCTCCGTTTTTTTATTTCTTTGTCCATGTGCTTGGTGTGAGCGCTATCAAAAGAGGATAGATTTCAAGTCGTCCAAACAACATTGCAAAAGAAAGAACTATTTTTGAAAATCCTGAAAAGTCTGCATAACTTCCCATAGGACCTACAAGTCCAAGACCGGGACCTATATTATTAATACAGCTGAGTGCAGCAGAAAAGGTTGTTTCAAAATCAAAGGGTTCAAAGGAAATAAGAAAGACTGTTGATATAAACAACACGATATAGAGCGAAAGATATGCGTTCACTCCGTTTAGGGTTACTTTATCCAATGCCTTACCCTCAAATTTAACTGTAGAAATAGAGCGAGGGTGTATCATTCTTTTTATTTCTTTACTTATGGATTTAAAAATCATCACAATTCGTGTGATTTTAAATCCACCGCCCGTTGAACCTGCGCAAGCTCCGAAAAACATAAGGCAAAGAAGAATGTTTTTAGAGAGCGTTGGCCAAAGATTGAAGTCTACGGTTGAATAACCTGTGGTGGTTATAATTGAGGATACTTGGAATGCAGATGCACGAAGAGCTTCACCAAAGCTTTCAAACGTTGACATAACGTTTGCGCAAATGATTATTGTTGCAGCTGCTGTAACTCCGAAATATGCCCAAAATTCAGTACTTTTAACTACGGAACGCACTTTTTTCATCAAAAGCAAGTAATAAAGGTTAAAATTCACGCCAAAAAGGAACATGAAAATTGTTATTACCCACTGAAGATAGGGGCTATATGAGGATATACTATCTGCTTTAATTCCAAAACCACCCGTGCCTGCCGTGCCGAATGCGTGAACTACGCTATCGAAAAACGGCATTCCACCTGCCAACAAAAGCACGATTTGAATTATTGTCATTACAAGATATATTACATAGAGTATTCTTGCAGTTTGCTTTGCGCGGGGAACAATTTTGCCAACAATGGGGCCGGGCATTTCGGCACGCATAATATGTATTGAACGGTCAGAGATT
The DNA here is from genome assembly GCA_045635885.1 of Eubacteriales bacterium. GTDB lineage: Bacteria > Bacillota > Clostridia > Oscillospirales > CAG-272 > RGIG4608. The sequence goes on along the minus strand of JAZTWO010000049.1, from coordinate 3,198 downwards.
GATGGAAGGATTGCCATGATGAATACAAGAACACCCATACCACCAATCCAGTGCGTAAAGCTACGCCAAAATAGTCCACCCTTTGAGATGATTTCTACATTGGGAATAACACTTGCACCCGTGGTGGTAAATCCACTAACAGTTTCAAAAAATGCGTCGATATAAGAGGGAATATCCCCACTTAAAACAAAGGGGAGTGCACCAATAACTGACATTATAAGCCAACCCAATGCAACTATAATAAATCCTTCTTTAGCATAGATTACCTTGTTTTCGGTTTTGCATAATTTGTAAAGCCCAAGACCGATTATTAAGGATAATCCGATTGCCACAAGGAATGATGCGGCGGTTTTAATTTCACCAAACCACAAAGCCACAATTAGTGGCAATATCATCAACACCGACTCGGAAAGAGTTAACTGACCGAGGGTGCAGAATATCATTTTTCTATTCATAGACTCACCTCTTAAAGAAGAATGTCATCAAGGTCGTTGAGTCTTTGCTCAGCGGAGATGATAATTACTCTATCATCCGCCAAAATCATATCGTTACCAGATGGAATAATAATATTTGTTCCTCGTGTAATTCCCGCAATAAGAATGTTGGGCTTGAGTTTTATTTGTTTAAGAGGAATGCCAACTGCCTTGGAATATCCTGCAACCTTAAATTCAAGTGCCTCCGCCTTGCCGTCAACGAGTTTATAAAGTGTTTCGATATTAGAACCCATAGTGTTTTCAAGCGCACGAGCGTAACGAACAATAATGTTTGTACTGAGATTGGATGCAGAAATAATACTTTCAACGCCCAATTTTTCTGCCATAGTAAGAAGCTCGTCACGATTGATTTTTGAAACTACCTTGGGCACGTTTTGCATTGATGCGAAAATTGAGAGCATAATATTTTGCTCGTCCATTCCGGTGAGGGAAACAAAGGCATCCATACTGCCAATGCCTTCTTCAAGCAAAAGCTCCTGCTGTGCACCGTCACCGTGAATGATAACTGCGTTTGGAATTTCCTCTGCCAAAAATTCACATGTTTCAATGTTTCTTTCGATAATCTTAACGTCAACGCCAAGAGAAATCAATTTTTTGGCGAGATAGTATGTGGGCTTTCCACCGCCAAGAATCATAACACTCTTTGCCTGCTTGCGAAGAAGCCCAAGCATGTTAAGGAGTTTTTTGGTTTCTCCGTGTTCGGCTACAAGACCGATTCTATCTCCTGCTTGAAGTGCAAAATGACCATCGGGAATATAAACCTTGTTATCTCTTTGCACGGTGCAAATAAGATAATTTGCTTTATATTTCTCCCTCATTTTAATAAGGTTAATTCCTTCAAGATTAGAGTCTTTGGGCAGAATAATTTCAACCATTTCAATTTTTCTATCTGAAAAACGCTCAATCTTAACTGCAGAAGGGAGTTGAAGAATATTATTAATTTCTTCTGCAACAAGAAGTTCAGGGTTTATAGACATGGAAATATTAAGATGTTGACGCAAAAATACAAGCCCTTGGTCGTTGTATTCAGGATTTCGAATTCTTGCAATTGAATGCTTTGCACCCATATTTTTGGCAAGATGACAGGTGAGCATATTTACTTCATCAGAGTCGGTCAAAGAAACCAAAAGCTCGGCATTGGCAACGTCTGCTTCCATCAACGTATCGCAGTCAACTGCATTACCACAAACGCCTATAACGTCAAAGGCATCGGCAGTTTCGTTTAATGTTTGAGGATTGTTATCAACGATGGTGAGATCGTGTCCTTCTGATGTTAAGCTTGCAATCATTGACTTTCCAATTTTGCCACATCCAACGATAATAATTTTCATATATACTCCATTCTTCGCAATAATGCGAGATTTAAAACCACTATTAAACATAATTATATCACAATATTGTAAAAAAAGCAATAGAAAAGAAAAAATCCCAAGAATACTTGGGATTTTTGGCATATTAAAGCATTGTCCATGAAACGTTGGTTACATGTGGAATTTCGCTAAGCTCTTGAAGAAGTTGAACTTCATCAATTGTGTGGCGAATATTAAAGCTAACGGTGTAGTTGTTTTTGTCGCCTGATTTAACGAGCTTGATTGAGTTTGGAATTGATTTTGTTATATCTGCAAGGGGATTTACGGCATTTTCAACCGGAACATTTTTGTCAAGCTCGAGGTCGATGTCAACTGCGTAATGTGTTTCGATTTTCGCAGAGGGACCAGCCAAGAAAAGTTGAATGATAAGGATAAGTAATGTAGAGAAAATTGTGAGTATGTAGAGCCCTGCGCCCGCAGCCATACCGATACCTGCGGTGGTCCAAATACCTGTTGCGGTGGTAAGACCTTTAACAGATGCACCACGAACGAAAATTACACCTGCGCAAAGGAAGGAAACGCCCGTTACAATATTTGAGGCAATTCGAGAAGCATCTGCTCGGTATTCGTCTGTGAGGTTGAGGTCACCAAATCCGAACTGTGAAACCATCATAAAAAGGGCGGCGCCCATTGCAAGAATGATGTGGGTTTTGATGCCTGCGTCCTTTCTTCTAATGCTTCGTTCAAGACCAATTATTCCACCGCAAAAGCAGGCGAATATCAGGCGAAGAAAATGCTCGCCATGTTCTTGAAATATTTCAACAAAAAACTCTTTCATATAATACCTCCAAAATTGAAATGGTGTGTGTTAAAACAAAGCCCCAAGGGGATGATGTTTCTTAATACGGTGAACAGGACGAGGATTGCTATGCTTGAAATTAATACAACGTTGTGCCAAGCTTTCATTTTTAGAGTGTCGTATTTTATATAATTAATTATATATGAAGAAAAAGCGACAATCCAAAAGGGAATAAGACACATATATGCAGGGTTATAATAAAAGGCAGAAGCAAAATCCAATTTCAATAGGGATGTGAGCATTCGTGTGACACCGCATCCACCACAAAGAAGTCCTGTTGTTTCAAAAAAGATGCAGGGAATGCCAAATCCTATGATTTTGTGTAATGTAAAGTATGCAATTAGCAAACAAATCACAATTATTGCATATATTGCAACCTTTTTTGCTCGGTTTTTCAAATCACGGACACCCTTTCAATTAATAATATACTATTATACCATAATTCGAAACAAAAATCAATAGATATATATGCATATATAACAAAAATATGACAAAAAACGTGAAAAACAAAAGACCAACCCAGAGGGTCGGTCTT
>JAZTWO010000048.1:0-12074 GCA_045635885.1 Eubacteriales bacterium | reverse complement strand
TTTGAGAGACTGGCGACCCGAAGGGGACTCGAACCCCTGACCTCTAGCGTGACAGGCTAGCGTTCTAACCAACTGAACTACCGGGCCTTATTTGGAATAAATGCGGTATCCCGCATTCATTTTCCTGCACCGAGGTGTTATGTGCCCTCGATTATAAAAAATGGTGGAAACAATAGGGCTCGAACCTATGACCCTCTGCTTGTAAGGCAGATGCTCTCCCAACTGAGCTATGCTTCCATAAATGCTGATATTTTCAACAACGGAGTAATTATATCACAACATAAATCGGTTGTCAAGCATTTTTTGTAATTTTTTTAAAAAATATTTCAAAAAACCAAAACCCGACGTTTTCACGTCGGGTTTTTGTCCTAATATGGATATTTTTCAACAACAGAAGTCAACTCACAAGGCAGTTCAGAAACAATCCCCGAAACAAGCGAAGCATATTTTTCATAAAAATCGTCGCTTTTCTGCTCGTTAATATCAATAAGCACCATTGAGCTAACGTACATAATGCACGGATACACGAACCTATCACAAAGCGGAAAAATATCTGAGGTTTCAAGAATATACTCACAAAATCCAGGTTGCTCATCCAACCCCTTCATTTTTCGATACGCCTTGTCAATGGTGGAAAGATTTGAACAAGCGGCTGCAAGCACAAACGGAAATTTCTCTTCAAGATCCTCGCCAATCCTTCCGGCAACCTCACTTTCATCAAATCTTTCCACACTTTCAGTAATCGTTTCATTGCTGTCGCTTGAGCCCTGTTTTTCCAAACGAGTAGTTTTAAAATTCGTTTCCGCAACATCAGTTTTTTCTTCCAATTCATCCGCACAAGAGTTCCCATTCAAAATCTTCACCTTCTTTTTGGACGAATACAGACTGTCAATATAGCTCGCCCTAACGTTGATATAAACTGCGTTAAAAATATCTCTGCATTCAACGTTACTCATAGAATTATACTGCTGGCTTCAAGCTAAGAACGTGATATTCCTTGGGGTAAACAATCTTAGCACCGTAAAGGTGAAGACCCTTAACCGCATCTGCAAATCTCTTTTCGGGGCGATAAGCCTCAACCTCAGAAATCTGTTCTGCAAAGGCAACCGCACGCTTTGTGCGAACAATGCACTTGTGATAGCCCTCTTCATCAATGCAAACGTTGTTAGAAACAAAGATTTTGCAACCTGCAATCTTACCAATATAACCATTTTCAAGCGCCTCATAGTTGTCAGTGCCAAGGTCAATCTTTGCTTTAAGAATGAACGCCGCCACTTCGGGAGAAACTTCAATAACGATGTCGTCAGAATTCAAAACGTCAGCTCTCATCATTCTTGTTTTAATGTCGATAATATTCTCCACCACGTTATCAGCAGTCATGCGGTCATTCAATGTTTCAAAGGCACTTTCTGAATACAATGAATAAACATAAGTATCCGCTTCATTTGCAAGAGCCGCCGCTGCATTTCTCATTGCCTCGTCCATAAGCTTGGGATTGCTCTGCGCTCTGTCGACGTCATCAATCTGGAAGTTAAAATACTTTGCCTGATCGATTCTAAGCAAGCTAACGGTATCAGAAAGTGTTTCGGGAGCAGTCATATCACTGTTCTTTGTGTAATCAGAAACAGTAACCTCACCCACACCGCAAATTTTAACAACGGAGCCCTGCTCCTTAATGTCGCCCTCGTATTCTCTGTTACAGTTGAGAACACCAATATACTTCTTGTCGAGTTGTTTTAAGAGATTTTCACTCCAAATAGTTGAAATAAAGTTTACAATAGCCATAAAATTTTTCCTTTCTTTTTTTAATAATAATTTGTTTAATAGATTGATAAAAAATCAATTCCAATGTTTCATCGAAGCCATTATGTCGTCATAATGCGCTCTAACTTGTGTAGGGGTCATCTTTTTAACCTCGGCAGGAGAGTAGTACTTCTCGCCCTCTCCACTAATCAACGAGCCGGCACTCATTCTGCGATTTTTTTCATTAAAATCGCCAATTTTCTTTTTCTCAAGCTCGTCTTTTTTCAACATCAATGCATACGAGCCGGCAAGTGAGCTTCCTGCCCTCACCTTTTCCCAAACGTCGCTTGGAATTGTGTGAACATCCACATCAGGAAAATATTCCTTAAATTCCAAAACCTCGTTGTTTATTCTCGCATTTGCACGATCAAGCTCATCTCGTTTTTTAAGCTCTTCCTTAAGTGTGTCGATTTCCTGTTTAAGACAAGTAAGCTCATCCGGCTCAACCAACTCTTCAAGATTGACCGCTTCCACCTCAACGGACTCACCTTCACATAAAATCATTTCATTCTCGCTCATACTCCACCTCCTATAAGAGCTTGGGGATTGTCAATATACTCGCTTGGAATTCTCGAAATATACTGCTCAAGCGTAATGTGACCACCCTCAAGCAGCTTGTCAAGAATCGAAAGCGAAACAGCTGAATTGTAGGTGCTTTCATCCACCACCTCAACCCTTGCCTTGATTTTTCCACAGTATTTTGCATCTCCAAAACAAGCGTGAGCAGAATATTTGCCATTCTCGTAAAGCACTGGCACAAGTCGGTCATCTGCAAAATAGCCAAGCGTCATATCTGCCCAAATGTTAGCCAGGTCCTCAATACACTGATAAAGAGCAGCCCTAACAAGCTTCAAAGGAATCCTTGATGCCTCTTGAATAGCAAGAATAGCACTCGTGTTTTGAGGATTAACGTTTCCAAGAGCAGTTTCAGTAGCACCGTTAAGCTCCTTTGTGTTGGAAATCACGTTTTCAAGAAAGGCAAGATAATCCTCTTGAAGCTTGCCCACGTCAAGCACGCTCACCGCATCTTCAACGTTAGTTCCACCAACAACCGCAATCGCCTCGCCCACCTCGTTGGACCATTCGGGGATTTTCGACTTGTCGTAAATCACCTTTGAAAACGCAGTGTCACTCATGTGCTTCATCACCATAGCATAGGCACGGTTAATGTACTTTTGATTTGCCACCATCGAGGTTGCAAGCGCAGTGCCATGAAAACTGTTTTTGGTTTTCTGCCAGCTAAAATATGCCACGGGATAGAGAGTGCAAGGCGTTTTTGCCCTGTTGATAACGCAATTTCGTGTGCTTTTTTCAAAGCAAACAAAACCGTCCTCTCGCCAAAACTTGATAAGATAAGTCGCCTTTTCCTCGTCAACACCTTCAAGCTCCAAAGCAGAATAGTCACCGCTTTTTGAGGAGTCATCATTCAAATCCGCAACAATTTTACTAATGCTGCGCTCATCAACACCGTTTTCCCTCGCTTCTCTTCTAAGCGAAAGAACACTCGCCCTGCCGGAGAGAATAACATAATCCTGTGACTGAATGTCGCTCTTGTTCACGTCAGAAACAAATACGTTCACGTTGTCAATAACGTCAGTAACAATATCACCCAAATAGTTACCGTCACCGGGGGCATCACTCTTCCAATAGCAATAAAGAACACCGTCACCGCTAATGGCAGCATCCGAAATCAAAGAATAAATCTTCGAATCCATTTTTGAGTGTTCCCAACGGTATCTCGCAATGTCGCAAAGAATGTCGCTCACACCCATTTCGCCATCATTATTGTTGATAAACGGGAGCTTTTCATCAAAATAACGTATAGAAATTTTGCTTGGCGCAATCGTGCAAGAAAGATGGTCAACAATGCGCTTCACCACGTTGAAAATGGGACGTGGCAGATTGGCAGATGGAATCATATACCACTGATCCCCACGATAGAATCGCTCGTTTTCTCTAACTGTCTTGTAAAGACCAATTCGCCTTTTGTAATTTTTTCCCGCCTCATACTGAAGCCAGGTTTTACTTAATGATTCATTCATTTTTCCCTTTCCTTTCATTTTTCACGGATGTAAAAAATAATTTAATAATCCAAATAACTTTGAATAGGAGTTTTTCTTAAAGAAAATTTAAAATTGTGATCGACCTCTCGATCAAAAGCAGGTTCAAATCTTGACATAACCGCATATCTTAATGCCTCGGGCGAATGAGTTAAATAATGTGGTTCATTGGCCGCATCCTCAATTTTGTCGGGGTCGCAAAGCAGTGCTTGCATAGAACTTATAAGGTTAGTGCATCCACTAACAATGTATAAACGTGGTTTACCTTCCCTAAGTGAAAGATATTCCTTTAGCACTCTCCAACCGGGAATTCTTCGGTCGTCCGCAGGAATCATCTGTGGCATTTTGGCAACTGAACGCATAATTTCAAACCCACTCTTGCCGCTGTCTTGACGTCTGTTCCACAAGTCAGGAGAAGCCACGGCATATTCAATGGGCAAATCGGCAATAAATCTGACAATCGCCTCTGCCGCCTCGCCAAGCGTGAGATTTGATACGCAAAGCTCCCTTTCAACAAATAAATCCCCCGATTCCGACTTGGCAATAATCAACGCCGCAAGCATGTCAAAACCGTAATCAAACGCAATAAAACGCTTTGTATTTTTGGGAATAAAGTTGCGCTCGATAACGTGCACGTCCTCGTTGAATTCCGAAAAGAATTGCCCCTCAAAAACGTCCCACCTACCGTAAAGCCAAGCATCCTTAAGTCGCTTTGGCAGGGATTTTAACTGATTTACATATGATGGATCGCTTTTAAGTAAGACCTCGTTGTCATAAACCAAGGCGGGAATAAAATTGTAATCCAACGGATTCTCTCCACCCTTGAAATCTCGATCAATAAATAATCGCTTAACCCACGCATGCCCAATTCCACCGGGATTGCAGGTCAAATACATTCGCTTGGGAAATTCGTTCACACCACGAAGCGAGGCACAAAAAATCGAAAATTGATATTCAGTCAATTGTGTCGCCTCGTCAATGGCGATAACGTCGTATTCCTGCCCTTGATACCTAAGTACGTCACGATCGCAAGAGCAGTATCCAAAAAATATCCTGCTCCCGTTTCTAAAAACAATCGCCTTTTCCTTTTCAGAAAAATCAAGAATACCAGGATATTCCAAAAGCATCTGATTTAAGTGATTGGATTTAAGCTCTCCGTAACTGCGGCGAATAAGTAAGCACTTGATCGACGGATAATTCAAACAAAGGCCCACAAGCTTTCTTCGCAAAGCCCAGCTTTTCCCTCCTCCACGAGCGCCACCATAAGCGGTGTATTTCGCCCTTGAGGCAAAAAATTCTCGTTGACGAGGATTTGGCTTCCCCGAAATTCTCAAAACCTTCGTTTCGCTCATTTTCCGTCCTCTTGAATGTCATGCTCAAAAATGAGCTTGATGTCACCTATAGGAAGAATGGCATCACCCTCTTTTTTCTCTCCGAAACCAAGATGCTCCTTCATATAAATGTTAATCAATGTTGCAGACTTGTCAGAATTTAATGCCTCATCCTCAAAAAGCGCAAGCAATAATTCATATTGATCGGGCCACGCAGCTTCGATCTTCTTCAGGGTTGCAACTCCAACCCCAAGCTTTCTTGCAAAGCCGGCAACGTTTGGAAATCGCTCAGCACCCTTTTTCCCTGCCACCTGCGAGCACTCCTTGCACTCTTTGATGTACTCTTCAGCCAAAGATATCAATTCTCCCTTTTTACAATATCTTTTAAGCTCAAGTACAGGATTTTTTCGTTTTGCTCTCTCCTTATCTTTTCATCTTATCAGTCCCCCTTTCATCACATCCGTGTGAACGCATTATAACGCATCAAATAGTGCCAAAAGATGCCAAAAGATGCCACAACGTGCCAAATTTGATAAAAAATTTCAAAAAATTATATTTTTTCAAGAAAAAAAGAGGTAAAAACGTTCACTCACCCCTTCCAAGCAACAAAAAAAGCACCAACCTAATCGGTTGATGCTTTAATCATCATTATATTATTCGCCCTTGTCTTCAAGGAAATAAGAAGCTTCCATGTCGGCAACGCTCACCGCAAACGCAATCGGGAACATTTCAAACGCCTTGCTCACATTGTTCATCTCCTGCGGAGTCACATCCGAAAATCCCATGTGATAACGAATAGCAAACGCCTCGTCACGAGTCAATCTCATAAAACCAGAAACAATATAAACACTCTTCTCTCCGTGACCATAGGGGAGCTTGTCATCAATTGTGTAGAACGGAACACTCTTCCACACACCGTTTTCTTTAACGTTTCGAGTACTTTCAACATAGAAATCCACTTTACAAAGGTCATGAAGAAGTGAAACAATGGCAATACTCTCGTCAGAATAGTAATCCACCCCATAAACCTCTTTCATACGAGGACGATTCATAATGTCAACAAGACAATCATAAACGTTCAAGCTATGCTCGCAAAGTCCACCGGGATAAGAACCGTGGAATCGAGTCGAAGCAGGAGCAGTAAAGAAATCGGACGAGCAAAGGTAATCGAGCAACTTGTCCGCCCCGTCCCTCTTGATGTTCGCCTTGTAAATCTCAATAAATCTCTGTTTGTTTTCAAGAATTCCCATAAAAACCTCGCTAAAATATTCATTAAAATAATTATACCACGAAATAACCCCAAAATCAATATAAATTTTAATTCTCCCAACCATTTTAATAAAGGAGTTTAATAAAAGGAGCGCCAAAGCGCCAGCAGTTTTATCTTCATATCAACTCACATTGCTCAACCCTCTCCTTTTAGCTTTTCAGATCTTTTCAAAATTTGGCATCTTGTGGCATCTTTTGTCACCTTTTGGCATCTTTTTGTAGTATATAATCAGTGTCACAAGGAGGTGGTTACTATGATTGAATAAAAAAGAGCGATTGCTTGGCACGGACAATACGCTCTTACTCAAATAACGTGCAAAACATAATAAGACAACAAAATAATAAAAAGGAGGCTTAAAACATGTCAAATAATTATGTTAAAAAATACGACGTAGGTCAAATAAAGCTCGATTTGCCCTATGCCAACTATATTCACGAGCTACCCCTTCTCTCTTTTGGTGATGTGCAGCACACTGTTAATTTGTCGCTTGTGTTTAATAGCGATAAGAAAGAAGCGCAGGACAACACTTTTAATATTGCGGATGGTTTCAAGCTTAATATGCAGAAGCGTATCATCAAAGAAGATGGCGAGCCTGTAAAATTTGAGGAAAGCAACGGCAAACTTATTGATGTAACTTACACTTGCGGTGTTTATACGTTTGATGATAAAACGCAACGCATACTAAGAACTACTCCGTTCGGATATGAGATTGAATATCCCGATTTCAGCAAAGAAACATTTAACAATGACGGTAATATTATTGGCGCTTACACCAAATATGATAAGGAAACTCCGTTTTTAACTTATGAATATGAAAACGGCAAGTTGATTTCAATCACTTATAGAGGTACAAAGACCATAAGCTTTGGTTATAGCACTTCAAACAAACTTGTTTCAATCGTTTATGCAGAAAAAATGATTGAGATTGTAAATAATAATGATAATCATCTTACGATTAAGCATTTTTCCGGTGTTGACTTTCATTTTGACACTTTCAATAATAACTTGGTAGTGTATTCTGCAAGCAGGGACGGAGAATATTCTAATATTTCTAACAGAATAACTTGCACTGAAGAAGATTCATCAATGACTTTTTTGAAAGAACTCGGTTATGAAACCCTTGATACCGTTATTTATGAATTTTTGTGTTTTGAAAATAATAAGATTACAGTATTGGACGTAACGAACAAAAAAGGAGTTAAAAAAAGAGTCCATTTCAAGGACGAGGAATTGCTTTATTTCTACGAAATAGGTCTTGATAACGATGGCTTTTTATATGATCGATACTGTGGCACCGTTCAGATCAACAACGTTTTGAATAATAGCAGTGACGTTTCTACCAACGGCATTCAAAATTATTGGGACGGTTTTTCAATTAATACAAATTCAGTATTGGATTTATCTTCATTGAGTGCATACGAAAAAATATACATTCTTTCGGGCTGGATTAAAACAATGCAAGAAAATAATTCTGATACGTTTGAAATAAGAGTGGCAGAAAACAACAATGCTAATAATGGTATTACTTTGCATTTGTCCAAAATGCCCGAAGGTGAATGGACATACTTCTCCACAGCATTTTCTTGGGATCCCACAACTATGTATATTTGTATTGATAATGTCGAAACCAAAGATCTTAGACTTACTTGTCAACCTATTTCCCTTTCAGCCCCTACTAATACTGATAACATTGCGCGAACAGGTGACGTTCTTATTTTGGAAGATACAAACGGTAATTCACTTAAAATCCTTTCTCCCATAACTGATTGTCAATTTTTCAATGGAAGCACCATAATCGGCGGTACTGTTACTATGCGTGACGTTCTTCAATACAAGATAAATCAAATGTATGGCACACATAAAAACATCATTTTTTATGATGATTATAAAAAAGCTGTGGCGAGTGCAGGTGATTTGTGCATAAAATATACCGACGAAGGAATTATCCACACGGTAAGTGTGAATAGCTTGGCAGTAGGCAAACGAACCTATACAAACGGTAAAGAATACGTTACAAAGACCAATTTCTACCTTGACGAGAACAATAACTACCATCTCGTTACCAAAAACTCAATAAACGGAGAAATTTATAAAGAAGAGGTGCATAACGATAATCTTGATATCGTTTTATCAACTGTTGAGGATGCAAGTGTTCACTACGAATACGAATCTTGCAACTGCGGTTTGGTTTCTAAGAAAACTATTGCCCCCAAGAACGTTAGTCCAAGCGAAGTAACGCGCGCTGACGTTATGACAAAGCAATATGTTTACAATGATGCCCTTACCAAAATTGAAAGCACTATTGATGATTTTGGAAACGTCACATCCTATACTACAGATGATACGTGGGGAGTAGTCACTGAAGTAACGCTGCCCAACGGTACTGTAATCAAGGATGAATACGATGATGACAAATGCGCTTTGTTATCAAGAATGTTTTCGGCTGATACCAACGCAAGAAAAACGAACTTTTCTTACACAAACGGAAATCTCTCCGGTTTAATTCATAGCGATAACGATGATAGTATTGATTACACCTTCACTTATGATAAAAACAAGTTGGAGTACGTTAAAAAAGGTGCAAATACTATTGAGCAACACGCACATACAGACACAACGCACGATTGCTATTATCCCCAAAATACAGGTGCCCTCTATTCCGTGCATTCCGATTATGATAAATACGGCAGATTGATAAACACGAATAATCTTGTAGAAAACGTGTATGACATCAAGCCCGAGTATGATGAAAACGGCAATTTGAGTGTTAAGAGCGCAAATGAATCCGCAGTTTTAGCCACAAGTGAGGATCTTACCAACCATCAGAAATCAAAGTTCCATTATAACGATCAGAGTCAGCTTGTTAAGAAGTGCACAAATAATTCTTCAGGAACGGTTATAAGCGAAGAAGAATTTGCTTATGATGATATTGGCCGTCTTATATCGGATACTTGCACCTATGACAAGTCACGCTCCAAATCAGTAAAGACAGAAATTCTTTACGAGAAAGCGGTGGATAATCCACTTGCAGATAATGTGGTTAACAGATATTCCTACTACTTGAACGGAGCAACCTCGCCTATTGCACAAACAGGATACGATTTTGACAGCTTTAACAGGGTTTCTTCTAAATTCTACACAATCAACGGCGCGGAATTTACAAAGAATATCACCTATGATAAGAGCAAGCCGAGAAGATTGCTTGAAACCTTGAACGGCAGACCCCTTTGTACCATTGATTACACCTACGATAATATGGGCAGAATGTCTTCAGTTTCAACAAACGGGGATACTACACAGTACACATATGATAATTACGGTCAGCTTGTAGAGGAAAAGAATGTTTCTCTTGACAAATCTATCCAATACGTGTATAATGGAATTGGTAATATTATGAGTGCCAAAACTGTTTATTCAAACGGAAGCACTACCACTAAATCGTTCACCTATGGTGATACTAATAACCCCGACAGATTAACCTCATATAACGGCAAGACAATTCAGTATAATACTCTTGGTTGCCCCACTTCCTATGACGGTAAAACTCTTACTTGGACTAACGGTAAGTTAACAAAAATCCTTTCAGGAACAATTGCTACAGGTAGAGATACTTATAATTACAAGTATAATGCGCTCGGTCAAAGAGTAGAAAAATCTTTCACACATATCAATACAAGTAGAATTCAGCCCCCTCCCGGTGGTGGATTTGATGACGTGATTGTTGAGTATTTAACTGACAGTAGCACGAACTATTACTATGACCACGCTGGAAGATTGCTTGCGGAATATTGCGTAGAGAACTATTCAAACTTTACTCAGTCATCTACAAGGCTTGAATACTTGTACGACGGCAACAAAAAGATTGGCTTTGTATACACCGCTGGCGGTGTTAATAAGGGCGCATACTATTTCCAGCGCAACCTTCAGGGCGATATTATTGCTATCTACAATACAAGTGGCTCTAAAGTGGTTGAATATAGTTATGATGCATATGGAAATTGCAGTATAACAAGTGCCACAACCGACTATACCATTGCAGACGTTAACCCGATTCGTTACAGAGGTTACTATCTTGATAAGGAAACAGGTTGGTATTTCCTCAATGCACGTTACTACTCCCCCGAATGGAGAAGATTTATATCCCCCGACGATACTTATTATCTCAATCCCAAAAATGTAAACGGTTGCAATCTTTACTGTTACTGCAATAATGATCCCATTGTGTATGTGGATCCATTAGGCACCGTGAATACCACATACTTAGACGGAGAATATGACCTTGACGATGAAATGTATAATTACAGTGGTTGTGGTGGTGGTTATTATGGTCCCGGCTCTGCATATTATACTTACACTGTAAGAACCAATACTGCAACTTACGACGCGCAACTTGGTGGTTATCATTCTTCTGGAACTACATCTGCTATGACTAACCCCAGTTATTTTATAGTTCCCGGCGCGGTTACTATTACGGATGGGATGGCTATAAATACGTTTCAAGGAAATCCAGGCACCAATAACGCAACAAAGGTTCACGGAAATTCTCTGAATTCGACAAAAACAAATTACGGATATGCATTAACAGATTCGCTAAATAACATACTAAAATTTGGTGAAACTATAAATCCATCCACACGATATAGCAAAACATATTTGACGCAACATGATGCAACAATGAACATATTAGTAACCGGTTCCAAAATAGATATTCATTTATGGCAACATGATATGAACGAGTATTATTACTATAAATATGGAGAGTATCCGCCTCTTAATAAAAGAGGATGGTAATGTACTCTTATTTGCTTTTGATACACAATGATTTATATTAAAGAGGTGATAGATATGGCACTAAACATAAATTCTCCAGCATACTACTCTTCTAATAATGGTATAATTGATGAGCTATATCAAATGTGCTCTGCAATTTCCCATAACATTGATCTTGGAAAATATACCGATTCTTTGGACAACATTGGCATTACTCCTATAATTGCGCCACGTGATCAAATTGATTCAGGAAAATGGAAGGAAGTGAGAAAAATTCTCGTAACTTCTCGTGTTGCTATCGTTTCTTTGCAAATCGATTATGAGGTTTTTGACCGTGCTTCAATAAAAGAAAAAAAGGAGATTTTACTTCAAAATATTTTCGATTCATTGTCGGTGATAAAACACAAATTAGGGAAAAATTTCGACTTATATAATATAACAAAAGATATTTTACTATTGGTGGAATAAACAAAGGTAGCCGAATACGTTTACGATGCGTGGGGCAACTGTACTATAGTATATAGCTCAAATGACACTCTCGCAAACGATAATCCAATTAGATATAGAGGCTATTACCTCGATATTGAAAATAACTTCTATTACCTCAATGCACGTTACTACTCTCCTGAATTTAGAAGATTCATCTCCCCTGATGATACTGCATACCTTGACCCCGAAAATGTAAACGGTCTCAATCTCTACTGTTATTGTTACAACGATCCTGTAAACTACTGCGATCCGAGTGGGCATTGGATTGAAACTGTATTTGATTTGTTTTCATTAGGAGTAAGTGTTGTAGAGGTTGTAATTAACCCATTAGATCCATTGGCATGGGCTGGA
>JAZTWO010000047.1:0-53284 GCA_045635885.1 Eubacteriales bacterium | reverse complement strand
CCTATTGATTTTATACTCGGTTATACCTTGCCCGTAGTTCCGTTTGCCGTAGCGCAAAGCATTATCTGCTATATCGTTGCCATTATTCTCGGACTTGATATTACGGTCAATATATTGCTTGCCGTTCTTTTCATCATTCCGATCTCCGTTCTGTTCATTGCTCTTGGATTATTGTTCGGCAGTATCCTAAGCGATAAACAGGTGGGTGGAATATGCGGCGCGTTGCTTACAAACCTTTCTGCGTGGCTCTCAGGCACTTGGTTTGACCTTGAGCTTGTTGGCGGCGGATTTAAGAAGATTGCCAATATACTTCCATTTTTGCATTCGGTTGAAATGCAACGTGCGATAATAGCAGGCAATTATGATCAAATTTTACCTCACTTGTGCTGGGTACTTGGTTATGCGATAATAATTCTTGCAATAGCAGTAATGCTTTTCTTAAGACAGATGAAAAAACAATAAAAAATGAGCCCTCAAATCGAGGGCTCTGTTTTATTAATTAAAGAATTTCAATCTGATCATCATCAACTGACTGTTTAGCAAGCATAAAGTCAATTGCAGGTTGCTCAAGCAACTTTTGTTCCGCTTTTGTCTTTTCATTGATAGCAATAGTATCAATAATCTGCTTGATATATTTGCTCATGGCACTCTTTGCAGTGTAGTCAGCGGGAGCATAGAATGTAAGACGACCGTCTGTGAGGAGCTTATAAACCTTAGCTCTGTTGTCTTTAATGGGGTCAAATACACCAATGGTAAAGCCACCACGCTCTTTTACAAGATGCATGCAGGGAATATCAGTTGCAGAGTCGCCAATGTAAACCATATTAGTGAATGGAATTCTGCGCTCGTGAGAAGGCACACTGTCGTTAACTCTCTCGTCATGTTCTTCAAGAAATCCCTTTGAAATACGGAAAAGGTACTGTGTCTTATTTGTGTAGTTTACCGCCTGAGCAGGCCAAACTGCAACATCGTCTGCATTATAAAGGTAAGAAGAAGCATAAATTTTCGTAAATTCATCTGCAATAGCGCTACCTTCAATAATTTCACGCAAACCTGAAGAAATAACGTAGTGCTCAACCTCAATGCCCTTGGATTCAGCATATTGATTTACTCTTTGGAACCAAGTTTTAACACCGTCATAGAGTTTAACCTCAGCACCGCTTTCTTGGAAATACTGGCGTTTAAGAGATTTTCCCTTGAACTGTGAATATTTAATAAGCTCATACATCCAAGCAAGGTTCATTTCCATGCGATTGTCTTTTGCAAGCTCGTCAGATTCGTGCCAGAATTCACCAACGTTCACACCGAAAGAGGGGATGAGGGTAAATGTCTGCATATCGTCGGGAGAAAGAGTTTTGTCAAAGTCATAACATATAGCCATAACGGGCTTTCTTTTAGAATTACTCAAGGATTTTTCCTCCTAAAATAAGATTTTACATATTTATCCAACTAATTATAACCTAAAAATCTCAATTTTTCAAGTACTTTACAAAAAAATCTTAAATTTCTATCAATTTATTTGTAAAAAACGTTTGCAAATTATCGAAAAATATAGTATAATAATATGATAAAGTATGAAAGGAATATATTATGTTTAATAAAATTATTGAAGCAATTGAAAAATATGATAGAATAATCATTCATAGACACTCAAATCCAGACGGTGACGCAATCGGCTCACAGGTTGGTCTTAAGAATATTTTAAAAGCAAATTATCCTCAAAAAGAAATCTATGCCGTTGGTGACGCATCCAAGAGATATGGATTTATCGAGGATAGTGCAACTGATACAATTCCCGACGAATATTATAATGGCGCACTCGCATTTGTTCTTGACACAAGTGCAACCGCACTCATTAGTGACGAAAGATATAAACTTGCAGAAACGGTAATCAAAATGGACCACCATATTTTCTGCGAGGAGTTTACCGATATTGAATGTATAGACACTTCTTTTGAATCCTGTTGTGGTCTTATTGGTATGTTTGCAATGCAAACAGGACTTAAAGTTCCACCCGTTGCAGCCAAAGCACTTTATACAGGTATGATTACTGACTCAGGACGTTTCCGTTATGACTCTACAAGTGCGCAAACATTCAAGGTTGCATCATTTCTTATGGAGCAAAAATTCTATACAAACGATATTTTCTCTAATCTCTATGCCGACGAGCTTAATTCCGTTCAGTTAAGAGCAAAATTTGTACTTAAAATTACAAAAACTGAAGCTCCCGTTTCTTACATTTATACAACACTTGAAGAAGCGAAGAGCTATAATGCCGACATATTTACAATTTCTCGTGGAATGGTAAATACTATGGGCGATATTAAGGGGATCGACATTTGGGTTAACTTTACAGAAACCGAAAACGGAGTTCTTTGTGAAATCCGTTCAAGCAAGTATAATATCAATCCCATTGCAGTTAAATACGGTGGTGGTGGTCACGCAAAGGCAAGTGGCGCAACCATAAAGGATAGAGCAGAGGCAATGGCAATGCTTGATGACCTTATCGCACTTACAAAATAAGAAAGGGTAAACACATGACAAATTACGAAGCAAAAAAACAAATACTTGATAAAATCAAAGAATATAACAAAATCATCATTTTCCGTCATTTCCGTCCTGACGGTGATGCTATGGGATCATCAAAGGGCTTGCGTGAGATTTTGCGTTTGACATATCCCGAAAAAGAGATTTTGTTGCTTAATTCAGACTATTCTGATTACCTCAATTTCCTTGGTGGCGAAGACGAGCCCGTTGCAGATGAATACTATGCAGATGCACTTGGTATTGTGGTTGACACAGGCACAGAAGATAGAATTTCAAACAAAAAGTATTCACTTTGCAAAGAATTAGTTAAAATCGACCACCACATTGTTGATAAGCACTATGGCAATTATCAATGGGTTATCGAAGAAAAGTCCTCAACCTGTGAAATGATTGCAGAATTTTATGATACGTTTAAGGATGAACTTAAAATAGATAAACAAGCCGCAACATATATCTATTGCGGTATGGTAACTGATAGTGGTCGCTTCCGTTTCCGTGACGTTTCGGGCGACACACTTCGCTATGCAGGACTTATGCTCGATCAGGGAGTGGATACCGATCTCCTCTATGCAAACCTCTATCTTAAGGAGTTCCACGAATTCAAGTTTGAATCCTACGCACACGAAAAGATGGAAATGACAGAGAATGGACTTGTATATCTCTACCTTGATAAAGAGATGCAAGAAAAGTTCAACCTTACAAACGAGCAGGCATCTGCTTCAGTAAGCTTTATGGATTCAATTCGTGGTTCTATTATTTGGATTGCATTCATTGATAATGCTGACGGTTCAATCCGTGTAAGACTCCGTTCACGTTTTGTTCCTGTAAATCCCTTGGCAGAAAAATACCACGGTGGTGGTCACGAATGTGCTTGTGGCGCAACAGTTTATTCCAAAGAAGAAATGGCAAACTTTATTGCAGATGCAGACGCACTCATTAAGGAATATAAAGAAAATAACGAGGGCTGGTTATGAGATTTCTTATAGTTAATGACGACGGAATCAACGCAGAAGGCATCAAACTCCTCGCAAAATGGGCAATGCAATACGGTGAAGTAACAGTTGTAGCACCCAAATATGAGCAGAGTGGAAAGAGCCACGCAATTGATTTTATCAATCCCCTTGAAATTAAACGTGTTGATTTTATCGAGGGAGTTGAAGCGTGGTCAATGGAATCAACTCCTGCCGACTGTGTTCGCTTTGGCATTTTCGGACTTCATAGACAATATGACCTTGTGCTTTCAGGCATCAATCGTGGAGTAAATATGAGTGGTGACATCATCTATTCAGGCACAATGGGAGCTATATTCGAAGCTGGAAATCAAAATCATAGAGGAATCGCATTCTCAACAACTCCCGAAAATCTTGATGGAGCGGCTAAATATCTTGGCGAAGCATATAATTATATAACCAAGAATAATTTGTTTGAATATTCCAACCTCTTCAATGTAAATATTCCCGAAGAAGTAAAGGGAATTAAAATTACAAAGCAGGGCGACGCATTTTATTCAGATGCCTTCCATCAAGTTAATGAAACAACATACACTCAGTATGGCGAAATGATTGCAGACACTTGCCCCGAGGATATGGATAGAGATACAAATGCCTTCCATAGTGGTCTAATTTCAGTAACACCAATGACAAAAGAGAGAACCGACCTTGTGGCATTTGAAAAGCTCAAGACAAAATTTTAATATAAAACAAAAATAGCAGGGAAAAATCACCCTGCTATTTTTGTATGCATAAAAATATCCCCTCGCCCAAAGGCGAGGGGATTGTAATTACATAATATTAATTACTGAACGAAATCCAAAGACTTCAAACCAATGTTACCAGTTGACTTAGCAAACTTAACAACAAGGTTAGTAGCGTCAGCCCATGTCTTGCCTTCAACAAATGTGAAGGAAATTGTGTATGTTGTATCCTTAGCGTCTACAGGAGTGATAGCAGCTGTAGAAGCACCGGCAGCATAACCTGTAGCAACTGTGTTACCGTCTGCATCTACCAATGTGAATGTAAGAGTAGATGTAGCAACACCGGAAGAACCGTTGCCCTTAAGAACTGTAACTACTGTGAAGCCAGTAGATGTAGAGAATTCAGGAGATGTGATTGCAGAAGAGCCATCACCACTTCTACCGAAGCCAAGGTAACCGCCGTATGTCTGACCAAGCTTACCTGTGATCTTCCATTCGGGGAAGTTTGTCTTCATGTAAGAGTCTGCGTCTGCCTTGTTAGCAGCAGATGTGAATACAAGGTTACCGGGAAGGTAATCGCCCTGAGGTTCAACAGCACCACAGTTAGCACATGTACCGTCAACATAGTTGTGACCGGGAGCAGCTGTGCCGAGTGTTCCACAAACTACGCAGAATGTATCAGCAACGCAAGAACCTTCTGTGAATTCAGTGCAAACGTGAGCAACGTCAATAACTGTAACGCCACCCTGAGCGATCTGAATTGTACCGCTGTAAACAGTAGCTTTACCGGTAACTGTTACCTGGTCACCGATCTTAACGTTTGTACCTGTTCTGAAAACAAGGAGCTTATTTCCTGCATCATCAGAGATGTAGAAGGAAATGTTCTTATACTGATCACTCCATGCCTGATAGATGGATGTAACTGTACCCTTAACTACAACTGCAGTACCTTCAGCAGAAGCAAGAACTTCGGGAATTGTCATAACACCATCATCATTATCGTCGCCACCTTCAACAGGGGGAACGTAGTTGGGGTCTGTTTCGCCACATTCGCACTTGCCATCAACAAAGTTATGTTCGTGGGGAGCAGGAGTTGTGCCACCCTGAGAACCATTGTCTGCACCGTAGAGGTGAGAAATGTAAGATGTTGCGCTTGTGATGTAAGAAATAGCGGAAAGAGAGATTGACTTGTATGTACCGGAAGAACCAATGTAGAACTGTTCACCTGTTACAGATGTGTAAATAAGTGTGTTGTATTCTGCATTGAATGTGTAGTATTCTTCAGGAGTAACTGTGTCAAGCTTAAGTGTACCCTTTGTTGTATCGCCATCACGAGGGAATGCAACGATATATGTCTTTACATCATCTTTAATGAAGTAGAGTCTGTAACCGCCTTCAACGCCTTCAACTGTTTCAAGATATACGTCCATAGCTTCTGCTACAACGGGAGTATAAGAATAGTACCAAGCGTAGTTATTGAAAAGTTCGCCGTTAAAGAATACGTTCTGACCTTCGTTACCGTGGAAGAGACCGAACTTGTAAGCAACGCCTGCTTCAGGAGAAGTTACAATTGCAAGTCCTTCTGTTACGGGAGGAACGTAGTTAGGATCCTTTTCACCACAACCACAAACACCGTTAACGAATTCGTGTGTGTGAACGGAACCACCGTTACCTGCTTCAGAAGAGAGAACAAGTCTTGCAGGGTACTGTGTACCTGTAGCGATCTGAGGCTTGTAGTAAGAACCGGACAAGCTTACTGTGTTGTATGAACCGTAAGTACCTGCGAAGAATGTGTCGGGATCAAGACCATCAAATTCAGCAACTACTTCAAGAATGCCGTATTCTGCGTCGTATGTCCATACGCAAATGGGTGTTTCACCAAGCTCGAAGTGACATCCAAGGTAGCCGTTAGATTTCTTATAACCTGCAGCGTTGATGTATGTCTTAACATCACCGTTCATGAAGTAGATGTGGTAACCACCGCTAACTACTTCGAAGTAAATGTCAACTGCACCTGCAACGTCAGTTGTTGTTGCAAGGTATGTGCTATCCATAGCACCTGTGAAGTAAACTGTGCCTGCAGAAGCTTCCATGAACAACTTGAAGGCTGTGTCTACTGCAGGAGCAGTGTAGTCACCTGTTTCGCCACCCTGGTTACCACCGTTGCCGGGTTCTGTGCCATCAAGTTCAGTGTAAACTTCGATCTTTTCGATACGAGTCTGAGAAGCGAGGGGAAGAGATTCGAACTTATCAACTGCCTTATCAAATACGATAGTAATTACGTCGTGTTCACGAGTAATTGTAACGCCTTCAATGGACATGCCGTCGAAACCTGCCATGTATGTCTTACCGTTACCATCATAGTCATCAACTGTGATAACGATCTTTCTCATACCCTTGTATTCGATTGTTACAGTAGACTTAGCATATACTCTGTATGCATAGTCATTTGTGAAGATATCAGTTGTGCTGGAACCCTTGATATTTGTAAATGTGATACCATTTGCAGCGAAAATTGCTTTTTCAGTTGTCTTTTCAACAAGGTTTGTAGAGCCCATCATATCAAGCTCTGCCTTGCCGCCAACAACAACGGGAGCGGGAACTACGAGATCAAATGAAGTAGAAGCGGTTGCACCGTCGGGAGCAACAACTGTACCTGTAAGAGTGTAGTTGATATCAGCTTCAACTGATTCGGGAACGTCGATAGTAACTTCAAGACCATCAGCAGAAGGAACAACTGCGATAGCATCATTGTCAACTGTCCATTCAACTGTGTACTTAGCACCGTACATAGGAAGAGCAGCAACCAATGTGAAATCTTTTACTGTCTTGTTGTTATCAACCAAGTCAATATACAAACCACGAACGTAATCTCTTACTGCTTCGGGCTTATAGCTTGAAGCGGGGGGATTAGTTGTAGTAGTTGTTGCGTTGTCGCCGCCAGTACAAGCAGCGAGTACGCTAAGAGAAAGAATCAAGATGAGTATTAAACTTATAATTCTTTTCATAATAACTCCTTATAGTTATAAAATAAATTATTTAACAACAACGTCGTTAAGAGAGAGCAAAGCGATCTGATAATCACCGCTATAAGAATCTACAAGACCCTTAACGTCGATTGTTTTACCCTGGAAGTAGCTTGCAACTACCTTGTTACCATTAGCATCATACAAAACACCTGTTCTAACTTCAATAGTATATGTTTTGTTTGTTGTGGGATCTTTGTAAGTGCAAGTAAGAGTCATAGCGCCGTCACTGTCACCACCGTTGTTAGTAGTGTAAACTCTTGAAACGTAAAGGTCATGCATTTCAATTGTTGTGTTAAGAGCAAGCTGAGCATAAGAGAAAGTCTTCTCAACGTCATTGCCGTCTTCATCAAAAAGAGTAACAGTTACTTTACCTTCGCAGAAAGTAGCGGGATCAGTGAGTGTGTAAGAGGGAGCGTGACCCTTGCTGATAAGCTGAATGTTATCGGGATCGTTGGGCTTCATAATTCTGTATGTAAGGTTAGAAATCTGATAGATTCCGCCGCCTTCCCAATACTGAACTGAACCAACAATCTTAACACGGTTGCCTACCTGAATAATTTCAAGTCCCTTACCGGGAAGGTTATAACCCTTAAAGCAAGTGATACCATAGTATCTGCCTGTAACCTCGTCATATTCTTCAACGAAGATGCTACCGTTGTCGTCATAAGTTACAACGCCTTCGCAAGCAACGTCCATACCAAGGTACTTTTCGGGGTTAAGAGCAAGTTCCTTAATAGTAACCTGCTTAGCTTCACCGTAGTAGAAGTCGGGGTCAAGTTCGTCAGAGTGAACATAGAGCTTGAACTTCTGTGCCTGTTCGATAGCAGCCATACAGTATGTACCGTATGTGTTATTAGCAGACTTAGAAGCTATAGCAAGACCTTCTTGAAGGATTTCAATGTTGAGATTGCGGTATTCAGCATCTTGAGCTGTTTTATACCAAATCCAAACAAGGTATCTTTCACCTGTGGAGTCAACATCCCAGTTGCTTGTATCACTTTCAATAATAATTGAAACTGCGCTTTCAAGCTTAGATCTTGTAAATTTAGAAGCCGCCTTACCCCATTCTTCAATGGCACCTGTAGATTCAGGTGTGTTGATAGCGAGATATCTTGCCTTCAAAGTACCATTAGGAGCAATGGTTTTGGGAACGTTAAAGTGTGTTGTGTCACCATCTACGAACTGGTGTACAGTTACTTCCTGTCTAAGACGGTCGGATGTCATATCAAGCTTAACCTGTGATACGTAATCCACCCAAACCAGTTCTTCAACTGGTTTGGATGTTGTAGTTGTAGTAGATTCGGTAGGATTTTGACAAGCCGCCAAAACAGAAATAATTGTACAAAGAACGAGAAGTAGACTTAATAATCTAAAATTTTTCTTCATACTAAATATTTCTCTTAAAATTAATAATTAAAATTATTTGTTTTAAAATTAGTTAGAGCTGGGGTACTTACGTTCGCAGATAGCGATAGCGTTAGCAAACTGTTCATCAAGCAATTCAGCCTTGTTAGAGTATGCACCGTAGTTGATGAATACGTTCTGCATGATGTTACCAACTTCGTCACGAGCTACAGAAGAACCTGTGAAAGCAGGAGATACATAGTAAGCGTTCTTCATCTGAAGACCAACTTTAACAGAGAGAGCTGCGATGTTGTCGCCGCCGTCAGCCTTATCAAGGAAGTCTTCTTTGTAAACGGGATTTTCCATAACAGATTCAAGTACGGGCATATAACCGGATACCATAGAGAATTCAGCCTGGAATTCGATGCAAGTTGTAAGATACTTAACGAAGAGCCAAGAAGCGATAACTTCCTGTCTGTTTTCATTGTTAAGGATTACAAGAGAGGGACCCTGAGAGATAACCTTGGGGTTAGAAGGATCAACCTGAGGAATGGGAGCAATACCTACTTCAAAGGGGTAACCGTCAGCACCCTTTGTAGGTCTCTGGTTTGTAGCACCAGCAGAAGAACCGATAGACATGAAAGAATATGTCTTTGTCTTATCCTGCTGAACGAACATACCGGATGTGTATGCACCATAGATTTCCTGAGTTGTGATAAGACCATCATAGTACCAAGAAGCGAATCTTTCTACGAATTGCTTATTTGTGTCATTGTTGAAGAGGTACTTTGTACCTGTTGCAGATGTGTAGGGAGAACCAAGCTGTTCGCACATTGTGATGAACCAGTTGGATTCAGAGTCATAACCAAGGGGAACACATGTGGGATTGTAGTTTTCGAGTTCAAGAATTCTTCTGCAAACTGCTTCAAGCTCATCCCAAGTTGTGGGAACAGAAATGTTGTTTGCTTCGAAGTATGTCTTGTTGTAGTAAAGAACTTCAGTAGACTTGGAGAGAGGAAGTGTGTACATCTTTCCATCACCATAAGCCATACCTTCATTCCAGTAACCGTCGATGAAATCGTCGATCTGTTCCTGTGTCATACCAAGTTCAGGGCTGTTAATGAACTGGTCAAGAGTTACAGTAGCACCACCAAGGTTGTAAAGAGCAACGTGGTCGGGATAGCAGTAAGCGATGTTGGGCTGTGTGCCTGCAAGAATCTGCTTAGAAACTGTGTCACGAACGTCATCATAGTTACCTACCTGAGAGTGAACGATTGTGATGTTGGGGTAAATCTTGTTGAATTCTTCGATATAAGCATCGAGAACGTTTCTAAGATTCTGACCCATTGTGTGAGAGAATTCAATTTCTACTGCGCTGCCGTCGTATGTTTCGCCGTCAGCAAGTACGAATGCGTCCTGAACAACAGGTGGTGTTGTGTCGTCTTTTTTGTCTGTTGGCTTTGGATCATCACATGCTACAAGTGTGAGCATAGAGAGAAGCATTGCGAGAACAAGAGACAAAGAGAGTAATTTTTTCATTGGTTTGTCCGTCCTTTCGTTAATGAAAAATTTTTTATTATTATTGCCATTTGGCTAATAATCAATTAGTAATTATCCCTTAATACCACTTCTTGATACACCCTTCATAATGTACTTACGCAAGAAGAGGAATACTAAAAAGAGGGGAAGAGATACCATTGCAACTGCCGCCATCTGAACGGGGTAGTCAATAGTGTTGATTGCACCTTCAACAGAGTAGTCACCGCCACGAATACCGTTTGTTACCAAGAGGTATTTACCGTTTTCTCTAAACTTACCCGTAACAACGAGGTTAGGCCATACATAAGTATTCCATGAACCCATCATTTTAAGGATTGTGATAGAGATAAGAGTGGGAAGTGAAAGAGGAATCATAACGCTCCAAAGGTATTTAAGGTCGCTAACGCCGTCAACCTTTGCCGCAAGATACAATTCATTTGGAATTTGCAAGAAATTCTGTCTTAAAAGATAGATATAGAAAACGCTAACCAGGAAAGGAACAATAAGGATAGTAAATCCATACTTATCCATATTAATCCAACCCAATTGAGTTACTGTTTGATAGTTGGTGATTGTGAAAAGTTCACCGGGAATCATCATAGTACCAAGAAGTGCAGCGAACATAACGTTTTTGCCTTTGAATTCAAGGCGAGCGAATGCAAACGCACTAAGTACTGTGATAACCAAAGAGAGAACTGTTGAAACCAAGCCAACGTAAATAGTGTTTTTGAAAACGTTTTCAAGATTGGCAGCAACCAAAGCTCTGCTATAGTTGTCCCAATGGATAACTTCAGGCCAAAGAGTGGGAGTAGCAAGGTTGTACTCAGTAACACTCTTAACTGAAGAAATAAGCATCCAATAGAATGGGAAAAGAACTACCAATGCCATAAAGAAAAGGAAAGCATAAACTGCAATAAGACCAACAACCTTCATGATTTTGGCGGTTGTTGCCACAGTTTTCATATCTTTTTCTTTCATAACCTTAAGGGAAGATGTGTTTTGAACGTTTTGAACATTTTCTGACATTTTTCAATCCCCCTTAATAGTGTGTTGTTTTCTTGCTTATTCTAAGGTTAATCATTGTGATAACAAAGATGATACCAAAGAGAATAAGCGCAGAAGCAGAAGCCATACCTGTATCCATGCCTTCAAGTGAGTCATAGATAAGGGCAACCATTGTCTTCAAACTGTGTGGGCTACCTTTGGGCTTCATCTTGTCGCCAAAGATACCAACGATACTTGTATATTCCTTGAATCCACCGATAAATCCTGTGATTACAACGTAGGTAATCATGGGAGAAAGAAGCGGTACTGTAATTCTTGTGAATGTACGAATTTTACCAGTGCCGTCAACCTTAGCTGCATCATAATACTGCTTGTTAACGCTCTGAAGACCACCAAGAAGAATAAGAATCTTAAAGGGGAGAGCATTCCAAACGATATAAATGATCATAACTAACATGTTAACTTCGTATTGAGAACCTGCGCCAATCCAGTTGATGTAGTGCTGAACAATCTGTTCTCCTGTAGTAGGATCAAGACGAATGTATTCGTCAATGTACTTGCCAAACATGGGCAAATTGTCAAGCATAGCAAGTAATCCTATTTTGTCAAGAACGTTATTAATAACACCGGTTGTTTCGATAAGGGGTCTAGCAGTTGTAATGTTACCAACAACTGAGAACATTGCCGCAAATACCATACCGATAGCAATTGAGTTTGTAACGTAGGGAAGGAAGAAGATTGTCTGCAAGAATCTTCTCAAAGGCTTAATAGCGTTAAGGCAAACGGAAATAACGAGTGCCAAAAATGTGGAAAGAAGAACCGTGGGGATACACAAGAGGAGTGTGTTTTTAAGGGCCTGAAGAAATTCGGGGTCCTTCAAAACGGTTTTAAAGTTACCAATGCCCCAAGTGTAGCTAACTCCGGTCATAGCCTCAAGTGCGTTGTAGTTATTCTGAAAGGCCATAAGAACTGTGTTAATAATGGGCCAAACAGTAAATACAAGCAACAATACAATGGCAGGAGAAAGGTAGAGCCACGCTTTCCATTGTTGTTTACTATCTACCATAATGAACTCTCCTTAAAAATTGATTCTTTCTTCAGTATCCTTATTGAAAATGAATACCTTATGGGGCTTAAGTGAGAAAGCAACTGTCTTAGCATTTGTATCAATCTTAGCATCAGAGTTGATAATGGATCTGATGATGGGATTAATAGAATCAGGGTGCTTAGAAACAACGCTCACGTCACGACCCATAACCTCAAGGTTAGAGAGGTTAAGAACGAGAGGACCATTAGGATCAAGGTTAAATCCTTCGGGACGAATACCCACTGTAACTTCCTGATCGGCTACACCGGGAACGTCCATAACTGCAGCGCCACCAATGTGGAGCTTACCGCTTTTGATTTTACCGCTGAATACGTTAATAGGAGGAGTACCAAGGAACTTAGCAACGAAAAGGTTAGCGGGATTGTCATAAACCTCCTGGGGCTGACCAACCTGCTGAACAACACCGAGCTTCATAACAACGATGAAGTCAGAAATGCTCATTGCCTCTTCCTGGTCGTGAGTTACGAAAATTGTTGTGATGCCTGTTTCCATCTGAATTCTCTTAATTTCTTCACGAGTCTGAAGTCTAAGACGAGCGTCAAGGTTAGAAAGAGGTTCGTCAAGAAGAAGAACACGAGGCATTTTAACAAGTGCACGGGCAATAGCAACACGCTGCTGCTGACCGCCGGAAAGTTCGCTAGGCTTTCTGTCCATAAGATTATCAATTTGAACAAGCTTAGCAGCTTCATAAGCTCTTTCAAGCATTTCTGCTTTTTTAAGCTTATCTTCACCCTTAAGATTTTGCAAGGGGAACAAAATGTTTTGCTTTACTGTCATATGAGGGTAAAGCGCGTAGTTCTGGAAAACCAAACCTACTCCACGTTTTTCGGTCGGAAGCTTTGTAACATCCTCGTCACCAAAGAAGATCTGACCGGAGGAAGGTTTTTGCAAACCACTGATCATGTAGAGGGTAGTACTTTTACCACATCCTGAAGGGCCAAGCAAGCCAATAAGCTTACCGTCAGGGATTTCAATGGTAAAGTTATTTACCGCTACAACGTCTTCGTCAACCTTTTTCTTGTCACGGTTGGGGAAGATTTTTGTTAAATTCTGCAAAACAACTTTCATAAAATCTCCATTTCTTTATATAAAAAAATTTTTTGAGAACAAATTAAAAATATTTAGAATTTTTAGCTTCTTCACTGTGAATACGAAGCTGATATTCCTTTTTAGCTTCAACAGAGTCAAAAATCATCTGGCTTTGAAGATCAACAACAACGGTTGAAGAAATAACGTCATGAATAAATGAGTTAGTTTTAGTTGCGATAACAAGAATTATTTCAAACAATGCAATAAGAATAACAACACCGAGTGTAACAATGCTGCCAACACCAAATCGCATCATCAAAAGAATAATTGTGGGAATCATCAATTCAATGGTGTACTTACCAAGGATTGTACGAACAAACATAATAGTGGGATTAACCTTAACGCCATCAATTCTCATAACGGCAATCGAGAAAATCTTCTTACCAATAGTCTGACCGTTTTTAAATAATAGCGGTACGATAAACTCAAGCACTAAATGTGACAAGAAGAAGCTAAGTGAAACAATGGTCAAAAGGGAATAGAAAATCATATTTGTAAGTTGTGTATAACGTTCGTCTTTAACAACCTTGTCATAGCACTCGTTAAAATATGCTTTTTGTTCTTCCGTCATAGCATCATATTCGTCATAACTTATACTAAAGTTCAAATCGAACTGTTCTTCATATCCGGAAATTATAGTATCAAGCTCGTTAGAATTTTCTGCGAAATTGAGTGCTGAGGAAACACCCCAAGCAAAACCTGTAATCAAAATCACCAAAAGAATCAAATCTAACAAGAAGGCAGAAACTCTTTTTAAAAAGCTTGCTTTTTGCAAATCATAAATCATTTTGTCAATTCCTTCAATATTAATTATATAGCAGGGTGTAAACCCAAATAGGCATAGTTATAAATCATAAAATTACCCTATATACATAATAGCACAAACTTCTCCAAAAAACAACCCTTTTTTGTTCGAAATAAAAGAAAAATGAACTTTTCGTCACTTTGACAAAAAAGATGGTAAAAAAGGGGGCACAAAAGACAAATCCAACAAATAAATCATAAACAAATTAGAGATATATTCATATTTTTATCACTTTTTAAGCAAAAAACGCAACAGATTTGCATCTGTTGCGTTTTTGTGCAATTTTACTCATTAGAATCTTCTTCTTCAAGTACGGGCACTTCTTCGCGTACCAAAACTTCAATTTCATGTGACATAATGTCATCTGCTTTAGTAACGGTTATAGTCAATTTGCCATAATCGAATGTAAATCCTACTTCAGGAATAGCTTCTGCACGCTCGTTTACCCAACCGTTAACAGTTGTGGAATCAATTTCTTCGTCAACGTCAATTTCAAAGAAAGTGAAGAATTCGTCAAGCGAAACAGTAGAAAGAACTCTAAATTTATCCTCGCCAATTGCTTTAATTGGTTCAATAGCTTCGTCAAGTTCATCCCAAATTTCACCAACAAGCTCCTCGATAATATCTTCCATACTAACAACACCGGATGTAACGCCGTATTCATTAACAACGATGGCGATATGGTTGTGAGTATCCTGCATTTCTTTAAGAAGTGCATCAAGGTGCATTGTTTCTGGAACGTATTTTGGTGAAAACATTGCGTTTTCAAGCTTGTATTTGGGATTTGTGTGGTTAAGAAGATACTCACGAGCATAAAGCACACCAACAATTTTGTCCAAATTGTCACTGTAAACAGGGATTCGTGAATAACCCTCTTCTTTAATAATTTTGATAAGTTGTTTTTCTGTTATGTTGTCGGGAATAGCCACAATTGAAGAACGTTGAGTCATAACGTCTGCAGCGGTGAGGTTGTCGAGCTTGAATACGTTTTTAATATATTCAACGTCATCTTCGTCAAGACCGCCTTCATCTGCACCGGCATCAAGCATAGTAACAATATCTTCTTCAGAAACTGTTTCTTCTTTTTCGTTGGGGTCAATACCAAGCAATCTAAGAATACCGTTTGTAGAAATGGTAAGAAACCAAATAACGGGCTTAAGAATGGTAGTCAAAAATGAAACAACACCGCAAAAAGATTTTGCAACCTTTTCCTTGTGCTTCATAGCGATTCTCTTAGGAACAAGTTCGCCAAGAACAAGTGTGAAATAAGAGAGAATGATGGTGATAAGAATTACAGAGCCGGTTTGAATTGCAGCAGCCATATTGCCGCTAAGCTCAAAACGAGCATTAATGAATTCCGCCAACATATCACCAAAGCTGTCGGCAGCAAACGCAGAACCCAAAAATCCTGCAAGAGTTATACCAACCTGAATGGTTGATAAAAACTTAGTGGGGTCTTCAATAATGTTAAGTATTTTCTTTGCCTTTTTGTCACCGTCGTCTGCCATAACTTTAACTTTTTGGCTATTAAGTGAGATTACAGCAATTTCAGTAGCTGCAAAAAAGGCGTTAAGTGCGATAAGAATAAGTTGTAATAAAAGTTGTCTTAATATAGACATAATTCCTCCAATTTTAAATAATTCAGATATTGTTCAAAAATAAAAAAATAATAATCACTCATGAAATAATCGGTGAGTGAATTCTTTTGCCCAAGAACGAGCAAAAGCATCTGAACAAATTGGAATGCCTGTCGTTATAAACGCAAATCAAGGGACAACTTCGGGGTAATGGGTCCACAGTAGTAAACTCCTTTCATAAAAATACAGCATACATTATAGCACATATTTTGACTAATTTCAATAGCTTTTTGATATATTTTTAATTAAATATAAAAAAATACACATATTTTATTGACTAAAACAATCATTTATGATAGAATTATTTAAATTATTTTGTATAAGGGGAAGTTTGTATGCTTTCAAATGAAATTATCAAAACTTATGAAGATATATTAATCGAGGAACTTCAAGTTGCAATGGGATGTACCGAGCCTATCGCTATTGCATATGCATCTTCAATAGTAAGAGATGCTCTTGGCGAGTTACCTCAAAAAGTAACGGTGCATCTCAGCGGAAATATAATCAAAAACGTTAAAAGTGTAATTGTGCCTTCAACTGGCGGAATGCATGGAATTGAAAGTGCAGTTGCCGCAGGTATTATTTCCAATAGATACGACCTTAAACTTGAGCTTTTGTCAGTTCTTGGCGAGAATGATATCAATGCAATTGCAGATTATAAAGCGAACAATGAAATCGTACTTGACGAGCTTGAAAGCCCTTGCAATTTTGACCTTTTGATTGTTGCACAAGCAAATGAAAAAAGCGCAAGCGTACGCATTTCAGACTATCATACAAATATCGTTTCTGTAACTCTTGATAATAGTGACCTCACCGAAAAATATAGAAACGAAAAAAATGAAATTGGAAAGAGCTTAAAGAATGCAGACCGTTCCTTGCTCAATGTTAAGGATATTGTCGAATTTGCAGAAACTGTTGATTTAACTCGCATCAAACCCCACATTCAACGTCAAATTGAAATGAATATGGCAATTGCTAAAGAGGGACTTACAAACGATTATGGTGCAACTATAGGCAAAATCCTTTACCAAAACGGTGAAGCACCTATTAAAGAAAAAGTTAAGGCGTTTGCCGCTGCAGGAAGTGACGCAAGAATGAGCGGATGTGAATTGCCCGTGTGCATCATTTCGGGAAGCGGAAATCAGGGAATTACCGCATCCGTGCCCGTTGTTGTGTTTGCTAAAGAAAACGGAATTGACGAAGAAAAAATGCTTCGTGCCGTAATTGTTTCCGACCTTATTACAATCCACCAAAAAACAGGCATTGGCACTCTTTCTGCTTATTGTGGAGCAATTAGTGCAGGCGTTGGCGCAGGAGCAGGTATTTGCTACCTTCGTGGTGGAAGTTACCATACAATTGCGCATACGCTTGTAAATGCAGTTGCAATTCTTTCGGGTACAATCTGTGACGGTGCCAAGGCATCCTGTGCGGCTAAAATTGCCATGGCGGTTGAAGCGGGACTTGTAGGATGCGAAATGGCATCTGCTAAAAAGCAATTTTACGGTGGTGACGGTATTGTAACAAAAGGCGTTGAAAATACCATTCGCAACGTTGGAATGCTCGCCCGTGACGGTATGAGCACAACTGATAAAGAGATAATCAAAATTATGCTCGGCAAATAAGCTTAAAAATTTACTTACATAAAAGGAGAAAAAACATGAAAAACTTCACTTTTACCAATAAAGTGAGATTTGACTCATGCGGATATGATGTTTACGAATACGATCATATCAGTGGTGCAAAGCTCATTTATATTGACTCAGGTACAGAAGAAAAATCCTTCTGTGCGGCATTCAAAACAATTCCGGATGATTCAACCGGTGTATTCCACATTCTTGAACACTCCGTTCTTGACGGATCAAAGAATTACCCTATGAACTCCCCATTCTTGTTCATGCTTAAAAACTCAATGAATACATTCCTCAATGCCATGACATTTCAGGGCAAAACAATGTATCCATGTGCATCTTGTAACCCTGACGATTTTGAAAATCTTATGAAGGTATACCTCGATGCAGTTTTCAATCCCATTCTTGCAGAGGGAACATTCCTTCGTGAAGGATGGCATATCGAAAAGGCAGAGAACGGATATGACATAAAGGGCGTAGTATATAACGAAATGCAGGGTGCAGGTGCATCAATTCAGCGTCAACTTTATGGTGCAATGAAAGAGGACCTCTATCCCGACACATATCAGAAGCATAATAGTGGTGGCGAACCCTCTGTAATCCCATCTCTTACATACGAAAACTACCTTGCTGCATATAGAAAGTACTATAGCACAGCAAACTGTGTTCTTTTCCTTCGTGGCAATATGGATCTTGATAGATACACCGACATCATTGACCAGTGGCTTGCAGGCGCTTCACAGGAAAGAAGCGAAATTAAGCATACAGTTCAGGGTGCAAATCATAGAGTTTGCGAACATGAATACCCCATTTCTCCCTCTGAAGATACAAAGGGAAAAACAAATATCATCTATGGCTATAGCGTAGGTATGTATAATAATGCCGAAAGACAAATGGCTGCAGAGCTTTTAGCTAATTACCTTATGGATAATAGCTCCTCACCATTGAAGAAAGCACTTACTTCAAGCGGACTTATGACCGACGCAGATATTTATACCGCAACCGACGATATTCAAACATCTTGGGGCTTTGCGGCTTATAATACTGAAAAAGAGCACCGTGATGCTATTAAAAAGGTAATTGACGATACAATTCAAGGCATAATTGATAACGGGATTGATAAAGAAATTATGCTTTCGCTTCTTTCTGCAACAAGCTTTAAGATGAAAGAGCAGAGAAATGCCGTTAAGGGCCTTTGCATTTACGATTTCATCAATATCGTAAATAACGTATTCTACGGTTTGCCCATTAATACGTACTTTGAAATTGACGAAACATTTGAAAAGTTTGAACGTGAGCTTGATAATGGCTATTTTGAAAATCTCCTTCGTGAAATTTTCTTTGAAAACGATATAACTGCAATTTCAACCCTCGTGCCCGTTCAAAGAGAGTCAAATGCCGCGCATCTTGCTAACGTAGAGCATTATACAGCGCATCTTTCAGACGAAGTTAAGGACGAAGCACATAAGAGATTTGTAGAAGGCACAAAGCTTGCTATGGATAGAGATACACCCGAAGCAATTGCAAAAATGCCCACACTTTCACTTGATAAGCTTACAAAAGAGCTTCCCAAGAACGAATTCAACGTTCAGGGTAAAGTGCTTCATACACCTGCCGAAACAAACGGTGTTGCATATTATCGCTTCTATTTCTCACTTGCAGGACTTAATGCTGATGAGATTATGACAGTTGAGCTTCTTTCTCGCACACTCGGTGACTTTGCAACAAGCAAGCATACTCCTTCCGAGCTTTCAAATCTTCTCAATCGCTATGCAGGAAAGTGGAAGTTCACAGCTACCACATTCTCACCCGAAATGAAAAAGGCAGATCCCTACCTTGTGGCAAGTGTTGCATGCCTTGAAAAGAATGCAGAAAAGGCGCTTGAGGTAATAAGCGAAATTGTTTCCAAAACAATCTATGACGAAGAAACTGCTAAAACAGTTCTCGCTCGTGAGCTTAATAATACAAAGATGCAGTTTATGGGCAACGGTGTCGGACTCGCTCTTAATACTTCCGAATCCCTCATTTCCGCAAGTGGATATTATAGCATCCTCACAGGCGGCTATCCTCTCTTTGTAAAGCTTCAGGAATACTCAGAAAATCCTGCATCCTTCTGTGAAAATGCAAAATCACTTCTTTTGAAAGTGTTTGCAAACGGTAACCTCTGTTATGTGGGTCTTACAGGTAATAAGGAGCTTTTGAATTACACACTTACACTTAATGATGGCGTAAAGCTTGAAGGCGAAACGTTGACAAATCCCGAAACAAAAAAGATTGCATACGCAATTCCTGCAGGAATAAGCTTTAACGTGCGCTCACTTGATGTAAACGAAATTCTTCCTTATAGCGGTAAGCATATCGCCCTCTCCAATCTCCTTTCTCTTGGCTACTTGTGGCACAATATTCGTGAGGTTGGTGGCGCATACGGAACAGGACTTCGCTTTGCAAGAAGAGGCGCTATGAACGTATATTCATTCCGTGACCCCAAGGTTCAAGAGACTTATGAAATTTACGATAATATCGCAAATTATCTTGCAACAAATGAGTTTACCGACGGTGAAATTCTTGGTTGCATCATCAGTACACTTGCAGATTTCGTAAATCCCAAATCAGTTGAACAAGAGGGAACAGAGAATGAAATGGCCTACCTTTCAGGATATACATACGAAGAAAAGGCAAAGCATATGGCAGAAGTTCTTTCCTTTAGTAAGGAAGATATTAAGTCATTCATTCCCGTATTCGAAGCATTCAAAAATTCAAATGCAGAATGCTCCGTCGGTAATGGCAATAACCAAACCAATTACGGCAAATTCGACGAAATCATCAATCTCTAATAACAAAGGCAGACCACGCGGTCTGCCTTTCTTTTTTGCATATATATCTGACTACGCATTCTCTCGTTGTAAGTCGCTAACAAGTATAATCATTCCTAACAGTGTGGTAAGTATAGATAAATATGCATTCTCTCGTTGCTTATCTCTTGCTAGTATCGTAATCCCTGATTCTATTACAAACATTGGTTATCATACATTTGAGTTTTGTCCTAAACTTACCATTTACTGCGAAGCAGAATCACAACCTAAAGGTTGGAATGATGATTGGAATCCTTACAATCGCCCTGTCGTTTGGGGCTACAAACCCGAATAAAATCACAAAAAAACAACAAAAAACGGCGAGATTTCTCGCCGTTTTTCTTGTTAACAAATTGTTTGTTTTTATTTATAAACCGTTCACAAATTTCTTACCCATTTGTCTGCTAAATCAATCCAAACAGAGCAGGGATGCGGCTCATTTTCGGGTATTTCCTTGCACGTTTCGTGCGTCGCAAGTGATAAGCCATGATGACCGTCGGGGAACAAAACAAGCTCGTGCTTAACACCGTTTCTTGCCAATGCCTCCGCCAATCTCTTTGAGTTTTCAACAGGCACCGAATCATCGTTTTCCGTGTGCCAAATAAATGCGGGCGGAGTATCCTCATCCACGTGTAAATCAAGCGAAAACAGGTGCTTTTGCTCCTCAGTTGGTGTGTCCGTTCCGCAGAAATTATACAGTGAACCCATGTGTGTTGGACATGCCGCAGTAACCACAGGATAGCACAAAATCATACCGTTTGGACGTGCTTCTTGGGGAGCTAAAGTTCCGCTTGAAAGCGCAACGTGACCACCTGCAGAGAAGCCGAGTGCAAAAACCCTGTCAGCCCTTATATTATAAGGGATTGCGTTATCTCTGATATGCTTAATTGCAAGTTCGATTTCGTACAATGGATTGAGATTTTTTGCCATTTCTGCAACTGAATATTTAAGTACAAAAACATTATATCCACGTGCCAAAAATTGTAAAGCAATCGGCTCACTTTCACGGTCAGAAGTCCATTGATACCCACCACCCGGACATATCAAAATCGCCCCTCTCGGCTCGTTCGCCATCTCGGGCGGATTGTCTCTAATATAGGTTATCAAATGCGCTTTTTCATCTTGTGGAAAGATGTACAATTCTTCAATTTTCATAAAATCACCTCTTTAAATTCATTATAACATTTTTTATCGTTTTGTCAATATCTAAGTATAATTCTTATAATTTTGGCAACAATATTTTCACCAAATTACAAAGGAGAAACGATATGAATAACACCTCAAAAAATAAAGATGCTGAGCTTTTGCAAGATATATATTCCAACGTAAAAATGGGCTCTGATTCCATTATAAATCTACTTCCAAAAATCAAAGATGACAATATGAAAACCTTTATGACTAACCAACTCGATCAGTATGAAAAGTATGCCCAGCAGGTTAGAAAAGAGCTTGTTTCACAAGGCGTTGAGCCCAAAGAAGCAAACCCCGTGGCAAAGCTCGGTGCAAAAATCGGTATGGAAATGAAATCCATGCAGGATAGTACAACAAGTCATATGGCAGAAATGATGGTTCAAGGTTCAACAATGGACGTTACCGACCTTTTGCAAAAGGTCACAATTTATGAAAAATGCCCCGAATGTAAGAAATCTGTGTCACTTGCTAAAGAAATTGTCGCTTTTGAAGAGAGAAATATTGAAAAAATGAAGGAGTTTTTATAAAACTTTATTGACACGGGCTTTAAAATATTATATAATATTAATGTAATATCTAAAAGAACGGAGAAAATAATATGAAAGTTACAAAAGAATCCATTATTGGCGATATCCTTGATTTTAATCCTGAAACAGCACAGTTCTTTTTTGAAATCGGAATGCACTGCCTCGGTTGTCCTGCATCTCGTGGTGAATGCATTGCAGATGCTTGTGCAGTTCACGGAACAGATGCCGATAAGCTTGTAGAAAAGATTAATGCTTTTCTTGGAAATTAATCAAAAAGGGGCTTTTTAGCCCCTTTTCGCTCTTGGAGATTATATGGAACAAATAAAAATTAACGATAGATTATTAACCGCAATTCCTTTTGTAAGAAATGGCAAAAAGTTTGCCGATATTGGCACCGACCACGCATATTTGCCTATATATCTTGTGAATGAAGGAATTGTTAATTCCGCTATCGCCGCAGATATAAATCAAGGTCCACTTGATAAGGCGCAGGAAAATATTAACAAATATGGATTTGAAGAAAACATTAAAACCATTCTTTGTGACGGTCTTGCTAAAATAGATCCCGAATCCGTTGATGATATTGCAATTTTTGGCATGGGTGGTGAGCTTATTGTCAAAATTATAGACGAGGCAATTTGGCTTAAAGACAGCGAGAAAAGATTGATTGTTCAACCTATGACCCATCCCGAAAAATTAAGGGAATATCTTGCTAAAAACGGGTTTTATATTCTTGGCGAAACAATTTCTTTGGACAGGGGTAAAATATACCAAACAATTTGCGCATGCTATGACGGAATTGTTCGTGAATATGATGCGTTTACTTATGCTTTTGGTCAGTGCATTTTGAAAGAGAAAAGTGATCTTCTTATTGAAAGTATGGAGCTTACAAAGAAAAAGCTTGAGCGCAAAATTGCCGGCAAACGAGATGGCGGCGAAGATATTTCTTACGAAACAAAATTGCTTGAAAATATTAATAAGTACATAGAGGGGTAATAAAATGACAGTATATGAGCTTAATAAATATATGAATGAACGAATTCCAAGAGAGCTTTCTTGCACTTGGGATAATGATGGACTTATGTGTTGTCCGGATGGAAATAGAGAAGTTAAAAAGATACTTTTTTGTATGGATGTAACTCCCGAAGCTATTGATTTTGCTATTGAAAATGGATATGATCTTATAATTTCACATCATCCGCTTATTTTTAAGGGCGTAAAAAGCGTTTCAGGTGATTTTGGCATTCCTGCAAGAATTATCAAATTGATTAAAAATGATGTTTCTGTTATGTCATTCCACACTCGATTTGACACAGTTGACGGTGGTGTTAATGACGCATTGGCAGAAATTTTTGGTTTGTGCGACGTTGAAAAGGTTGTTTGCGACGGTCTTGAAATGATGAGAATTGGCACTCTTAAAGATGAGATGACACTTGAAGCTTTTGTTGCTCTTGTGAAAGAAAAGCTTGGATGCGATCATCTTAACTTTGCTTCTCACACAGGCAAAGTTCGTCGCCTTGCAGTTCTTGGCGGCGGTGGTGGCGGTTACATTAGAGATGCACAAAACGCAGGTGCCGACACATATCTTTCAGGGGAAATTGGTTATCACAACCTTACAGATTGCAATGATTATCGCATTAATCTTGTTGAGGCAGGACATTATTTTACTGAAAATCCTTCACTTAAAAATCTTGCAAAATTCGTGCTTGAAGCAGATTCATCCATTGAATGCGGATATTATCAGACAAATATAATTAATCAGATTTAAGGAGAAAACTATGACATTTGTTGTATCAAATCTTTATGGCAGACTTGATAAGTTTGAAAAGCTTATTAGCAAAATAAATCTTAAAGAGCACGATAACCTCTATATTCTTGGCAATATTGTTGACTTTGGTGAACAGTCAATTGAACTTGTTAACGATCTTAGCACAAGATATAATGTTTATTCTGTGCTTGGTGACCACGATTACAAGGCATATTTATTACTTTCCGAATTTGATAGAATTATTAAAGAAGGGGGCGCACCTTCTATTAGCTTTTCAAAAGAGTTGATTGAATGGGCGCAGAATGGTGGTCAGGCAACTCTTGAAGCATTTAAGAACGCAGATGCAGATGCTAAAGAAGGATTTTTAGATTATCTTTCCGACCTCCCGGTATTTGAAGAGGTATCATTGAAAAATGGCAAGGATTTTGTTCTTACTTGCCGTGGAATTAATAATTTTGATATAAACACAGATCTTTATGATTATCAGCTTGATGACTTTATAAACGGTTATCTTGATATTGACAAAACCTATTTTGATAATGAAATCATGGTTGTTGGATACCTTGATTACGAGCATACTCCTGCAGGACGTCAAGGCAAGGTTAGTGCCAAAAACAATAATATTGCACTTGCTTGTGATATGAGTGAAAATGACGACGTTGTGTGCGTTTGCCTTGAAACTAACGAAGAATACTATGTCTAATATTAAAAAGAATGATGTTGTTGAACTTTGCATTGAGGATATTAACAATCTTGGTGCAGGTGTTGCACATCTTGAAGATGGACGAGTTGTTTTTGTTCGTGGGGCTGTAACAGGTGATAAAATAAAGGCGAAAATCATCAAGGTAAATACTAATTTTGCGGTAGCTCGACTTGAAGAGATAATTTTACCCTCTGTTTATCGTGACAACGAATGCTTTTGTATGGCAAGTGAAAGCTGTGGCGGATGTGTTTATCGACATATCACCTATGAACACGAAAAAGACATCAAAAAAAGCTATGTAAGGCACGCATTTATCAAGGCAGGATTGCCCGAAGTAATTATCAATGACGTGCATAGCACCAATAACACAAAATCATACAGAAATAAGGCACAATATCCATTTGCAATGACTAAAAATGGCATTGTTGCCGGCTTTTATGCCTCTAAAACTCATAATGTTGTGCCTGCATTTGACTGTGCGCTTCAACCCAAGATTTTTGGTGAAATTTTGCGTGATGTTTGTGATTTTGCCAACGCAAATAACTTTACTGTATATAACGAAGAAACAGGCAAGGGATTGCTTCGCCATCTTTATATAAGAATTGGCGAGAAAACAGGTCAAATTATGCTTTGCATTGTTATCAACGGGGATAAAATGCCCAGCGAAAATAAATTTGTAGAGTTTATCAACGAAAAATACAATTGCATTTCAAGCATTCAGATTAATAGCAATACTAAGAACACTAACGTTGTTCTTGGCGATAAATACAGGGTGATTTTTGGTGAAAGATATATTGAGGACATTTTGTGCGGAGTTCGTTTCCGCATAACTCCCGAGTCGTTCTATCAGGTAAATCACGATGGCGCAGAAATTCTTTACGGACTTGCCAAGGAAAAGGCAAAAATCGGATTTGACAAAAAAATTTCACTTGTTGATATGTATTGTGGCACGGGTACTATTGGTCTATCAATGTCAGATGTAGCGAAGGAAATTGTTGGCGTTGAAATAGTTGAAGGCGCGGTTGAATGTGCCAAAATAAATGCTCAAATCAATGGATTTGAAAATTCTAAATTTTACGCGGGCGATGCGAAGGATATTGAGAGCTTGTTTTCATCAGTTGAAGCGCAGCACGGTAAACTTAATCCCGACGTAGTAATACTTGATCCACCGAGAAAGGGCTGCACCCCTGAGGTTATAGAATTCCTTTCAAAACGTGATATAAAACGCATAGTTTACGTTTCTTGTGACGCAGATACGCTTGCTCGTGATTGCAAAATGTTCTCAAATCTTGGATATAGCATAGGGCAAGTTGACCCAGTTGATATGTTCCCAAGAACAGGGCATATTGAAAACGTAGTGTGTATTGAAAGGGTATAGTTATGACATATTTGGACTATATTAATCAAAATTATCCTTCACGAAAAACTGATTTAGAAAAGCAAAAATTTAGAAACTACATAAAAGAAACATTAGAGAAAAAGGGAATTGACGTTAAAGTTGAGCTTACTAAAAACGGCAAAAATAACAATATTGTTATTGGCGACCCAACAAGTGCTAAGGCAGTATTTACTGCGCATTATGATACACCTGCACGTTCAATTTTTGCCAACATTATGATTCCAAAAAACAGTTTGGTATTCTATGCATACCAATTTGTGCCCGTTATTTTCTTGCTTGTGGTGTCATTTGCTTTTGCTTTTCTTGTTGGAACTGTTATTTTTAATGATACAAGGGCATATGCTTTGTCATTTTGGGTGGCTTATTACGGTTTGTTCTTTGGAATTATGAGAGGAGTTAAAAATAAGCATAATTTCAATGATAATACCTCTGGTGTGGCTACTGTATTGAGTATTATTGAGGGGCTTTCAAATGAAGAATTGAAGGATGTTGCGTTTATTCTTTTTGATAATGAAGAAAAGGGCAAAAAGGGGTCAAAAGCATATTATAATGACCATAAAAACGAAATGTATAACAAGTTTTTGTTGAATTTTGACTGTGTTGGTAATGGAAACAACGTTATTTTCATTGCTCAAAAGGATGCTATTGATTCTGAAGAATATAAATTACTTGAGAATTCATTTAATACAAATTCTCAGTTCAATCTTGAATTTCTTACTCACAAGCAAGCACAATCAAATTCAGACCACAAAAACTTTCCCAAGGGTGTTGCTTGCGTGGCGTGTAAACAACTAAAAAATGGTTTGTTATACACCCCTTACATACACACAAACAAGGATGTTGTTGCCAATAACGCAAATATTGAATTTTTGGCGCAAAACACCTGTGAATTTATTAGAAAAATGTAAAACTTAAAAAGAAACGGTCTAAATATCGACCGTTTCTTTGTTTATTCCATATTTTACCCACTATTGATATGAATAATTTACTAAGATAAAAGTCAATACTTTTCATATAAAAATGATTTTGTGGGGATTGATATGTATTACAATAAGGTTGAAATTTGCGGTGTGAATACCTCAAAGCTTTCAGTTTTGAGTGACGATAAAAAAAGAGAATTGTTAATTAAAAGCAAGGCGGGAGATGTTGCGGCAAGAGAAGAATTGATTTACGGAAATTTGCGTCTTGTGCTGAGTGTTATTCAAAGATTTACCAATAGGAGCGATAATGTAGATGACTTATTTCAAGTGGGTTGCGTTGGGTTAATCAAGGCGGTTGATAATTTTAATATTAATTTGGATGTAAAATTTTCAACTTATGCAGTCCCTATGATAATTGGCGAAATCAGAAGATATTTAAGGGATAATAATAGCATTAGAATTAGCAGATCTATGCGTGATCTTGCCTATCAAGCGCTTAATGCAAGAGAAGAACTAACAAGAGACAATTCAATTGAGCCAACTGTTGAGCAAATCGCCAAGAAAATAGGACAGGAAAAAGAAGCAGTTGTTCAGGCAATGGAGGCGATAGTTGCTCCAATATCTCTATATGAACCAGTATATACAGATAATGGCGACTCGATATACGTTATAGATCAACTTAGTGATTTAACTTCCCGTGATGAAAAATGGCTTGAAAGCATTGCACTTGCAGATGCACTTAAGGTTTTGAATGATAGGGAGCGACAAATAATTAATATGCGATTTTTTAAAAACAAAACCCAAATGGAGATTGCACAGGAGATTGGAATTTCGCAGGCACAGGTTTCTCGACTTGAAAAAGGCGCACTTGAACGAATGAGAAAACAGTTTTCATAGATTTAGGTTGTCATTGTTTAATATCTTGCATAATATGTTAAGGAAGAAAGGATTTTTTCTTCCTTATTACTTTTTTGGAGGTAAATTTATGCCGGATAATAGATTTGGTTGCTCTGGCTTTAATGGGGCAAGAGAAACTGTATGCATTGAGGCAAATCATGTGCTTGACTCCTGCAGGGACAGAGATTGCTATGAAAACGTTCAGGTGTTTCTCACAAATTATGGTAACGAAATTATAGAAAGAACTGGAAATATTAGGGTTAAGAACTCTTGCATTACTTGGAGCAGTATTACGGTTGATCCAATAGCGTTTAATCATGGATTTTACTCAGTTAATATTCGCCTTTATATTAAAATTACTTTTGAGGCATGCCTCTCACCCGGAAGAGTTCAAGAGTTTGACGGTGTTGCGGTTATTGACAAGAATGTAATTCTTTTTGGTGGAGAGAGTAATTTGAATGTTTTCAAAAGCAATGGAACATCAGGGTTCTGTGATTTTCCAACAGAAGTTTGTTGCACTGAAGGAAACGTTCCAACTGCAGTTGTAGAAGTTGTTGACCCCATAATTCTTAATGCCAAGATAATTGAAAAAAGACACGAGCATCATTGCATTTGTTGTTGTTCTTGTGGTGACATTCCTGAGGGCGTAACAAGGCAT
Organism: Eubacteriales bacterium; assembly: GCA_045635885.1. GTDB lineage: Bacteria > Bacillota > Clostridia > Oscillospirales > CAG-272 > RGIG4608. The sequence continues at coordinate 24,945 of JAZTWO010000047.1, read as the reverse complement.
ATCAACGGTGCACTGTGTGACGAGGGTAAAAGATTTTTGGTTGTGTCAATTGGCGTATTCTCGGTTATTAGAATTGTTCGTCCTGGTCAATATTTGATTCAAGCAACCGAATATACAGTTCCTGACAAGGAATGCTTATCACATTCAGAGGAAAATCCTTGTGACATCTTTAAATGCATGGCTTTTCCCACACATGAATTTTCAACAGGAAGTGCACCAACACCTTCTCCAATTAAGCACACAGAAAAGGGTTGTAATTGTTAATAAAAAGGGCTGTTGCATCTGCAACAGCCAATTTTTATTTTAAGATGTATTTAGGTTCTGCTTTATTAATTACCGTTTCACGAGTAATAATGATTTTGGAAATATCATCACGAGAGGGAATTGTGTACATAAGTGGCATAAGGAAGCCCTCCATAATGGAACGAAGTCCTCTTGCTCCTGTATTTCTCTCAATTGCCAATTCTGCAATTGCATTAATTGCGTCGTCATCAAATTCAATTTCAACGTTGTCCATATCAAAAAGTTTGATATATTGCTTCAATAGTGAATTTTTTGGCTCTCTGATTATTCTTGTAAGTGCATTATTATCAAGTTCTGTAAGTGCAACAATAACAGGAATACGTCCTGTAAGTTCTGGAATAAGACCGAATTTAACTATATCGTGGGGAGTAACATCTTTATAAATGCCCCCTTGCTTCTTTTCGCTCTTTTTCTTGATTTCACCACCAAAACCGATAACGTTATTACCCTTGCGCTTTTCGATAATCTGTTCAAGACCATCAAAAGCACCACCACAGATAAACAAAATGTTTTTAGTGTTGATTTGAATGAATTCTTGATTGGGATGCTTGCGTCCGCCTTGGGGAGGAACGTTTGCTGTTGTTCCTTCAAGAATTTTCAAAAGTGCCTGTTGTACGCCTTCGCCTGAAACGTCACGAGTAATAGAACGGTTTTCGCTTTTTCGTGCGATTTTATCGATTTCGTCGATATAAATAATACCTTTTTCTGCTCTTTCAACGTCATAATCAGCTGCTTGAATAAGGCGAAGAAGAATGTTTTCAACATCTTCACCAACATATCCTGCCTCTGTTAAGGTTGTTGCATCTGCAATAGCAAATGGAACTTGAAGAGTTTTTGCAAGAGTTTGAGCAAGGTATGTTTTACCAACACCTGTAGGTCCAATCAAAAGTACGTTGGATTTTTGAAGCTCAACTCCGTCAAGCTCTTTTTCATCCTTGGTTTCTGCTTTTGCAAGAATTCTTTTGTAATGATTATATACTGCCACGGCAAGTGCGACTTTTGCATCATCTTGACCAATAACGTATTCGTCAAGTGTCTTTTTAATATCCATGGGCTTGGGGAGATCCTCAAGCTTCAACGATTCAGTGTTTTCAGAAAAGTCTGCGAATGCTTCGTCAAGGATATCTGAACATGCGAGAACGCAATAATCACAAATATATGCACCTGTGGGAGAGGGAATTAAAAATTCAACCTGATTTTCGTGTCTTCCGCAGAAATGGCAATACCTTTTAGGGGTATTGCCGTTTCCTTCGGGCTTTTTATTTTCAGCCATAATATTAACCTTTCAACTAAGCGTGCTTTTCAATAACCTTATCAACAAGACCATATTCAAGTGCCTGCTGAGCGGTCATATAGTTATCTCTTTCCGTGTCACGAGCAATCTCTTCAACAGTCTTGCCTGTGTTTTGTGCAAGAATTGCATTAAGACGATCACGGGTACGGAGAATAAGCTCTGCCTGAATTTTGATGTCAGTTGCCTGACCTTTTGCACCGCCAAGAGGTTGGTGAATCATAATCTCACTATTGGGAAGAGCAAATCTTTTGCCCTTTGTTCCTGCAGAGAGAAGGAATGCACCCATACTTGCAGCCATGCCAATGCAAACTGTTGAAACATCACATTTAATGAAGTTCATTGTGTCGTAAATTGCCATACCTGCAGTAACTGAACCACCTGGGGAATTGATATAAAAGGAAATATCTTTGTCGGGATCCTGTGCCTCAAGGTAGAGAAGCTGCGCAACTACAAGAGAAGCAGTTGCATCATTTACCTCGTCGGAAAGGAAAATTATACGGTCATTAAGCAGTCTTGAAAAAATATCGTATGATCTTTCGCCTCTGCCGGTTTGTTCAACAACCATTGGGACGAGTGAATTATTCATCATAAGTAATGACCTCCTAAAATTATAATGGGGAATTAAGCTTCTGTTGTTTCTTCAGCAGCTTTCTTTGTTGTTTTTCTTGTTTTCTTAACGGGCTTTTCTGCACCTTCTACTTCTTCAGTAGCTTCTGTCTTGGGAGCTGCCTTTTTTGTAGCTCTCTTTTTGGGAGCTTTAATAACTGCTTTTTCTTTAACTGCATCAAGAGCGAGTTTAACGTTCATATCTGCAGCGATGAATTCAGCGTCGATTGATGCCTTAACCTGTTCAACGTCGATACCATAAGCTTCTGCAATTCTTGCGTATTCTGCGTTGATATCATCTTCAGAAGCAACAAGGTTTTCAAGCTCTGCAATCTTTTCAAGAGCAAGTCTTGCCTTAACCTGTTTTTCTGCCTGAGGACGGAACTGTGCACGGAGTGTTTCAAGAGTCATACCTGTATACTGGAAGTATGTCTTAAGGTCAAGACCCTGCATTCTAAGCTGATTATCGTAGTCACGAACGAAGTTTTCTGCTTCGGATTCATACATAGCTTCAGGAATTTCTGCTTCGAGCTTTTCAATAAGAGTGTCCATAAGCTGACCGTCTACTGCATTCTGAGCAGTTGTTTCGTGTCTTGCTTCGATTTTTGCCTTAAGATCTGCCTTGTATTCATCAAGAGTATCAAATTCAGATACATCTTTTGCAAATTCATCATCAAGCTCAGGAAGTTCAACCTTTGTAAGAGCGTGAAGCTTAATTTTGAATACAGATGCCTTGCCTGCAAGGTCTTCTGCGTGATATTCAGCGGGGAATGTAACATTAACGTCGAACTCTTCATCTACAGAGTGACCAACGATCTGTTCTTCAAAGCCGGGAATGAACTGACCGGAACCAAGCTTAAGAGCGTAATCTTCACCCTTACCACCTTCAAATGCAACACCGTCAACAAAACCTTCAAAGTCGATAACTGCTGTATCGCCAAGTTCTGCAGGACGATCATTTGCGTCGATTTCACGGCTGTTTCTTTCTCTAACGAGTTCAAGCTCGCTATTGATTTCTTCGTCGGTTACAGGTGCAACTTCCTTTGTTACTTCGATGCCGAAATAACCTTCGATTTTAACTTCGGGCTTAACGTAAACCTTTGCAGTGAATACAACACCATTATCGTCGATAGAAAGAACATCGATTTCGGGCTGAGAAACAGGATCAATGCCTGATTCTTTTACAGCTGCTTCGTAAGCATCGGGAAGAATATCGTTAAGAGCTGTGTCATAGAAGAAGCCCTTACCGTACATTTTTTCGATCATAGCTCTGGGAGCTTTGCCTTTTCTGAAGCCGGGAATGTTAATTTTTCCTACTTCTTTTTTGTAAGCACGCTCGATAGCTGCCTCAAAAACAGACTGTTCAACAGAGAAGTGAAGCTCTACTTTGCTAGCTTCGATTTTTTCATTTTTGATTAAATTCATTTTAGAATCCTCCAAATTTTTTTACATACATTGATTATTATATATAATTAACAACAAAATGTCAAGATTTTTTTGCAAAAATGCCAAAAAATTAGATAAAAATTGGCATTGGAGCGAAATTTAGGTAGTCTGCAGCGACCATTGTGAAGGTAATTGAGTCAAAAGTGAACTGTCTTGGTATTGAATAGTTGTTGTGAATGTGTCCATAATAACAGTTAGTTATTTGATATTTTTTTAAAACATCAAGGATTTTTTCACATACAAAGTCGCCATAAACAGGCGGGAAGTGAAGAAAAACAAGTATTGGCAAATCAGAGTGTTCCTCTTTAAGCTTAGTTGCTTCTTTAAGGCTAATTTCCAATCTTTGCGCTTCTCTTGCAACTATTTTTTCATAATCAACGTCACCAACAGTTTTTTGTTGCTTTTCGTCATAAAACCAACCTCTTGAGCCACAAATAATACAATCTTCAAGCAGATAAGCGTTGTTGTGAAGAAGTTTTATTGATTTTATGTCATTTTCTTCAAAAAAAGCATTGATTTTGGTCGCAGTTGACCACCAAAAATCGTGATTTCCTTTTCCGATTATTTTAGTGCCCGGAAGTGAATCAAGAAATTTGAAGTCAGAAGTTGCTTCTTCAAGCGTCATAGCCCATGAAATATCTCCGGGAATAACAACGGTATCTTCTTGGGTAATAATCGCCTTGAAATATTTTTCAAGCTTTTGGTGATAATCACGCCATTTGGTGCCGAATTTTTCCATTGATTTATTGGTGGTTTCGTTTGTTGAAAGATGAAGGTCTGAGATAACGTATAAAGACATTATTTGATCCTTTCTATATGAATAAGGTGAGTAAAATTGTTAATAATAATTGTGAGAGTTATCTCTCAAATTTTTTGTGCCATATGGCAGAATGGAGCAATATATGAATAACGAAAGAAATTGCTGTGGCAATTCCCAAAACGTGATTAAGGGCATTACTTGTGACGTTGTAACTTGCCAGTATCACACAGGCGAAGGTCATTGTACTGCAGGTCATATCAAGGTTGGTCCTAATCAGGCGGCTGTAAGCAGAGAAACACTTTGTACAACCTTTAAAAATAGAACTGAATAATTCTGCAATACTAACTTTAAGCATATCTCGTTTGGGATATGCTTATTTTTTTATGAAATTTACAACCTCGTTAAACATATTTTGCTGATTTGTAACGTTATTAAAGTTTATTGTTTTTTTGTCAAGCTCATATAAGGGAGCAGGAATTTTTGTGCCGGTTTTAGATGAAAGCTCGTTAAGAATTTCTAAATCATTACAATCATTTTCGCCAAAAATTGAACCATAAACATTTTTTGCAAATTTATATGGGCTTGCAGTGGAAGCTACAACGGTTTTTGTGTTGTCATTATGTTCGTTTCGGTAGCTTTCAAGCGCACAAAAAGCCACTGCAGTATGGGTATCCATTAAATAATTGTTGGATATGTAATATTTTGCAATCGTGTTTGAGGTTTCTTGTTCACTTGCATAATATCCAACAAAATTTTCATCAATTTTTGATTTTATTTCATCATTTATTTGATAGTATCCGTTAGAATTAAGTTTTTGCATATATTCTGCGGTTTGAGTGGCATCACTTACAAAATAGAGAAGTCGTTCAAGATTACTTGAAATGAGAATATCCATAGAAGGTGACATTGTAAGGTGGAAATCACGGTTTCTGTCATATCTTCCCGTTTTCAAAAAATCTGTTAAAATATTATTGGAGTTTGATGCACAAATGAGCTTGTTAATTGGTAAGCCCATAAGCTTTGCTATGTATGCGGCGAGGATGTTACCAAAGTTGCCCGTGGGTACACAAACATTAATCTTTTCGCCAAGTTCAATCTCGTTTTGAGAGAGAAGATCGCAATATGCATTGATATAATATACGATTTGCGGTGCCAAACGTCCAAAGTTAATAGAGTTGGCACTTGACAAAAAATATCCCTGATCATTCAATTCATTTGCTATGTCAGGATTATTAAATATATGTTTAACTCCTGTTTGAATATCGTCAAAATTACCTTCTACTGCGCAAACGTTAACGTTTTTACCGGTTTGAGTAACCATTTGCAATTCTTGAACCGTGCTAACACCATTTTGGGGATAGAAAACGCATATTTTAATTTGGTTAACGTCTTTATAACCCTCAAGAGCAGCTTTACCCGTGTCACCGGAGGTTGCAACAAGAACAAGGGATATGCGTTCTTCACCTGTTTTAACTAAAGAACGGGAGAGGAGTTTAGGCATTATTTGAAGCGCCATATCTTTGAATGCGCAAGTGGGACCGTGCCAAAGTTCAAGTGAATATGTATTGCCGTCAACTTTATTTAAAGGACACGCACCATTTGGAAAGGAGTTTGATGAATAGGCATTATTGCAGTCCTCAAGCAACTCTTCAAATGTGTAGTCCGTTAAAAATTTAGACAAAACAGTGGCAGCAAGCTCCGGATAAGAAAGGGAACAATATGATTTGATTTCGTCATATGTAAGCGATGGTATTTCCGTTGGAACAAAAAGTCCACCATCATTTGCCAACCCTTGCTTAATAACTTGTGCAGAGCAATATTTTGTTGAATTTTTATCTCTTGTGCTTTGAAATTCCATAAATTTCTCCATTATATATTTCTTTTGAAAAACTCAAAAGCGTTTTTATACATTATTTTTTCTATAAGTTCATCATTATAGTTGATTTTTTGCATTTCTTCTGCGATTTTGTAAATATCACCAATACCGTTAAAACCATTGGGCAGATTTGTACCGTCGAGGTCAGTGCCCATGGCAATAGTATTTTCGCCATTTAATGTCAGATAATGCTCAATGTGGAGCAAAACGTGTGATATATTGGGTTCTTCTTTCAAGTAAAGATGTTCAGGGCATAGGTTTATTCCAACCAAACCGCCAAGATTTCTAATATCACAAAAATCGTCATTCAAAAGGTTTCTTGTATGAGCATTTACCGAGTGTGAATCGGAGTGAGATGCAACAATGGGTTTGTTGAATTCTTTTGCCAATTCAAGTGTCATTTTTGCCCCCCTGAATGAAGAGTGGGAAACGTCGGGAATAATGCCCAAATTAAAGCAATTTTTCACAACTGAAACACCAAAATCAGAAAGACCAATATCGGTATCGTGCGCTCCGCCAATACAGGTTTTTCCATACCAATTCAAAGTTAACAATTTTACTCCTTGTGAGTGCAAAACATTAAGTCTTGAAATGTCATTATTAAGAATTCGAGCGTCTTCAACTGCAAGAATCATTGGAATTTTGCCATTACTTATGCAAGATTGTAATTCTTTGCTTGATGTTATGCGACAAACTTTGTTTGAGTTGATTTGAATTTCGTTATCTAGGTTTTTTAGCACGTCAAAAAATCTTTGATATCCATCTTCGTCACTCAATTTTCTATCAGTCCAAATAGCCATAACTTGAGCATAACTTTCAAGATATTCTGCCCGCTTTAGAGATATGTGACAGTTATTTTCATATAAACTTTGATTTTCGCCCAAAAGACGAGTTGCGGTGTCGCAATGAAGGTCAAATAGTTTCATATTAATTTGAAAATGCATCCTCTATATGATTTATTTTAATTACTTCGGGTTTTCCGTCTACATTGTTTTTTGAAAGGTAAATTTCAAGAACGTCAAGTCGGGGAGTTTTGCGAGTGGGGTTCTCGTTAAGATATGCCTGAGCTGCCACCAATATGCGTTTTTGCTTTGAATATGTAACGGCAGATGCAGGGGTTTCGTATTCAAAGGTCGATTTTCCGGGAATGGTGCGTGTTTTAACCTCAACAAACACGATATACTTTTTATTTTCTGCAATTATGTCTATTTCATTATGCGAAGAAAAATAATTTTGTGTAAGTATTTTGTATTTGTTTTCTTTGAGGTAATTTGTGGCAACATTTTCACCAAATCGACCAATTTCGGTTGTATTTTTCATATGATTAATTATCTAAAAATCTAATGAATTTTTTTCTGTGAATGGGAGAAGGGCCATGTTGACGAAGCGCATCCATATGCTGCTTTGTGCCGTATCCCTTGTGCTTTGCAATTCCGTATTGAGGATAATCTTTATCCATTTGCTCGCACATTTCATCTCTTGTCACTTTAGCTAAAATGGATGCAGCGGCAATGCTTGGACTTGTTGCGTCGCCCTTGATTACAGTCATTGTGGGAATGGGGAAGTCACGGCTAATATTTCCATCAATTAGGGCAAAGTCCGCCTTGATTTTCAATCCATCAACTGCACGTCGCATAGCGAGCATATCTGCTTCAAGAATATTCAATTCGTCAATTTCTTCAACAGATGCTTCTGCTATACAATAAGCGATTGCATTTTCGATAATTTTGTTATAAACTTCTTTTCTTTTCTTTGGTGAGAGCTTTTTAGAGTCGTTGAGCCCTTCAATATAAAGCCCAGCGGGGAGAATACAAGCAGCAGCTACAACAGGGCCGCAAAGCGGACCTCTGCCTGCCTCGTCAACTCCACAAACGTATGTATATCCCTTGTCAATTAAGGATTGTTCAAGTGTGTATTCAAGCATAGTAACTCCTAATTATATGAAGTCGAGAGTGATTTTTCCTATTTTTGCGCTTCTGAATTCTTCAAGAAGCATATTGGCGGTGCGCTCGTAGTCAATCTCGCCACCACTAATCAAAAATCCACGTTTTTTGCCGATTAATTCAAACAATTGAAGGTCGGTGTAATCGGAATACTGCGCCATATCACCAAGCTTATATCTTGCAGAAAGAAGTTCGGGATAGTATTTTCTCAAGCGAGCACAAAGAACAATTGCAAGAGATTCAATATCAAGAATTTTATCCTTGATTGCGCCTGTAATTGCAAGATTTTCTCCAATTAATCTATCATCGAACTTGGGCCAGAGAACACCTGGCATATCCATTAAAAGAAGACCGATATTTGTGTCAACCCACTGTTTATCAACTGTAACACCGGGGCGATTTTCAACCTTTGCTTTTTTACTGCCGCATATTTTATTAATAAGGGAAGATTTTCCAACGTTGGGAATTCCGACAATCATTGCCTTCAATTTTCTACCGTGCATGCCTTTGGCTTCGTATCTTTGAATTTTTTCGGCAAGAACTGTATTAACTGCTTCTTTGATTTTGTTAATACCCATACCGCTAACGCAGTCGGTGGTAATGCAAATAGTCTGCTCGTTTGAATAATATTCACACCACTTTTTCGTCATTTCGGGGTCGGCAAGAGTTGCTTTATTCAACAATAAAATTGTTGGTTTTTGTGCGGTCATACTTGCAATTTCGGGATTTCGTGAACTTTTGGGAATTCTCGCATCCAAAATCTCTATAACTACGTCAACATTTTTTAAATTTTCTGTGATCATTCGGCGAGTTTTCGCCATATGACCGGGGAACCACTGTATCTGTTCAGAGGGCATAATATTCTCCGTTTCCTCGCGTGCGCGAATATATATAATGAAATTATTTTACAAAGCCAAAACTTTCGATGGGGGAAATACGAAAGATAACTTTACCAAGAATTGTTCTTTCGTCAACCACACCGATTTGGTCAGAGCGACTGTCTGTTGAGTTGTTTCTGTTGTCGCCCATAACAAAGACATATCCTTGCGGAACTTCATAATCGCGAACCCCGCTCATTCTATATTTTTCAATGTCAAGGTATGCATAAGATGATTCGTCGATAATATCGGATTCATCAAAAGATCTGTCAGATGAAACGTAAACTATTTTTTTGTCGAAATCAATTCTTACAAAATGATTTTCGGTTGCGATTATTCTTTTAACAACCGGTTCGTTTAGTGAACCTGTTTGGTGAAACACAACAATGTCGTTGGCTTGGGGCTTGTAGAAAAGGTTTGAAATTATAAGTTTTTCTCCGTTTTGAAGTGTGTTTTGCATGGAGTTACCAACAACCGTGCAAGTTTGACAAACAAACGTTAAAACAAAAACAATAACAATTATTGCTCTTAAAAGAGAGTCTCCCCATTCAACAAAAAAGCGTGAAAGGGAGCTGTTGCTTTTTTGAAGTGAATTTTCGTGTCTATTTGAGTCCATAAAATCTCCTAAAAATCAGAAATTTGGCAGGCATAATTAACCTATTTTAACTATTGTAACATATTTATTTGAAATAAACAAGTTATTTTGAAAAATTGTAAAAAAAAGTATAAAATATTTGAAAAGATTATTGACAAGTTTGAAAAAATATGTTACTATAGTATGACACATAATATTGGACGATTATAAATGTCTATTTTAGTCGTTCTAAACTATAAAAATCTTGTTAGAGGAGAAAAAGTATGCTTGCTTATGTACCCGTGGCCTTATGGTCAATCGTTGCTGTTGTAGCAATTTTGATGATCATCTTTGGTGATGAAAAATTCCAGGCGATTATTATGGCTTTCGCTTCAATCGTTGCTCTTATTATTGCATTGGTTGTTGAAGAAGGAACTCTTGCCATTGTCGCTTTTATTGGTCAGATTCTTGTTGTTTGCATCCCTGCATCTGTAATGCTTCTTTGGTATGCAGTTGCCGGAAAGCTTAACTCTGACCGCAAAATGAAAAAAGGTAAAAATAACCTTAGAGCTCTTATTGGTGAAAAGTGTCTCGTCGTTGAAGACATTTCTAATATCCACGGTAAGGGACTTGTTAAACACAAGGGCGCTACTTGGAGTGCTCGCACTGTTAATGAAAATGACTTTGTTGAAGCTGGCACAATCGTTGTTGTTAAATACGTTGAAGGTGTTAAGCTCATCTGCACACGCGAATAATTAAGGTAGGAGGTATAATAGATTATGATGATTAATTTTATGTTGGTAGTTATTGCTACTTTAGTACTTATCTTGCTTATTGTACTTTGTCACCTTAGAGTTGTACCCGAATCCCATGCAGTTGTTATGGAAAGACTTGGTGTATACTCAAGAACCTGGCACACAGGTTGGCACGTTAAGGTTCCTTTCGTTGAAAAGCCCACAAAGAGAACAGGCATGATCGACTTGAGAGAACAGATTTTGTGGGTTTCAGATGTTTCACGTTCATATAGAAATGTTAATGGTGATGTGACAAAGACTTTTGACTCTTCTTCATCTGACGTAGCAACAATTCCTGTAATTACTAAAGACAACATCAAAATGGGTGTTGATATCGTAGTATTCTATCAGATTACTGACCCCAAACTCTTCGTTTACGGTCATAAGAATCCTATCCAGGCAATTACACATCTTACAATCACAGCTCTTCGTAACCTCTTTGGTGATCTTGAACTTGATGCAGCTCTTACTTCAAGAGATACAATCAACTCACAGATGAGAGTTATTCTTGACGAAGCAGCAGATGCTTGGGGTATCAGAATTACTCGTGTTGAAGTTAAGGATATCATTCCTCCCGATGGCATTCTCAAAGCTATGGAAGCTCAGATGAGAGCTGAACGTGAGCGCAGAGCAAAGGTTATCGAGGCAGAGGGTGTTAGAAAAGCTCTTATCCTTGAAGCAGAAGGTAAGAAGCAGGCTGAAATTCTTCTTGCAGAAGCACAAAAGCATTCTCATATTCTTGCCGCTGAAGGTCAGAGAGAAGCTGATATCTGCGAAGGTGAAGGTGAAGCTGAAAAGATTCTTTTGGTTCAGCAAGCTACAGCTGAAGGTCTTAAGATGATTAATGCTGCTGCTCCTACTGCAGAAGCACAGAACATCTACCTTGGTGTTAAGAGCCTTGAAGCATTTGAAAAGGCATCTGATGGTCAGGCAACTAAGATTATCATTCCTTCTGAGCTCCAGGGTCTTGCAGGTCTTGCAAAGAGTGCATCAGAAGTATTTAATGCATAAAACAAGCATAATTAATATTTTGAAAGACACAAAGAAATTTGTGTCTTTCTTTTTTTCTAAAACCTTTGACAAAACCATATAAATGTAGTATAATATATATAATGTAGAAAAAATCGCTTTTGCGTGCTTAAAAGGAGACAAAATGCCAAAGTTTTTTGTTGATAAAAATCAAATTTCTGACGAATATATTTTGCTTTGTGGCGAAAATGCGCATCATATTTCAAGATCTTTAAGAATGACTGTTGGTGAGCAAATTGCTGTTTCTGATATGGAATCTTTCGAATATGATTGCGTTCTTGAAAGCTTTACAGATTCAACAGTTCGTGCTAAAATTATAAATAAATATATTTCAAAATCAGAGCCGGAAATTAAAGTTCATTTATTTCAGGCATTGCCAAAAGGGGAAAAACTTGATTTTATTATTCAAAAATCAGTTGAGCTTGGTGTTTATGATATTACTCCTTTTGAAAGTGAGAGATGTGTTGTTAAGGTAAAAAATGATGCTGAGTCACGCAAAACTGAACGCAGAAATAAAATTGCTCTTGAAGCCGCTAAGCAATGTGGACGTGGGATAATTCCCAACGTTAAACCCAGCATATCTTTTGGTGATATGCTCAAATTCGCTTCACAATCTGATGTGGTTTTGTTTTGCTATGAGGGTGAGGGAACTTTGCCCATGGCTAATGCCTTAAAATCCATTCGAACAGAAAAGAATATTAAAGACATATCTATTATAATAGGAAGCGAAGGTGGTTTTTCTGTTGACGAAGCAATTCAATCTGATGAGTTTGGATTTGTCAGAATTGGACTTGGAAAACGAATTTTAAGAGCAGAAACTGCCGCTATTATGGCGCTTAGTTGTCTTGTTTACGAGTTTGAACTTAACTAAATTGCCTTTTTCACTAAAAAGCACAAAAAAAATTAAAAAAATTATAGAAAATATCAAAAAACCTATTGAAAAATAACAAAAAATGTAGTATTATATAGTATAGTATGTACAAAAACTTTTAATATTATTAATGAGAGGTTTTATTTATGTCTAACAGATTATTTCAGGGCGTAGTTCACCAAATGAAAGATGCCGTTGACCGTGTTATAGGCGTTGTTGATGAAAACGGCGTTGTGGTTGCTTGCTCAGAGCTTGTTAAGATTGGTGAAGTAAGACAGGGAGTTGCAGAAGAAATTTCTTACTCTGCTAAAATGTTCACTTTGCTTGGTAACACATATTGTCCTATTACTTCAGGATCAAGAGCTGAATATTTTGTATTTGTTGAAGGCGAAGACAAGATGGCAGAAAAATTTGCCAAGATGCTTGTTGTTTCACTTTCAAACATCAAAAATCTTTATGATGAAAAATATGATAAGGGCTCATTTATTAAGAACATAATTCTTGATAACATCCTTCCTAGCGATATTTATATCAAGAGTAAGGAATTGCACTTTAATACAGAGGAAGTTCGAATCGTATTCCTTATCAAGTTCTATGGCAGAACTGATATGATGCCTTTTGAAATGCTTCAAACAATGTTCCCTGATAAATCAAAGGATTATGTAATTAGCGTTGGTGAGCAGGACGTTGTTCTTGTTAAGGATATTAAACCCGGTATTGAACGTCGTGAAATTGAAAAGATGGCTGCAAATATCGTTAATACTCTTAACAACGAATACTATGCAAAGGTTGCAATTGGTGTTTCAACTGTTGTTGATAACATTAAGGACCTTGCAAGAGCTTATAAAGAAGCTCAAGTTGCTCTTGACGTTGGAAAGGTTTTTGAAACTGAAAAGAATATTATCAGCTATGAAAATCTTGGTATAGGACGTCTTATTTATCAGCTCCCCACAACAATGTGTGAAATGTTCCTTCAGGAAGTGTTTAATAAGGGTAGTCTTGATTCTCTTGATAAAGAAACACTCATGACAATTCAATGCTTCTTTGAGAACAATTTGAACGTATCTGAAACCTCAAGAAAGCTTTTCGTTCATAGAAACACACTTGTATATCGACTTGAAAAAATTCGCAAGCTTACAGGTCTTGATTTGCGTGAATTTGAACATGCTATCACCTTTAAAGTTGCGCTTATGGTTCAAAAATATCTCAAGTCTATTTCTGCGAAATATTGATTTTACTTATACTTAAGCGAAACGGATACCCGTTTCGCTTAAGTCGGTTATATACAGAAAGGAGAAATCATGAAAAACAGATTATATTTGACATTAACTTCTTTAATTCTTGCTGTGCTTTTGCTTATTTTATCAATTACGGCATGCACTGCATATGATTTTACATCTCAGTCAAAATCAACAAGTTATAAGAATAACAATAATGATATAGTTTCCCCAGAAGAAAATGAAAAGGTGCCTGTAGATTATCTTGATACCTTTTTGATTATTGATGCTTTATTCAATAAATTTTCAATATTTGACATCGACTATGAAACTGCTATGCTTGCTGCTATTAGAGCTTATGTTGAAGCAACAGGCGATAAGTATGCTATGTACTATACTCCCGATGAATTTGAGGCTTTAACCTCAGAGAATAATGGTGATTTGTACGGTATCGGTGTTCAGGTCATATTTGATTACAAAGAATATTTTATGGAAATTGTGCTTATTATGCCCGATTCTCCTGCATTGGAACACCTCAAAATTGGCGATAAGGTAACTCATATCTATATTGATAACGAAAAAATTGCTCTTGCCGACTTGGTTGAAAAAAACAAACTTAAGGCAAAAGAGATTTATCCATCTTATACTGATGAAGAAATAAACAATGTTGCGTGTTATGAAACATTCCAATACACCGTTGCTAATCTTAAGGGGCCTGAAGGAACTTATGCTAAGTTCACTGTTGATAGAGATGGTAATTCTTTGGAGATGGAAATTAAACGTGCAAAAGTAAAAACAGTTTCTGTTACTTGTAAAACATCCATTAAAGATAGTACCGTTGGTATTGTTTCAATAAGCCAGTTTGACCTTACAACACCCATACAGTTTAAAGAATGTATGGATAAACTTATAGCAGAGGGTTGCAATAAGTTTGTGTTTGACGTTAGAAACAATCCCGGTGGAGATCTTGCTTCGCTTATTGCTGTTGTAAGCACCTTGCTAAATAAGGGAGATACTATTCTTTCAACCAAGGATGCTTCTGGTACTATTCAAGTGACTAAAGTAAACACTGTAAATTACAGTGTTTCAAGTGGATATCAATCTTGTAATGTTACAACTCAAGATATTGGAAAATATGTGGGTTACGAATACGTGGTACTTGCAAATGAGAATTCTGCAAGCGCTGCTGAACTCTTTACTGCAGTTTTAAGAGATCATAATCTTGCACAAATTGTAGGTGTAAAGACCTATGGTAAGGGAAGTGTACAGAGCATTATTCCACTTCAATACTATGGCGAACAATATCATGGCGCTCTTAAATTAACAACAAAACTCTATTTCCCACCCTGTGGCATTGGATATGATGGTGGCGAGGGAATTGCACCCAATTATAAAGTAGAACTTGAAGGCATTGCTGCCGAAACACATTTCTACAAATTGACAGAAGAAATTGACAATCAGCTTCAAAAAGCTGTTTCACTTTTAATTGATTAATATATTTTGATAGGAGATTTATTATGGCAAAGGCAAAACAGATGTTGTACACTAAAGAAGGTTTTGAGGCTCTTGTAGCAGAACTTAAAGAGCGTCAGACTATAAAACGTGAAGAAATTAAAGAAGCAATTGCTACTGCACGTTCATTCGGTGACCTTTCAGAAAACTCTGAATATGATGCTGCAAGAAACGAACAGGCACAAAATGAAGCAAGAATTCTTGAACTTCAGGCACTTATTGACAATGCACTCATCATTGATGAAACAAAAATCGACTCAAGTGTTGTAAGTATTGGTTCTACAGTTAAGGTTTTTGATAACGATTTGGATGAGGAAGTTGAATATAATATCGTTGGTTCTAATGAGGTTGATCCCCTTTGTGGTAAAATCTCTGACCAGTCTCCCATTGGTCATGCACTTATGGGTAAGGCAGCTGGTGCAGTTGTTACTGTTGATGCACCCGCTGGTGTTATCACAATGAAAATTCTTGAAGTTACAAGAAAATAATTTGGAGGAAATATGTCAGACCTTAATAACATTAATGAAGAAATCGTCATTGATGACGAAAAGGAATTAAATTCGATACTTCAAATAAGACGAGACAAACTTTCTGCCCTTAAAGAAGCAGGAAACGATCCCTTCCAAAAGGTTAAATATGATTTTGATACCTACAGTGTTGACATCAAGAACAATTTTGATGAATACAACGAAAAGGAAGTTAAAATTGCTGGTCGTATTATGAGCCGTAGAGATATGGGTAAGGCAAACTTTATCGACGTTATGGACGGTAAGGGAAGAATTCAGTGTTATATCCGTATCAATGATATCGGTGAAGAAGCATTTGAACAGTACAAGAAGTGGGATATTGGTGATATTGTTGGCGTTAGCGGTAAGGTTTTCCTTACTCGTCGTGGCGAAATCTCTGTTCACGTTTATTCTATCGAACTTCTTGCAAAGAGCTTGCTTCCTCTTCCTGAAAAATTCCACGGTCTTAGAGATACTGACCTTAGATATAGACAGAGATACGTTGACCTTATTATGAATCCCGAAGTTAAGGATACTTTCGTTAAGAGAAGTCTTATCCTTAAGTATATCAGAGAATATCTTGATGGAAAGGGATTCCTTGAAGTTGATACCCCCATTCTTGTTCCCCTTGAAATTGGTGCTTCTGCACGTCCTTTCAAGACACATCACAATACACTTGATATGGATATGTATCTCAGAATTGAAACTGAGCTTTATCTTAAGAGATTGATTGTTGGTGGTATGGATAAGGTTTATGAGGTTGGTAGAATCTTTAGAAATGAGGGTATGGATACAAAGCACAACCCTGAATTCACATCAATCGAGCTTTATCAGGCGTTCACAGACTATAAGGGAATGATGGATCTTGTTGAAGAAATGAACAAGATGCTTGCGGAAAAAGTTTGTGGCTCAACTCTTATCACATATCAGGGCAAGGAAATTGATATGTCCAAGTGGGAAAGACTTACAATGGTTGAAGCCGTTAAGAAATATGCTGGTGTTGACTATTATGATTGGAAATCTGATGAGGACGCAAGAGCTTGCGCTAAAGAAAAGCATGTTGAAATTCCTGAAAACGCAACAAAGGGCACAGTTCTTGTTGAATTCTTTGATGCTTACGTTGAAGAACACCTTATTCAACCTACATTTATTTATGATTATCCCGTTGAAAATAGCCCTCTCGCTAAGAGAAAGGCAGACGATCCTGCATTTACTGAGAGATTTGAATATTTCATTAATGCTACTGAATTTGGAAACGCGTTTAGTGAGCTTAATGACCCAATTGATCAGAAGGAACGTTTTGAAAAGCAGGTTGCTGCTAAGAAGAAGGATGAACCCAACTGTAATGCAGAAGTTGATTATGACTATGTAACAGCTCTTGAATACGGTCTTGCTCCCACTGGTGGTCTTGGCTTTGGTGTAGACCGTCTTGTTATGCTTCTTACTGACTCTGCATCAATTCGTGACGTATTGTTGTTCCCAACAATGAAGCCCCTTGCAGAATAATCAAATTTAACATAAAGAGCTTGGTTTTCCAAGCTCTTTTATTTATATATTTTTGAAATTGCTATTGAAAATAGAGTAAATAAGTGGTATAATATTTAAGATACAAAATAGAATGGAGAATTATATGGCAGAATATAAATATCTGAACAAAATAAATTCTCCTGCTGATTTGAAATTGATGCAGGAGGATGAAATAGCCCCTCTTGCACAAGAAATCAGAGAGTTTTTGGTTGACAAGGTAAGTCAAAATGGCGGACACCTTGCATCAAATCTTGGTGTTGTTGAACTGACACTTGCTATTCATAGAGTATTCAACGTCCCCAAAGATCATCTTATTTTTGACGTTGGTCACCAATCATACGTTCATAAAATCATCACCGGAAGAAAAGATAAATTTGATTATCTTCGTCAAGGTGGTGGGCTGAGTGGATTTACCAAGCGTTCTGAAAGTGAATGTGATTGCTTTGGTGCAGGACACAGTTCCACATCTGTTTCTGCAGGGTTGGGATTTGCACAGGCAGATAAAATGCTTGGCAACGACTCAACTACTGTTGTTGTTCTTGGTGACGGTGCCTTTACAGGGGGCATGATACACGAAGCACTTAATAATTGCGAAAAAGATCTTCGTTTGATTATTGTATTAAACGAGAACGAGATGTCCATTTCAAAGAATATAGGCAGATTTGCAAAAACTCTTACTAAAATAAGACTTAGATCGGGTTACGTTGGTACAAAGGCATTTGTTCGTGATTTGCTTCCTAAAATACCTCTTGTAGGTAAACTCACATATAGAATTCTTAAAAATATTAAGAAGAGAATTAAAGATATTTTCTACGGTTCTAATTATTTTGAAAATCTTGGACTATTCTATGTCGGTCCAATTGATGGAAATGATGAAAAACAGATTGAAGATGCCTTAAAAGTTGCACAAGCATGCCAAGAAAGTGCTATTGTACATATTAAAACTGTTAAGGGTAAGGGATATCAACCTGCAGAAGAAAATCCCGGTAAATATCACGGAATTTCACCCAAGGGATCTAAAGAGCAACTTACTAATTTTTCGAATGAATTTGGTAAAAAGCTCACCGATATGGCGAAATCTGACAATAAAATCTGTGCTATATCTGCCGCAATGATAGATGGCACGGGACTTGAACAATTCTCTAATGAATTTCCTGATCGCACATTTGACGTTGGTATTGCCGAAGAACATGCGGTTACATTTGCATCCGGTCTTGCAGCAAAGGGAATTAAACCATATTTTGCGGTATATTCTACCTTCTTGCAAAGATCTTATGATAATATTTTGCACGATATGGCACTTCAAAATCTTCCCGTTAAGATATGTATTGACAGGGCGGGCTTAAATTATGCCGACGGACCAACTCATCACGGTATTTTCGACGTCGCAATGCTTTCACAAGTTCCCAATATGACTTTATTTGCACCTGTGACCTATAAATCACTCCAATTGGCATTGGAAAAGGCAAATTCGCTTGATACTCCATGTGCAATTAGATATAACAAGGGTGAAGAAATTGAAGAAATTTGCAAAGAGTTTGAAGATTTTGGGAAAACTCTTGCAGTAAAAACAAATTATTCAAATTCCGAATTGCTTGATGCAATTATAATCACTCACGGTTCAATTACTGCAGAGGCAATAAAAGCAAAAAGAAAGCTTGAAGAAGAAAACATATCAGTTGGCATTATTTTGGTTGAACAAATTATGCCATATAACCACCTTGTTGATGATATTGTAAAGGTTTTACCACAAAAACCAATTAAATTGTTGTCTTTAGAGCAAGAAATTAAAGCTGGTGGCTTTGGTATGATGGTATTTGATAAGCTTAGTGAATATGATATTATGAAAAATAAGTCCTATTCAATTATAGCTCTTGATAATACTTTTGCAGAAAAATATGGAAATAATATATATAAATCCTTTGGTCTTGATGCAGAATCAATAGCCGAGAAAGTTAAGAATATGTAAAGGAGAACTGTAATGAGTCTTTATGAATCAGGTGAAATGTATCTTGAGTGCATTTTGGTTCTTTCAAAACAAGGCAAAAACGTTAGAGCAATAGACATTTGTGAATATATGGGATACTCTAAACCAAGCGTTAGCAGAGCTCTTGGAATCCTTAAAAAAAGCGGTCACGTTATCTCTGATAAGGCAGGTTATTTATCTTTGACAGATGAAGGAAAAAACGTTGCAGAAAAGATTTATGAACGGCATAAAATCCTAACGGAGATATTGATTTCTATTGGAGTTAATCCCGAAATTGCAAGTGATGATGCTTGCAAAATTGAGCATCACATTAGTGACGAATCGTTTGAAGCACTCAAATCTAAGTTTAAGAAATAAAAATAAAACGGAGATGGTTTTCATCTCCGTTTTATTTTTAAATTCTATTGTTTTTTATATCGTCAATAAATTTAGCCATTCTATCAAGTCCTTCGGTTATATGGTGTACAGAATATGCATATGAAATTCTTGCAAATCCCTCTCCTGACTTTCCAAATGCTTCACCGGGTACTATAGCAACATGATATCGCTTTAGTAATTCAGAACAAAATTCTTCACCACTAAACCCAAATTGTGAAATTTTAGGGAAAATATAGAATGCGCCCTTGGGCTCAAAGCTTTCAATTCCCATATCAAGCAATTTGTCATAAATAAGTTTTCGTCTTCTATTGTATTCTGCAGTCATATAGGAAATATCCTCATCACCATTTCGCAAAGCAGAAATAGCAGCAAATTGTGAAGTTGTTGGGCTAGACATTATTTCATATTGATGAATTTTTAGCATTTGAGCTGTAATTTTGGCGGGCGCACAAACCCACCCAAGGCGCCAACCTGTCATAGCAAATGCTTTTGAAAATCCATTAACAAGAATTGTTCGCTCTTTCATTCCTTCAATGTTTGCTATTGAACAGTGCTTTGAGCCGTATGTCATTTCCGCATAAATTTCGTCAGAGAGAATAACGATATTTGTATCTCTTACTACATCCGCGATTGCTTCTAGCTCTTCCTTTGTCATTATAGCCCCTGTAGGATTATTGGGAAAGGGAAGCACAATCATTTTAGTTTTGGGCGTGATTAGTGATTTTAACTTATTGGGATCAATTTTAAATTCATCATCAAAATAAGTTTCAAGAATCACAGGCCTTGCTCCTGCCATTCTTGCTAATGGCTCATAGCAGACAAATGATGGTGTTGGTATAATAATCTCGTCATCTATATCCAACGTTGCTCGCATAGCAATGTCAATTGCCTCAGAGCCACCAACGGTAACGATAATTTCGGAGCTGGGGTTATATGAAAGATTGAATCTGCGAGTCATATATTTATTAATCTCGCATCTCAATTCCTCAAGCCCTGCATTAGCGGTATAGAAGGTTTTGCCTGTTTCAAGACTTTGAATTCCTGCTTCACGAATATGCCACGGAGTAACAAAATCCGGCTGACCAACGGTTAGTGAGATAACATCCGTCATATCGGGAGTTATCATATCAAAGTATTTTCTGATTCCGGATTTTGGAATGTCTACTATCTTTTTAGGTAGTATTTTTTCGTAATCAATCATTCTCCAAGAATCTCTCTTTCGTCAATCTCGTGCTTTGTTCCATAAATTACACCCTTATCTTTATATCTTCTTAATACAAAGTGAGTGGACGTTGTTTGGATATGCGAAATAGGCGAGAGTTTTTCGGCAACAAAAAGAGCAACCTCACGCAAGGTTTTGCCTTCAATAATTATAGCAAAGTCGAAACCGCCCGAAATGAGATAAAGGCTTTCAACCTCAGGATAATTATATATTTTCTCTGCAATTCTATCAAAGCCACGTTCGGGCTGAGGGGTGGTTTTAACCTCAATAATTGCAGTAACATATTCTCTTGAAGTTTTATCCCAGTCTATAAGAGTTTTGTATCCAAGAATAATTCCTTCTTTTTCATAATTAAGAATTAATTTTTTGATATCTCCAACTTCTTTGTCAAGCATTATAGCAATCTGCTCGGGAGTGAGTGTTGCATCATTTTCAAGTAAAGATAATAATTTATTTTCCATATAAGTAACTCCTTTAAATAATAATAGTATTATAACATATTTTGGACTATTCGTAAATATATTTATCAATTTTTATTGAAAGTTTTTTAAAAATGTTGTATAATAACAGTAAAGGCGGTGAATATATGAACCAGAATTATTTATTGCATAACGAAACTGCAAAAAAGCTATATTTTCAATACGCAAAAGACTTACCAATAATTGCGTTTTGCAATCAAAGTGATGATGTTTATACTAATATTACTGAAGCTTTTCTAAGCAATGATACATATAAACTTGAATCTATGCGTCAAGGTGGCATTGACGAAAAGTATATAACCGGCAATGCATCTGACTATGAAAAATTCAAAGCTTTTTGCAAAGTTTTACCTAAGTTTGCAGGGAATCCTATTTATTTGCTTTCACACATTGAACTTTTACATAATTTTAATTGTGAATTAGATATTTGTGAAGATAATTGTGATATGATATGGTCAATGTGTAACGAATATTTAATCAACAATACTATTAATAACAAATTCAATACAGTTCAATGTTTTGATCTTGATGATATCACTGAGGTTTTTAACATTAACTCGGAATTTAATACTTTTGAAGATTATATTAATTCTGTTATTGTACAAATATATAATGCAAATGATTTAGGATGCAAAAATGCAATAATAACTTTATGCGGAGGTTTGGAGAGACCAAATCCATATACCGTGAACGAAATATATTCCAAGCTTCAAGAAAATTACGATAATATTACGTATAAAGAATTTAGAATCTTGGATGTACAAATTCTGCGTGAAATAGGTAAGGTCTGCAAAAAACTTTCTTGGAATTATTTATATCGCTTGTATGAACCAAGCGAAGAATTGTTAAACTATCTTGATGAAAATAATGCTTTACCAACGGGAAATATCTTTTATCAATACGATTTTAGTGAGAAAGCAAATGATTTTGCAATTGAACTTTCAAATTATGCAAAAGATGTTTGCTTAGGAAATGCCATTTGTACGTTTGAAGTTACAAGCATTCCATCAATTTACGCAAGAAGCGATTACTTTAGAAGAATAGTTTGCAATGCGATTGGTGAATGGGTAGAGAATGGGGAATATACACCAGACGAAAAGCTATTAAAAGAGCTAATTGAAGATATTTTACATAACAATTTAAAAGAAGCCATCCTTTGATGGCTTCTTTTTTTATTTAATAAATTTCAATATGTCCTGTGTACATTCTACTCGAGCATTATCGTTTAAAAGTTCATGGCGATTATTTTCGTATATCTTCATTGTAACATTGCCACCATATTTAAGCAAATTATCTCTAACTGCAACAACACCTTTGCCATAGTCTCCAACAACGTCATCTTCACCAGAGACAAGCAAAATAGGCATTTTAGGTGCAACGTCCTTAAACCATTGCTTAAGATTGCATTTATGCGTTAAAGCAATAAGATCATGCATAGCAGATACAGTTAATTCAAAAGTGCAGAATTTGTCGTTGTGATATTTATCCCTAATTTCTTTATCATTTGTGAGCCAAGCATGAGGACCGTCTTCTTTAGGACAACGTGCGTTATATGTACCAAAAGCCAAGAACTTTATAAGCTTTGAATAATGCCTTGGACCTTTAATAGATATAATCAAATTTGAAAGAAATAATCCCAAAGTTGAAACCGCTTTAGGTCCGCCTGTTCCCATAATAATAAATTTATTGGGTGTAACATATTTTTGAACCGCCATTCTTGAAACTAATGAGCCCATGCTATGTCCCATCAGGTAATAGGGGTGATGTCCATATTCTTCTTTTACCGCATCCGAAAAGACCTTTACATCTCGAGCAAGTAAGTCATCTCCACCCTTATCGGCGAAAAATCCGAGTTCGCTATCGTCATTTGCAGTATAACCGTGGCCGATATGATCATAACCAAATGCTAAGTAGCCGTGTTGGGCAAGAGTGCGCATAAAATCATCATATCTATCCATATATTCAGTCATACCGTGCACTATATGAAAATAACCTTTAATCTTACAGTTGGGAACGTATAATTTGCCTGCAAGCATATTGATTCCGTTTGAGGAAAGCACTTTTTTGTTTATTATTGTATATTCCATATTAGCTCTCCTTATTGTTTCTTGCAAATTTCTATAACGTTCTCCCAACCGTTAATAAGCTGATTGCGTTTTTCTTCATCAATGCTTGGAATGAACGAATCTTTATCTTTAATTATTGTTTTAAGTTCATCTCTACTTTTGAAAAATCCAACTGCAAGTCCCGCAAGAAAAGCAGCGCCACGGGCAGTAGCTTCTGTTGTTTCAGAACGGGTTACTGTTACATTAGAAATATCACTTTGGAATTGCATAAGGAAGTTATTAGTTGATGCACCACCATCAACCTTAAGTGATGAAAGCTGAATTCCTGTATCAGCTTCCATAGAAGCAATAACATCATTTGACTGGTATGCTATAGATTCAAGGGCAGCTCGAACAATATGGTAAGCATTCGTACCTCTTGTAAGTCCTGTGATCATACCCCTTGCATGCATATCCCAATGAGGGGCGCCAAGACCTGTAAAAGCGGGAACAAAATACACACCTGCCGTATCTTGTACTTTAAGTGCCATATATTCACTATCTTTAGAATCATTTAACAAGTGCATTTCATCTCTTAACCATTTAATTACAGCGCCACCGACGAAAACAGAACCTTCAAGCGCATATTCAATAGGTTTTCCTTTTTCGGTTGCCGCAATAGTTGAAATCAATCCGTTTTGAGAATTAATTTTGCGGTTTCCTGTATGTGCAAGCAAGAAACAACCTGTACCGTAAGTATTTTTCGCTTCGCCAACATCAAAACAACATTGACCAAAGAGAGCTGCCTGTTGGTCGCCTGCAATACCGCAAATCGGAATTGATGCACCCATAATATCAACGTATCCATAAACCTCGCTACTTGAACATACTATTGGAAGAATTGATTTGGGAATATCAAAAATTTCAAGCAGCTTTTCATCCCAATCTCCAATTTCAATATTATAAAGCATTGTTCGAGAGGCATTGGTAGCATCAGTAACGTGGATTTTACCATCAGTAAGCTTCCAAATTAACCAAGAATCAACGGTTCCAAAAAGAAGATCTCCACGCATGGCTTTTTCACGAGCGCCTTCAACATTATCAAGAATCCATTTGATTTTGGTTGCGCTAAAATATGCGTCGATTGCAAGACCGGTAGATTTTTGGATATATTCAGAATATCCGTTTTTAACCAAAGCATAACACATATCCGCAGTGCGTCTACATTGCCAAACGATGGCATTATATACGGGTTTACCCGTGTTTTTATCCCAAATAATTGTTGTTTCTCGTTGATTTGTTATACCTATACCCGCAATTTGATCGGGAGAAATACCACTTTTTGCAATACACTCAGTTAATGTGGCATATTGATTTGCATATATTTCCATTGGGTTTTGTTCAACCCATCCTGGTTGAGGATAATATTGTGAAAATTCGTGTTGAGAGGAGGAAATGATATTACAGTCACGATCAAACAAAATACTTCTTGCACTTGTTGTACCTTCATCTAAAGCCAAAATATATTTCTTCATAAGTTCCTCCATTCACAAAATTTTATGTAATAAATATACGATATTATTATGATTTTATCATATTTTGAATTAAAATTCAATAGTAAATCATTTATTTTGTGTAATATTTTCAAAAAATATCACATATCCATTAGTAATGAGGTGATAAAAAATGAAGGAAACA
>JAZTWO010000046.1:0-29904 GCA_045635885.1 Eubacteriales bacterium | reverse complement strand
GTGGACTGTTTTTAGCCCGACATGGCGAAAGCTATGCTTTTGCCAGCCTCGGTACGAGGCGGGATAATCAAAAGACACCCACTCCTTTGCAAAAAAAGAGATGGCATCCATCGATGATGAATGCCATACATAAAACAACCTTGTGGGTGTCTTCTGATTATCTCTTTGAGAACTGAGGAGCACGACGAGCGCCCTTGAGTCCGTATTTCTTTCTTTCCTTCATACGAGGGTCACGTGTAAGGAAGCCTGCTGCCTTAAGTGCGGGCTTATTAGCTTCGTCAGCTGCAACAAGTGCACGAGCAAGACCGTGACGGATTGCGCCTGCCTGACCGGAGATACCACCACCGTTTACAAGAGCGATGATGTCCCACTTACCTTCTGTGCCTGTAGCACCGAAGGGCTGGTTAACGATGAGCTTGAGTGTTTCAAGACCGAAGTATGTGTCGATATCTTTACCGTTGATTGTGATAACGCCTGTACCGGGAACGATTCTTACACGAGCAACGGATTTCTTTCTTCTACCTGTACCGTAAAAATAGGGCTTTGAACTTGTATACATATCTTTCGTCCTACCTTTCATTAAACTTCTACAGCAACGGGCTTCTGAGCCTCGTGCTTGTGGTTTTCGCCAGCGTAAACCTTAAGACGTGTAGCTGCCTTTGCACCAAGTGTGTTGTGAGGAAGCATACCCTTAACTGCGAGTGTCATTGCAAGCTCGGGCTTTGTAGCCATAAGAGTCTTGTACTGAACTGCCTTCATACCACCGATATAACCGGAGTGGTGGTAGTAGTACTTCTGTTCAAGCTTTCTACCTGTGAGAATAGCCTTGTCAGCATTGATGATGATTACGAATTCACCACAGTCAGCATGAGGTGTGAATTCAGGACGGTGCTTGCCACGAAGAATGTTTGCAGCAGCAACTGCAGTTCTACCAAGGGGCTTGTTAGCAGCGTCTATAACATACCATTTTCTTTCAATGGTCTTTGCATTAGCAAAATAAGTAGACATTAATAGATCCTCCAAAAATTTTGTTTGTGTTTTTTAACCTTGCATATTATAACATTTAGTAAAGCACTTGTCAATAGGTTTTTGAAAACTTTTTTTGCTATTTTAATTTATCATTATGCTATCTCGTTTTTTCTCATTTTTTCATATCATTTGCTCGTTTTTCCTCACTTGCGATTTTAAAAATTTTTTGAATATTTTTTTCCATTTCTTAATATTTTGATATAAATGACAAAAAAGTGAGGAAAAAATAATGGATTACAACTATTATCTTCCAGAGGGAAGCTTAATACATTCGCACGAAAATCTCTCTTATATTAGAGACCTTTCGGGACTTGAACGTGCCATGCGTGAAGATCGCATTCTTGAGGCAAATGCAATAATGTGCGACGAGGAGTGCAATTTATACGTCGATTTATACGGAATTCGTGGCTTTATTCCCCACGACGAGTGTGTTCTGACGCAAAATGACGAGCCGATAAAGGACATAGCAATCATCACTCGAGTGGGCAAACCCGTGTGCTTTAAGGTGGTGGCAATCGAATCATTTGGTGACACATTCAGGGCAATTTTATCACGCAAAAAGGCGCAAATTGAGTGTCGCAGCTTTTATCTTTCGTCGCTTCGACCGGGCGATATAATCCCGGCAACAGTAACACATCTTGACCGTTTTGGAGCTTTTGTTGACATTGGTTGCGGAATTTCTTCCCTGCTTTCAATCGATTGCATATCAGTTTCAAGAATAAGTCATCCACAGGACCGACTTTTCAACTCTCAAAGACTTAGTGTGGTGGTTAAATCCAACGATTTAGAAAGTGGCAGAATTTACGTCACCTTAAAGGAGCTTCTTGGCACTTGGGAAGAAAATGCAAGTGAATTTTGCATAGGTCAAACCGTTTCGGGAATTGTGAGAAGTATTGAAAGCTATGGCATTTTTGTTGAGCTTGCGCCAAATCTTGCAGGTCTTGCAGAGTTAAAGGAAGAAAATCCCCTTTTCAATTCAATTGAAATTGGCGACTCTGTTTCCGTGTACATAAAAAGCATTTTGCCCGATAGGATGAAAATCAAATTAGTTTTGATTGACATTAATTCCTATGAGGCGAAGCCAAATCCACTTCGATATTTTATCAACACCAAAGAAACACAACACATTGATGCATTTAGATATTCCCCTGCAAAATCTTCACGGATTATAGAAACTGTTTTTGAATAAGTGATTGACTTTTCTGTTATTTTTGTTATAATTATAAGGACAACAAATTAACAGAGGAAATTATGCAACATAAAGATTTCTTTTTAAAAACGAGTGTTTGGCGACTATTTTTCATAGCGGCAATACCCGGTGCTATAAGTATGCTCGCCTCTGCTCTTTACGGACTTTTTGACGGCATATTTATTGGCAACATTCTGGGTGACACGGCTTTTGCCGCAATAAATATCGCTTTTCCGTTCGTAATAATAAATTTCGCCCTATCCGACCTTGTGGCAGTTGGCTCAGCAGTACCAATTTCAATTGCGCTTGGAAGACAGGAAGAAAAAGAAGCAAACAATATTTTCACCTGTGCCCTGTTTATGATTTCGGGTGCGGGAGCATTAATGGGAATTTTTCTTTATTTTGGTGCGCCATTTGTAATGAAATTCCTTGGCGCCAGCGAAGAGGCACAAACACTTGCAGTACAATATATTCGCATATATGCATTCTTTTCACCGCTTACACCTGCGGCATTTGCCTTTGATAACTATTTAAAGATTTCAGGCAAAGTAAAATTAAGTATGTGGCTCAATATCGGTGCGAGTGTTTCAACGGCAATTCTTGAATTTATCTTTCTTTTCGTGTTTAAATTCGACATTTGGAGCGCAGCACTTGCCCCCTGCATTTGCTTTAGTTTATCCGCTTTGATTGCCTTTACCCCATTTGCGCTTGGCAAACTGCAATTAAAACTGACAAAGCCCAATTTTTCTATAAAAATGACAAGACAAATCGTGAAATGTGGAATGCCCATTTTCTTAAACAACGTTTCGGGCAGAATAACTTCAATCGCAATGAACAAGGCACTTATTTCAATGGGTGGCGACCGTGCGGTTGCAATTTATGGAATTCAGATGTACGTTGGCGAGATAATTCAACCAATGATTTATGGAATTTGCGATTCCCTTCAACCTGCGATTGGGTATAACTGGGGCGCAAAGAGATTTGACCGAGTTAAAAAGCTTGTTAAATGCGTATTCATTACAAGTGGAACGGTTTCAATTATCAGTTTTGCATTGATGTGGATAATGCCCGACATTTTGGTGTCTTTGTTCACCACAAGCACGGATGCGGCATTTATGAATGAAGCGACAAGAGCGCTTCGAATATTCGCTTTTTCAAAGCTGATTTTCTGGTTCGCATTTGCAGTGCAAAGCTATATGACCGCAGTGGAAAAATCGCTCTATGCAACGCTCATTTCCGTTGGTGCGGCATTCATCTTCCCAATGATATTCATCTTTGCTCTAAGCCCATTGGGACTTACAGGCCTTTGGCTTAACGCCCCATTCACAATGCTTCTTTGTTGCATTATGTCGGGTATAATTCTCTTCTTTTTCAGTAAAGAAATGAAGAAAATTGAAAAAATGGCACAGATTAATCTTAAATAAAGAAAAGCACTTCAATTGAAGTGCTTTTCTTTATTTGTTATACTCTTTTGCTTCTTCAACGTAAGAATTGGCATTATCGGTGATGGAGCGAATTTCATCTTCGGTAAGTTGTCTAACAACTTTCGCAGGATTGCCAAAAGCAAGACTGCCCGCAGGGATAATCTTTCCTTGAGTTACAAGCGTTCCTGCCCCAATGATTGAATTTTTACCTATCTTAGCACCATTTAAAACTATTGCGCCCATTCCAATCATCACGTTGTCCTCTATTGTGCAGCCGTGCACTATTGCACCGTGTCCGATAGTAACGTTATCACCAATTTGAACGCCAAAGCCCTCGCTTGTATGAATAACCGCATTATCCTGAACGTTGGAGTTTTCACCGATTTTCACCCTGTCCGAGTCCGCCCTGATAACCGCATTGAACCAAACACTGCAATTTTCACTTATTTCAACGTTTCCAACAACATTTGCTCCATCGGCAATAAAAACAGTTTTATCGATTGATTTCATAAGTACCCCTATTCTTCACAATATAACTCATCAAATTCCCATTTTAATGGGTTTTCGTAAATATATTTTGATATTTCTTCGTAGTCATTCTTGTCACGGATGACGTGGTCGTAATAATACCGTTGCCAAATATTTTTGCCAATTTCCTTGTTGCAAAATCGTTTGAATGTTGATACAAACGTAGGCACTACGGAATGTTGCCTAACCGTAGGGGTCGACGTCCTCGACGACCCACCATCGCACACAAACAAAATCATATGTATATGATTTGGCATTATAACATATTGTTCAACCGAAATATTATCATAAAAATCATTTAATTGATTTATATATTTTTCCGCAATTTTTCCATATGCCGTCAATTCAACACGCGGGTCGTCGGGGACGTCGACCCCTACGATTTGGGATAATATTTTGCGGCGTTTATCTGTACATATTGTTAAAAAATATGTTCCGCATCCCGAATAATCATAATTTTTCAATCTCAATTTTTTTCTTTCCGGCAACTTATTATTCACATTACAGCCCCACCGTCTTATAAACCCTATAGGTTCCGTTTTCGCCTGTTTCGGATTTACCGATAACAAAAGTATTGGCCACAAGAGTTTCGGGCAAATTGAGGTTGCCCAAGATGGTGTGTGCGATGTTGATTTTTTCCCTATCATCGTCCATAAAAAGTGTTGTATGGAAGATAAAATCGAGGTCATAAACGTGAAGCGGAACATTATATTTTTCTTTAAGCATCACGTTTAAAGCCGTGGCAAGAGCTTCTAAATCTTTATTAGAATGCATTCTTATCCACATAATATTTTCGTGCTTTTCGATACCCTTAACGCCAATTTTAAATGGTTTTTGCGCCTGATAAATTGAAACAATATCGTTCAAAACACTGTCAAAAAGTTCATTTTCAATATTAAATGAAATTTTCAAGGAAATATGAAGCGGCAGTTGACAGGTTACGTTTGAAATATCTATTTTTTCAAACACTCCGTCAACTGCCTTTCTTGTTTCCTTGAGTTGTTCTTCAACATTGATCCCAACCCAAACAAACATATTTAATTCTCCTTATCTAAAGTCGGTTACACCGTCTTCAAAATATATTCTTGTTCTGATAATATCGTACTGCTCCTGTGTTACGTCGCCCGACAAAATGCCAAGCTTGTCTTTAAGCATAGTCACGATATTTTCGGGATTGATATGTGGGTGAGTTTGGTTGATTGATGCCGATAATTTTGCATTAATTTTAATAAATTCACCGTCAAATTTAACACTCACGTCACGAATATACTGTGCAATATCAACTTCTTTAAAAAATATCTTTTTATACTTATCCTTTGCTTTTTTAAGGATTATTACCTGCTCGGCTTTAAGCAATTTTTCAATTTCCTGCACCATATTTTCGTTAGCACCGACAGTTTTAATTGAAAAATCGTATTCTGCCCAATAAATATCCTCAAGAGCAGTTTCGGGATAGTACGCATCAAGAAAGCGAAGCTCCTCCGTAAGCTCATAATTGATATGCTCCATAAGCTCAAGGGGTGGAATAGCTCGTTCAACCCTTACGTCAAGATATTCGCATTCACTCTGTGCGCCAACTGACAAAGGAAGCGCAAAAATAAGCTTTGCGTGGGGGTTAAATCCCTTGGAATACCAAAGCGGAGCTTTAGCACGAACAAGCACCTTTGCCATTGCCTTTTGCAAGTCGAGGTGGGAAATAAACTGCAAATTACCAACCTTGCGGAACTTAAATCTAATATATTTAGGTTCTTCGAGCATTGGATAATCGTTCTTAGAGTATGGCTTTAATTTTGTTCCTTTTTCGGACACCATGTGCGCTCACCTCCAAGTTTATTTACACCGCAACCGCTACATTTTTCACGACAAGATGGAGTGGTTTTTTCGCTATATGCATTCTTTCTTTCACGTTTCAAAAATTCCTTTGTCACGCCACAGTCGATAACGTCCCAAGGAAGAACTTCATCCTCGCCCCAAGTTCTGTTTGAGTAGAAGTTATAGTCGATTTTGCAATCCTCAAAGACCTTAATCCACTCGTCATAGTGGAAGAATTCGTCCCACGCATCAAAGCAAAATCCTCTCTCGCAGGCAAGAGCCAAAGCAGGTGCAAGTCTTCTATCACCACGCGCCAAAATTGCCTCAATGTGAGAAACTCGAGCGTCGTGATGAACGTATCTAATCTTTCTATCAGTAATCTTGCTTTCAAGATATTTCTGCTTTTCAACAAAGGTTTCCATACTGTCCTGCGCTTCCCATTGGAAAGGAGTGAAGGGCTTTGGAATAAAGCAAGAAACACTAACCGTAACAGAGGGTGCTTTTCCCTTTTGTCTGTTGGGGTTTGCATAATAGGATTCAATTACCGCCTTTGCAAGCTCGGCAATACCGTCAAGGTCCTCATAGGTTTCAGTGGGCAAGCCCATCATAAAATAGAGTTTGCAACTTGTTTTTCCTGCATCAAATCCAACGTTAACTGCACGCAACAAATCCGCCTCGCACACATTTTTATTGATAACGTCGCGAAGACGTTGACTTCCCGCCTCGGGGGCGAAGGTTAAAGAACCTGTGCGAACAGTTGAAATCTTGTCCATAAGCTCTTTTGTAAAGCTATCCACACGAAGTGATGGCAAGGACAAGCTAATCATATTTTCGTCAGTCCACTCAAGGAGGTTGTCCGTAAGCTCAGAAAGACGTGAATAGTCACTGATTGAAAGTGATGAAAGTGAAATTTCATCATATCCCGTTGCCTCAAACAAGCATTTTGCCTGTTCGTTAAGCACACCCGGAGTTTTCTCTCTGACAGGACGGTAAACCATACCCGCCTGACAGAAGCGACAACCACGAATGCAACCACGATAAACCTCAAGCATAATTCTATCGTGAACTGTTTCGATATATGGCATAACCACTTTATCGGGAAAATATGCCTTGTCCATATCGGTCATAATGCGCTTCAACACACGCTTTGGAACATCGTCATAAATGGGAGTATATGCCTTAATCGTACCGTCGTCATTATAAGCAACGTCATAAAGTGAGGGAACGTAAATACCACCGATTTCTGCGGCTGCTCTGTGAAGGAAATCTTTCTTTGTGTAAGTTCCGTTTTCCTTCATTTCGATGTAGAGGCGAGTGAATTCAACAAGATTTTCTTCACCCTCTCCAATTGAAAAGCAATCAAAGAAATCCGCAATCGGCTCTGCATTATATGCACAGGGACCGCCACCAATAACTATTGGGAATTCATCCCCCCTATCCTTTGCGTAAAGAGGAATACCTGCAAGCTGAAGCATTTTAAGTGTTGTGGTATAACACATTTCATATTGAAGTGTGATACCCATAATATCAAAATCTTTAAGTGGATCACCACTTTCGTGAGCGCAAAGAGGAATGTTATGCTCACGCATTTTTTCCTGCATATCCGTCCACGGAGCATATGCTCTTTCACACCATACGTCGCTTTCTTCATTAAGTGCGCCATAAAGTATTCTAACACCAAGATTGGACATTCCTATTTCATAAGTATCCGGAAAACAGAAAACCCATCTTGCTTTTATATCTTTTTTATCCTTAATTATCTGACCGAATTCCCCGGCACTGTATCTGCCGGGCTTTTCAACAGATTTAAGAATTGAACTGTTGTTTATTTTCATTATACCACCGTCAATGTTTTACATAGAAATACGTTACCATCATCATAACAGAGGTGCAAAGCGCACAGCCCAAGCTTAACGCAAGCAAGGTAATGATGCTGATATTTGATCCACTTAAAGAAATCAAAACAAATGACAAAATTCCCATTAATACAAGAGCAATAGCTCTGATTTTTCTGAAAATTCCCTCAAGGTTATCAAGCTTAATGCACATCATAAGTGCCTCTGCCAAAGCACGAACGTTCTTTGTTGAAATCACGCCGCTTTCAATAGATTTTTCATTGGGCTTAATTTCCTTAAGCGTTGGACGAACAATGCTGATTGGCATTTGCTTAAGCTCACCATATCTCTTTGCCCAGTTGTTGTTAATATTGGGGTCGGATGAGCGAATACCGATATTAACGCCCCTATCGTTAAGCTTTTTAGCAAGCTTTTCAAATTCTGCAGAGAATTGATACGTTACATAAAGCTTTGCGCCAAGAACTCCGTTAAGAGCAATAAACATAATGCTCTCTTCACCCTTTTCCTCAAGCTTTACATCAGCAGGAGTATAACTTGGGTGAATATATCTGCTCTTCATAAATGCGCCCGTACCAATAAGAACTGATGTTCTGCCGTCTACAATTGCAGAAATACCGTCCTTGCTGATTTCTTTAATTTCAACCTTTTTTGAATGGCTCATTTCAGTTGTAGCGAATTCAAAAACGCCCTTAAGAGGTCCGCCAACCTTTGAGAATACCGCCTGTGTGTGATAAAGTATTCTGTAAATCTCATTATTGTCATAGAGCTTAAGTCCCTTTGTTCTTACGCTCTTTTTGTTAAATACGTTAAAATCGTCAAAATAAACGATATTGCACTTTCCGTGCTCACTTATGCTTGATTTACCAATGATACCTGTTTTATACTTTTTCAAAAGCTTATAAACAACGAAAAATGCAGTTTCAGTTTCAAAAATCGAAGTGCAAATAAGCAAGAAAGAAATTGTAATTAAAAATCCAAGCAATGCAGTTAAGAAGCTGTTTTTTATCAAAAGAATCAACAAAACACAAATTGCAACTGAAAAACTGATTACAAGAGGAATAAGCTTGCTTGAAAAGTTATCAGAAGCAGGTCTTGATGTTCTTGCAAAATATTTCTTAACACTTGGAACACGAGAGATACAATAGCTATCCTTGTCAATAACCTCGCCCGTTTCAATATCTTCATCAACTCTGATTTTTCCATAGGGTTCAAGAATGAGCTTTTTCTCACTTGAAGCTACTATGTTGAACACTCCCGACTGTGAAAACACGTCAAAAAGGTCATAAACCAAGCTGATAACAAGCAATATTGCAGATGCAAAGTGAAGTGTTTGACCGGGTGTTGCATAACTTGGGTTAAGCATAATCAACGTATCGTGAAGCATACATATAAACAACGCCACAAGCGCAGAAATGTATGATACCGAAGAAAAGCTTAACGGGTCATTAAACACACGAAGTATCTTATTGCCCGAAATTGCAAACGTGAAGGCAAGAAGAATAAGTCCTGCCAAAACGTGAAATTCGGGATTTTCCGCAATTTCAAAAATTCCACTAAACTCGTTTCCAAGCCAACCGCTTATCTCATATCCGATAAGTGTTAGCGCAAGAATTGCAGTTCCAATTAACTGAGCAATAACTTTAATTTTGTTATTGTGATATGCCTTTTTTATTTTACTGTTTTGTGCAATTGAAGAATATTCCTCGTTGCAATATCCGTAAATTTTCTTACCGTCAAGTTGTTCCACCTCTTCATTTTCGGTTTGAGCAACTGCCTGACGTATTTTTTCAAAGCCAACAGTTTGATTAAGCTCACTCTTACCACCAAGGGCAACCATAAGAGCAATGTCAACTGCGTCAAGATCGTTATCCGAAACAACGGGATTGAAATAGTCGGTTTTCTCATTTTGCTTTTGTGGAGCTTCTGCTGCCTGATTCATTTCTTCATCAGGGGGAATAATATCCTCTTCTACAGTGGCAAAATCCTTGCTCTTCATAAGCTGTTCCCAGTCCTCAAAAATGGTATATTGCTTATTTGGAGCGTGGCTATCTGTTATTTCCGCTTCAAAAACTACGTCGTCAAGTTCGCCTGTAAAGTCCTCAACAAACTCATTAAACACAGTTCCCTGTTGACCTTCAAGAACCTCATCATAATTAATGGACTCTTCAGAAATCGCTTCTTCGATAGCATATGTATCGTTGTCACTCTCTAATGTAATCTCCTCTGGCGCTACCTCGTCAAAAGATTCCTCTTCTATTTCAACCGACTTTGATACAACGTCTTCAATTATATCATAAATGATGTCAATATCATTGGAATCATCATTTTCATCCTCATTAATCTCTTCAACCTCTTCAATCTCTTCAGTTTCTTCAAGGTCTTCAATCTCTTCGGTCTCTTCAACGTCTCCAATTTGTTCAACAACTGCTTCTTTTAAAATCGAATCAATTTCATCAACTGTGTTCTCTTCTTCAATCTCCACTTGCTCGTCTGCAACAAAGTCATTCACCTCATCAAATGAATAATCACTTGTGAATGCCTCGTTTTGTGCAGACTCGCCTGCAGAAAACTGCTTTTTGAGCATATCCTTAAGCTCGTCGGCAGAATCAACGTTATTTTCGGTAGCTTGAGTTACGTCATGTTCAGTTTTTTCGTTGCTTTGCGCCTGCTCTTTAAGCATTTCCAGCATCTTATTAACTTCGTCGTTGTTAAAGTTTTCCACTCAAATTACCTCCTTTTCGTATTTTCATAATAAAATTATTTTTTTGTTCTGTGTTGTTTAGATGCCTCGGCAAGAATTACTGCCGCTGCGGTGGAAACGTTAAATGAATTAACGTGACCATACATTGGAATTGAAACTATAAAATCGCTCTTCTGCTTTACAAGTTGAGAAACACCCTCACCCTCGCTACCGAAAACGATTGCACATCCGCCTTTAAAATTGACGTCATAATATGCCTGTCCACCTGCTTCTGCACTATATACCCAAATGTTTTGTTCTTTAAGCTCCTCGATGGTCTGCGCAATATTTGAAACCTTGGCAACTGCAAGATGCTCGATTGCACCTGCACTTGACTTGCTAACGAGGGGAGTCAAGCCCGATGCTCTGCGCTTAGGGATAATAAGTCCGTGCGCACCAACACCCTCGGCACATCTGATAAGAGCACCAAGATTGTATGGGTCTGTAATTCCGTCAGAAATAACGATAAGGGGATCTTCTCCTCTTTCTCTTGCAATGGCAATAATATCGTCAACGCTAACGTATTCCTTTTCTGCCGCCATTGCAATAACGCCCTGATGCTGACTCATTCCTGCCATGGAGTCAAGCTTTGCACGTTCAACCTCAACAACTGGAATTCCACGTTCAATTGCCTGTGCGACAAGAACTACAATAGAGCCCTCTCTATCGCCACGACTCACCAAAAGCTTATCAACAGCTCGTCCACTCTTTAAAAGCTCACGAACCGCATTTCTACCAATTACAAGACCGCCAAGCTCACCCTCTTCAATTTGAACGGGCTCTTTATAATATTGCTTTTTATTTGCGTTATTACCCTTGTCCTCACGATTGGGACGACGGTCATCCTTTTTAGCAAAATTCTTGCCTTTATTATTGTTTTTATAGTTGTTTTCCCTCATTTTTAATTCCCTTTCTAAAAAAGAGTATAATTAATCATTATAATACAGTTTACATTATACCATAAAATATCCGTTTTGTGTAGTCCTTTTTTAATTTTATTTTATCTTTTTGTCGACTTTTTTTGATATATTATATATTTATATTGTTTACACTTGCAAATTGGGATTTAGCGGGGAGAAGTTACTTGAACAAAATTCCCTCTCCGTCCGAATCCGCCTTTGGCGTATTCCGCCACCCCTGTTTCATAAATGAAACCCCTCTCCGTCTTCGCCTACGGCAAATCCACCTCTCCCTGAGTGAGAGGCTTTAGTTTGCAAGTGTTCTCTTGCTTAAAGGCTCGCCTTGGGGAGAGCTCCGCGTAAGCGGTGAGAGGGGTGTTAACATAAACTAACATCCCGATAAATCAAAATTTGAAATCTCCATCAAAAAACGAGAGGCATTCGCCTCTCGTTTTACTATTTGATTATTTTTCACTCAAAACTGCTTTTAAAACTTCAAAGAGTCTTGCACAAGAGTCAAGATCGAGCGCCTCGTCGGGAGTGTGGATATTTCTCATATTTGGTCCTACTGAAATGATGTCCATTTCGGGAATGCGAGATTTGATAATTCCACATTCAAGACCTGCGTGAATAACCACAGTTTTAACGTCAACACCCATAATTTCTTTGAATTTGCGAACGTAAGTGTCACGAAGATCGCTTTCGGGAAGGAAATCCCAACCGGGATATCTGCCTGTGTGACGAACATTTGCGTGGAGTTTTTCAACCTGCTCGTTCACCTGCGCAATTGAAAGATCAATCTGCTCCTCTTTAGAGGAACGAGATGAATATGTGATATAAGCATTTTCGCAATCAACCTCAATAACACCAAGGTTTCTTGAAAATTCAACAAGCCCCGCAAGATGAGCACTCATGGCAAGCACACCAACCTTAAGAGCTGAAATCATATCAAGCAATTCTCTGCTCTGCGCAATAGTTTCAACGTTTTCAACGTCATTTTCAAC
The DNA here is from genome assembly GCA_045635885.1 of Eubacteriales bacterium. Taxonomy (GTDB): domain Bacteria; phylum Bacillota; class Clostridia; order Oscillospirales; family CAG-272; genus RGIG4608. The sequence continues at coordinate 17,423 of JAZTWO010000046.1, read as the reverse complement.
TGAAATTGAAATCTTAAGTCCTGCATCTGCTTCGCAAAGACATTCACGAATTTCTGCATCAAGCTTTTCAACAATCGCAATCGCCTTTGTTGAATCTTCAACAACGAATTTCGCCTCGCACATACGAGGAATTGCATTATCCTTTTCTCCACCGATAAGAGAAACGAGCGCCAGATTCTGCTCTTTTGCAATTTCACTTAAAATATTGGATGTCAAAATAATGGCATTTGCACGTCCACAGTTAATTTCAACGCCGCTATGACCTCCGAAAAGACCGTCAATAGAAAGAGTGATAACGTCACCACTTGAAGCTTCAAGCGTGGGTTTGAAATCAATTTTACTTCTAACACCGCCTGCGCAACCTGCACAAACCTCGCCCTCACTTTCAGAGTCGAGATTTATCATTTTGTGGGCAGTAACAACAGAATAATCAAAGCTCTCTGCACCGCCAAGACCTGTTTCCTCTTCAACTGTAAAAAGGCATTCAAGCTTGGGGTGATTTTCAATTTCTCCGTCAAGAAACGCAAGCATAAAGGCAACTGCAATACCGTCATCACCGCCAAGAGTAGTGCCACGAGCACGAAGCCAACCGTCCTCCATATAAAGATCAAGTGCATCCTTTTCAAAATCGTGCGCAGATGTTGTAAGCTTTGCGCAAACCATGTCGGTATGTCCCTGAAGCAAATATGCAGGTACATTTTCATATCCGGCAGTAGCTTCTTTTCTTATAAAAACATTATTATTCTTATCACGAATAACAAAAAGTCCCCTCTCGTTTGCAAAATTTTCAATATATTTCGCAACCGCTTCTTCATTTCCGGATCCGTGGGGAATTTTGCAAAGCTCCTCAAAATATGCAAGTGCCTTTTGAGGATTGTATCCTTTTGTAATTACCTGTTCTACCATAATTTATCTCCTTTACAAAAATCACGAAGTGTAAGTCCCCGTGATTTTTTATATATTATCCATTTCCAAAGCTACCAAGGAATCCCTTTGCTCCGCCCTCAAGCTCCTCAAGAGATTTTCCTGTTCCAAGAACAACACAAGAAATGGGGTCTTTTGCAAGATATGTTCGAATTCCTGTGGTTTTTTCAATTAATTTGTCAAGACCTGTAAGCTTTGAGCCACCGCCCGTAAGAATAATTCCATTCTTATAGATGTCACCCAAAAGCTCAGGTGGAGTGCGCTCAATCACAAGGCAAATCGTGTCAATTATTGCAGTAAGTGGATCAATAAGTGCGTCAAGTGTTTCGTTTGCGTTAAAAGTTACCACCTTAGGAAGTCCTTTGATAAGACATCTCCCCTTAACACTCATCTCCATCTGCTTTTTAGTTGGAGTTTCAAAAACCTTGCCAACTTTTATCTTTATTTCCTCTGCCGTTCGCTCACCGATAAGCACCTTATATCTCTTTCTCATATAGGACATAATCGCCTCATCAAGCTCGTTGCCCGCAATTCTAATTGACTCTGAAACAACAACGCCACCATAAGAAATAACGGCAATATCGGTTGTTCCCCCACCAATATCAACAACCAAATGACCTTCTGGCTTATTTATGTCAATTCCTGCACCAATTGCCGCAGCCACCGGCTCTTCAATAAGCAGGGTTTGACGCGCACCTGCCTGATTAGTTGCATTAATAACGGTCATTTCCTCTGCTTCGTTAATTCCCGATGGAACGCAAATCATAACTCGGGGACGAATAATTGTGTGACCGCAAGCCCTGTCAATAAAGTATTCAAGCATTTTAAGTGTGATGCTATATTGACTGATAACTCCATCCTTTAGAGGACGAATTATCGAAATGTTTTCAGGCGTTCTGCCAAGCATTTGTTGAGCTTCTTTACCAATTCTAACAATTTTATTTGTATTGTTGTCAATGGCAACCACACTCGGCTCTCGCAAAACAATTCCCTTATCCTTAACGTAAACGAGAACGGATGAAGTTCCAAGGTCAATACCAACGTCGGTTGTTATTAAATTTTTGTTAAAAGCCATCACCGTTTTCCTCCTTTACGTCATATTTAGCCATTATATTTATATTGTATCACAAATAGTTATACAAATCAATGTATATTTTATTTATTTTTTAACTTTTTCCGTTGTTCCAATACAAACACCGATTACAGAGAATGCGCCCATTGAAAAAAGCAATCTTGCACCCGAAGCCATTGATGCGCCCGTGGTAACAATATCGTCGACCAAAATAACGGTTTTATCCATAATTTTGTCCCCAACGTTTCGTGGCTTATAAGCGGATTTCATATTCAATCTTCGCTCATACATATTAAGATTTTTCTGCTCTTCGACACCAACTCTTCTGTCAAAGCAACGCACAAGCTCAATGCCCGTGCATTTTGACAATGCCTTTGCAAGCTCAAATCCTTGATCAAATCCGTCATTCGCCTTATTTTTGTGTGAACGTGGCAAAAATGTTATCACACAATTTGAGGGTTCAAGAGCCGCCCCGCGCATTTCCGCAATCAAGGCACTGCGCATCTGCTCGGCAACAAAATTAAAGCTAACCTTGTTGTTTGAGTGCTTAATCGAATACACAAAATTTCTTATTGGCAAATCGTCACCGTGTGGACGGTATGAAATCAACTTTAAAAGCGAGGTGCATTGTGCCCTGCTCATATTTTTGGGCATGCAACGGCAAAAGCACATTGAAAGCCCACAAACATTGCACTCCCTTTGCTTTTCGCCCTCATATTGCATTCTACAAGTTGGACAAAATGGGTCCGTTTGCTTTTTTGAAATATCCACCTTCAAAAGCTCACCGCAATTTGCACATTGGGGTGGAAAAATCAGATTTGTTGCTAAATCCAAAAATCCCATAGTCACACCTCAAAAAGCTTTTTAAGACCCGTATAGCGAAGAGATTGACGGTCATTTTCAACCATTTTTTGCACAACGTCCTTTTCGCCAACAATTATAACCATATTCTGCGCTCTTGTAACTGCAGTATAGAGCATATTCCTTGTCAAAAGCATTTCAGGGGCACGATAGGCAGGAATAATTACAATTGGATATTCACTTCCCTGACTCTTATGCACGGTAATTGCATAGGCATGCTCAAGCTCGTCAAGATAGGAAAAATCATATTTAACATTTCTTTCATCAAAGGCAATTTCCATATACTGCTCTTTAAAATCTATGTCCATAATAAAGCCAATATCACCGTTAAATATGCCACTACCAACGGTTTTATCATCCTTTTCCCATTCCATATCATAGTTATTTTTAATTTGCATAACTCGGTCGCCCTGACGGAAAATGAGTTGCTTATATTGATACTCTTTTCTTCCAAATTGCTCGGGGTTGAGCATTTTTTGCAAAATAATATTAAGATTTTCTGTTCCTGCTTCTCCCTTTCTTGAGGGGGAGATAACTTGAATATTTGAAGTGGCTCTGATTCCGTATGCCTTGGGTAAACGATTTTTGCAAAGGTCTGCCACGGTGTTGGCAATATCGGCACTTCCGTTTCTTGCAAGGAAGAAGAAATCCTTGTCCTTAACGTTCAAATCGGGCATCTCGCCATTATTTATTGCGTGCGCATTTGTAACGATTAAGCTTTCACTTGCCTGACGAAAGATCTCGTTGAGCTTTATCGTTGCAAAACGTTCACCGTCAATAAGATCCTTTAAAACGTTTCCTGCGGCAACGCTTGGCAACTGATCGCTATCACCAATAATTATCAATCTTGCGCCGGGCTTTATCGCCTTAAGCAATGAGCACATAAGATTTTGATCTATCATTGACGCTTCGTCAACAATGATAACATCCTCTTCAAGCAGATTGTTCTCATCACGATTGAATTTTCCATAAATGCTATCAGAAAAATCCATTTCAAGCAGGCGGTGAATTGTTCTCGCCTCTCTGCTTGTTGCCTCGCTCATTCGCTTTGCAGCACGTCCTGTTGGTGCAGAAAGTGCCACGTCAAAGCCCATACTGTCAAAAATTTCAATAAGCGCACGAACAACTGTGGTTTTACCCGTGCCGGGTCCACCGGTAAGTATCATAACTCCGCTTTCAAGCGAGGCTCTGATTGCCTTTTTTTGAAGGGGAGCATAGGAAATTCCCGTTTTACTCTCTTCTTTTTGAATAAATGCCATCATATCGCTAGCATTTACAGAGGCGCACATCTTGTCAATCATATTCAATTTTCTTGCAATGTATTTTTCCGCCTCATAGCTGTCGGTGTCATAAACAAACTTGATTGTATTGTAAGAAACCGAACGCAATTTATTGGTTTTGTAAAGATAGTTTATTGCTATTTTTACCTTTTCCACATCCACCTCAAGCAATTTTGAAGCGGTTGTAATCAATTCATCCTCGGGCAAACAAACGTGACCGTTTTGAGAAATCTTATATTTCATAAGATAAGTAATTCCTGAGGCAATTCTATCAAGCCCCTCATTAGAAAAACCAAGCTTTCTTGCCACATCGTCGGCTTTCTCAAAGCCAATTCCGTCAATTTCTTCGCACAAAATATAGGGGTTTTGCTTAACTATATCAACGGATTTTGCGCCAAATCTTTTGTGAATTTTCATTGTGAGTGCTGCGCCAAAATATTCTCTGAAGAACATCATTGTGCTTCTCATTCCCGAACTCTTTTGAAAATTTTCACCAATCTCAATAGCTTTTTTGCCACTAATTCCCGGAATTTGAGCAAGCCATTCCGGGTGGTTTTCGATAACCTCAAAGCTATCCTCACCATATAATTCCACAATTTTTATTGCGGTTTTAGGGCCTATTCCCTTTATTGCACCCGAAGCAAGATAACGCAAAATCGACGTTTTGTCCGCAGGCATTACCTTTTCATAAGAGGATACAGAAAACTGTCTTCCGTATTTGGGGTTATGCACCCATTTGCCATAAACCTTAAGGTTTTCGCCCTCTCCAACATATGGCATTATGCCAACGGCAGTTACAATTTCGCCTTTTTCAAGACACATTTCAAGTATGGTATATCCATTCTCATCATTCATATAAATAATGCCCTCAACCGAGCCCTCAAGCATTTCGATTCCGTCATTTTTAGCCTTATCCAACAGTATTCCCCCCTTTCTTCGAAATTGACCTCAAATGATTTACATTTGAGGTCAAAATTTTAATTAATTATTTCAAAAGCTCTGCTCTAAGCACGGGAGCAAGATCTCTTGCCTCCCAAGGAGCATTAATATCTTCACGTCCCATATGACCATAAGCGGCGGTTGCGCTATAAATAGGACGTCTTAACTGGAATCTATCAATAATTGCGGCAGGACGAAGGTCAACGTGCTTCTGAACAACTTCAGAAATAAGAGCTTCATCAACAATGCCTGTGCCGAATGTATCAATCATAACGGATACGGGCTTTGCAACACCGATAGCATACGCAAGCTGAACCTCGCATTTCTTTGCAAGACCTGCGGCAACGATGTTCTTTGCAATATATCTTGTTGCATAGCAAGCGGAACGGTCAACTTTTGTGGGGTCCTTACCGGAGAACGCACCACCACCGTGACGAGAATATCCACCATATGTATCAACAATAATCTTTCTACCTGTAAGTCCTGAGTCACCTGCAGGACCTCCCACTACGAAACGGCCTGTGGGGTTGATGTAAATCTTTGTTTCTGCATCCCAAAGATTTGCAGGAAGAATGGGAGTGATAACGTACTTGATAAGGTCTTCTCTAATCTGCTCAAGTGTTACAGAATCAGAGTGCTGAGTTGAAATTACAACTGTATCAACTCTAACGGGCACGTCGTCCTGATATTCAACAGTAACCTGAGTTTTACCGTCGGGGCGAAGATAATCGAGTGTGTGATTTTTTCTAACATTTGTAAGCTGAATTGCAAGCTTGTGTGCAAGAGAAATAGGAAGGGGCATAAGCTCGGGAGTTTCGTCGCAAGCGTAACCGAACATAAGGCCCTGGTCACCTGCACCTGTGTCATATTTGTCTGCAATTTCGCCATTCTTTGCTTCAAGGGACTTGTCAACACCAAGAGCAATATCGGGTGACTGCTCGTGAACGGAGCTGAGAACTGCACAAGAATCACAGTCGAAACCGTATTTAGCACGGTCATAGCCAATTTCACGAACTGTTTCACGAACGATTTGCTGATAGTCGATAACCGCCTTTGTTGTGATTTCGCCCATAATCATTACAAGGCCTGTTGTGCAGCAAGTTTCACAAGCAACACGGCTATAGGGGTCCTGTGCAAGAAGTGCGTCAAGAACTGCGTCAGAAATTTTGTCGCAGATTTTGTCGGGATGTCCTTCAGTAACGGACTCAGAAGTAAACAATACTTTCTTCATTTTAAAATTCCTTTCTTTTAACACCAAAATCATAAAAACCGAAAAAACAAGCACTAAAAAAGCCCCGGCGCACCGAGGACACGAAAAAACATCTCATCTCTCGGGAATTAGCACCTTGCCGCAAGGTAGGTTGCTGTGGTTTCACAGGGCACGTCCCTCCACCACTCTGGATAAGTCATATATGATTTTGGCATATATTTTCTTTAAATTTTTAACCGTATCATTATAACACACATTTATACTTTTTTCAAGACCTTTTTGACAAAAATATTTCTTTTTTTCAAAAAAAGAAATCCGCAGTTCCCTGCGGATTTCAAATTGATTATTTTGCTGTAAATGTAATTGTTGCATATTCGCTTGTAATCTCATCAACAACAAATGTAAATGCAAGTTCTTCACCGTTATCAAGCACAACACTTAAAGGAAGTGTATCTCCTTCAATATATGTAAACGTGTCATTTGCAGACTTTACAAATTCAATAAGATTATCTTCTGTTCCGTATCCGTCTTCGTAAGAATCATCTGTGTTTGAGTTGCAAATAAAGTAATAATCCTCACCCATATAATCCATCATAGCGATTGAAGAATTTACATGGTAAACGACAACACCGTCACGGCCAAAATATCCGTAATAATCACCTGCATTCAATACGTTGTTGGTATAGTACACAAGAACGTAATATTCCTGATATACACCAAGCTTTTCATCCCAGTTGTTTGCAATAATAATTGTGTCACCGTTCTTTGAGAAATCCTCAAGAGTAAGAGTTACACTGCTATCAGTTACAACAAGGCGAGATGTTGCAAGCCAACCAAAATTGAATTTTGTATACGCATTGTGGTCACCTGTCATATAATCCATAATGTCGGACCCGTCAAGAGGTGAATTAATGTTTGCATAATCGTAATAATCATCCGCACCGAGAACGTGGCCAAATTCGTGAATAAAGGTGTATGTTTCTCTTACATTTTCATCATAAATAACATTTCCCTCTTCATCGAATGTTTCATAAATGAACTGATATGGTGCCCAAATGTAGTCGTTTGCTCTTACACCATCATATACGTAATAATCACCGTTTTCATCAAAATAATGGTTCCAATATCTATATGCCCAATAAAAATCTTCTTCCCCGACTTCAAGAGTATTGACAAGAACAATTGAGTCAATTATTCCGTTATTATCAGAGTCAAACTGTGAAAGGTCCATAAAATCATCAAGATAATCAAGTGCTTCGTCTATAATAAGCTGATCGCCTATCATCACTTCTTCACCGTCTTGATTGTAGGTTGCTTCATAATAATATAAGCTATCATACTGGGGACAGAACCACTCGTCAAGAACAGTTATATCAAGTGTGAGCTGACCATAGCTTGAAATAAAATAGTAATCATAAACGGAATAGTAATCAACTTCTCCGCCCTTTTCAAATGCATTTTTAAGAACATCTGTTGAATATCCCTTGCTTTGTGCGGTAACGTCCTTAAATTCAACAGGAATTACAAGAACTGCAGGAGAACCTGTTGTGGGGCAACCGCCAAAATAATCTGACAATTCGGTTACGTTCTTAAATTTGTCTGCTTTTCTAAAGTCAACATCAAATACACCGTTTGTGCCTTCTGGAAGACCTGCACCCTCATTTGTGAAAAGGTCATCATATATAACGTCATCAGTCGAATCATTTCCAGAGTCAGAACCACTTCCGGAGTTTTCGCCACCAATTGAAGCATCATAATATACATATATATCAACTATATAATCACCTTCGTAATAGTAGAACGAAATGTCAAAATAGTTGCCTTTGGTTGTTGTGTAATAATACCACAAATCCCCATATTCATCAGCTTCAGAGCCATCATATGTATAACTTGATGCTATTTGTTTTTTATATGCATCAAATTCTGCCTGTGTATTTCCAAATGCATAGAAGTTCAATCCCTTGTATGTACCGTCGTCATATTCTTCAATGTAATATTCGTCATTAGGAATAAACGGAATTACCTCACCCACAACCTGATTAAACAACGATTTTTCACTTGATGTAAAATCACTGTAAGTGTGTTGAGTACCCGTGCTTCCAGAGTCACCACCGCTTGTTGCAGTAAAGAAATATACATAAACGTCAACTACATAGTTGCCTTCGTAATGATAATATGCTACGTCAACGAAAACATCATCTTCAGCAATATAGCCATACCAAGTGTCCCCATAATCATCCTCATAGGAAGTGTCAAAAGTATATGATGAATCAATAACGGATTTATATTCATCAAACTCTTCTTGAGTGTTTCCATAAGTATAGAAATTAATACCTATTTCCGTACTTCCGTCTTCATAGTCATAACTATATTCTTCAACATAATATTCGTTATTGGCAATAAAAGGAATTACAAAACCAAAACAATCCTCAAAAAGTTTCTTTTCTGCAGGTGTAAAAGCATTATATAGCTTTTCAACACCGGGATTGGGTTTTGTAGTTGTGGTGGTTGTTTGTGTTGTTGGCAATTGTGTGGTAGTTGTAGTTGTTGTATCATTTCCGCCCACAAATCCACAGGATGCGAGTGAAAATACCATTACAAAAATCAACAACAAGGATAAAAATTTTGTCATAAATAATCCCTCCATATCATTTTTTTACATTATATCACATTGTTTTTTATATGTAAATAGAAAACAAAAAAATAAAAGCAACAAACCCGAAATTGCTTTTGGGTTTGTTGCAAAAATGATTATTTAACTGTAAATGTAATTGTTACATAAATATGTAAATAGTCAAATAAAAAATAGAAATATAAACACTATATTCAGGATGCGCCAAAACAATCTGTATAAAAGCAAAAAAAGAGGGACAAGCCCTCTCTTCTGATTTTTGGTGCACCAAAAAGGACTTGAACCTTCACGTCGGGGACACTAGATCCTAAGTCTAGCGCGTCTGCCAATTCCGCCATTGGTGCATATTGGGGAGCATCAAGCTCCCCAATTATTTTTATTATTTGTTTGCTTCAAGCCAAGCTTCAGCGTTTGCCTTGCTCATTCTCTTGATGCTCTCTGTAGCGTAAACGGATTCTTCACCGCCGTTGCCATAGAGATAGTAGTTGCCCTTTGCTGTTACGAAAAGGATTTCTTCATAACCAGCGGGATCACCATAGTAACCAAAAGTAACCTTCTTTACGAGAGTATCTACTTCTGTATCATATGTAACCTTGCAAATTACCTTGTTCATCGTGCTTCTCCTTATGAAATTTATTTTTTACTTGTATATTATATACTGTTTTTTTTCATTTGTCAAAGGGTTTTAGAACGATTTTCCCCTTTATACAAAAACAATAAATTCAACACACGCTATTTGTGCATTTTCACCAAAGCACAAACAAGTTTTTATTGCTCATTTTTCAAATAAATCTGCAATTTTTGTCACAGTTGATTGAATATCAGTTTCATTGTTGCAATCAATAATTATATCGGCATATTTTTCATAAAGAGGTGTGCGAATATCATATATATCACGCAATGTTTGACCCTCTTCAAAAACAACGCCCCTGCGTTTTAAGCTCTTCAAACGCTTTTCAATGTCCTCATAAGGCACTCTTAAATAGACAACGGTTGAGGTCTTTTTAAGATGTTGCATTGCTTCTTTTCCAAAAATTGCGCTTCCACCCGTTGAAATGATGGAATTATGTACCTTAAGAGAAGCCAAAGTATCATTTTCAAGCTTCAAAAAATTGTCGTTACCTATTTCGTCAATAATTTTATGCAATCTTTTGCCTTCATTATTTTGAATAACAAGATCCGCATCAATAAATGTTTTGCAAAGCAACTTTGCAAGAACAATTCCAACCGTGCTTTTACCTGCGCCCGGCATTCCAATAAGGGTTATATTGCTTTCAAACATCATTTACTCCTTCCATTCTCGCAAAGATGAGAAATAGGACATTCAGAGCATTTCGGCGCACGAGCCGAGCATACGTCCCTTCCAAACTGAACTATTCTGTGGCAAAGATCACTCTGCTCTTCTGCATCAACAAGCTCTGACATAATAATTTCCACTTTGTGTGGGTCTTTTAACTTTTGTGGATACATACCAAATCTGCCACAAATTCTTATCATATGCGTATCTGCCACTATTGCGGGCTTGTGAAAAATATCACCAAGCAAAAGATTTGCAATTTTTCGTCCAACTCCAGGAAATTTTAAAAGCTCTTCCATTGTATCGGGAAGATTACCGTCATATTCATCAACAAGCATTCTGCAAGCATCCTTAATGCTCTGCGCCTTTGTTCTGAAAAGACCGCAGGGACGAATTATATCCTCAATTTCTTCATAGGTAGCATTAGCCAAATCCTCACATGTGGGAAAGCGGGCAAAAAGCTCCCTGCAAACTATGTTCACACGAGCATCTGTGCATTGAGCAGAAAGGCGACCCATAACAAGAAGCTTCCAAGGTTCACCATCAAACTCAAGGGCACAAACGGCTTCGGGATATATCTTTTTAAGCTCGACAATAATCTGCGCAATTCTTTCTTTTTTCTCGGATTTTTTCATTTATTCTACCTTAAAAGATTTAATAATCATAACTCTGCCAATAGTGTTAAAGTCAACCGCTGGCTTAATAGTTGCAACAACAGAACGACTTGCATCATCAAGTGTAATTTCCGTAACCGTACCTATTTTTATGCCATAGGGATAGATACTTCCCTTGCCGCTGCTTATAATACTGTCACCAAGTGCAATATCGCTTATATCGTTAAAGCCCGTTGTGTAAAGGAAGCGACAGTTTGACTTATAATAGCCCTCGATAATGCCTATCATAGCAGAGCGTTCTACCATTGCACCCACTGACGAAGAAACGTCTATAACGCAAAGGACTTCACTTGTGGTGAGTCCCACCTCAGTTATTCTTCCCACAAGTCCCTCTCCTGTAATAACAACCATTCCCACTTCAATTCCGTGAAGTGAGCCCTTGTTTAATGTAAGGGTATTGTGTGAAGAACCTGAATTTTTACCTATAACCGTTGCGTCGGTTAAATCAAATGAAATATTGTGATTGTCAACGTCAAGAAAATCACGAAGCCAAGCATTCTCCTCTTTCAAAACCTCAAGATCGGATTGAAGATTTTTCAACTCTTCATTTTCCTTTCTAAGCTCCTCATTCTCCTTGGAAATGCGATCAAATTCAGTAAAATAATCAACAAAACCTTGAATGCCATCGGCACAATAATTAAACGCTGACCTAAACGGAGTGGAGATAACGTTAATTGCATCCTTTAAGAACCATGCGTGTCCCGAAGCAGAAAGCACGACGGAAAAAACCGTCAAGCAAAGTGCCACGGTTAAACATATTAAGAAAAATTTGTTCTTAAAATAACGCATTTTTGACCTCAATTATTATCAAACTAACTTATTTCTTACTAATAACTTCCTTCGCCTTTTTAGCAATATTCTCGGCAGTAAGACCGTAATATTCCATAAGCGCAGGAACAGTACCGGAGCGACCAAACGTGTCCTCAACGCCAACTCTTGCCATGGGAACAGGACAATTCTCAACCAAAACCTCTGCAACTGCAGAACCAAGACCACCGCAAATTGTATGTTCCTCTGCGGTAACAAGTGCGCCTGTTTCCTTTGCCGCCTTAACAAGAATATCCTTATCAATGGGCTTGATTGTGTGAATATTGATAACTCTTGCACTAATTCCCTCTTGAGCCAAAATTTCTCTTGCTTCAAGACAAGTGCTAACCATAAAGCCCGTGCCAACAAGGGTCACATCGCTACCGTCAGCCATCAAAACACCCTTGCCAAGTTCAAATTTATAATCATCTCCATTGAGAATTGGGAGCGCATATCTGCCAAATCGCATATACACAGGACCATTGTGCAAAAGTGATGCTTCAACCGCAGCTCTTGCTTCAACCGCATCACAGGGATTGATAATCACCATACCGGGAATAGAACGCATAAGCGCAAAATCCTCGTTGCATTGATGAGTCGCACCATCCTCACCAACGGAAATACCGCCGTGAGTAGCGCCAATTTTTACATTGAGATGGGGATAACCAATGGAGTTTCTCACCTGCTCAAAAGCACGTCCTGAAGCGAACATAGCAAAGCTTGACGCAAAAACGGGCTTTCCTGTTGAGGCAATACCTGCCGCAACACTCATCATATTTCCCTCTGCAATACCACAGTCAAAAAATCTATCGGGATATGCTTTTTTGAACATACCTGTCTTTGTAGCTGCCGCAAGATCGGCATCAAGCACTACAAAATCATATTTGGGAGCAAGAGAGCAAAGTGCGTTTCCGTAAGCTTCTCTCGTTGCTATTTTCTTAACGTCTGCCATTGTTTCGCCCTCCTTAAATGTATCTTGTCTTAAGCTCGGCAACAGCAAGTGCGTGTTGCTCGTCGTTGGGAGCAGCACCGTGCCAGTTAACCGAATTTTCCATAAACGAAACGTCCTTGCCCTTGGTTGTCTTTGCAATAATAACCGTGGGTTGACCCTTTGTCGCCTCTGCCTCTGCAAAAGCCGCTTCAATTTCGTTAAAATCGTGACCGTTGATTGTAATAACGTGGAATCCAAACGCCTCAAATTTCTTGTCGTGAGGAGTGGGATTCATAACCTCGGTGATTGGACCGTCAATCTGAAGTCCGTTAAGGTCAAGAATAACGCAAAGATTGTCAAGCTTGTAGTGAGAAGCAAACATAGCCGCCTCCCAAACCTGACCTTCTTCACTTTCGCCGTCACCAATAATTGTGTAAACACGATAATCCTTGTTGTCAATTTTGCCCGCAAGCGCCATACCGCAAGCAGTGGAAATACCAAGTCCCAAAGAACCGGTTGACATGTCCACACCGGGAACCTTGTTCATATCGGGATGTCCCTGAAGATATGAATCAATTTTTCTCAATGTCAAAAGGTCTTCCACAGGGAAAAATCCTCTGTGTGCCAAAGTTGCATAAAGACCGGGTGCTGTGTGTCCTTTAGAAAGAACAAATCTGTCCCTGTTCTCCATCTTGGGATTTGCAGGATCAACGTTCATCTTCTCAAAATATAAATATGTCAAAATATCAGCAATTGAAAGCGATCCACCGGGATGCCCACACTTTGCGGCATGAGTAGCATCAACAATACCAATTCTGACGTCATTTGCAATGTTTTTAAGTTCCTTAATTCTTGCCTCGTTCATAAGCAGCCTCGCAAAAAAGTATTTAAGGTATAAAGTACCTCATTTTATGTTCTTATTATACCCCATCACCCCAAATATGTCAAGTAATATAAGGGAAAATCTTGATTTTAAATCAATCTCGTCGTATAGTAATCCCCTGCGCCAACATTATTAATTCAAGTTTGATTTGTCGGGAAGATAGTTTATGTGAATAGCGGACCGTTGAGGACGCCAGTCCGTTCCAAACGCAAACTAACTTCCGTAGGGGCGATTCACGAATCGCCCGTCTTTACCGCTAAATCCCAATTTATGCACCACAACTAAACGGCGAGCCAAATCGACTCGCCGTTAACTTTATTCAATTATTCACCCTTGTAACCCCAAACTACAGGAGAATTATGAAAGTTCCAATAAGAATCCCAACCGCTTGGTCTTGATTCTGCTTCACAGTAAATTGTTAATTCACCGCAACCATAGAATGCTAAGGAACCAACAGTAGTAACAGAATCGGGAATAATTACAGTTTTAAGGAGTGTAGCATATCTAAATGCATTACCGGCAATCTCGGTTACTGTATCGGGAATAACAAATGTATCATTCTTCTTGCCCGCAGCATACTTAATAAATATTTTTCCATCCTTGCTATAAAGATTTCCGTCAATAGAGCAATAGTTCTGATTTTCACTATCCACAACTATATTTTCAAGTGAATTACACTCTACAAATGAATCAGCAATACTTTCTACATAACGAGGTATATTAACACTTTCAAGAGAAATACAACCGTAGAATGCAAAATATCCAATATAAGTAAGAGAATCCGGCATTATAACATTCACAAGCGAATCAGCTTCATAAAATGAATATTCTCCAATAGTTGTTACAGTATTAGGAATTACAAGTGTTTTAGTATCTTGACCAATAGCATATTGAATAAGTGTAGTAACGTTTTTATCGTAAAGATTACCATCAACAGATGCGTAATATTCGTTATTTTTGCTAACTTCAATGCTTGCAAGAGAATCACACATTCTAAAAGCAAGAACGTCAATATATGATACTGAGCTACCAATAGTTACCTTCGCAAGTGAAGAGCAACCTTCAAATGCCTTGTAATCAATTATTTCAACAGAATCTGGAATGTCTACACTTGCAAGAGATGTGCAACCCATAAATGTACCTACTCCAATACTCTTCACAGAAGTGGGAATTGTTACATTTGTAAGTGATTTACAATAATAGAATGCATAATCACTAATATATGTCACAGAATTTGGAATTGTTACATTTTTAAGTGATTCGCAATTTTCGAACGCTCCATTACCAATTGTTGTTATAGAATCCGGTATTGTTACGCTTACAATTGTATTGCAATTTCTAAATGCCTCATCACCAATCTTTGTAACAGGCAAACCTCTAAACGTGTCGGGAATTACTATATCAGCATCAGTGCAAGCGCCAATACCAGATACATAATAGCTTTCTCCGTCTGAATTAAGAGTTAATTTAAGTTTTTCAGCACCCGGAACATCATTATATCCCCAAACCACAGGACACTTTGAAGTGTTCCAAGAATAACTCCATCCACTCGGTGCCCAATATGACTCGCAATAAATTGTAAGAGATGTACAATTATAAAATGCACTTCCGCCAATACTTGTCAAAGAGAAAGGAATAACTATACTTGTGAGCGATGTGCATTTGCCAAACGCATAATCTCCAATACTAGTCACGGAATCTGAAAATTCTATATTCGCAAGCGATGTGCAACCATAGAATACATAACTTCCAATATTTGTAACACCTTTAGGAAGGTTTATACTTGTTATAGATGAGCAACCTTGGAATGCATAATTACCAATACTTGTCACGGAATCGGGGATTTCTATGCTTGTAAGCGATGTGCAATTATAGAATGCATAAGTATCAATTTTCGTCACAGAATCAGGAATTATTACACTTGTAATCGAACTGCAATTTTGGAATGCCTGATAACCAATACTCGTCACAGAATCAGGAATTGATACACTTGTAATCGAACTGCAATTTCGGAATGCCTGATAACCAATACTCGTCACAGGCAAACCCTTATAAGTATCGGGAATAATAATATTAGTATCTATGCAATCACCAATACCAGATACATAATAGCTCTTTTCGTCGCTATTAAGTGTAAATTCAAGCCCTTCGGATACAGGCGATTTTTCAATCGTTTCAGTTTTAACAGTAACACCACAAACAGTACATTCGGTGTGCTTTGAACCCTCGGTTGTCGTAGTTGGCTCAACGTCAACTATCCAATCAGTTTCGGAGTGTCCTTTTGCAGACACAACCATCTGCGCTACCAAAACTGTGCCACAAACTGAACAATGCTTGCCTTCGGTAAGTCCTGTTGCGGTGCAGGTGGACTCAACCGCCGCATCAACCGCCTCAGTATGCGCCTTAATAGACACAACCGTCTGTGCTACCAAAACTGTGCCACAAACTGAACAATGCTTGCCTTCGGTAAGACCTGTTGCAGTGCAAGTGGACTCAACTGCCGCATCAACTACTTCAGTATGCGCCTTAACAGAAATAACATTCTGCGCAACAAGAATTTCATTACAAACAGTACACTGCTTACCCTCGGTAAGGCCTGTTGAAGTGCAAGTTGCATCCACAAACGCAAGAACCTTTGTGTTCACGTGCTTGCAAGCTCTCTTGTAATTACAAACATTACAATTCAAGTCTGCATCATTGTCATATGTATGCTCCTTAAGAGGCGCTTCCTTCTGTGCAACAAGGATTTCGCCACAAGCGGAACACTTTTTGCCCTCTGTAAAACCTGTTTTAGTGCAAGTTGACTCAACTCCAGGAATTATCTCTTCGCTATGCGCTTTAAGGGGCGCTTCCACCTGTTCAACTAAAATTGTACCGCAGGCAGAACACTTTTTGCCTTCAGTAAGTCCGTGCTCGGCGCAACTTGACTCAACTGTGGGTATAATTTCTTCGGTATGAGAAGCAAGGGGCAATGCCTCTTGTTCCACCAAAATTTCACCACAATCAGAGCATTTTACTCCCTCGGTCAAGCCCATTTGCGTACAAGTTGACTCAACTGCAGGAATAACTTCATCAATGTGTTCATGAACTGGCGGTTCAGTAACCGTCGGACGCGTCGATGTTGTTTTGTCTTTTCCACAAGATGACAAAACACAAGCAAACGCAACAAAAATAACTAAAACAAACAAAATTTTCTTCATATTTGTTCTTCTTTCACGTAACCCCGTCGGGATTTTTATATATTGTAACACTAACCATAAAAAAAGTCAATATAAAACGCAAAAGCTTCCACTACAACCGCCATTTTTCACCCCGAACTTGCACTCCACTTGTAATTCTTTCCTGCCACTCTCCGCAATTCAAATTGTTTAACGCCATCCAAAAACAGAACCCAATAACCCACTTGACAAAATTTTTAGGTGCGTGTATAATTATGTTAAGATAATAATGTCAAGGCAGAAAATACTAACGCACTAAAAACTCTTACTACTATCATCGCAACCTTCAGGGTGATATTATAGGCATTTACGATACAAGTGGTTCCAAAGTAGTTGAATATGCTTATGATGCTTACGGCAAATGTAATATCGTGGCTCCCTCTAACTATGCTATTGCCAACGCAAACTCTTTCCGTTATAGAGGCTACTACTACGACCAAGAAAGCGGTTTGTACTTCCTCAATGCACGTTACTATTCCCCCGAATGGAGAAGATTCATTTCCCCCGATAATACCGCATATCTTGACCCCGAAAATGTAAACGGTCTTAATCTTTACTGTTATTGTTACAACGATCCTGTAAACTACTGCGATCCGAGTGGGCATTGGATTGAAACTGTATTTGATTTGTTTTCATTAGGAGTAAGTGTTGTAGAGGTTGTAATTAACCCATTAGATCCATTGGCATGGGCTGGA
>JAZTWO010000045.1:0-16315 GCA_045635885.1 Eubacteriales bacterium | reverse complement strand
ATTTGAAATAATGGACAAGGTGAAAATATGAAATATTTTGATTCACACGCGCATTATTTTGATGCGTGGTTTAACGAATATGAGGGTGGTGCGGATGCGCTTCTTAGAAAGATATTCAGCGAGAACGTTGGTGCGATAGTGAATATTGCAACCAATCCTGAAAATCTCAAGGAATGTATCGAGCAGGCGAAAAAATACGAAAAAATGTACGTTTCGTCGGGCATTCATCCTGAGGACTGCCTCTATATTGACGACGTTGATGCGGCTTTAGAAGAAATTGAAGCGAGCGTATCAAACGAAGAAGGTCGCAAGCAAAACAAAATAGTTGCCATAGGCGAAATCGGATTTGATTATCATCTTGAAAACCTTACTGATGAGGTAAAGTCAAAGCAGAGATATGTGTTTGAAAAGCAGATGCAAATGGCAGAAAGATATGACCTTCCCGTAATAATTCACGATAGAGAAGCGCACGGCGATTGCTTTGAAATGGCAATCAAATATCCCAAGGTAAAGGGCATTTTCCATAGCTATAGCGGTTCAAGTGAGATGGCACGGGAGCTTATAAAAAGGGGATGGTACATCTCGTTTTCGGGTGTTGTGACCTTTAAAAACGCAAGCCGAGTTCGTGAGGTGCTTGCAAGCATTCCGCTTGATAAATTGCTTATTGAAACGGATGCTCCCTACCTTGCACCACACCCCAACCGTGGCAAGATGAACCATTCGGGCAACCTTGAATATACAGTTGGAATGATTGCCTCTGTTTTTGGCAAAACCCCCGAAGAAATTGCAGAAATCACATTTCAAAACGCAACAAAGATATACAAACTTTAATAAAAGCACCCCATTGGGTGCTTTTTTATCTTCTTTTGCGTTTTGGCTTGTTGCTCTTTGATGCTTTTATGCTAATCAGTGTACCAATCGGAAAGGTGGCAAGAGTTAGCAGGTTAAATAGCAGGCGTGCCCCTATGTTGCTTCCTGTTGAAAGTGAAGGTGGCACTAAAAATGATGCCGCAAGTATGATTAGGACTGTTGCGCCCCCACAAATAAAGCTGACAAGATACGGTGAGCTTTTGTTTAGCTTTGAGCAAACAAATCCGCCTAAAAATGCGCAAACAAAGGGCAAAATGTAACCAATCGGATCAACAAATGCTGTGGGATCGTCGGTTAGTAGTGCGGCGGCGGTACTGGCAAACATCAAAGCCAAACCAATGCCCACGGTTGCAAGTATACCAATAAATGACGATTTTAAGGTTCTGTCCATGGGGGTGTCCCTTTTTATTGTACTTTTTCTAACCGACTTATGAACCATTCTTTGATTTTTCATATTTTCCTCCAAATCTGTGGTTTTTTATTAAATTTATGCTAAAAGTGACGGAAATATGAAAAGTTAAAGTTTGATTTATCGGGGAAGTTACAAAGATAAACTTTTCGCTTTTTTGAAAAAAAGCTCGCAAAAAACTTTTAATCGTGTTATGGTAAACAAATTTTGCGCAATGCGCGTGACTCACTTCTTCGCGCTCGTCACACTCGTTTTTGTTGCATAAATGCAACAAAAACCGCGCCTTGCTACTCTGCACATAGAGTTTTTGATAGCAAAATGGCAACGCTTTTAGTAGCAAATCACAGATTTTGCGAATGTATGAGCAAAATAGTTATGTTCCAATTTATTGGAACGATTTGCGCGGAATTTATTTTCAAAAGCCGATTTAAAAGTTTTGGGGTTATAGGGGGATTTTTCAAAATCCCCCTAAATCTTTTCTCAACTATCTTCTCCCCACTAAATCGCAATTTGTTAGTATTTACAAACAAAAAAACAACGCTGATATTTCAGCGTTGTTTTTTATTTCAATGATTACTGAGCATCTTCTGCCTTAACGTCAACGTTACGAACAGCTGTTTTAAGGATACGAATTTTTGTACCGTTTTTAGTTGTTTCAATAACGCAAGTTTCATCTTTAATGCTAACGATTCTACCAATAATACCGCCAACTGTTGTGATTTCATCACCGATCTGAAGATTATCTCTCATGTTTTTAGCTTCCTGTTCAGCCTTTTTCTGGGGCTTGATTGTAATGAAGTACATTGCAAGGAACATACCTCCAAGCATAAGAAGTGATAATATCATTTCATTTACCTCCTAAAATGGTTTAATTTATTCAACTTTATCATTATACATTATTTTTTCCTTTTTTTCAATAGTATTTTCCATTTTTTTGAAAAATAAATAAAAAAATAATGATTTTCTTGCAAAAATATGAATTTTGTGATATACTATACTAAATAAGTATGTAAATTTGCAGAAAGGAAAGCTTTTTGGCTGATTTAACAATGGCAAAATCAAATTTTCTTGAATGTGGAAGAATAATTAATACACACGGTGTGCGTGGTGGATTGAAGCTTGAATCCTGGTGCGACACTCCACAGGACCTTGCGTCCTTGAAAAAGGTGTATCTTAAAAATGGAACAGAATATAAATGTCACAAGGTGAAAAAGGCATCAATTTTCAAACAGTTTGTGCTTTTTGAACTTGACGGAATAAGCGATATCGACACGGCCATAACACTTAAGGGTACAGTGGTTTATGCCGATCGTGATGATATTTCTATTGATGAGGACGCATATTTTATTGCCGACATAATTGGACTTGACGTAATCGATCTTGCAAGTGGCGAAAAAATCGGAACACTTTTGGATGTGTTGAATCTCGGTGCAAGCGACCTTTACGAAATAAACACTAAAAACGGCAAAAAGCTCATTCCCGCAGTCCCCGAATTTATCAAAGAAGTGGATTTGGAAAAGGGAATATTCGTATCACTTATTGAAGGAATGTTAGATTAATTATGAGATTTGATATAATGACGCTTTTTCCCGAACTTGTTTCTTCGGTTTTGGGAGAGAGCATAATAGGACGTGCACAAAAGGCGGGATATGTTTCCGTTTATGCACATAATATTCGTGATTTTGCTAATAACAAGCATAAAAAGGTTGACGATACACCCTATGGTGGCGGTTTTGGTATGCTTATGATGGCACCACCTGTTTACGATTGCTATGAATTTGTTAAAAATCAAGTTAAAGAAGAGCTTGGCGAAAATGCAAAATCCAAGGTGATTTATATGAGCCCACAGGGCAGGGTTTTAACTCAAAGCAAGGCGCAGGAGCTTGCAGAGTATGATAATCTCATCATTCTTTGCGGTCATTATGAGGGAATTGACACCCGTGTGCTTGAGGAAATTGTTGACGAAGAAATTTCCATTGGCGATTACGTCCTCACGGGCGGTGAATTACCCGCATGCGTGCTTGTGGATTGCGTTTCACGTCTTCAAGACGGAGTTTTGGCAGATAAAAAATGCTATGAGGACGAAAGCATCTCTTGTGGACGACTTGAATATCCGCAATATACACGTCCCTATGAATTCCACGGTAAAAAAGTTCCGGACGTGCTAATTTCGGGCAATCACGCAGAAATAGATAAATGGCGCACCGAGCGTTCAATTGAAATAACAAAGCAAAAAAGACCTGATTTGTTAGATTACTAATTTAGAGGGGAGAGAATATCTTGAGTAGAAAGAAAAAGAAAAATCTTCACGAAGAAAATAAAAATAATATATCACCAAAAAAGAAAAAACAATTTCACAAAATAAATAAGCCAAGAAAAAAAGGACCTGGTCTTATAACAGCATTTTTGTTCTCGATTTCAGACTTTTTCTTAAAGCTTATAAAATACAGTTTTTTGAGATATTTTTTCTCAGACCTTTATACAAAGGTTAATGAAAAATGGAAAAATGGATATATTTATCGCAAAATTACAGCGTTAAATAAAAAATCACGCACAAATTCACGCATAATTCGTGTTTATGAGCAAGGATATACCAACCATAGAATGTCCATTTTATCAAGGAAAATAATACATTATAAGCTAAAGGTTGTTGGCGCAGGCGTGTTCTTTTTCGCATTGGCAACAGGAATTGCATCAATTGCAAAATTGTATGCCAATACAACAACTCTTGAATATGAAGTAAGAAACTTTATAATTGCCGCAATAATGCTTTTCATATCATTTATATACATTTTGTCAAAGCGTGAATTCGGCGAAACGTTGCTTTCACACAAATTGTCAAGATATATTATAACAAATGTGTTAAATCTTAACGCAACTATCTTTGAAAGAAACGACTCAGCATCCGAGGGTAGCTATTTTGTTGTAGCATTCTTGTCAATATGCTTGGGACTTTTAACCTTCTTCTTTGACGTGTTGTTAATGTTGGGACTTATAGCATTAATAATTTCATTGTTGGTTATCGTGGCTTTTCCTGAAATTGGTGTTTTAATGTTGATTGTGTTAATTCCTTTTGCAACATTACTCAATAATCCAACCACATTCACGTTGATTTTTATTTCATTCTGTATGGTGGGATTTTTAGCCAAGTTTTTGCGTGGAAAACGAGTCCTCAGATTTGAAGTATTCGACGTTTTGATATTGACAATGGGCTTGCTTTTGTTCTTTAGCGGTATATTCTCAAAGGGCGAGGGCTCTTGGAAATCTGCAGACATATACATTGCCTTTTTGTGCATGTATTTCCTTATAGTTAATATGTACGTTAAAAAAGCGGGCATATATAGGGGCTTTAAAGCAATAGTAACTATCGGTTCTGTGGTGGCTTTAATTGGAATTGCAGAGGGTGTTTTGTTCAGAGGAACAAAAGACCTTGCTTCGATATTGTCAGTTGAGAAATTCCCATATATCACATCAAGAGTCAGCTCGTTGCTTGGCAACCCCAACACTCTTGGCGTATATCTTCTTCTTGTATACCCGATTGCACTTGCACAGTTTAAGGTTTCAAGAAAGAGAAAGGTTAAGCTTTATTATTTTTTAGCACTTTGTTCAATTATAATCTGCTCAATTATGACTTGGTCACGAGGAACGTGGGTCGGTATGATAGCGGCAACTATGGTATTCTTGCTCATGTATAACTTCAGATCAATTTGGATATTCATTTTTGGTGGCGCATTAACTCCCACG
Organism: Eubacteriales bacterium; assembly: GCA_045635885.1. Lineage (GTDB taxonomy): Bacteria > Bacillota > Clostridia > Oscillospirales > CAG-272 > RGIG4608. The sequence continues at coordinate 11,292 of JAZTWO010000045.1, read as the reverse complement.
TTTATATTGCTTTATCAAAAGTTAGTTGCATTTATTGACTTTGAAAATCCTATTATAAGCAGATTTATCAGTATTTTTAACTTTAATAACCCAGATACTTCAATGGCATTCAGACCGATTATTTGGGAGGAAACTTGGAAAATTATATCTGCTAACTGGTTAACGGGAATAGGCGTTGGTGAAAGTGCCTTTAGAACAGCATTCTTTAATCACGCCACACCTGATTTATTGTGGGCAGCGCACTCCCATAGCTTGTATTTGCAAATTTTCCTTGAGCTTGGCATTGTTGGACTTTTAGTTTTTGCTATAATTTTGGTGGCATATCTTCAAAAATGCTTCTCAACTGTTAAAGAAAGAAACCAAAAGAGCCGAACAAGAACAATGATTTGTGGCGGTTATGCAAGTATTTTTGGTGTTTGCGTAATGGGCTTTGTAGATCACGTTTGGTATAATCACCGTGTGTTCCTTATGTCTTGGATCATTATCGCTTTAACAATCGCATTAACAAAGATTAGCGAAGCAGAGCTTGAATCTGCAAAAATCGCTAACAATATGCGAAGCGTCGATATTGAAGTTGGTTGATCGGGAGGGTTTTTATGAAAAATAAAGATAAAAAGATCGAACAGGGAAAATATAATATTATCGACGCTTTGATATTGGTGTTTGTTTTGTTTTTGGTGGTTATATTTATAACGTTTCTTATGTCCGACAAATATACAGGTCCGGATATATTAATTCATATAACCGATACAAATGAAGCAACAAAAGAGAATATAATGGTTAACGTGCGTTTTGATTATTCTTGTGAGTTTGAAGACGAGAATACTAAAGACGCAACTCAGTTTAACTCCATGAGCGACTTGCCCGAAGGATATAGATTGATAGCGGGCAACACAACTCAAATTAAATGTGGAGATAAGTTGTTTGATGCTAAAATCGTTCAAGTTATAGAAAACAATGGCGAATGTAAAGAAAAAGAAACCGAGGTAACTAACACCGTCACACCTGACGAGCCAAATGCTGTGAATGAAGAAGGGGATGCTAAAAAAACCTTCAGTTATTCAAGCGAATGTTATCTTGTTCTTGAATTCACATGTGAAACAAAGGACGGCATTAACTTTTATATTCACGGAGTTGATGTTGAAATTGACGGTGCTTTAACAATTGCAATTAACGGTGCTTATCAAGATGTAACTTGTGTAAGCATTGTGAAAGGAGAGCACAATGATTAAGAAACAAGAAACAAAAACCAAGTTTAATATCGGTGATGCTCTAATCGTTCTTCTTGCATTGGTGTGCTTAACTTCAATTATTTATAGAGCATTTGTAGTTAAAGTTGTGTCTGATGAGGAATACACTTCATATACAATTACATATTCTATTGACGCAAGAGAATTGTCATTTGCAACAGAATATATGGTTAACGGTGATTTGGTTGAAATTTACGTTGAAGATGAATTTGTTACCTTGGGTAATTTCAAGGGCGACGTTGCAAAAACAATTTTAACGGAATATACTGATACTGCAGTTGTTGAAAAAAATGATTACTTGCTGTATGGTGAAATATCTGTAAAAGGAACTTTGATTTCTGAAAACCAGTTTAAACTTGATAGCGGAGTTGTAATTACAGTTGGCGAAGGATATTTGTTCAAATCATCTAATGTAGAGGGGAAATTGGGAATAGTTTCGATTGTAAATGATTACAAAAAATGATGAATTTTGCGCAAAAATGTGCAATATTGTTAAAAAAATGTTTATTTTTATGAAAAGTTTATGCAATCGTACAAATACTTTTTCTTGATTTTATCTACTTAACTTGATATAATATACTTAAGAAATTATGCACATTTTTGTTGCTTTATTTTTGAGTAGAGTGAAATTAGGAGTGTTACTATGATTACTAAAGAGGTAAAGATCTCAAATGCAATAGGACTTCATGCAAGACCTGCAACTTTCTTTATTCAAAAAGCGAATATGTATAGCAGCTCCATTTGGGTTGAAAAGGACGACCGCAAGGTTAATGCAAAAAGCCTTTTGGGTGTGCTTTCCTTGGGCATTGCTAAGGGCATGACAATTATGCTTGTGGCAGACGGTCAGGATGAAGAGCTTGCTATTGAAGGGCTTACAGATCTCATCAACACGGGTTTTGAGGAACAGCCCTATTAATTGCTTTTTAATTTAAGATGCACGGCGAGGAGTTTTCTCCTCGCCTCTTTACTCCATTTTGGGATTTGAAAGGAGCGTGATTTTATGCCAACAAAAGCAGAATTACTTGAAAAAGCTAACGGTTTGCCATTGTGTCCCGGCGTGTACATTATGCGCGATAGAAGCGGCAAGGTTATTTACGTTGGTAAATCTGCCAAGCTTAAAAATCGTGTTTCTCAATACTTCCAAAATAGTGAAAAAAATATAAAAACCGCCAAAATGGTGGCTTCGGTTTTTGATTTTGATTATGTGCTTTGCGATACTGAAATAGAGGCGTTGTCGCTTGAAAATTCACTTATCAAGCAATATAGCCCAAGATATAATATTCGACTTAAAGATTCAAAGTCATATCCATATATAAAAATTACAAACGAAGATTATCCCAAAATTGTTTTCACAAGAAAGCGTCTTGCTGATAAGGGCAGATATTTCGGACCATTTCAGGGTGCATCCACCGTGTTTGGAATTATGTCCATTTTAAATAAAACACTTGGCATTCCAAGTTGTAAACTCTCATTTCCCAAGGATATAGGAAAAGGCAGAGAATGCCTCTATTATCAAATGAAGCAATGCTGCGGTGTTTGTATGGGACATGTTACAAAAGAGGAATATAACGAGCTTATAGAGTGTGCAGCAGACATTCTTAAGGGGAACACAAAGCAGGCAATCACCACACTTGAAACGCAAATGTATGCCTATAGCGAGGCAGAGCAATACGAGGCGGCTATGAAATGTCGTGATACCATTCGTGCTCTTGAAAAGATAAGGGAAAGACAAAAGGTTGTTGATTCGCCTGATGCAGAATATGACATTATTGCACTTTATGTGGACGAGCTTTGCTCATCTCTTGCAATATATTCTGTTCGAGAAGGGCTTCTTAACGGAATGAACGATTATATGTTTGGCGCAGACAAAATTTTGGACGAAGCGTCATTAACGTCATTTTTAGTTGATTATTATTCGCATTCGGACTCAATTCCCAAAAAGATAGTGTTTGACGATTCCGTTGTGATAGAGAAAGAGCTTCTTTCCGCCTTTTTAAACGAAAAATGTGGCAGAAAGGTCACGCTTTGGACACCGCAAAGAGCCGAGATGAAAAAGCTTTGCGATATGATACTTGCCAATGCTAAAGAAAAGGCACAGGCATACGTTAAGGAATATGAAAAAGATAATTCAATTCTTTTCCGTCTTGCCGAGTTACTTTCGCTTGAAAGCGTACCCGAAAGAATTGAGGCATATGACATCTCAAATATCGGCTCCGAGCATAAAACGGGCGGTATGGTTGTTTATATCGACGGCAAACCCAAAAAGAGTGACTATAGAAGCTTTAATATTCGTGAGGTTGACGGAACGGACGATTATGCCTGTATGCGAGAAACAATTCGCCGCCGCCTTTCGCATTTAAGCGATATAAAGGGGTCAATGGGCGAATATCCCGACCTTATTTTGATTGACGGTGGCAAAACCCACGTCGCCACAGTAAAAGAGGTGCTAAACGAAATGGAAATTTCCATCCCCGTTTTTGGTATGGTTAAGGACGATTACCATAAAACCCGTGCGCTCTGCACCGAGGATGAGGAAATCAGCATTGCTCGTGAGCAGGCGGTCTATGGTCTTATTTTTAGAATTCAAGAAGAGGTTCATAGATATACCGTTACCAAGATGAGCAACGCAAAATCCAAAACGATAAAAAAATCATCCCTTGAAAAAATCAAAGGGATTGGCGCAGCCAAAGCCAAGGCGTTGCTTGCGCATTTTGGTGGAGTGAACGCCATAAAGAATGCAAGTTTTACAGAGCTTGTGAAAGTAAAGGGAATTACCCAAAATGATGCACAGGCGATAATAGATTATTATAAAATCGGAGATTGATATGAGAATTATAACAGGAAAGGCAAGGGGAATAAAGCTTGACACATTAGAAGGTCTTGATACACGCCCCACAAGCGAAAGATCTAAAGAAGCCATATTTTCAATGCTTCAATTTGATATAGCGGGCAGAGTTGTGCTTGATCTTTTTGCGGGCTCAGGTCAAATGGGACTTGAAGCGCTTAGCCGAGGAGCAAAAAATGCCTATCTTGTCGACAAGGGCAGGGGAGCTTTTGATATTATCAAAAAGAATATTCAAAAAAGCCGCCTTACCGACGGTGCAATTGCACTTTGTGAAGATTCCATATCATTTTTGAAAAGACAGAATGGCGACGAAAAATTTGATATAGTTTTTCTTGACCCACCATACGCAAGTGAACTTATAAACGAAGCTTTGAGTGTTCTTTTTGCAAAAAAACTTGTTAAAGAAACATCATATATAATTTGCGAAAGCGACAGATTTGACTTTTTAAGCGAAAAAAATTTACAAAAATATGAAATTATTAAAACAATGAAGCATGGCATTGCGCATATCACAGTGCTTAAAATGAGAGGTGCGTAAAATGAGAATCGCAGTTGTACCCGGCAGCTTTGACCCAATGACAATCGGTCACATTAACATAATTGAGCGAGCAAGCAAGCTTTTTGACAAGGTTTTTGTTGCCGTAATGATTAATGATGCAAAAACATATATGTTCACTCGTGAGCAAAGAACACAAATTGCCAAATTATCCCTTGCCCACCTTGAAAATGTTGAGGTTATTTTTGATGACGGAATGCTTTGGGAACTCGCTTTGCGCCTTGACGCATGCGCAATTGTCAAGGGAATTAGAGATTATAAGGACTATCAATATGAATTTGAAATGGCACAGTATAATTTCAAGAAAAACCCCAATGCGCAAACGATTTTCTTGCCCTGTGATGAGGGAGCAAGAGAGATAAGCTCCACCGCAGTGCGTGAAAAACTCTCACAAGGAAAGAGCATTTCTGACATAATTTCAAAAAATGCAATCGAATATATATATTCTTTAGACTAACAAAAAAGCACCTGAAAACAGGTGCTTTTTTTGTTACAAAATGATGCAGATAAGTCCGTTTGACCCCTCGTTGATAATTCTTTCAAGTGTTTCTGAAAGCTTGTTTCGTGATTGTTCGGGAATGTGGTCAAGCTTTGTGTGTAGGCCCTCATTCATAAGCTCATAAAGTGACTTGCCAAACATATTCGACTCCCAAATCTTTTTCGGGTCTTCTTCAAATTCCTCAAGCATGTATTTAACAAGGTCCTCACTTTGCGCCTCGCTTCCAACAATGGGATTAATTTCAGTTTCAATATTTGCCCTAATCATGTGAATGGATTGTGCGCTTGCACGCAATTTAACACCGTAACCGCCTTGTCGCTTAACAATTTCCGGCTCTTCAAGTGTCAAAGCACTTGCGTCGGGCATAACAATGCCATATCCCTTTGCCTCTGCATCGGCAAGTGCCTCTGCAATGCGGTCAAATTCGCTCTTCTTGGAGGAATATTCCTTCAGCATATACACAAGCTGCTCCTCACCGTCAATTTGGAAGCCCGTCAACTCGCTAAGCACCTTGAAATATAATTCTTCTGAGCAGAAAATTGACATTTTGGCACTTCCCGAGCCGTAGTCAATCAAGTCAAAGGAGAAGCGACTAACAAATTCATTTTCCGAAAGCGGAGCGAATGATTTTTTGATTTCGCCCACCTTTTCCACAGTATGAGCGCATTTGCAAATGCAATCGCAAATGGATTTTTTCACAGGATGTGTGTCGTCAAGTGCCTGCATCCAACCGGGGAGCTTAACTCTGATTTCAGTGATAGGGAACTCGCAAAGCACCATTTCAAGAATGTTCTTAATGTCCTCAGAATCAAGCTCAAGACAGTTTACAAGAGCAACGGGAGCAGAATATTTTTCTTCTAATTCATAGGCAAGCGCAATTGATTTGGGATCGGATGGATTTGCAGAATTAAGAATCATAGCAAATGGTTTTCCAATCGCCTTCAGCTCGCTAACAACTCTTTCTTCTGCATTAACATAGCTTTCACGGGGGATTTCACCAATACTTCCGTCAGTTGAAATCAGCATACCAATGGTCGAATGCTCGTTGATAACCTTTTTTGTACCAAGCTCTGCGGCTTCAATAAAGGGCATTGGTTCAACTCTCCACGGGGTGCGTACCATTCGTGGTTGCCCCTCTTCAAGGGTGCCAAGAGCGTCGGGAACGATATAGCCAACGCAGTCAATCATTTTAACACGCATTTGTTCGCCCTCTCCCATTTCAATGGTGACGGCATTGTCGGGAATAAACTTTGGCTCTGTAGTCATAACGGTTCTACCACCCGCACTTTGTGGCAACTCGTCACGGGCTCTGTCCCTGTCATAGCCCTCTTTGATGTTGGGTAGGACCATCGACTCCATAAATCTCTTAATAAATGTGGATTTACCGCTTCTAACAGGGCCAACGACACCGATATATATGTCGCCCCCCGTTCTGCGAGCAATATCTTTATAAATTGAATGTTCGTTCATATATTTAACCTCCATAAATTCGCTTGGTTAAATATATGAAACGATATTTTTCTTTAGAACTATGCTTGTTTTATTTTTGCACGGACTAGCATAGAATATATTTTGTTATATAAAAACAATTTCCCCCTCATCTTCGGTTACAGTAATTTCGTCACCTTTTTTGATATTTCCCACAAGTATCTCACTTGAAAGTGGATTTTCAATAAGGCGCCTGATTTCGCCACGCAGCTTTCTTGCGCCCGAACGCTCATCAAATGCTTCTTCGATAATAAGATTTTTCGCCCTTGAATCCAATTTTATCTCAATACCAAACTTTTGAATTTTCTCATAAAGGGAATTGAGCATCAAATCACATATTTTTTCAATGTCTTCCTTGCCCAAACTGTTAAAAATAATAATCTCGTCAATCCTATTCAAAAATTCAGGACGAAAAGTGCTCTCAAGTGCCTTTTTAATATTCTTTTCACGTTCTTTTTCACGAAAAGCTTCGTTGTCTGCCTTAAAAAAGCCAAGGGATGCTCGCTCACTTGATTGGTTAGAACCGAGATTTGAGGTCATAACAATTAAAGTGTTTTTAAAGCTAATATATCGCCCCTGCGCATCTGTGAGTGCTCCCTCGTCAAGAATTTGCAATAAAATATTAAAAATGTCGGGGTGCGCCTTTTCAATTTCATCAAAAAGAACTATCGAATAGGGATTTCGCTTAACCTTTTCGCTCAACAATCCACCCTCTCCATAGCCAACGTACCCGGGGGGCGCTCCAATTAACTTTGAAAGACTGTGCTTTTCCATATATTCGGACATATCAAACCTTAAAAGTGCCTTTTTTGAGCCAAAAAGAATTTCCGCCAAGGCAATGCAAAGCTCTGTTTTTCCCACTCCGCTGGGGCCAATAAAGATGAATGACCCCGTGGGTTGTTCAGTATTTTTTATACCTATTCTGCCACGTTTTATGGATTGCGAAATTAAAGAAATAGCCCTGTCTTGCCCAATAATGCGTGATTTCAAGCTTTCTTCAAGCAGCATCAATTTGTTGCTTTCGCTTTCCAGTAAGCTGCTAACAGGCACACCCGTCCAATCCTTAACAACGTTTGCAACGTCCTCATAAGTGACCGTGGTGGGTTTGGAAATTTTCAAAATGTTCGACCTTGAATTTATCTTGTTAATTTGCTCGGCATATTCTTTGGCTTCGTCAATATTTTTATTGATTATCGCTTTCTCTTTTTTTGCAAGAAGATTTTCAATTAACCTTTTGGCATTTTTTGACTCGTCAGAGAATGCGCTTTCGTTAATTTTAACTCGAGCCGCCGCCTCGTCAATAAGATCGATTGCCTTGTCGGGCAAAAATCTGTCATTTATATATTTTTGTGAAAGCTCAACCGCACCGATAATCGCCTCGTCAGAAATGCTTAACCCGTGATGGCTTTCATATCTTTCTTTAAGTCCAAATAATATCCGTTGTGCCTCAAGTGAAGAGGGTTCGTTCACCATAACGGGTTGAAATCGCCTTTCAAGTGCAGAATCTCTTTCAATGTGCTTGCGATATTCCGTTATTGTGGTCGCACCTATTATTTGAATTTCACCACGGGATAGTGCGGGCTTTAAAATATTTGCGGCATCAATCGCCCCCTCGGCACTACCTGCGCCGATTATAGTGTGAATTTCGTCTATAAACAGAATAATATTGGGGTTTTGAATGCATTCTTGCATAATCGCCTTCATTCTTTCTTCAAATTCACCCCTGTATTTTGCCCCTGCAATAAGTGACGGAACGTCAAGCGCATAAATGACTTTTGTTTGAAGTGAGGGTGGAACGTTACCTTTTGCAATAAGAAGGGCAAGACCTTCAACCACTGCGGTTTTGCCCACACCCGGCTCACCGATAAGGCAGGGATTGTTTTTTGTCCGTCTTGAAAGAATTTGAATAACCCTATCCGTTTCTTTCTCACGGCAAAACGTGGGATCACTTTTGCCTGCTTTTGCAATTTCGATAAGGTTTCTTGCAAACATATCAATGCTAAGATTTTTGCCGTCTTTTTTCTTCGAATCCGTCCCCCTGCCTTTTTGGGATAATTGAATAAAATTCAAAATATCTGCCTTCATTTCGTGAATGTAAAGTCCGTTTTGCTCAAGCAATCTCACAGCCAAGCAATCCTCTTCATTCAAAATTGAATAAAGCAAATGCTCGCTTCCGATAAGGTCTTGCTTGTTTTTCTCACTCAATTTTAAAGAATTTTCTATTATTTTGTGAACTCTTGGGGTAATATCACTTGAAGAAAGCAGAGTTTTTTCTGCGCAGCCGGATTGTGAAATAACGTCATTTTTGATTTTGTTAAACGTAATACCCCTTTTAAAAAGCATTCTTGAAGCAACGCTTTCTTTCTCCTCAATCAGTCCCAATAACAAATGCTCACTGCCAATATAGGTGTGCCCAAAATTTTGGGCATGATTAACGGCGAAGGATAGGGCATTTTGCGCTTTTGCTGTAAATTTATTTTCCATACCAACACTCCATTCTGTTTTGCAATTCACCTATATTCTTGACCGAATTTAAGGTGATTAGTTAATTAAGGTCGATATGATGCAATGAAAGATTGTATATTCTTGAAATGGCATTCCAAGTTTTTCTATCCACCTCGCCCGTTGGTGAAAGTGAATTAATTTCTTGAAAAGAGCGAATAGTGTTTTCCGTTGCCGGATTGTAAATTCCGTTTATTTCAACGGCATCAAAAACGTTATATATTATGCCTATTTCATCAAGCATATATTGAACAACTGCAACAAGAAAGCTTGTGTCACCACGTTTTATTGCGTAGTTGTTTGGATATGAGGGAAAGGGAATTATCGGGTTGGGGAGCGCATCATTTTCAATGATTTCAAGATATTGATCATATAAAAGCTCAAATGTTTTGCGGTCTGCAATCCCCGTGGGCTCAAGGGAATTCCTGATTTGAAAGTCAATCAATGCCTCTTTGGTTTTTGTGTCAAAAATTCCGTCAATTGGAGGAATTATAGCATCCCCATATATAAGCCCCTGCGCCCTCAAATACGTTTGCAAATTGATAATAGCATCTTTTTCGCTAAATTGTCGTGACAAATCATTCACCCCCTATTTCAAAACCGGGATACTGACCGCTTCCAAGCCGAGAACCGTTGATAATATCGCTGTAAAGTGAGGTGGTGGCATTCCAAGTTATTGCACCGACAACACCGTTTGGCTCAAGGGAGGAAAGATTTTGAACTGCCTTTACTGCACGATCGGTTTGCGCACCGAAATATCCTGTTAGCGAAACGGAATTCACCTCGGGAAAAACGTCCGCTATTACGTTGATATACTGTTGAAGCAAAAGCACCGAATCGTTGTCAGAGCCAATGCGAAGAATCACACCGGGAAAGGGAAGAACGTTCCCCTCAACGTATTCTAAAGGAATCGTGTCAACAATGCCACGATATGCGTTGTAAATGGCATTCCAGGTCGTCTCGCCAACAATTCCGTCGGGAGTTAAACCAAATAGCTTTTGTGCGGCAATAACCGACTCTCTTGTTTGATTGCCGAACACACCGTCAATGCTTGTTTGGGGTATATTTGTGTAAAATTGCGAAAGATAGCTTAAAAAATATTGCAAATTACTTACCCCCAGCCCACGTGAACCAAGCATCAACATGCCCGGATATTGCTTTGTCACTTCTTCAAGCCGAATGCCCTCGCTATCAAGCTCGTTAAGTCGCTTCACGGCATTGTATATTCTGTTGATGGTGTACCAAGTTGCGCTTCCAACAATTCCGTCGGGCAAAAGTCCAAATATTTCTTGAAATTTTTTAACCGCCGCTTCGGTGTCCTCGGCAAAAATACCATCAATTGTGGCAATTTTGGGAATGGAAGGATAGTTGTTTGAAATTCTGTTCAACCTTAACTGAAGCACCCTTACCTTGTCTGATGAAGAGCCAACTGAAAGCGGAAATAGTGGCGCGCTGGATAAATCCCCGTCAACACTTGCATCAGAAACAATGCTTATGTCGTTGCCATAGTAGTATTGAAGTATCTCAAATGGGGAATAACCTTGATCTGCAAGTGTAACACTGCCCCATTGTGAAAGACCGTTGCATTGAACCTCAATTCCGTCACAATAAGCGGCAAAAAGTGGCTCGATATTTCCATCTCGACGAATGTAAGAATTAAATAATTCTGCGGCAATTCGCTCGATATTTTCAAAAATATTTCTTCCGTTCACAAAGCTTTGGTCAAATGCGGTGGAGTTTGTGATGTCGAAATCATATCCTCGACTGCGATAAAATTCTGTGTAAACCCGGTTTAGGGCAAATGAGGTGATTGCCAAAATATTTGCTCGCAGAGCGCTTTCATCCCAGGTGGGATAGATCTCGCTGGAGGCAACATTCTTTACATAATCGGAAAAAGAAACGGTTACATTTTCGGCATTACTCGTTGGCGGCCCGAGATGTACGGTGATCTGCTGGGGTACAAATGGCGTTACTGTAGGCATAAGTACCCCCTATAAGTTTTGCGAAGGTGTGGGAAACACCTCTAATTTATTAAAGGATTCCGGAAATTCAGCAAGGGGAATCATTTCCAAATGTTGCACTGTGGTGGTCTCGGGGAATATTTGGAGATTCTCAATTTCGATTGCTTCGTAGTCCTTCAAGCGGGCATATA
>JAZTWO010000044.1:0-15985 GCA_045635885.1 Eubacteriales bacterium | reverse complement strand
TCAAATCACGGACACCCTTTCAATTAATAATATACTATTATACCATAATTCGAAACAAAAATCAATAGATATATATGCATATATAACAAAAATATGACAAAAAACGTGAAAAACAAAAGACCAACCCAGAGGGTCGGTCTTCTGTTGGAGAACTATGAAAAAAGGATTTATGAAAAAACTCACACATGCAATATTAAATGTCCGTGAAAAAAGCACTTCGGGGAAGTGCTTTTTTCTGGTGGGGGATGGTGGATTCGGACCACCGAAGTCAGTGACAACAGATTTACAGTCTGCCCCCTTTGGCCGCTCGGGAAATCCCCCAAAAAAATGGAGCTGGTGATCGGAGTCGAACCAACAACCTGCTGATTACAAATCAGCTGCTCTGCCATTGAGCCACACCAGCATTAACATTTTTACGGAACGTTGATATTATAGCATAACAAAACATAAATGTCAATACCTTTTTTTAAAATTTTTTAAATTTTTTTCAATATTTTTTTGCCAAAAACAAAAAAATATAAAAGATTTTTTCAAAAAGGGCTTGATTTTTTAGAATTTTATGATATAATATAAAAGTCGAGCAGATGGAGAGATGGCTGAGCTGGTCTAAGGCGCACGATTGGAAATCGTGTGAACGCTAATACCGTTCCGAGGGTTCGAATCCCTCTCTCTCCGCCACAAAAAAGATAGCACCCAACAGGGTGCTATTTTTTTTGTGTTGCTCCGAGTCGGGAATTCGAACCCGAAGGAACGGGTACCGTTCGGGGCTTCGAGTTCGACCGCTGCCGGTGGCAGAAAAAGGGAGAATGAGAAGGGAGAAAATAAGGAGTGTCGGGTGTATGCTTTAGCGTGCGACCGAGACGACTATATTTTCGAGTGGGAAGTTGTTCGCACTCGAAATATTATATAGTAAATATGGCTATATGCGACGCGAGTGGGGAATCCCGCGCTTCGCCACAAAAAAGATAGCACCCAACAGGGTGCTATCTTTTTTTGTGTTGCTCCGAGTCGGGAATTCGAACCCGAAGGAACGGGTACCGTTCGGGGCTTCGAGTTCGACCGCTGCCGGTGGCAGGAAAAGGGAGAATGAGAAGGGAGAAAATAAGGAGTGTCGGGTGTATGCTTTAGCGTGCGACCGAGACGACTATATTTTCGAGTGGGAAGTTGTTCGCACTCGCAATATTATATAGTAAATATGACTATATGCGACGCGAGTGGGGAATCTCTCTCCGCCACAAAAAAGATAGCACCCAACAGGGTGCTATTTTTTTTGTGTTGCTCCGAGTCGGGAATTCGAACGGTGACCGAAGAATTTTTTAAAACATAACATATAAATTCAATCGGATGTTTTGAAAAATTCAAGAACGAATCCTGTGTGCATCAAATCAAATGAATTTTGACCATTTCTTGTATATCTATTGCAATTATGCTTTATTTTTGTTATAATAGCTTGAGGAGGTGTAAATATGCAAAAAATACACTTAGAACCCATAAATGACGATAATTTTCATGCTATAACTAAATTGCGTGTCAGAAAAGAGCAAAAGAATTTTCTTGCCGACAATACATATAGTCTTGTCCACGCATATTTAAGTGTAATAAATAACATACCTGTTTTCCCGTTTGGAATTTTCTTGGACGATAAACCCGTTGGATTTTTAATGATTGGGTATGATATTCTTTCTGAAAAGGTTAAGGATAATCCCCATTGCAATTGGTTTATTTGCGATAGTTATGTAATTTGGCGATTAATGATTGACAAAAAATATCAGGGCAGGGGATATTCAAAAGAGGCGATGAAGCTTGCCTTAGATTTTATTCGAACCTATCCCTGCGGCAAGGCGAAATATTGTTGGCTTTCATATGACATTGAAAACGAGGCGGCAAGAAGCTTGTATCGTTCATTCGGCTTTATAGAAGTGCCCGAAGCTTATTATGAGGGCGGAGAAATGCCTGCAATTTTAGAATTATAATTTATATGGAGAATACTTATGAAAAAAATACTTTATCTTATTAGCCACGCAAGTAAAAAGACTCGCATTATAGCGGCCATTGCCTATGTACTTGCAATTGCGGCAATTGCAACCATTATAATATCAACAAACAACGTGATAAATGGTCCTATTGAGAATATTTACCTTCCCAAACTAATTGGTTATGAAGATGAATGCGCGGAAATTATAGAACAATTGAAGACCGACATTGAATTCTTAAAAAAAGATGTTGAAAGTGGCAACCCTGAAATCTTGAAGGAGTTTGAAGAACATTATGGAATTTCGGCTCGAGAGTTTATTGAGTCTATAGATGATGTTTCACTTCATTCATTAATAACGTATTTCAGAATTTTTGCAGAAGATGAAGAGGCTGCATTTATTCTTCAAGTTGTTGAATATCTTATTAAAGGATGCGCTTGCATTTTAATTGCGTTTATAATGCTTTCACTGTTGTGTATGAGCGTGGCATTGGCGATAATTATATTGGTTCTTTCCATTCCGTTATTTATTGGATTGGTTGGAGTGAAGGAATTCATCATTTTTGCAATTTTGTGCCTTGCATATGGCATACTCTTTAGAATAGTAAAGGTGGCATATCTTGAACACAAATGGACAATGAAAAAGCTCAAGAAAGAAATGAGAAAACAGGAAAAAGAGGCAAAAAAAGCAGCCAAAAAAGCGGAGGTAGAGGAGCAGATAGAATATGAAGCTCCGGCAGAGGACGTAAACGAGGGCGAAACCGAAATTGAAGAATAAAAAAGAAGGGAACTCAAACGAGTTCCCTTTGTTTTGTTTATTTTGAATAATTTGTAATCTGACCACCAACGAACTGGTAATTTTCGGGGTAATAGAAAGCACCCATGTTAATGTAGTTTTCAAGATATTGCTGGTATTCAGTATTTGTGTTTTCAAATGTGTAAACGTCAACACACATCTTACCATAGTGGAGACCCTTGTTGTGCAATGCGGAGGATGAGCTTACGCTTTCGACCAATCCCATCTTGCCTGAAAGATCAGTAGTAAATGTATATGTGAGTGAGTTATATCCATCTGCACCATCTACAACCAATGTCTTATAATTATCACTTTGAATTTGGAACATATATCCGGTACCATCGCCATCCAAAACACTAAACTTAATTTGAGTATTAACTTCAAACTGAACTCCCGCCTTAAGCTGTGCACCTGTTACTTTTACGTATCCTGCAGAAACAACGGTTCCTACCTTGGGAGTAAATCTTGTGTCGTATGAGATGATAAATTCTTCATCATCACCAACTGCTGTTTCAACTGTAACAGTCTTAATTGCGCCTACTTTATATGTTTTACCTGAAATAATGTTTGAGCTTGAGGGGGAACCTGTAACTGCATAATCCAAGCTATATTTATCGGTTGCGATCATACCGGAGTTTGCATATTGTACACCGTTTACTGTAAATACATAATTACCGTATTCTGCAGTATTGTTGAATATGTGGTTAAATGGTTCCTTAAGATCCATAATGTCGTAACCAACCAAACTCAATGGTGCAAGATATTCAGTGCTTGAATTGTCCAAAAAGTTATACTGAACCAAATTTGCTCCGTCTTCAATAACAACATTCTTCTTGATATCATTGAACCAAGCGGAAATACCGTAACCAATTACCTTTGTTCCGTCTGCTGCGTCAACAATCTGCTGAACTGTTGTAACTGTACCCTTGATTGTCAATGTGCCGCCAACCATATCTACGTTTGCATATCTACCACCGAACAATACGGAATCTTCGATAACAACTGTGCCGCTATCTACTTCCAAAGGAGCACGGGTGTTAGAAATGTAAGAATTGTAAATATATGCGCCGTTAGTAGCAGTAACTGCGGATGAACCGTAAGTGTCGCCTCTACTAAATGCAAAGTCGGGATAAACTTCACCGATGATCTTAACGTCACGGAGTGTACCCTTAAGAGAGATAATACCATCCACGTCTCTACCTGCGGTTACATCAAATGTATAACCGTTGCCGTAGAGTGTGAGATTCTTGCCGATTGTCAAATATCCATCGGTTATCATAGCAACATCGGAGAGGAGAACAACGTTCTTTGTGAATGCATTGCTATCATTAAGTGCAAATTCGCTATAATCTCTTGCGTTAACAGCATCAACAACTGTAACTGTGATGTCTTCAGAAATACGAGTACCTTCTGCGTCAACCAAAAGGATGTTGATTTCA
Organism: Eubacteriales bacterium; assembly: GCA_045635885.1. Taxonomy (GTDB): domain Bacteria; phylum Bacillota; class Clostridia; order Oscillospirales; family CAG-272; genus RGIG4608. The sequence goes on along the minus strand of JAZTWO010000044.1, from coordinate 11,778 downwards.
TCTTCATCAATCTTAGACCAATCAAGAGAAACTTCGCTAAGCTGCTTGCCACCAACATTTTCTGTGTAAACTACACCACGGTTGGGCTTCATATATGTGTTGCCAGCCATTTCCTGTTCGGAGTGAACTACAAGCTGTGCACCCTCAGGAATTGCTGTAACACCGTTAAGTGTGAATAAGTCAGAAAGGAGAACTGCATTTCCATTACCAAGAACTGTAAAGTTATTGTTGTTTTGGGGTTGGAGCGCAAATGTAGAGGGATCGATAACTACGTTTTCTCTTCTAATGATTTTACCGCAAACAAGACATTCGATGTATTTTGTTTCGGTGGGTCTATCAATAATCCAATCGCTCTCTGTGTGGGGAGCAGGATCAACAACCTCTTGCGCACGGGTGATTGCTCCGCAAACGCCACAATGTGTGCCATCGGTAAGACCTGTGCTTGTACATGTAGGGGCAACCGCTTCGTCAAGAACGTCGGTATGGGGCTTTGTGGGAATAATTTCTTGCGCCACCAAAATGTTTTGACATTCTATGCAACGAATACCGTTAGTAAGGCCTGTGTTTGTGCAGGTGGAGTCATATCCTTTAATAACAACCTCACTGTGTCCCTTGATGGGAAGAACCTGTTGCGCAAGCAAAATTTCGCCACACTTTTTGCACTGTGATCCGTTTGAAAGACCTGTGGATGTGCAGCTTGCGTCATAACCCTGAATTGTTTCAACCTCTTTGTGTGGGCACTCGGCATCACGAATAAAACCACATTCGTTGCAGCTTTCGTCATATTTATCGTCATATGTGTGGGGAAGTGTAGGAACTTCCTGCTGAGCGATAATGATATAATTACAAATGCTGCACTTCAAGCCTGCGCTAAGACCTGTGGTTGTGCAGGCGGCATTAACGTCGGGAATAATTTCCTCTGTGTGTGCTTTAAGGGGCGCTTCAGTTTGAGCGATGAGAATTTGATCACAAACTGAGCACTTTTTACCTTCAGTAAGACCTGCAACCGTACAAGTTGATTCTACTGCAGGAATAATTTCTTCGGTATGTGGAATCATAGGAACTTCTTGCTGTGCAACAAATATTTCGCCACATTCAGAGCAACTTGCTCCTGCGCTAAGCCCTGTGGATGTGCAAGTAGCCGCAACGGGCTCGTCAACCACAACTGTATGCTCGTGAGCAGGTGGCTCGGGAGTGATGTTTTCTGTTGTGGTAGTTGTTGTAACTTGAACCTCTACTCCGCACGCAACAATTGCACTCATTGCCACGACAAGAATAAGGAACACAAATAATGATTTTTTCATATTTTTTCCTTCCTCCGTTTATCCTCGGCAGGATTATTTGTGTTCATTATAGCACTATATAATTAATTTGTAAACACTTTTTGAGTTTTTAGTCTTATTTTATTAAAAAAAGCAGAATATGACGATTTCCTATTGAAAAGATTGAAAAAATGTTGTATAATAAAGGTGTATTTTTATTAAACCTTTGGAGATTTTTATGGAAATTAAAAAGATAGTTATCACAGGTGGACCTTGTGCAGGTAAAACTACCGCAATGAACAGAATTCAGGGCGTTTTCACAAAGCTTGGTTACACCGTGCTTTTCGTTCCCGAAACTGCAACCGAACTTATCACAGGCGGTGTTGCTCCTTGGACTTGTGGCACAAACGTTGAATATCAGGTGTGCCAGATGCAGCTCCAACTTGAAAAAGAGAGAATTTTTACGCAGGGCGCACTTACTATGCCCGTTGACAAAATCCTTCTTGTTTGCGACCGTGGTGCGCTTGATAACAAGGCGTATATGACACAGGCGGACTTTGACAAGGTGCTTGATATTGTTGGACATAATGAAGTTGAACTTCGTGACAGCTATGATGCGGTTTTCCACCTTGTAACTTGCGCAAAGGGTGCGCAGGAGTTCTATACGCTTGAAAACAACGGCGCAAGAACTGAAACCGTTGAGCAGGCAACTGCACTTGATAATAAGCTTATTGATGCTTGGACGGGTCACCCCCACCTTCGCATTATCGATAATGATACCGATTTTGAATTAAAAATGAAGCGCTTGCTTGATGAGATGACTTCATTCCTTGGTGAAGAAGCTCCAAGAGATATCAAGAGAAGATTTCTTATTGATTATCCCGACATTGCTTACCTCGAAACCCTTTCAAACTGTCAAAGAGTTGAAATCAGCCAAACGTATCTCGTTTCTCCTGAGGGAGAAGAGAACCGTGTGCGTCAAAGAGGTGTTGACGGAAATTATGTTTATTTCCAAACCAAAAAGAAGAATGGGGCAGGCAATCAGAGAATTCGTCTTGAGCGCCGCCTTTCAAAAAATGAATACATTCGTCTTCTTATGGATGCTGATCCATCTTGCCGCCCTATCAGAAAGACCAGATATTGCTTGACTTATATGAATCAGTATTTCGAAATTGACGTTTATCCATTTTGGAACGACAAGGCGATTATCGAAATTGAGCAGAGCGACATGAGTGCGGAAATTATTTTCCCCGATTTTGTGAACGTTGTTCGCGAGGTTACCGATGACGAGGCATATAAAAACTTGACACTTGCAAAAATTTGATATATTAAAACCCACTCTTTTTAAGAGTGGGTTTTTTAAATTTTGATTTATCAAATAATCTATTGACATCATAATAACATTGTGATATAATTAACAATATAGTAAAAATATAAAATCAAATCTTTAGGAGGAAAATAAAATGAATCGTTTAGAAGGAAAAGTTGCCATTATCACGGGCGGAAATTCCGGTGTTGGTGCGGCAACTGCTATGAAATTTGTTGGAGAGGGCGCAAAGGTAGTTATTACTGCTCGTCGTGAAGCTCAGCTTGAAGAAGTTGCGGCAAAAATTCGTGAGGTTGGTGGCGAAGTTCTTCCCATCTGCTCCGACATATCCAAGGCAGAGGATGCTGTAAGGGTTGTTGCGGAAACACTCGCTAAATTTGGAAAGATTGATATTCTTATCAATAATGCAGGCGTTCTTGATAATGGACTTAAGGCAATCGATAGCTTTACTGATGAAGACATGGACAGAGTTATCGACATCAACACAAAGGGAACAATGTGCATGACTCGTGAAGTTGCTAAAGAGATGGCAAAGACGGGCTATGGCTCAATCGTTAACGTTGCATCCGTTGCAGGCGTAATGGGTTGCGGCGGCGCGGCTTACGTTGCATCAAAGGCAGCTATTATTGGTCTTACAAGACACACAGCAATGCGTTTTGCGGGCACAAACGTGCGTTGCAATTCACTTTGCCCCGGCACAATTGTTACACCCATGGTTGCCGGTATGAACCCCGCAAATATGGATATGAATATCTTTGGTCAGATGATGAAGCACAACGACCTTAAGGTTCAGCCCTGCTTCCCCGATGACGTTGCAAATATGCTCGTATTCTTCGCTTCCGACGAATCTCGTGCAATCACAGGTCAGTCAATCGTAACAGACTTTGGTTCTACACTTTAATTGTAAATATGAAAACCACCTCTTGTTTTTTCAAGGGGTGGTTTTTTGTCGCTAAATTGGGATTTATAGGGATATTGAGAAATAGCACAAACACTTGGCCCCATCTGTCGAGGGGGCTCCCGACTTTAGTCGGGTGGGGGAGAGTTCTTAACAAAAAGTTACTTTAAATAAGGTTCTCTCCCTCCGTCGCCTGAACTAACGAGCAAGCTCGTGAGTTCTGCGCCACCTCCCTCGTCAGAGGGAGGCAAGAGTGAGTGCTATCAAAGTGCTCGATAAATCAAAATTTGAACGTCAAATCAACAAAATTTTGCAAAACACTTGCAAAATGGGGGGGATGGTGCTAAAATAGGCATAACAGGACAAAGTTTGTGTTTTTCGGTGCGCTAACTTTGTTGGCGCACTTTTTGTTTTGCCGAACAAAATCGAAAAAGGAGAAAAAACTATGAGTAAAAAATTATTTATCTCAATAATTGTGGGTGTAGTTGTTTTCTTTGCAATTATTTTAACACTTACAATTTGTTTAAGAGAGGCATCTAACCCCGCAACTGTTTCAATAGAAATCAGTGAAGATGGTTATTGGGTGATAGATGGTGTAAAAACACAGTACGTTGCAGTTGCAAAGGACGGTGCTAATGGCATTGACGGAGCAACTCCCACAATTGACATCAGTAGTGATGGATATTGGATAATCAACGGAGTAAAAACAGGACACGTTGCAATCGGAAAAGACGGTGCAAACGGTAAGGATGGCAAAGATGGTAAGGATGGCAAAGACGGTAAGGACGGAGTAAATGGTTCTAACGGTCTCAATGGAATAACCCCCACCATTGATATCAGTAATGATGGATATTGGGTAATAAACGGTATAAAGACAGGATACGTTGCAATCGGTAGAGATGGTGCAGACGGTGTTGACGGTATTGATGGCGTTGATGGTGTTGATGGTGTTGATGGTGTGACACCTACAATCGAAATTAGCGAAGACGGTTATTGGGTAATCAATGGTGTTAAGACCGAATACGTTGCAATCGGTAAAGATGGTTCAGATGGCACAGACGGCATTGACGGTGTTGACGGTGTTGATGGCGTTGACGGTGTGACACCTACAATCGAAATTAGCGAAGACGGTTATTGGGTAATCAACGGTGTTAAAACTGATGTGAGAGCAGAATTTTGTGATCACATTTGGGAAACTGTAACCACTGCTCCCACATGTAGTGAAAAGGGATATGATACAATGACATGTCTTGTTTGTAATAAAAGTATTGTCCTTAATGAAACTGAAATGATTGATCATGAATATCAACAAACATACAGCTTTGATACTGATTATCACTGGTTCAAATGTGAAAATTGCGATGCAGTGATTGAAAAGGAATTTCACAACGAAGATGATGACGGTGCTTGCTCTGCTTGTTCAATTCCTGTAACAGCAACTCCTGGCATCGTGTATGAGGTGTCTGCAGACGGAACTTATGCAGAAGTTATTGCATATAACGGAACAGCAACAAAAATCAAAATTGCAGAAGAATATCAGGGCTTGCCTGTGAAAAATATTTGTCAAAAAGCATTTTATGATAACAACCAAATAACACATCTTGTAATTGGCGATAGTGTGACAACAATTGGCAATTTTGCGTTTTATGATTGTTATGCTCTTACATCCGTTGTAATTGGCGATAGCGTAACAACAATTGGTGATTATGCATTCGGGAATTGTAACCGTATTTCTTCAATTGTAATGTCTAATTTTGATATTGATATTTGTTATAATGCTTTTTATTCATGTATTGATTCAATTTCTGAATATGAATACGGTAAGTATGTAAAGGTTGGTGATAACCCCTATGCAATTTTAATTGAAATCACCAACAAAAATATGAGCGCATATAATATACACCCCGACACAAAGATGATTGCTCATGGGGTGTTCGAAAATTTTGAGCGTTTAACTTCAATCACAATTCCAAACGGTGTTATATCAATTAGTCATCGTGCCTTCTATTCTTGCGATGTTCTCACATCCGTTGTAATTGGCGATAGCGTAACAACAATTGGTGATTTTGCGTTTTTTGATTGTTATGCTCTTACATCCGTTGTAATTGGCGATAGTGTGACAACAATTGGTAATTCTGCGTTTTTTGATTGTAATGCTCTCACATCCGTTGTAATTGGTGATAGCGTGACAATAATTGGTAATTCTGCGTTTAGTAATTGTGGTACTCTCACATCCGTTGTAATTGGTGATAGTGTGACAATAATTGGTGATTATGCTTTTAATCATTGTTATAAATTAACTGACGTTTATTATACAGGCAGTGAAGAGGAGTGGAACAATATTGTTTGTGGTACAGATGCTTTATTTTCTTATATGGATAAAAACCTCCACTTTAATTACGTTCCCGAAGGATAGAATAAAAACAAGCGAGCCAAATTTTTTGGCTCGCTTTCTTTATTGTATATAATGTAAATTATTCAACCCCAAGCACCTTATAGCCCTGCGCTTCGACGGTGGATTTGAGGATTTCGTCGGAGATGGGGGAGGTGAGAGTGAGGGTTGCTTTCTTTTCAACGTGGCTGGGAACTACGTTTTCAACGCCTGCGATTGCTTCGAGGGCTTTTTTAACATGTGCTTCACAGTGGGGACACATCATTCCTTCAATTTTAATTGTTTTTGTCATGGGTTTAAACTCCTTTGTTTTATGTTTTTTATAAATTTTAACAAGATTTAAGCGAAGAGCATTTGTAACAACGCAAAAGCTGCTCAAACTCATTGCCGCTGCGCCCATCATGGGGGTGAGTGTGATTCCAAGGGGAATAAGCACACCTGTGGCGAGTGGGATTCCAAGGCAATTATAGAAAAATGCCCAGAAAAGACTCAATTTTATATTATTCAAGGTTGCTCGGCTTAGCTTGATTGCGGCAGGCAAATCCGCCATATTGCTCTTTATAAGTACAACGTTTGCGCTATCAATTGCGATATCCGTGCCGCTACCGATTGCAATTCCGGTATCTGCGGCGGTGAGGGCAGGGGCATCGTTAATTCCGTCGCCAACCATTGCCACCTTGCCGTATGCCTTGAGATTTTGAATAACCTTTTCTTTTCCGTCGGGAAGGACTCCTGCGATAACCTCGTCAACGCCTGCCTGCTTGGCAATAGCCCTTGCGGTGCGCTCGTTGTCGCCTGTGAGCATAACGGTTTTGATTCCCATTGCTCGAAGCTCGGTAATGGCTTCTTTTGCATCGGGCTTGATTGTGTCGGCTACCGCTATAATGCCGAGAATTGTATCGTTTTTGGCGAAAAACATTGGTGTTTTGCCGTTTTCTGCAAGATTTTGCGCCTTCAGCTTAAGGGAATTGGACAGGGGGGCGAATTGGGAAACAAATGCTTCGTTTCCTCCACGAATGGTTGCACCGTCGATTTTTCCTTCAAGACCATTACCTGCAACCGCCTTGAAATCAGAAACGGAGAGGAAAGAAACACCTTTTTCTTCGCCAAATTCAATAATCGCACGTGAAAGTGGGTGTTCGCTCTGCTTTTCGAGTGAATATGCGAGAGCTAAAAGCTCGTTTTCGTTGTTTTCTGAAATTACGTCGGTCACTTTGGGAGCGCCAACTGTGATGGTGCCTGTTTTATCGAGTGCTATCGCTTTTATTTTGCCTGCTTCTTCAAGTGAAGTTGCGTTTTTAAACAGGATTCCGTTTCTCGCCCCGACACCACTTCCAACCATAATTGAAACCGGGGTTGCAAGTCCCAAAGCGCAGGGGCAACTGATTACAAGCACCGAAATTGCTCGGGTGAGGGAAAATCCGAGGTCTTTATCAAGCAAAGACCATATAATGAACGTAAGGATTGAAATGCCGATTACCGTTGGTACGAAAATGCCCGACACCTTGTCGGCAATTTTGGCGATTGGGGCTTTACTGCTTGATGCGTCCTCGACCATTTTGATAATGCGAGAGAGCATTGTTTCATCACCCACTTCGGTTGCTTGGCATTTCAAAAAGCCCGAACGGTTGATGGTGGCACAATAAACGTTATCGCCAACTTTTTTATCAACGGGAATGCTTTCGCCCGTGAGTGCGCTTTCGTCGAGAGCGCTTTCGCCCTCGATTACAATTCCATCCACCGCAACGCTTTCGCCGGGGCGAACTGTGAAAATATCGCCAACCAAAACCTCGCTAATCGGAACGGAAATTTCCTTTCCGTCACGAATTACTGTTGCGCCCTCGGGCGCTAATGATGTCAATTTATCAAGTGCGTCGGTAGTTTTGCCTTTGGCGATTGCCTCAAGCATTTTACCTAAAGTTATAAGCACCAAAATCATCGCCGCCGATTCAAAATATAGTCCGTGCAAAGCATTGTGGTCGCCCGAAATTTTGAATGTTAAAACCACACTATAGATGAACGAAGCCCCCGAGCCGAGAGCGACGAGCGTGTCCATATTTGGTGCAAGATTTATTGCCGATTTTGTGCCACTAATGAAGAATTTGCGGTTTATCACCATTATGATGATGCAAAGAATCATTTGCAAAATGGCAATTGCAAGTGGATTTTCGTGCAAAATTTGTGGGAGAGGGAATCCCCACATTGTGTGTCCCATTGCAACGTACATAAGAATTGCAAGGAAGCCAAGAGAAATGAAAAATCGTTTTCTGATTGCTATTATCTCTTTATTTACCTTAGCTTTGCTTGATTTTTTGTTTGTTTGTTGCGTTTTCGAGCCGTGAAGAATTGCTCCGTACCCTGCTTTTGTAACCGCAGAGATGATTTCGCCATCGGTTGCGCTGCCATCAACCTCCATTGAGTTGGTGAGAAGATTTACCGAGCAAACCTCAACACCGTCAAGAGATGACACCGCCTTTTCAACACGCGCAGAGCATGCCGCACAACTCATTCCGCTTATATCAAATTTTCTCAATTTATCACCTTCTTATGAATTTATTATATACGAAATTTCAAAAAAAATCAAGGGGATTGGGAGATAATTTGGGATTTGTTGAGAGAAGTTGGAAAGTACCGTTTTAAAGTTACAAAGTAAAGATTTCCGCTTTTGAGGAAAAGTTACAAAGTAAAGATTTCCGCTTTTGAAAAAGCTTGGCAAAACTTTTTTATCGCTTTGGTTGGGTGGTGGTTTGACGTAAATTTTCGACAATTTGCTTGCAAATTGTCAGTTCACCCCACAAAATCCGCTTACGAAAATGAATTTTCGACGTGGATTTTATGTGCCGAACTACGAAAATCCCTCTTTCAGAGTGATTTTCTAAAATTTACTCTGCTTGTGCGTAGCCATTTAGGTAGACTGTAAATTTTGATTTGTTGAAGAGTTAGTTGGGGTTGGGAACGGGCTCACGGAGTGAGCCCCTACGGTAAGTGACATTATACACACAATATGGTGATTTTATCTTGTTAAATAGCTTTACGGCTACACCTAAAGATTGTCTTACCGAGCCCTCAACCGCGCGAACCCCCAAAGCTCATAAATATCGCTTCGGGGAACCCCGCATCGCAGAAGAGGGTGGCACGGCATCGCCGTGACGGGTGTAGTTCTCCCATTTAACATCAACTAACTTCTAAATAAATCAAAATGTACTCGGGATGGGTTCTCCCCTACAAACTCAACACAAACTAACTTTTTGTTTGGAACAAATAGTCTATAGTTCACTATCCGCACAAGATCCTTCGGTCGCTTTGCTCCCTCGAGGATGACGTGCGGAGGCGGCATTGGTTGACGTTTAAACGGGTCGGCGAGGGTCTCGCCTGCGGGCTCGGTCACGCTCGCGTTCTGACAACACACTGTGTTGTCATTCATTGCGCTCACGACACTTCGTGGCGTCGACCCCTACGGTGTTTTCGGGTATGATGTCGCTTACTGTGGGGCGAGCTTTTAGCAAGTACACGTTTACAAACCAAAGCCTCTCACTCTGGGAGAGGTGGACTTGCCGTAGGCGAAGACGGAGAGGGTGTTTTGTTTCAAACTATCTCCCCTACAAATCCAAATTTGAATTTTTAGCACACAAAAAAACTCCCGACTTTTGTCGAGAGTTTTTTTGTTTTAATCAAATTAAGCTTTATTAGCAGAGCCGAAGAGTTCGATTTTTTCACGAACTGTTGCCTTGATAGCTTCAGTACCGGGAGCGAGGAGCTTTCTGGGGTCGAAGCCCTTACCGAAAAGGTCCTTGCCTGCTTCAACGTATTCTCTTGTTGCAGCAGCAAAAGCGAGCTGACATTCAGTGTTAACGTTGATCTTGGAAACACCAAGGTCGATTGCTTTCTTAATCATTTCTGCAGGGATACCTGTGCCACCGTGGAGAACGAGGGGCATAGAACCTGTTTTCTGCTGAATAGCATCGAGTGTATCGAAGGAAAGACCGGGCCAGTTAGCAGGGTACTTACCGTGGATATTACCGATACCTGCAGCGAGCATTGTTACACCGAGGTCTGCAATCATCTTGCATTCTTCGGGATCTGCGCATTCACCTGCGCCTACAACACCGTCTTCTTCACCACCGATAGAGCCAACCTCTGCCTCGAGAGAGAGACCAAGCTCGCCTGTGATTCTAACAAGTTCTTTTGTCTTTTCGATGTTTTCTTCGATGGGGTAGTGAGAACCGTCGAACATTACGGATGAAAATCCTGCTTCGATACAAGCAAGAGCTCCCTCGTATGAGCCATGGTCAAGGTGAAGAGCAACGGGAACTGTGATTCCAAGTCCTTCGATCATACCGTTAACCATACCAACGATGGTCTTGTAACCGCACATATATTTACCTGCACCCTCGGATACACCAAGGATAACGGGGGAGTTCATCTCCTGTGCTGTGAGAAGAATGGCTTTTGTCCATTCAAGGTTGTTAATATTGAACTGACCAACTGCATAGTGGCCTTCTTTTGCTTTAGTAAGCATTTCTTTTGCTGAAACAAGCATTTTGAAAATCCTCCAAGATTTAAAAATTTACCAAGAAGTATTATATACTATTTTTTGTGAAAAATCAATACTTTATCGAATATTTTATACAAATATAGGGCAGGAATATTACAAAAAATAAACAAAAAATATTAACAGTGCAAAAATATCTTGACAAATCGCATAAAAGCGTGTAAAATAAAAGAGTAACTAAAATGGTTAAATAGGGTCTTTACTTATTCATTATAGATTACATCATTCGTTTATTGAAAACTTAATATGAAAAAGGAGGTGCAATATGACATTATTGTATGTTCTTGTGGCAGTACTTTCTGTGGCAATCGGTGTTTTTGCAGGTATGATACTTCGCAAAAAGGTAGCCGAGGGCAAGATTGGTTCTGCCGAAGAAGAAGCTAAGAGAATTGTACTTGATGCTGAGAAGCAGGCTGAAACTCAGAAAAAAGAAGCTCTTATTGAAGCTAAGGAAGAAATTCTTAAACACAGAAATGAAGTTGAACGTGAATTAAAAGAACGCCGCGTTGAACAATCTAAGAACGAAAACCGCTTGGCTCAAAAAGAAGCTAACCTTGACAAAAAGAGCGAAACTCTTGAAAAGAAGAACGAGCAGCTTGACAAGAAGCTTAAAGATGCAGACGTGGTTCGTGCCCAAATCGACGAGGCACTTAACAAGCAGCTTTCAGTTCTTGAAGAAATTTCAGGCCTTTCTGTTGATGAAGCTAAAGAACAGCTTATCGAAAAGATTGAAAGTCAGGTTAAGCATGAGCTTGCCCAAAGACTTGATGAGCTTGAACAGCAGTTTAAAGAAGATTCTGAAGAAAAGGCAAGAAACATCTTGTCTCTTGCAATTCAGCGTTGCGCAGCTGACCACGTTGCAGAAGCAACTATTTCTGTAGTGGCATTGCCCAACGAAGAAATGAAGGGTAGAATTATCGGTCGTGAGGGTAGAAATATCCAAAAGATCGAAACTCTTACGGGTGTTGAACTCATTATTGACGATACTCCCGAGGCAATTACCATTTCAGGCTTTGACCCTGTGCGCCGTGAGGTTGCTAGAGTTGCGCTTGAAAAACTTATCTCAGATGGCCGCATCCATCCAACAAGAATTGAAGAGATGGTTGAAAAGGCACAAAAAGAGGTTGATTTGTCTGTTAAGCAGGCAGGTGAAAGAGCCACATTTGAGGTTGGCGTTCACGGAATTAATCCCGAGCTTGTAAGATTGCTCGGACGTTTACGTTATCGTACAAGTTACGGACAAAACGTACTTAAACACTCTATAGAAGTTGCGCGTATAGCGGGCGTTATGGCTACTGGACTTGGGGTTGACGTGCAATTAGCAAAGCGTGCAGGTTTACTTCACGA
>JAZTWO010000043.1:0-10112 GCA_045635885.1 Eubacteriales bacterium | reverse complement strand
GGATGTTAGTTTATGTTAATACCCCTCTCACCGCTTACGCGGAGCTCTCCCAAAGGGCGAGCCTTTTTCGAGCGAATGCTTACAAATCAAAGCCTCTCACTCAGGGAGAGGTGGATTTGCCGTAGGCGAAGACGGAGAGGGCATTTACTTCAACTATCTTCTCCCCGATAAATCCCAATTAATCGGCAGGCGCACGGATTCGTGCTTTATTCCTCAATCAAAATTGCTCTACAGGGAGAGCCTTCTATTCCCTTTACGTTAAGGGGTGCGGAGCTTAGAATATATCTTCCCTCTTGTGCGTTATCAAGAACAATCCCCTCAAGCAAGACGATGTTTTTCGAAAGCAAAATTTTATGCACCTGCATTGGAGAATTAAGCGGCCCAACGCTTTGACTTTCTACTCCGATAAGCAAAATATCTGCATCCGCAAACACAGTTGCGGCTTCTTTTGTTACGGTGGAGTCCCCTTTTATCAAAATGCGCTTATCTGCGCCGCAAGTTCTTGCCATTTTGAGAATTTCGCACGCATCACTTGCGCTCATTTCTCCGCTATGCAATGCAACGTAGCATTCTCCCACAAAATTTTCGAGTGGGATTTGGTCAACGCTCCTCCCATCACTTAAAAAGTGAAGCGGAGCATCAACGTGCGTTCCGTTATGGGCACATAAAGAAAGCGTGGAGAGGTTATAAACCCCTCCATCCTCCATATCAACTATCCTATTTACTTTTGGGGTAGGATCGCCCTCATAAACCTTACAAGAAAGAACTTCTTGTGAAATATCAATTATTTTCATATCATTCCTGTGCCGCGCGAAGTGTATTTTGCAAAAGCATTGTAATTGTCATAGGGCCAACACCACCGGGAACGGGGGTGATATAGGAAGCAATCTCGCTAACCGACGCAAAATCAACGTCGCCCGTAAGCTTGCCCTCGGCATTTCTATTCATTCCAACGTCAATTACCACCGCTCCCTCTTTCACCATATCGGCTTTGACAAAGTCCGCCTTGCCGATAGCAACAACGAGGATGTCGGCACGACGGCAAACCTCTTTCAAATTGTGAGTTTTGCTATGGCAAACGGTAACTGTTCCGTTCTCTGAAAGCAAAAGCAATGCCATTGGCTTGCCAACGATGTTTGAACGACCGATAACCACACACTCCTTGCCCGAAATTTCAATGTTCGAGCGATGGAGCAGCTCCATTATGCCTGCAGGTGTGCATGGCAAGAATTTGGGATTGCCGATGGTAATTCTACCTACGTTTGTCGGGTGGAAGGCATCAACGTCCTTTTCGGGTTTTATGCGCAAGATTACCTGCTCCTCATCAAGATGCTTTGGAAGTGGCAACTGAACCAAAATTCCGTGAACATCCGCTTCTTCATTGAGTTTATCAATAAGTGAGTTAAGCTCGTCCTGAGTTGTACTTTCGGGCATTTCATACACCCAAGAATTAAATCCAACCTGCTCGCATGCCTTCTTCTTATTGCGAACGTAAACCTGTGATGCAGGATTTTCACCAACGATTACAACTGCAAGACCGGGTAATTTTCCCGTTTTTGCGTTGTATTCTTTAACCTTTTCTGCAATTTCTTCTCTGATCCTTGCAGAAATTAATTTTCCATCAATTATCTGTGCCATCTTCTTCGTACTCTTCGTCTTCTTCACACTCTTCTTCAACTACAGGAGCGTTATTTGCAATTGCAAACTTTGAATTGGGGTGCTTTTTAACGTAAACAAGTCCCATAATAAGAAGCGCAGTTGAAACGGCAAAGAGCAAGAAGCCAAGAATTTGTGATACTCTGATACCGGAGTTTCCGATAAAGAGCGCATCTGTTCTAAGTCCTTCGATAAACATTCTGCCAAAGCCATACCAACCAATGTAGTAAAGTGCAATCTGACCGTCAAACTTCTTCTTTTTATAGAAAATGTTGATAAGAATAAAGCCGATTATGTTCCAAATGCATTCGTAAAGGAAGCATGGGTGAACATATACCATATCCCATGTGTTAAAGTCACCGTATGTGTTTCTTGAGATAAGTCCCATTCGCATAAAGTAAAGAGGATGTCCTTCTTCTACTAATTTACCGTATGCTTCACCGTTGAAGAAGTTGCCCCAACGTCCCATTGCCTGAGCAAGCATTACACCGGGTCCTGCACAGTCGAAAAGCTTTCTCCAGCTAATCTTTTTAACAACACAAACAACTGCAACCGTTATAGCACCTGCAATAATACCACCGTAAATGGCAAGTCCGCCTGAACGAATGTTAATAATATCGCCTATTGTATCAAATCCTTCGGGATTGAAGGCAACATAGTAAAGTCGAGCGCCGATAACACCAAATAAAATTGTGAATATAGCAATGTCAATAAGGTCATCAAATTTAATTCCGTGCTGCTTGCAACGGTATGTAGCATAGATGATTGCCATAAGCATACCAAGTGCAATTACTACGCCATACCACATTACCGAAAATCCGTTTTCTCCAAATGGGAGAGTAAAGGCAACGTTGTCAAGACTTCCACCGTCTATTCCAAGACCGGGGAAAGAAACTGTAATATCATTCATAATTAGGTCCTCCGTTCTACTGCAAACACAGTAAAATCAATTTTTTATAACTGAAAGCGCAAAGCGCTTATCATCAAAATAGTTTTCAAGACAATATTCAATGTCTGCAAAGCAAACACCTTCAATTATCTTGCGGTATTCAAAAATATCGCTTCCGTCAAACACGATATTCAAAAGCGAATTGGCAATGTCGTCTACCGAGTCGAAATCCCTGATAAATTCTGCCATCATAACTCGTTTGCATCTGATAAAATCACGCTCGCTAAGTCCTTTTTCTTTGACTTTACTTATGTATTGCTTGATTTTTTCAAGAACAAGCTTTGGGGTATTCCCCTCTCCGTAAATTGAATAAAAAGCCACGTCACGAGTGATTGAATAGCCATAAGAATAGGATTCGTTTATAAATCCACCCTCAAAAAGCTCGTTGTAAATATCACTTGCACGAGAGAACAGCATCTCGCCAAGAATTGTCATTGCAACATCCTTTTTAAGTCTTTCACTCGGCTCTTCGCTTGGCTTATCGTCCTTTATACCAATCTCAAATATCGGTTGACTAACGGGCATTATTTTTTCAATATAGGGTGAGTCAACCTCACTGTTAAACGCTAATTTAGGCAAAATTGGGGCATTTTGCGCTTCCCTTTTGGGAAGAATGCTATCTACGGTTGACAAAACCGACTGTGCATCGACGTCCCCTGCCACAACAAGCGCCATATTGGAGTATCTATAAAAGCTATTATAACACTCATAAAGAGTTTTATCGCTTATTTTGGAAATGCTCTTTTCTGTTCCAAGCACGTCGTTTGAAAGCTTGCAATCGCCAAAAAGTGCAAGCAAGAGGTTTTGCGAAACCACGTCATAGGGACTATCAAGGCACATTTTAATCTCTTGCTTGATAATTCCACGCTCGCTACTTACATTTTTCTTTGTAAAATAGGGATTGTAAACAAAGTTGATAAGCTCGCACAAGGAGTCATAGAAATTTTCAGTGCAAGAAAACATATAAACCGTTTTATTATTTGAGGTATATGCGTTTGCGTCCGCACCAATTGATGCCAAAACTTGAATTGCATCAACTCCGTTTTCGTTAGAAAAGAGCTTATGCTCAAGAAAATGGGCTATTCCCGACGGGAAATGCTTAATTTCGCCATCAACTTCTGCTCCCTCTTCATAAACCGAGCCGAATTTTACACCAAGCAGGGCGGTTTTGAGTGTCATCTGCTTTGGAAAAACATAGATGTCAAGTCCGCTTTCGTGCTTGATATAGTAATATTTTTCACAGAGCTTTTCGTCAGTAAAGGTTTTAAATCTATTCATAAAGATCGCCCCCTTCTGTATCATTACCCTGCAAAAAATAAACGGTGTGAAGGGAGATTTTTTGCGCCGCGTTAACCACGTCTGCAATTGTCAATCCCTCTATTTTTTGAAGAAAATCGGCAATGTCAACGTCAATTTCATTAATTATTCTGCCAAGATAAAATCTTTCAATTGCACTTGGAGAGTCGCAAAGCGAACTATATGCATTCAAAATGGATTTTTTTGCGGCAGAAAATTCAACTTCACTTATTTTGCCCGATTTTATATCTTCAATTTGGTGAATTATCTCTGTTTTGGCAAGCTCATAATTTTCACAGTCAATGCCCGTGGTTACAAAAATTGCGCCCCTTGCACTATTGTAAATTGAGGAACATTCATAGCAGAGAGAAAGTGCCTCACGAACGTTCATCATAAGCTTTGAAATTGGGGATGAGCCGAGAATTTCGTTGCAAAGAAGAGTTGCATAATATTCCTCATCCCTCCACGTTGTGACACAGTTAAAGCCCATTACAAGTCTGCCCTGAGATATTGCCGAGCTTTCAACAATAATCTGCGGCTCGTCAAGATTTTCTAAAAGCTTGGGATTTATATCCATTTTCACAGTATTTGGCACATAATTTGCATTAATTATTGCCGAAACCTTTTCGCAAATTTCATCTGCACTTCGTTGTCCAACATAAAAAACAACAATTTTAGCAGTTTTTATAAGCTCGTTGTAACATTCATATATTTCTTCATTCGTCACAGCATCAATTTTGTCGCACATATCTTCAAGGCGGCTTGAAAGGTCAAGAGAAGCAAACATCTCCTCTCTACATCTTATTGCTGCATAGGTGCGTGGCTCATTAATTTGCGACAAAATTATGCTTTTGTAATTCTCTTTTTCGCTTTGAATATACTCTTGAGAAAAGGTATGAGTTGTTTTATCAAAGCGTGGATGATGGCTAATTTGCTGAATAACCTCAAGTGCGTCATCCAAAAGATCCTCACAATTTTCGGTGTATGAGGAGCAGATAACGTCGGCAGAAATTCCAAGCAGTTGAACGCCCTCAAACTTTTGATTTTTAAGGTTGACAAGCGTTGCATAAAGCTCATCAAGTCGCTCGTTTATATGCTTTTGCGAGGGGTATTTTTCAGTCCCCCTTTTAAGCACCGACAAAAGCAACGAGCGTGCCACGGATTTTTCTTTATTCACAGGAAGCTCAAAATATATGCTTATATTCTCGCTTTTGAACTTATCTGTGTGATATTTATAAACTCTTATGCGCTCGCCATTTGTCGCACATTGTATATCTTTCATCTTTATATTCTCTCTTAATAGGTATAATTAATTTATTGTACACTATTTTTATTGATTTTGCAATAGATTACGTTATTTTTTTATTTTTTTATTTTTTTATTAATTTTTTTAGCAAAAGCTATTGACATTTTGAAGGTGTTATGATATACTGTGTAAAGTATTTTGCTTTACACATATTTGGAGTTGCTTATGTTTGAAAAGGACTTAAAAAAAGCATATCTGCTCGATTTCTACGGCGACGTTTTGACCGAGCGAAAAAAGGAAGTTCTTGATATGTATTATAACGAGGACTTATCCCTTTCCGAAATCGCTGACCAAATCGGCATTTCACGTCAGGGTGTGCGTGACCTTATCAAAAAAGCTGAAGAGGAAATTTTCTTTCTTGAAGAAAAATTAGGCCTTGCTCAAAAAATGAGTGCGCTTAAATTCCACTCTGACAATATGCTCCGTATTGCAGAAAACGGTGGCGTTAATCCCGAAATCCAAAAGGAAATTGAGGAGATTGCCAAAATAATTAAATAATACATTCAGGAGGTTTGCATATGGGAATGTTTGAAAGCCTTAGCGACAAGCTAAACAATGCGTTCAAAAAATTCAAAAACAAAGGTAAACTCACCCCCGAAGATGTTAAAGTTGGAATGAGAGAAATAAAGCTTGCTCTTCTTGAAGCAGACGTTAACTTTAAGGTTGTTAAAAGCTTTGTTAATACCGTTTCAGAACGTGCGGTAGGCGAAGAGGTGCTTGAATCCCTTCTCCCTGCGCAACAAATCGTTAAAATCGTTAATGAAGAGCTTATTAACCTTATGGGCGGCACACAGTCTAAATTGACTATTGCCTCTGCTCCCCCCACCGTTATTATGATGGTTGGTCTTCAGGGTGCAGGTAAAACTACCCATGCAGGTAAGCTCGCCGGTCTTTATAAAAAGCAGGGCAAGCACCCCTTGCTCGTTGCTTGTGACATCTACCGTCCCGCCGCTATTAAGCAGTTGCAGATAGTTGGCGAAAAGCTCGATATTCCCGTTTTCACAATGGGAGATAAGGTTTCACCCGTTACAATCGCCAAAGAAGGCGTTGCTTATGCAAAGCAAAAGGGCTATGATATGGTATTTATTGATACCGCAGGTCGTTTGCATATCGACGAGGAGCTTATGAACGAGCTTAAGTCCATTAAATCAGAAGTTAAACCCACAGAAATTCTTCTTACGGTTGACGCTATGATCGGTCAGGACGCAGTTAACGTTGCAGAGACCTTTAACGAGCTCCTTGATATCACGGGTGTTGTTCTTACAAAGCTCGACGGTGATACAAGAGGCGGTGCGGCTCTTTCCATCAAGCACGTTACGGGTAAACCCATTAAATTTATCGGTACGGGCGAAAAGCTCGACACAATTGAGCCCTTCCACCCCGAAAGAATGGCATCAAGAATTCTTGGTATGGGTGACGTGCTCTCTCTTATCGAAAAAGCTCAAGAAGCTTATGACGAAAAGAAGAGCGCAGAGCTTGAACAGAAAATTCGCCAACAAAAGTTTACGCTTGACGATTTCCTTGATCAATTCCAGCAGCTTCGTAACATGGGCGGCGTTGAACAAATGCTTAGCATGATGCCCGGTATGAATGCGGGTGCGCTTAAGGACGTTAAGGTTGATGAAAAGGCGATGGCGCACATGGAGGCAATTATTCGCTCTATGACAATGGAAGAGCGTGTTAATCCCGAAATCATCAACTCCTCTCGCAAGATCCGTATCGCTAAAGGAAGCGGCACTAGTGTTGAGGAAGTTAACAAGCTTCTTCGTCAGTTTGAACAGATGAAAAAGATGATGAAGCAATTTTCAGATCCCAAAAAGCTTAAAAAGATGGGATTTGGCAGACGTGGAATGAAAATGCCCTTTTAATTAAGGACTTTTTATATTAACAAAAACAAAAAATAATTTATTTTTATTCTTGGAGGAATATTATCATGGCAGTAAAAATCAGACTTAGAAGAATGGGTCAGAAGAAAGCACCCTTTTATCGTGTAGTTGTTGCAGATAGCCGCTACCCCAGAGATGGTCGTTTCATCGAAGAAATCGGTTACTACAACCCCATTACTGAGCCCGCTGAAATCAAAATTGACGCTGATAAGGCAAAGAAGTGGCTCGCTAATGGCGCACAGCCCACAGACACTGTTAAATCCTTGCTTAAGAAGAGCAACATCGTTGACTAATTAAAGGCAGGAGATAACGATGACGGATTTGAAGCAGATTTTGACAGACATCGCAAAAGCGATTGTTGACAATCCTGATGAGGTTACCGTTATCCTTACTGAAGATGACCGTAGCAT
Source organism: Eubacteriales bacterium (assembly GCA_045635885.1). GTDB lineage: Bacteria > Bacillota > Clostridia > Oscillospirales > CAG-272 > RGIG4608. Next base: position 2,609 of record JAZTWO010000043.1, on the reverse strand, counting down.
TACCCTCTCCCTCAACGTTGCACCCGAGGATATGGGAATGGTTATCGGCAAAAACGGAAAGATCGCAAAAGCTATCAGATCTGTAATTAAAGCAGCATCTGTAAATTGCGGCAAGAAAGTAAACGTTGAAATTAAATAATTCGTTTACAAATAAAAAACTCGACCTTGACTATGGTCGGGTTTTTTATTATAATATAGTAAAATGATGAAAGGAGAATTTATGGAAGCACTTATTTTAAGCTTGACACAAGATCAGCATCAAAAATATTTGTCGCTTTTAGGGCAGGACGAGGTTGAACTCAATTTTGAAGTTGAAAGCACACGCTTGGAAAATATCTTTGATGAAAAGATACAAAACACAAAAGAAAAGATGATTTTTTGTTGCGAAAAATTAACTGAATTTGCAAAAAGTGATTCATTTTTCTCTGAAAATCTAAAAAAAGAAGAAATTGATGCGCTTATTCCGATATATTTTGAGAAAATAAATGATATTGCCAAGCTTCGCAAGGGGCTTTATTCCCTTTCGATTGAAATTTCAAACGAAATTTTGAGAGTTGAGGGGCAAAGGGCAAAAATCTTGCAAAAATATGCAGATTTTCTTCCCTACAAGGCGGCATTGGGTAAAAATGAAAAATATGCTAATGAAATAATTAAAATAGATAACGAATTTTCGTTTGAAATTTCTAAAATTGCGGCGCACAAAAACACTCTCTCGCATGCGCTTTCAAAAATAAGTATAATTTGTGACGAGCTTGTTCCAACTTTTTTCCAAAATTCCTCGCAGGCGGCAGATTCGCCAAAATTTAAAAATTTTAACGATAATACATTTTTTATTTCACTTTCTTCCTTTATAGAACAAATGAAAAACGTATAATCTTTTAAAAACCAATCCCCCGACACCGTCGGGGGATATTTTTATTCACAATAAGTATAATCTTCGTAAACAAAACCATCAATATTATCAATAATATTGATATGTATTTTTTTCATAAATTACACCTCTGTATTAATAATCACGATATTATCCATCAAAAGCTGGCAAATTTCGTCTAACTTTTCTTGACTAATTGTTTCATCTAAAGATGCAATCGATATTTCCATAATTTTTATACCATTTACATTCAAACAATAGGACTGCGCATAATTATATGTCAATGACGTTGGATTATAAAAATACATAGATTTAAGTTCATTAAAGTAAATCGGAGTGGAATTTTCATCAAATTTCATCAAGACTATTTCATCATTCTTATCAAAATTAAAATTTATTTTACCATAAGAATATACGCAAAAAATCTGATATTTATTATCTACCAAATCACCTTTTTCGTCAAAGCCATTCATATAAAAATACATTCCTATACCGATATAATCTTGATATTTGTCAAACATTACATCGAAATATTTATTCAATTTGAGTTGCTTTCCCCATCTATAACATTTGTTTGTGATATTTTCGTTGGAATCAAAATCGAATGATATAAAAGTTGCAACGAAACCGTCATTTTTGGAGTTGTATTTTTCAATAAAATTCTGAAATTCCTTGTGGGAATAATACTCTTCGGAACATGATTGATTATTATAGTAGCCAAATATATTAGGACCTCCGCACGAAGACAAACTCAAAACACTCGTCGCTAAAATTATTACGAGCAGGGCTTTTGAGATGAGCTTTAATGTTTTGGTTTTCATACTTTACACCTCCGTGTTAATAATTACGATATTATCCATCAAAAGTTGAGTGATTTCGTCGAGTTTTTCTTGTGTTAGTTCGGTTTCTGATGCAATTTGAACTTCAATTTCATTTACACCATTTACTTGAATGTTATATACATACAGATAGTTGTAGTATTTATCATAAGATAAACTCTCTCGATTAAAACTTGTCAAGTCAGCAAAACAATCTTTGAAATATTTAATATCATGATAGCGTTTTTTTAATTCGTCTGAATCTCTATATATCTCTTCAATATTTTCAAAATTATAAATAACTTCAAAATTTATTGAAATATCATCATCTTGGTAAAAATTATAATCATCTTTCGTTCCAAAAAGACAGGTTATTTTATATGTATTACTTGGATCCTCATTTAAAGAAACATCATTCATATAAAAAATCATTTTGCAACCAAACCCAAAGCCCTTGGAATGATCTTTATCGTAGAGTTTTAGGGGCACAATATCTTCGTTTAATAACTTTCTTCTAAATCTCGATATAGTGTTAAATGTATACTCATAAGTTTCAATATTATCGCAATCATCAAAATCAAACGAAACGAATGTATAAACAAATCCATCGTTTTTAGAGTTATATTCTTCAACAAATTCTAACAATTCCTCGTGAGATTCAAAACTTATTGTTCTATTCATACTGAAACTCCATAATATACATGACGCGAGAGAAAGCGAAACACTCGTCGCTAAAATTATAACGAGCAGGGCTTTTGAGATAAGCTTTAAAGTTTTGTTTTTCATAGTTAAAATCTCCTTCCTGTTTTCCATAATTAATAGTAGCACACAAAATGTGTCTTGTCAAGTTTTTTAAAAATCATCGCCTATAGCGGTGAAAGGCAAACGAATATTTTTTCTTTGCTTTCATGGTTTTCTCC
>JAZTWO010000042.1:0-19402 GCA_045635885.1 Eubacteriales bacterium | reverse complement strand
GTAAATTTTCGACAATTTGCAAGCAAATTATCGGTTTTGAAATTCATATTCCGCCCTTATATGCAAGCATAACGGTCGGCATCTGACTTTCAAAACTACGAAAATCCCTCTTTACAGAGAGATTTTCTAAATTTACTTTATTTGATTATAGCCATCTCGAAAACTAAAATTCCATAGTCAGTCAAAGCAAATTTTAGAAAATGAATCCAAAGGATTTATTTTCGTAGTTTGGACAGTAAAATCATCGTCGGGAGCTTGCTCACGAACGGGGATTTTACTCTTCAAACCGACAATTCACTTGTGAGTTGTCGAAAATTTGCGCCGAATTATAGTTTACTTAAGCGATTTGTTTTTGCTTCTTTTTTCAAAAAGAAGAGCCCAGCGGCTTGAGCGCCCTTAACCCAACTAACCAAAAAAAGACACCTCAATGGGATGAGGTGTCCAAATATAATTAAATAAATCAAGAGGGTTGTTTACCGAAGTATGCCTGAATACCACCGTCAACATAGAGGATTTGACCATTTACGAAATCGGAAGCACTTGAAGCGAGGAATACTGCGGGACCTGCGAGGTCTTCGGGGTCGCCCCAACGTCCTGCAGGAGTTTTAGTATCGGTAATGAAGCTATCGAAGGGGTGCTTACTACCGTCCGCCTGAGGTTCACGAAGGGGAGCAGTTTGAGGAGTAGCGATATAGCCGGGTCCGATACCGTTACACTGAATATTATACTGACCGTATTCAGAAGCGATATTTCTTGTGAGCATTTTAAGACCGCCCTTAGCAGAAGCGTAAGCGGAAACTGTTTCACGTCCAAATTCGCTCATCATTGAGCAGATATTGATAATTTTACCACTTCTCTGCTTAATCATTGAGGGGAGAACTGCCTTTGAAACAATGAAAGGAGCATTGAGGTCAACGTCGATAACCTGACGGAACTCACTTGCCTTCATTTCGATCATAGGAATTCTTTTAATGATGCCTGCGTTATTAACAAGAATGTCGATAACGCCAACTTCTTCTTCGATTTTAGCAACCATAGCATTAACAGCATCTTCATCAGTAACGTCGCAAACGTAACCCTTTGCGTCAATACCGTCTGCGGCATAAGCTGCAAGACCACGATCTACAAATTCCTGCTTAATATCGTTAAAAACTATTTTTGCGCCTGCTGCGTGAAGTCCCTTTGCAATTGCATATCCGATACCGTAGGATGCGCCTGTGATAAGGGCAACCTTGCCTTCAAGTGAAAAATTTTGAATACTCATTTTACTTTCTCCTTTTTATCTAAGATCCTTTGTAAGAATGTGGTCCATATCGGTGAATTCCTGATTTTCGCCGCACATAGCCCAAATGAATGAATAATTCTTTGTTCCAACACCACTATGAATTGACCAAGAGGGCGAAATAACCGCCTCTTCGTTGTGCATAATGATATGTCTTGTTTCGTTGGGCTCGCCCATCATGTGAAATACTGCGTCATTCTCGCCCATATCAAGATAGAAATAAACTTCCATTCTTCTTGCGTGGGTGTGTGAGGGCATTGTATTCCAGTTTGAGCCAACCTCAAGCTGAGTAAGTCCCATAGAAAGCTGACAAGACTGCATTACCTCTGGGTGAATATACTGATTTATAACTCTCTTGTTGCAATCTTCAAGTGAGCCACAGGGCACTTTTCTTGCCTTTGTGATATCAATCTTTCTGATTGGGTATTCTGTGTGGGCAGGACAGCTTGTTGCATAGAATTTTGCAGGGCAAGCGGGGTCAACTGAACGGAAAACAATATCCTTATGACCACGTCCTACATAAATGCCGTCACGGGGATTCATTTCATAAACCTCACCGTCGATAACGATTTCGCCCTTGCCGCCAATGTTGATACAGCCAAGCTCTCTGCGCTGAAGGAAATATTCAGCCGCAAGTTCCTTGCCTGCCTCAAGGGACAATTCATTATCAACGGGATAAATACCAAGAACGATAATTCTATCAATATGGCTATAAACCATTTTAACTACGTCCTTTGTGAAAAGGCCTGAAATGTGAAACTCCTCTCTAAGTCTGTCGGTAGTATAATATTTCACGTCTTTTGCATTTGCAGCATCTCTGACTTCCATAATAAATCTCCTTTTTATAAAAAATAAAATTTCTTCATAATAAAGATACCACATTTTGCACAATAAATCAAGTGTTTTTTGTGAATTTGCCAACTTTTTGTATATATTATACAAATATATAATATTAATTAAAAAAGACAGATTATTTTTAGAAAAACTATGGAAAAATTATTGATTTTGTGATATAATGACTATAATTAGGTTAATTATACCCATTTATAGATTACAGGAGGGCTTTATGGCTCATTACATAGAAAAACTTGAAAAATCAACGCTCCCGTTAGTAGTGCTAAACGGCACGGTTGCATTCCCTGCCATCACCGTTAACTTTGAGCTTTCTGAAAAAGCAAATATTGCAGCAATCGAGGCGGCTAACAATGTGAATTCATTTATTTTCATTGTTTCTAAAAAGCAGATTTCAAACGACCCGATTGACTATTCTAAAATATTTAACGTTGGTACTGTTGCAAAGATTAAACAGTCCATTAAAACTCCCGAGGGTAAGCTCCGTGTTATTGCAGAGGGCTTTGCAAGAGGTATTGCAGAGGAATATCACGATTTTGCAAACTATCGCATTGCAAACGTTATTTGCAAAACACTCACTATGGAAGACCCTGACGAAATTAAGGTTGAGGCACTCACACGAGAAGCGCTTGTTTCGGTTGAAAAAATGGCGGAGTTTTTGCCCGCATCCTCAAAAGAGGTTATTGCAACTATAAAAACCATCAAAAACCCCGGTGCGCTTGCGGATTTTATCGCTTCAAACATTCTTGTGCGCCACACCGACAAGCAGGAAATCCTCTCTTGCTTTGAACCACTTAAACGTCTTGAAAAGCTTATTGTTCTTCTTGAAGAAGAAACTGCCTTGCTTGAATGCGAAAGCGCAATTCACAAGGAAGTGCGTGCCAGACTTAACAGAAACCAAAAGGAATTTTACCTTCGTGAGCAGCTTCGTGTTATAAAAGAGGAGCTTGGTGAAACAGGTGAGGTCGACGAATATTTTGACAAAATTGTAGATTTGAAATTCCCCGAGGATATTGAAGCAAAGCTTGTTAAGGATGCCGAAAGAATGGCTCGCCTCCCCTTTGGCTCTGCCGAGCTTTCTGTTATGAGAACATATTTTGAAACTATTTTCGATATTCCTTGGAATTCTTCCACTAAGGACAGAACCGACATCGCCGCCGCTTCAAAAATTCTTGAACGTGACCACGATGGGCTTGAGGACGTTAAGAAAAGAGTACTTGAATTCCTTGCGGTTAAGGAGTTAAATCCCGACCTCAAAAATCAAATTATTTGTCTTGTTGGCCCTCCCGGTGTCGGTAAGACGTCAATTGCCACATCAATTGCTACTGCCATGAAGCGCAATTACGTTCGTGTTTCACTTGGCGGCGTTAGGGATGAGGCGGACATTAGAGGTCACAGAAAAACCTACGTTGGCGCTATGCCCGGCAGAATTGTTAATGCACTTATCAGCGCAAAGGTCAACAATCCCCTTATTTTGCTTGACGAAATTGATAAATTGACAAGGGACGCCCACGGTGACCCAACGTCCGCACTCCTTGAGGTGCTTGACGGTGAGCAAAACAAGGCATTTCGTGATCACTTTGTTGAACTCCCCATCGACCTTTCAAATTGCTTCTTTATTGCAACCGCTAACACTCTTGATACAATTCCACGTCCCCTTATTGACAGAATGGAAATTATTGAAATCAAGATTTACACCAAGCGAGAAAAGATGAGCATTGCGAAAAATCATCTTATCCCCAAGCAATTGAAGCGCCACGGCTTGACTAAGCGCACACTTAAGATTACCGACTCCGCAATCGAAGAAATTATTGATTTCTATACTCGTGAGGCGGGTGTTCGTAATCTTGAAAGAACAATTGCATCCCTTTGCAGAAAGGCGGCGCACGAAATTGTTTCAAGCGGTGCAAAATCTGTTAAAATTAATGCTTCTAATATTGCAAAATATCTTGGCGAAAGAAAATTTTTGCCCGAAAGAATTGAAGAATACAACGAAATCGGTACGGTGAACGGTCTTGCTTATACCGAGCTTGGTGGCGACATGCTTAAAATTGAGGTTGCCGCACTTGAGGGCACGGGCAAGCTCGAGCTTACAGGTTCTCTTGGCGACGTGATGAAGGAGAGTGCACATATTGCGATTAGCTATGTTCGTTCCATTGCCAACGAATACGGTATCCCCACAGATTTCTATAAAACACGTGACATTCACATTCATGCACCCGAAGGCGCAGTTCCCAAAGATGGCCCAAGCGCAGGTGTTACAATGGTTACTGCACTTGTTAGCGAGCTTGCGAAAATCCCCGTAAGACGTGATGTGGCTATGACAGGTGAAATCACTCTTCGTGGCAAGGTTCTCCCAATTGGAGGTCTTAAAGAAAAGACAATGGCGGCATATAATGCAGGTGTTAAAACCGTTCTTATTCCCCACGGAAATCTTAAGGATTTGAACGATATTGACCCCCTTGCACGTGAAAATCTTGAGTTTATTCCCTGCAAAACACTTGCCGACGTGCTTGAAAACGCTCTTGTTTCAAATGGCGCATCTTCAATTTTTGAGGAGACTTTACCCCACATTTCAAATACCGAAGCAGGAGCTATGCACTCCGCAGTTTACAGAAAGTAGGATTTTATGGCAGTTAATATTCAAAACACTTCCCTTCGTATAAGTGCGGGATTTGCAAAGCAATTCCCCACAGACCATATGAAGCAGGTCGCTTTTTCAGGTCGCTCTAACGTTGGAAAAAGTTCACTTATAAACACAATTCTTGGCAGAAAATCACTCGCCCGTGTTTCTTCTATGCCCGGTAAAACAATTACAATTAACTTTTATGACGTTGACAAAAAGCTTTTCCTTGTTGACCTTCCCGGTTACGGTTATGCTAAGCGTCAGTTTGAAAACAAGCAGGTTTGGTCATCCTTGACTGACGGTTATTTCACTCAGAACAAGAATATCGACCTTCTTGCAGTTGTTATTCAGCTTGTGGATTGCAAGGTTGGTATTACCAATGACGACGCAATGATGATTGATTATTTAAATCAGGTTGAAATTCCCTATATCATTGTGGCAACCAAGGTTGACAAGCTCAACAAAACCGACAGAATGGCTCAACTTGAAAAAATTGCCAACGACGAGGTGCTTAAGGAAGGCACAACTATTATTCCTTTTTCCTCTCACACAGGTGAAGGCAAAATGGAACTTTTAAAGGAAATATTTAAGTATACAAATCTCTGATACGGAGGTATTTATGAATAGCTTTATTAACCAAATTCCAATGATGATTCTTGCCCTGCCCGCAATTTTGTTCTCCCTCTCTTTTCACGAGGCGGCGCACGCTTACGCGGCATACAAGCTTGGCGACCCCACCGCAAGAAATCTTGGAAGACTTACACTCAACCCAATTAAACACATCAATGTTTTCGGATTTATTTCAATGCTCTTATTTAACATTGGTTGGGCAAATCCCGTGCCGATTAACACAAGAAATTTTAAAGATCCACGCAAACATATGGCAATTAGTGCGGCTGCAGGCCCACTCTCAAACCTCTGCCTTGGCATTACTTTCACAATTTTGTTAAGAATGGTGCTCATGCCCCTTGAGTCAATTGCAGAGGGCGGATATTTGGTTTATGAAAAGCAAGGTCAGATATTTTATTTGATTGACCCCGCTTTGCGTGAGAATCCCACGTTCGTTATTCTCTCGCTTTTGGCAACAATGCTCTTTTTCGGCATTGCCCTCAACTTTAACCTTATGATTTTCAATCTTATTCCACTCCCCCCTCTTGACGGTTCAAGAATTGCATATATCTTTTTGCCAACAGAAACTTATTTCAAGATAATGCAATATGAAAGATACATTATGTTCGCTTTCATCTTCCTTTTGGCTTTTGGAATTCTCACATTGCCCATTGGCATTTTTACAGAAAGCATTACCAACTTCCTGTTCAATATTTTGGGAATGCCTGAGGATCTTTTAACCGTTGTTCGCAGCGACATTTTGAATAGATTGCCCACTTTTAGTCTTTAATTTTCTTAAGGAGCTTTATTAATGGAAAGCATTACTTATCGCTTGGATCAATTTGAAGGCCCACTTGACCTTCTTTTGACCTTGATTCACAAAAATAAAGTTAATATTGAGGATATTCCCATTGCTCTTATCTGCGACCAATATATGCAGTATATTAAAGAGGCACAACAAATGGATTTAGAAATTGCTTCTGAATTCATTGTTATGGCAAGCGATTTAATGCTTATCAAGAGCAAGCTTTTGCTTCCCAAAGAAAAGGAAGACGAAGAAGACCCAAGAAAGCAGCTTACTGATGCCCTTCTTCGTTATCAACAGGCAAAAGAGGCGGCTTCTAAAATGCATCCGCTTTATGCCATCTTTTCGGGACGTCAGATTAAGGATACTGACGAAATATCCGTTGACAGAACCTTTGTTGCTGACCAAGACGTGCAAAAATTGTACTCTGCAATGCGCAGAATAGTCGATTTTAATGAGGCGCTTGACAAGGCACAAAAAACTGCATTCACACCCATGATTGCAAAGCCCATTGTTCCCGTTGAACATAAAATTTTGCAAATTATGACTCGCCTTACATCAAATCGCTATCAAACACTTGAGGATTTTGTTAGTGATTCTGTGTCCCTGCCCGACATGATTGCAATTTTTATTGGCGTTTTGGAGCTTGTTAAAACAAAACGTATTCTCCTTGTTGAAGAGGATGAGTATTCAACCGATAATTACGGCTTGTCAACGGTGTTTACGCTCAATGAAAACTATGTTCCCGAAGAAGAAAATAATGAGAGCGAGGAAAAAGATAATGGATGAAATTAAAGATATTGAAATAAAAGAAATTAAAAATCCCGCAGCAGTTATTGAAGCAATTCTTTTTGCCGCAGGATACCCCATGAAATATGAAAAGCTTTCTGAGGTGCTTGGCTTAACTGTTAGCGAAGTTAAACGCCACGTTTCAGAGCTTGCAGAAAAATATAATACCGACGACCACGGAATTATGATTTTGATGTTCCCCGAAACCTGCCAATTCTGCACAAAAGAGGTGCATTTGCCCCTTATTAAAGAGGCACTTGGCATTAAGCGAGGTGGAAATCTTTCTAACTCATCAATGGAGGTTTTGGCGATTATTGCATACAATCAGCCCGTTACAAGAAGCTTTGTTGACCTTGTGCGTGGCGTTGACTCAAACTATGCTATGAACAGTCTTATCGACAAAGCTCTTATTGAATGCTGTGGCAGACTTGATGCCCCTGGTCGCCCCATGCTCTATGGCACAACCGACAAGTTCCTTCGTGTGTTTGGTCTTACCTCTGTTAACGAGCTTCCTGAAATCGAGCTTTTAAGAGCAAGCGAGGAGCAAATGGAAATTATGGCTCCAAATGAAGAATTAATTGTTGAACAAGAATAAATTTTATTGATTTTTTTTGAAAGGAGGGTTGTATATTATTATTTTATATATCCTGCTTGGCTTGGCTTTGCTTATTGCACTAATCCTATCTTTACGTGTGAATTTGCACATTGTTTATCAAGACGAGCTTAAAGTATATTGCAAAATACTTTTCTTTAAAATTCAACTGCTCCCTGCAAAAAACGTTAAATTTAACCCCAAAAAGTATGAAAAAATGCTTAAGGGTGAGGCAAAAAATTCTGCAAACATTTTAAATGAACTTAAAGAGGAAAATAAAAAGCTTGGCATTATTGACAGTATCAAAAAAGTTACCGACTTTGTTTCTTCTTTGCTTAAGGCATTTTCCCCATACATGCACGTTAAGCTTGCCAAGGTGCATGTTAAAATTGCCTCAAACGACGCTGCCAAAACTGCCATTATTTACGGTGCGGTTTCGGGTGCGGTTGCTTGCTTGATTGACGCAATTGACGATTTTACTAATCTTAAAAAGCTTAAAAGAAAATCCGTTATTATCGAGCCGGACTTTCTTTCTGAAAAAACCCAAGCAGACATTCACGCAGTACTTTCAATCAGCATCTGCGGTGCCATTGCCACCGTGTTTAAGTTGGTTATGGATTATACAATTAACAAAAATAAAAACGGTGTTTTTAACACTATGAAAGGAAAATAATATGCATAGCGAAAACAAATTTGACTCAATGTTTAAAACATCCTTTGAAAATATCAAGGGTATGCTCGACTCCAACACAGTTGTTGGCACTCCCATTTCTCTTTCTAACGGAACAACTATTATTCCCATTTCAAAAATTAGCGTGGGCTTTGCCACAGGTGGTATTGACACAGGTGCGCAACCAAAAAAGGCAAACAAGTTTGGCGGTGGCGGCGGAAGTGGTATGAGCATTGTGCCCATTGGTTTCCTTTCCGTTGACAAAAACGGTAAAACTGACTTTATAAGCGTTGAAAGACGTGGCGAAATTGACCCTGTTGAGCAGGCGTGCGAGCTTCTTGACCGTTCACCTGAAATTATTCAGAAAATTAAAAATATCTTTAACGACAAGCAAGAACCCACAAAGAATGTGGTTGTTGAGGATATTTCAAAATAAAATGTAATATTAATCCGCCTTGGTTAGTATATTTATATAAATATTCCAAGGTGGGTTTTTATGAGTATTTTTAAGAAAATTATCGCTTTTTCACTTGCTTTTTTTCTGATTGCGCCCTCATTTTTGCTCAAAACTTGTGCAGAAAATGACATTTTGGGAAAAATTTCAGCACAATCTGCCATTCTCATTGAGGCGGAAAGCGGCAAAGTACTATATTCAAAAAATCCAGAAAAAAGGTTGCCTATGGCTTCAACAACCAAAATTATGACCGCTATTTTGGCAATAGAATGTGGAATTTCTCTTGACACAGTTGTTAAAATTCCAAAAAATGCAGTGGGAATTGAGGGCTCGTCGATTTATCTTAAAGAGGGCGAGGAGATTTCGTTTGAAGCGCTTATTTATGCCTTGCTTCTCTGCTCTGCAAATGATGCCGCAGTTGCAATTGCTTTTACGGTGGGTGGCACTTTAGAGCATTTTGTTGATTTGATGAACCAAAAAGCCACAAGTTTGGGGCTTTGCGACACGCAATTTTCAAATCCACATGGATTACCCGATGAAAATCACTTTACGTCGGCGCATGATTTGGCTTTGCTTATGGCTTACTGCGTTAAAAATCCAATTTTTTTGAATATTTCGGGGTGCGAAAAGAAGATTTTTGCTTCCGACCAAAATTCAAGCCGTGTGATGATTAATCACAATCGTCTGCTTCGCACATATTCGGGAATAATTGCAGGTAAAACGGGATATACAAAGTCAAGTGGGCGCTGTCTTGTTACAAGTGCAGAGCGAGATGGACTTCGTCTGATTGCGGTCACTCTCAATGCGCCAAACGATTGGCAGGAGCACACAAATCTATTTGATTTTGGATTTGAAAGCTACAAAATGCTCCATCTTGACTCAGTTTTTATTACTCTGCCCGTGGTTTCGGGTAGCAAAAATGAGATTGTTGCTACTTCAAGTGGCTCTTCTCTATTTTTACCGAAGAGTAGCGAGGAAATTAGCGTGCAAATTAATGCGCCACATTTCATTTTTGGCAGTGTTAACAAGGGAGAAAAGATTGGCGAGGTTGTTTACAAATTGGGTAGCAAAACTGTTTTAACCATTCCCTTAATTGCTACAGAAACAGTTAAAGCGAAACGATATAAATTCAACCCGTTTAGGTGGTTGATTGATTTAATAAAAGGATTGTTTAATTAAAATGGAAAAAATAAGACTTCAAAAATATTTTACAGATTGCGGTGTTCTCTCTCGTCGTGCCGCCGAGGAAGAAATTAAGGCGGGCAAGGTGTTCATCAACGGTATTCGCGCGGAGCTTGGCGACAAGATTGACCCCGAAAATGATATTGTTGAATACAGGGGCAAACGCATTGTCCCTCAAAGCGCTCAAAAACACGTCTATATTCTTCTTAACAAGCCCTGTGGCGTTGTTACAAGCGCAAAGGACGAGAAAGGTAGAACCTGTGTTACTGACCTTGTTAAATGTGGAACTCGTGTTTATCCCGTTGGTCGCCTTGACCTTAATTCGCAGGGCTTGATTCTTATGACGAATGATGGCGAGCTGACCAATAAGCTCACGCATCCAAGACACGAAATTCCGAAAATTTATGAGGTTGACGTGGTTGGCAAGGTTACAACTGAGCAGTTGAATACACTCAACAGTTCAATGACAATTGACGATTACATTCTTTTGCCCGTCAAAACGGAATTTTTGTCTAAAAATGAGAAGTTCACCACCCTTCGTATGACTCTTTATGAGGGCAGGAATCGTCAAATTCGTAAGATGTGCGAGCAGGTTGGATTAAAGGTTGCAAAGCTCACACGAGTTGCCATTGGGGATATTGCCCTTGGCAATCTCGAATACGGAAAATGGCGCTACCTCACCAAAGAAGAAGTTGCTATGCTTAAAAAATAATAGAATTAAAGCCACCACGTCGGGTGGCTTTTTGTGTTAAAGTTGAAAGTTAGTTTGCGTTGGGAACAAACAAAAAAGGACGGAAAGCCGTCCTTTTTGATTATTTTTCACCGTTCCATTCGTGATAGAATTGCTTTATGTATGTTTGCATAAATGCGTCACGCTCGGTGGCGATTCGCTTTGCGCTTTCGGTATTCATCAGCCCTTTGAGCTTGAACAATTTATCATAAAAATGGTCGATTGTAGAATCGTTTGACACCTTTTGGTCGGGGTTATACAAATGTCTTCCTCGGCTACCTCCAAAGGCGAACGCTCTTGCAATTCCAACAGCGCCAATTGCATCAAGTCTATCTGCATCTTGAACGCATTTTCCTTCAATGCTTTCGGGCGCTTTTTCTCCGTTTTGGCTAAACGATATTTCGCCAATGATTTTGCATATTTTTTCTATTTTCTCTTCAAAAACACCCATTTTTTGCAAAAAAATGCGGGCATTTTGCTTATTTTCTGATGTTTTGGGGGAAATTTTGTGGTCATCGACGTCGTGCAAAAGCGCAGAAAGTTGAACTATTTCCAAATCTGCACCCTCATTTTTGGCAATTTCGGTTGCGAGATTATAAACTCGCATTGTGTGATAATAATCGTGGCCTGTGAACTCATTTTGGAAAAAATCCTTTACAAAATTGATAGCTTCGTCCACGATATTTGCACTCTTTTTCAAAAGCGCAACACGGTTGTTGCCACCATAGTCCTTGAAAATTTCACAATCAAAGCCATTCTTCTCTGCTATTTTTTTCAAATCGTCCGCCTGGTCATATCCGATTTCAAAGAGGAAAAATCCGTCTTTTTTCAAGAATTTTGAATAAGATGACACGATTTTGTTATAAAATATAAGACCGTCGTCCCCACCGTAAAGCGCTGCGTATGGCTCTTTTTTCACCTCGGGCGAAAGTGTTTCGATAACCTCGGGGCGAATGTATGGTGGATTTGACAAAATTGCATCAAAAACGTATCCTTTTAGCTCATTTTCGTCCTCTAAAACGTCAAAAAGCATTGGTTTTACTCGATTTTCTACACCGTTTAAAACGGAATTCTCCTTTGCCAAATCAAGTGTTTTCGGGAATTTATCAACCATCACTGCGCTTGTATCTCCTCTTTCAGCAAGTGTGGAAATTGCTATGCATCCACTACCTGTGCAAAGATCAAGGAAGAATGCACCTTTTGGCAAAAGCTCAATCGCTTTTTCAACCAAAATTTCTGTGTCGGAGCGCGGAATAAGACAATTTTCGTTTACAATATAGTTCTGTCTGTAAAACTCCCATTTGCCAAGAATGTATTGAAGTGGCTCGTGCTTCTCTCTGCGCTCTAAGGCACAAACAAGCTCTTCACTATTCAAATCTATTTCACGGTGATTTAGGACATATGAATGGCTATATTGAGTAAAAGATTCTATTAATATTTTGGCTTCATATTCGCTTTCTTCGCCAGAAATCGTATAAAGACGGTTTAAAAGCTCGTTATAATTCATAAAATACTCTTTTCTACAAAAAATTCATAATTATTTTTGACAATATTATTGCACTTTTTGAAAATTTGTGATATACTGTAAATGGAAATATTATTTGGAGGTTAATCTTATGGAAAAGAAAACAAACTACGGTAAAATTATTTTCATCACACTTCTTGTGGTTGCCGCTTTTGCCGCAATTGCTTATATCGTTTACAGATTATTTGTAAAGAACCTCGAAAAATGCTACGCTGACGAAGAAGGCGATCAGTACTTGTTTGAGGAAGACGACAACTACGATTGCGAATGCGCTCAGTGTGACGCACTTGCTGATGCTGAATAATTCATTCCCAAATAAAGACCCTTATTTAAGGGTCTTTTTTGTTTGCTTACTTATTCTTTCTTAACATCAATTTTTGCGCCCTGACGTCAGTTCCCATAAACACAAGAACTGCATATTCGCCAAACATTCTGCTTGTAATTCTATCAGTATATTTCTTTTGAATTTCTTCGTTTGAAAGATTGGTGCTTATAAGCGTGGGCTTTCTTCTGCTGAGTCTATCATTCAAAAGATTATAGAGCGTTGAAACCGAAAATTGATTTATCATTTCAGTTCCAAGGTCATCAATTATAAGCAAATCGCATTCGAAATATCTTTCAATCAACTCGTTGGGCTCGTTTGAATATGATTTAAATCTCTGCGTTTCAAACTGCGAGAAAAGGTCGATGGCCCCTGTATAGAACACGTCGTTCCCCTTTTCGATAACTCGCTTTGCAAGTGCGCTTGAAAGGTGGGTTTTGCCAAGCCCCGTTCCGCCCATTAAAAGTATGCTTTGCGACTTTCTTGGGTCGAAATTATCGGCATAATCCATTAAAAAGTCACGGTTGCGACGCATAATTTCAGAGTGCTGAATGTTTTTGCTATAGTAATCAAGCGAAAAGTTTTCAAAGCTCTGTTCTTTAATCAAAGCGGAAAATCCACTGTTCTCAATTCCTGCAAGTGTGAGCGCCTCTTTCATACAAGAGCACATTTTATTCTCAATAAAGCCCGTATCTCCGCATTTTTCGCAATCATACTTTACATCGGAATAATCGGCAGGATATCCGTTTGCAACAAGAATTTCTGCCCTTTGGCTTTGAAGCGCAAGGTTTTTTGCTTTTATTTCGGCAATTTTGGACTGATAGTCCCCACCGCCAAGAGATGCCGAGAATATCTCAAGACCAACCATAGATAGCTGCTTATCTATTTTCGCAATTTCGGGGATTTTCGCACGAACTTCCCTTGCTTTTGCGTCGGCTCTGTCTCTTGCGAGAAGGTATTTTTGAGAATATTCCTCGTATATTTTTTTATAAATTGAATTATTATAACCCATATTTACTCCTATTCTTTATCAGAGTATGAGCGACTGATTGCCGCACTGAAGAAATCGTCAACGTTAAAGCTTGAGCCGTCCTGCGCCTTTTCGCTCTCTCTCGCTGTCAAAATTGCATCAACGTCGGCAAGAGTTTTTGCGCCCATTGAATACCATTTTTCAAGAATTGCGTGCGCATAATGAAGGGAGGGCTTGCTTGTGGCACTAACTGTAATCTCATATGCCTTTTCGATAATATCAAGACCGTATTTATATTCGTTAACCCAAGCATTAACTTGCTTTTGCTCTTTTGAGGTGAACTTTCTTGTGCCAAGACCAAAAATATTTTTAATTTTTGTCTCAATCAAATTGCGCTCTTCCCTTGCATAAAGCTCACTTTGAAGCGCACTCGCCTCGGTAAAGCCCTCATCAATGCAAGAAACTGCAATTTTTTCTATGTAACGAAGTGATTTGAGGTCATTTCGTGCCGCATAGTTCATCAAAACCAAAATATAATCGTTATCAAGACCGAGATAGTCGATTAATGCCACAATCACCTTAATATCACTTGCGGTGAATATTTTGCCAAGGATGTTCTGGCACTCGTCGATAAGCTCAACAACGTTGTTATGCTTTTCAAGAAGCGCATTAAGCTCTGCGCTTGTATACTGAGGAAGCTCACTGACCTTTGCGCGCTTGGCAATTGGAGTTTCTTCGCTCTTTGTTTCTTTTGTCGGCTCTTTTTTGACCTCTTCTGCACCGATAAGGGAAATTACGCCTGTACCGTTCCAAAAGGCGATGGAGTTTTCAACGTCTGAAATCTCGCAAGAAAGCTCTTTTGCAATGCTTTCTGCAAACTTGCCTTCACGATATTTTTCGGACGACGAAATCAAGAAAAGCACCTTAAGGTCAAACTTTTTTGCCTTGTCAATATATTGAATTGCGCTTGAAGGAAGAACGCTAACCTGCGTTCCAAAGTTCAAGCCGATTTGTGTTTTTGCAGCCTTTTTCATAGATTATTTCTCTTCTCTATTTTTGTTTGCAATAAGGTAGTTAAGAGTCATCAAGGAGTCACCAAGATGCACGTTTTCAATAACGACGTCATTTTCAAGTGAGTCAAGCTCCTGACCTGTGAAATTCCAAATACCGCAGATGTCGGTATCTGCAATTCTTTGCGCCATTTCAAGCGCATACTCTTTAGGGAGAGTTAGAACCGCCATATCAACGGTGTGAGTTGCCGCATATCTTTCAAATTCGTCGATATGAATAATCGGAATTTCGTTAACCTTTGTGCCAACAAGCTGGGGGTTATTATCAAAAATAGCCACCACGTCAACGCCTCGCTTTTCAAACATCTCGTTTTTGGCAAGGGCACGTCCCAAGTTACCGCCACCAACGATTACTGCCTGAAGTCCTGCGCCAACACCCAAAAGCTCACAAATTCTTGCATAAAGATAATTTACGTTGTATCCATAGCCCTGTTGACCAAAACCACCAAAGCAGTTCAAGTCCTGACGAATTTGGCTTGCGGTGATGTTCATTCTTTTTGAAAGCTCGGCAGAACTAATTCTTGTTTTGCCCTCACGAATAAGAATTCTCAAATAGCGAAAATATCTTGGAAGTCGCTTTATTACTGCGGGAGAAACGTTCACTTTTGAGTGAAGCTCATTCTCCTCGTTAACATTCAAAATTTCATTTTCTTTCATTTTCTTTTTTCTCCGTTAATTATCAATATTAAAGTTTGAGTTTTACACAGGCAATTTTGAAAAAACAGCCATAAAAACCCTTGAAATATCAAGTTTTCCACAGTTTCCACAAAGTTTTCCACAGGTTATATGTGGAAAACTTTGTCGCTTTTTACAAATTTTAGTCAAGTGGAGAATATGCGCTTGCGTTTAAATAGGTATCGGCAAAATTGCCTTTTTTGTATTCGTAATATCCCGCAAGGGCAATCATTGCGCCATTGTCACCGCAAAGAGATCTATCGGGGCAAACAAACTTAACACCCTTCTTTTCACAAAGACGAGCAAGGGCAGAACGAATGTGAGAATTTGCCGCAACGCCACCCGAAATTGTTAAAACATTTGCTCCGCTTTTGTCAAGTGCCGCCTCTGCCTTTGCCACAATTCCCTTAACCACCGTGTGCGTATAGGATGCGGCAACGTCTGCATAGCTTATGTCAATTCCCTTTTGCGTGTTTGAATTGATATAGTTGAGCGCAGAGGTTTTAAGACCGCTAAACGAGAAATCGAGATTATCACCAAGCAACGCAGGTGATGGGAATTTGATTGCCTTGGGGTCGCCCTCATAAGCGAGCTTATCAAGTGCCGCACCACCGGGATATGGCATTCCCATAACTCTTGCAATCTTGTCAAATGCTTCGCCTGCCGCATCATCACGGGTTGTGCCAAGCTCTTCAAACTCCGCAAAATCGTGAATGTGATAAATTGAGGTATGTCCGCCCGAAAGAACAAGTGCCAAAAAAGGCGGCTTGAGGTCTTGGTCTGCAAAATAAGATGCCGCAACGTGACCTTTTATATGGTCGACGGGAAGGAGCGGAATATTGTTTGCAAATGCAAGACTCTTGGCAAAATTCACGCCAACCAAAAGCGCACCGATAAGTCCTGGGGATGAGGTAACTGCAATTGCCCCAAGGTCCGCAAGTGTGATGCCTGCGCCATCAAGCGCTTCGTGAGTGATGCGTGAAACTGCCTCGATGTGCGCTCGACTTGCAATTTCGGGCACTACTCCGCCATAAAGACGGTGAATATCTATTTGCGAAGCCACGATATTCGAGCGAATATAGGGCTTTTCGTCAACTATCTCCACAACGGACGCACTCGTCTCGTCGCAGGAGCTTTCCATTCCTAAAATGTACATAAATAACTTCCTAAACTAAATTTTTAATCATTACAAAAGCATTTTCTCGGGGATTTTTATAAAAATCCTTTCTCTTTCCTGCAATTTCAAAGCCGAATTTTTGATAAAGGGTGATTGCAGGAGCATTACTCTCTCTCACTTCAAGTGAAATCATAGACAAATTTCGATTTTGGCATTCTAAAATTACTCGCTCAAGCACGTCAGAGGCGAGTCCCAAGCCACGATAAGCTTCGCTTGTGGCAACGTTGACAATCTGCGCCTCGTCAAGAACGCAAACTACCGTGCAATACGATGCAACCTCGCTGTTTTGAAGGGCTGCAACGCAAAAATTGTTGTCCGCAAGGAATAATTCGAGCGCCTTTTGTGACCACGGTTCAGAAAACACGCTTTTTTCAATTTCAGAAATTGCCAAAAGATGCTCTTCTTTGGCAAGAAACGTTTCTCTCATCTCAATATCCAAAGTTGCCTGACAAGGAGTCATCGTCGGCAATCCATTCGTTGACGTCGATTACACGAAAGCTAATCTTATCGTCACGAACAACAACGAAGGAAATTCCTGCGTTTATGACCTGCTTTTTGCACATCATACAGGACGTTGTGTGTGCGATAATATCGTCGCTTTCGGGGTCAACGCAAGCCATATACAGTGTTGCGCCAAGCATTTGGTCACGTGGAGCGGCGATAATTGCGTTCGCCTCCGCATGCACGGAGCGGCACATTTCATAGCGCTCACCACGGGGAATTTGGAGTTTTTCCCTCATGCAGAAATTAAGCTCGTTGCAGTTTTTTCTGCCACGTGGCGCACCGTTGTAGCCGGTGGAAATAATCACGTCATTTTTAACGATAATCGCACCGTATTTTTTTCTCATGCAGGTGGAGCGCTCAGCAACCGTCTGCGCTATGTCAAGATAATAGTTCTCTTTTGAAATTCTATCCATAATTTTGCTCCTAAACATATCTATACATAGTATATTATAAAATAAAATCAATATAAAATCAAGTGGTTTTGAAAATTTAGTCGAAAAGATTTAAGAATAAACAAAATCAATATTCAAATTTTGATTTATAGGTTAGTTACAAAGTAAAAATTTCGCTTTTTTGAAAAAAAGCGAAAATCTTTTCTTAACTAACTTCTCCCCGATAAATCCCAATTTATCATTTTTCTTGTTCAACGCAAAAAAATATTTTCCAAACATATTGATTTATTGACAAAAATATAGTAGAATAGATAAGATATGTTAATTTACTTACTAATTTATGAGGTTTACTAATGGCAGATTTTAATAACGAGATAAAAAGAAGAAGAACGTTTGCAATCATCTCCCACCCCGACGCAGGTAAAACTACTCTCACCGAGAAGTTCTTGCTCTACGGTGGTGCAATTCAGTCCGCAGGTACTGTTAAGGGCAAGTCCAGTGACCGTCACGCAACAAGTGACTGGATGGACCTTGAAAAGCAAAGAGGTATTTCAATTACCTCTTCAGTTATGCAGTTTGAATACAACGATTATTGCATCAACATTCTTGATACTCCCGGTCACCAAGACTTCTCAGAGGACACTTACAGAACTCTTATGGCAGCTGACTCTGCGGTAATGGTTATCGACGCAGCCAAGGGTATCGAGCCACAGACAAGAAAGCTTTTCAAGGTTTGCGCTATGCGTGACATTCCCATTTTCACATTCATCAACAAGCTTGACCGTGAGGCGCAGGATCCCTTTGACCTTCTTGACGAGCTTGAACGTGAATTTGGAATTGGCACATATCCCATGAACTGGCCCATTGGTTGCGGTGTGAACTTTAAGGGCGTTTTTGACCGTGAAAATCGTTCAATCCTCGCTTTTGACGAGTTCCATAGCGGACGAAATCGCATTGAAGGTATCAAATGCGACATTACTGATATCGAAAAAATGGACGAGCTTATTGGCGAATATGACCGCAAGGCGCTCGTCGACCAGATTGAGCTTCTCGACGTGGCAAGCTACGAATTCGACCTTGAAAGAGTACGCCACGGCAAGCTCTCTCCCGTTTTCTTCGGCTCGGCTCTTAACAACTTTGGTGTTGAGCCATTCTTAAAGAGCTTTTTGGAGATGACTACTTCTCCCCTTCCTCGTCGTGCAGGCGATGACGTAATCGACCCATTTGACGAGAAATTCTCGGCATTCGTGTTTAAAATTCAGGCGAATATGAACAAGGCGCACCGTGACAGAATTGCTTTTATGAGAATTTGTTCGGGTAAGTTTGAACGCAACAAGGAATATCTTCACGTTCAGGGCAATAAGGTTGCAAAGCTTTCACAGCCCCAGCAGATGATGGCGCAGGAGAGAGAAATTGTTGATTCCGCTTATGCGGGCGACATTATCGGTGTGTTCGACCCGGGCATTTTCTCAATCGGTGACACGATTTGCGACCCATCTTTAAAATTCACTTTCGAGAAAATTCCCACCTTCGCTCCCGAGCATTTCGCTCTTGTTGAGCAGAAGGATTCAATGAAGCGCAAACAGTTCGCCAAGGGTATGAATCAGATTGCGCAAGAGGGTGCAATTCAAATGTTCTTTGAGCCAAATTCAGGTATGGAACGAGTTATCGTTGGCGTTGTTGGTGTGCTTCAGTTTGAGGTGCTTGAATATCGCTTGAAGCACGAATATGGTGTGGACATTATTCGTCGTCCAATGCCTCAGCAGTACGTTCGTTGGATTGAAAATGAGAATATCGACGTCACAAAGCTCACTCTTGATACCGACACCAAGTGGGTTCAGGACTTCCGTGGCAACAATCTTCTCATCTTCCCAAGAGAATGGAGCATTCGTTGGGCGCAGGAAAAGAACAAAGACCTTGTGCTTAAAGAGTTCCACGAGAAATAATAAATTAAAGCCGTGCTTATCTTTGCACGGCTTTGTTTTTTGGAGTGTTTCAAATTTTGATTTGTGGGGAAAGTTACAAAGATAAAAAGGGTCGCTTTTGAAAAAGCTTGGCAAAACTTTTTTATCGCTTTGGTTTGCACTGACTCGACGTAAATTTTCGATAAAACACGAGTGTTTTATCGGTTTGATCAATAAAATCGCCTTGTGTGAGTGAACTCCCACCGACGATT
>JAZTWO010000041.1:0-61469 GCA_045635885.1 Eubacteriales bacterium | reverse complement strand
TGTTGTCACAACTTCACCGTTAGTTGTTGTAGTGCCTACTACGTTTTCATGATCAACTTCACCAAAGCAAGCGGTAAGTCCGCCAACAAGCATGATAAAGCAAATCATAAGAGCAAGCACTCTTGTGAAAATAGAGTTGTTAGTCATAATGTTTTTCCTTTCTTTATTATGTGAACTTCAATTTTCGGTAACGAAAAGACACAAAATTTATGTCCTTTCGTTACCGTCACATATATAAATGTAGGGAAATATTATAGTTATTCTAATACCACATAAAGTATAGCATAAGGGAGAATATAAATCAAGGCGAAAAAGATAAAAAATTAGCATTATTAATAAAATTGTGACGAATTTACATTTAGTTAACAATTGAAAAAGTATATATGTTCATTTTGCGAGAAGATTTGAATAAGTGGTTGAATTTTGTGTGTTTTTTTTATCAAATCTATTGACAAAACTCTTCTTTTTTGATATTATATCTATGTATGAAAAACGTTGATAGGAATAAGTAGCGTTCTTGAGCTTGTTCAGAGAGCTGTCGGTTGGTGCGAGGCAGTTGGGTGCGGAGCGTGAAGCTATCCTTGAGTTGCTTCCGAAAGGAAAGTCGGGTTCGCCCGTTAAAGCGTGGGCTATTAGTTAGCTGATGAGGTCATTTTTGTGAGAAAATGGCGAAATAAGGTGGTATCACGAGCGCTCTCGTCCTTATGCTTATGCATTTGACGTGAGGGCTTTTTATTTTATTGAAAGATAACATCTTAACTTTGAAATTATTAACCGAAAGGAAACATAAAAAATGAAATGGACATCACTTAATGATTTGAGAGAAAGCTATCTCTCATTCTTTGAAAAAAAAGGACATTTGAGACTTAAATCCTTCCCACTTGTTCCTATTAACGACAAATCTTTGCTTCTTATTAACTCCGGTATGGCACCTATGAAGAAATACTTCACCGGTGAAGAAGAGCCACCAAGAAACAGAGTTTGCACATGTCAAAAGTGTATCAGAACACCCGACCTTGAAAGAGTTGGTCACACAGCTCGTCACGGCACATTCTTTGAAATGCTCGGAAACTTCTCATTTGGCGACTACTTCAAGGTAGAAGCAATCGAATGGTGCTGGGAATTCCTTACAAAAGAGCTTGAAATTCCCGAAAATCTTCTTTGGCCCTCAATTTATGAGCAGGACGACGAATCCTATGACATTTGGGTAAATCACATTGGTGTTAACCCTGACCACGTTGTTCGTATGGGCAAGGCAGACAACTTCTGGGAACACGGTACAGGTCCTTGCGGTCCTTGTTCTGAAATCTACTTTGACCGTGGCGAAAAGTACGGTTGTGGTGATCCCAATTGTAAGCCCGGTTGCGAATGCGACAGATATATGGAAATTTGGAACAACGTATTCTCACAGTTCAACAATATGGGCGACGGCACATATGAGGAGCTTGCACAAAAGAATATCGACACAGGTATGGGTCTTGAACGTCTTGCGTGCGTAATGCAGGGTGTTGACAATATGTTTGAGGTTGACTCAATCAGAAGAATTATTGATAAGGTTTGCGAAATTAGCGGCAAGACATACGGAAACGATGCTAACAACGATATTTCTATTCGTGTTATCACAGACCACACAAGAAGCGCAATGTTTATGATTGCGGATGGCGTTATTCCTTCAAACGAAGGCAGAGGATACGTTCTTCGTAGAATTATTCGTCGTGCTTGTCGTCATGGAAAGCTTCTCGGCATCAATCACGCATTCCTTGTTGATATGGTTAACGTTGCAATTAACGAAAGCTGTGCGGCTTATCCCGAGCTTTCAGAAAAGGGCGATTACATCCGCAAGGTGCTTTCTATGGAAGAAGAAAGATTTGATGCAACAATCGATGCAGGTCTTTCAATCCTTTCTGAGCTTGTTCGCAATGCTATTAATGAAAATAGCGACACAATTTCAGGTGAAGAAGTATTCAAGCTCTATGACACATTTGGTTTCCCCATTGATTTGACAAGAGAAATCGCAGAAGAAAATCATCTTAAGATTGACGAGGAAGCATTTAAGGCGCTTATGCTCGACCAGAGAACAAGAGCAAGAGAGGCAAGAGCTAATATTAGCGGTTGGTCCGACAACTCAAAGAACATTCTTGCAGATCTTCCCAAAACCGAATTTACAGGTTATACAGATTACAGAACAGAAGCAAAGGTTGTTGCAATTCTTGTTAATGATGAGAGTGTTGACTCCGTTAACGAGGGCGATTGCACAGTTGTGCTTGACAAGACTCCTTTCTATGGAGAGGGCGGCGGTCAGGTTGGCGACTGTGGTACAATCTATGCAGAAAACTTGCTTCTTAACGTATATGATACAAAGAAAACTGACGGTGTTTACATTCACCTTTGCACAGTTGCCAATGGCACATTGAACGTTGGTGATGTGGTTACTGCAGATATTCTTGATTCTCGCCGTGATGCTATTAAGAGAAATCACTCTGCGGCTCACTTGCTTCAGGCGGCTCTTCGTACAGTTCTTGGCACACATGTTGAGCAGGCGGGCTCTTACGTTGACGAAAACGTTTGCCGATTTGACTTTACACACTTTGTTGCTCTTACTGAAAATGAGCTTAAGGAAGTTGAAATGCTTGTTAATGCTCACATTCTTGCGGCTAACGAAATCGTTACAAGAGAAATGGACATTGAAAGCGCAAGAAAAGAGGGCGCTATGGCACTCTTTGGCGAAAAGTATGGCAAGACTGTTCGTGTAGTTAAGATGGGCAACTTCTCAACCGAGCTTTGCGGTGGTACACACTGTGACAACACAGGCAAGATTGGTCTTTTCAAGATTACAAGTGAATCATCCGTTGCGGCAGGCGTAAGAAGAATTGAAGCGGTAACAGGTCTTGGCGTTCTTCACGTTCTTGCAACAAGAGATGCACTTATCAATCAGGCGGCTGCAGAGCTTAAAGTTCCCAATACAAATGACCTTGCAAAGAGAGCAGGGGCAGTTATGGGCGAAATTGCTTCACTTAAGAAGGAAATTGAAGCGCTTAATAACAAGATTGCAGCTTCAAAGCTTGATGGAGTTCTTGGATCTGCAAAGCAGATTAAGAGCGTTAAACTTATCGCATTTAATGCCGAAGGCATGGACGTTGACAGTGCAAGAACACTTGGCGACAAGATTAAGGCAGAGCATTCTGATACAGTTGCGGTTCTTGCGGTTAATGCTAACGGTAAGCTCAACTTTATCGCAGTTGCAGGTAAGGACGCGGTTGCAAACGGTGTTCACGCAGGCAAGCTTGTTGGCGCTGTTGCGGCAGTTACAGGCGGCAAGGGCGGTGGACGTCCCGACTCTGCTATGGCAGGTGGTGTTGACGTAAGCAAGATTGACGAAGCTTTGACAAAAGCAGAGGAAATTGTTGAAACAATGTCAAAATAATTGGATAAAACTATTATAATAAATAGATGAAAACGGCAGGGAACCTGCCTTTTTTTTGATGTTTACATTAACCAAAGCTGTTGTTTTGCTCCGCTTTTTCAAAAGCGGAAGCCAAGCGGCTTGAGCACAAAATGCCCGTTTTCTTTTTGCAAAGCTTTTTCTTTTGGGGCTACTTTCTCAAAAGAAAAAGCGACAAAAGGGTTTTGATATTTAAAGTTACATAGCCGTGATGTTTGCACTAACAACGTGTAACACAATAGAAATCACAAATATTAATGTGTTGACAAAATATTCAAGTGGTGGTAAAATGTAGGTATAAATGCCGACGGGCTGAAACGTGAGGAAAAATTATGAAAAAAGTTTTATTATTTATATTAATTTCAATTGCTTTAGCACTTACGATAACTTCTTGCGGTGGTAATGAAAATATTGAACATAACGCAGTATTGGAAAGTCTTGAATTTTCATTAAATGCAGACGGTCAAAGTTACTCTGTAACAGGCATTGGAACTTGCACAGATACGGATATCATTATTCCATCAACTTATAACGAGTTACCTGTGACGAGTATTCGTCGTAATGCATTCAAAAAATGCAAATCACTTACAAGTATACTAATCCCCAATTCAGTAACAAGCATTGGTGATAATGCATTTTATGATTGCCGATTTCTTACAAGTGTAGTGATAGGAGATTCGGTAACAAGTGTTGGTGATAATGCATTTTATAATTGCCGATTTCTTACAAGTGTAGAGATAGGCGATTCGGTAACAAGTATTGGTAATTCTGCATTCTATGGTTGCAAATCACTTGTAAGTGTAGAGATAGGTGATTCAGTAACAAGGATTGGTAATTGGGCATTCAAAAATTGCGAATCACTTACAAGCGTAGAGATAGGTGATTCAGTAACAAGTATTGGTAATGCTACATTCGCGTTCTGCTCATCTCTTACAAGCATAGTAATCCCCGATTCAGTAACAAGTATTGGTGAGCTTGCATTCCGTTATTGTACATCTCTAAAAAGCATAGAGATACCAAATTCAGTAACAAGCATTGGTAATAATGCATTCGATAATTGCACATCCCTTGCAAGCATAGTGATACCCGATTCAATAACAAGTATTGGTATGTACACATTCTATAAGTGCAAATCCCTTACAAGTGTAGAGATAGGCGATTCGGTAACAAGTATTGGTAATTCTGCATTCTATAATTGCACATCACTTACAAGCATAGAAATACCAAATTCAGTAACAAGCATTGGTAATAATGCATTCGATAATTGCACATCCCTTGCAAGCATAGTGATACCCGATTCAATAACAAGTATTGGTAATTCTGTATTCCGTAATTGTACATCCCTTGCAAGCATAGGAATACCCGATTCAGTAACAAGTATTGGTGCTGGTGCATTCGGGTTTTGCACATCCCTTACAAGCGTAGTAATACCTGATTCAGTAACAA
Source organism: Eubacteriales bacterium (assembly GCA_045635885.1). Classification (GTDB taxonomy): domain Bacteria; phylum Bacillota; class Clostridia; order Oscillospirales; family CAG-272; genus RGIG4608. The sequence goes on along the minus strand of JAZTWO010000041.1, from coordinate 56,581 downwards.
GTATTGGTGATGATGCATTCCGTGGTTGCGCATCGCTTACAAGTGTAGTAATACCAGATTCAGTAACAAGTATTGGTGATGATACATTCCGTGATTGCGCATCTCTTACAAGTGTAGTAATACCCGATTCAGTAACAAGTATTGGTAATTCTGCATTCTCTGATTGCACATCCCTTACAAGCATAGTAATTCCCGATTCAGTAACAAGTATTGGTGAATATGCATTCGAATATTGCTCAGCCCTTACAAGTGTAGAGATAGGCGATTCAGTAACAAGCATTGGTAAATATGCATTTGATAATTGCACATCCCTTACAAGCATAGAGGTTGACACAAACAATCAGCATTATAAATCTATTGATGGAAATCTTTATAGCAAAAATGGAACAATATTAATACAATATGCGATAGGAAAAGAAGCAAAATTATTTACAATCCCCGATTCAGTAACAAGTATTGGTAGTCATGCATTCTATAATTGCACATCCCTTACAAGTGTAGTAATCCCCGATTCAGTAACAAGTATTGGTGGTTATGCATTTGCTTATTGCACATCACTTACAAGTGTAGTAATACCCGATTCAGTAACAAGTATTGGTGTTTGGGCATTCCGTGATTGCACATCTCTTGCAAGCATAGTAATCCCTGATTCAGTAACAAGTATTGATTCTGGGGTATTCCAAGATTGTACATCCCTTACAATTTACTGTGAAGCATCTTCTAAGCCAAGCGGGTGGAATTCCTGGTGGAACAGTTATGATTGTCCTGTTGTTTGGGGCTATACAGGCGAATAAATTAACAAAATCAAAAAGGCAGGTGAAAATATGAAATTAGTGTTGATAATCGGAAGTGGGGCGGTTGGAAAGATGACCGTGGGGCAGGAGCTTATGAAGATGACAGATTTGCGCCTTTTTCACAATCACATGATGATTGAGCCGGTTATTGATGTTTTTGGATATTTTCACGGGGAAGCAATACAAAAATTGCGTGAGGTTGTTTTTGACGAGTTTGTTAAAGGTGACTATCAAGGTATGATTTTTACGGTGATGTGGGCTTTTGATATGCCTTCTGACCGTGAATATGTGATGAATGTCGCATCAAAATTTGATGAAGTTTACTGTGTGGAGCTTATTGCCGACAAAAGTGTTCGTCTTGAGAGAAACAAGACGGAGAATCGCCTTAAAAACAAGGCGTCGAAGCGAGATTTGGTTGCTTCAGAGCAAAGATTACTTAACGAAGATAATCACCGACTTGTTAGTGAAGAGGGCGAAATTCCCTTTGAAAATTATTTGAGAATTGACAATACTAACCTCGCACCCGACGTTGTTGCGAAAATGATAAAAGAAAAGTTTGATTTATAAACAAAAAAGGACTCAAATTGAGTCCTTTTGTTTTTATTTGTGATATTTTCCGCCATTATTGATGGAGAGGCAACGATAAATTATTTCAACGAGCCACACCCTAAGCATTTGATGGGTTAGTGTCATTTTTGACACCGACATGCGAAAATCACACGCTTGCTTTAATTCGTTAGAAAGTCCGTATGAACTGCCGATAATTATTGCAAGCTCACCGTGAGTGATGCCGATTTTATCAAGCTTTTCGGCAAATTCCTCGCTTGAAAGTTGCTTACCCTCCACACACATTGCAATTTTATATGCTTTGGGCGAAATATCGGAAAGGATTTTTTGCCCCTCTGCCACAAGTGCTTGTTCAATCTGCTTTTCGCTTGGATTTTCGGGGAGCTTGTACTCCTTATATTCAATTATATCAAGCTTGCAGTATGCATTAAGGCGTTTTTTATATTCTGCAATGGCATCCTTATAATACTGCTCTTTAAGTGTGCCTGTGACGTAAATTTTAACGTTTAACATAATTTGTCCTTAAATCAGTTTTGTGGGTTGATATTGTGAAGCAATTTTTAGGTTGATTGTTTCGTCAGAAATTGCGCTCCAAACCTCGTCAAAGGCGAGGTCGGGGTCATTATTTTCCTCGCTTAAGTGGGCAAGGAGAATGTTTTTTGTGCCGATAAAACAAAGGTCGCTGACAAACTCTGCACACGCACGGTTTGAAAGGTGACCCCGATTTGATTTTATGCGGAGCTTTAAATCATAGGGATATGGTCCTTCCATAAGCATTTTTTCGTCGTGATTACACTCAAGCACAATGCTTTCGCAACCGGAAAGTGCGCCTTTGATTTCTTCGGTTATATAGCCAATATCCGTGGCATATCCAATGCACGTTTCACCAATTTCAATGTGATAGCCAACCGAATATTCGCTGTCATGGGGAGTGGGGAAGCTTGTTATTTTCATGTTCCCAACATTCACTGTGAAAATTGGTGTGTGAAGGCAAAGAACGTCTTCAAATATTTCCTTTGAGCGCATTAGAAGTTTATTGGCACTAATGCCCACGATATGAACGGGGATTTTGTGCTTTTTCAGTAGCACTTCAAGTGCGCCAATATGGTCGGCGTGTTCGTGCGTGATGAAAATTGCGTCGATTTCTTCAATTGTTTTATCAATTTCTGCAAGGGCTTTACAAAGCGCACGGGCACTTTTTCCTGCATCAATCAAAATTTTGGCATTTTCACTTTCGATAAGCACGCTATTGCCCTTTGAACCGGAATAAAGGGAAGTGATAGAATAATTTGCCATCAGTTTACCTTAATTGCGCCTTCTTGACGAACACGAAGAACGAGGCATGCACCTTCGCCAAACACTGAATCCATTGTTTCTTTATAAAGCGCAACGTCTTCGTTTGAAAGGTACGCCTGAATTGTTCCTGCAAAGCCACCACCGTGAACACGGAATGCACCCTTGTTGCTATGCATAAATCTATCTGTAATGCAAAGCGCAAGTGAAAGTCCTTGTTCTGCAACGTTCTTTGTTGTATAAACGTTTTGGAGATAGCAGAAAGAGGATTTGCCCGACTCTTTCACTCCTGCAAAATAGAGATCAAGTTCGCCTGCACTTAGAGTTTGCTTCATGGTATCAACTCTCTCGTTTTCACGGAAAAAGTGAATTGCTCTCATAAGTGCTCTATCGCCACATTTTTCACGAATTTCTTTCACGTTTTCAAGAACTTCTTCCATTGTGCAAAGGCGAAGATGTGTTTTGCCAAGAAGTGCGGCAACGGATTTCATCTCCTGTGGAACGGAAGCATAGTCGTCTGTGAGGTCTGCGTGGTTTCCGCCTGTGTCAACAATGCAAAGGTTATATCCTGCTTTTGTGAGGTCGAAATCTATTTTTTCAATTTTGGGATTTTTTGTGTCTTCAAAGTCAATTGAAACAATACCACCGTGAGCGCATGCAACCTGGTCCATAAGTCCACAGGGCTTGCCGAAGAATACGTTTTCTGCATATTGAGCAAGCTTTGCAATTTCGATATTAGAAACACTTCCGTTATTGAACTCGTGGTTTAAAATATTGCCCACCATATCTTCAAATGCGGCACTTGATGAAAGTCCTGAACCACGAAGCACGTTTGAAGTACAATATGCATCAAAACCGCCAATGCTATAACCTTTTTCAACAAATCCTTGGCACATGCCTGCAATAAGGGATGCGGTTGAGCCAAAATGAGCTTCGTTGGGCTGGTTATATTCGGTGTAATCTAAGTTTATATGACGGAAGCCCTCGCTTTTGAGGTTGATGGTGTTTGTTCCGTTTTGAGAAACGATTGCAATAATATCAAGGTCGATTGAAGCGGCAATTACCTTTCCGTTATTGTGGTCGGTGTGGTTGCCTGCAAGCTCGCTTCTGCCGGGAACAGAGTAAATATTTACATCTCTTTCTTCGCCAAAAAGGGAAGCGAATGAGTTGATTGCATTGATATAGCGGTCTTTTTGACTGTTTAATGCCGCAGAGCCATAGAGCTTTGCAAGTTTGAGGTCAAAATCCCCATTAATTATTTGTGATTTGATTTCATTGATTTTCATTTTTTGCCTCCTGATTTAGAAGTGTACATAATAATTCAATATATTATATCATTAATTTAGCATAAAGACAAGAGTTTTTTTGCAATTTTTTCACATGCGTTTCCGTCGCCAAAGGCAAATGACCTTTTTTGCATACTTTTAATACATTCTTCGTTATTTAATGCAAAAGAAAGCTCTTGTGCAACCTGCTCTTTAGATGTGCCAATCAATTTTGTATTTCCACATTCAATACATTCGGGACGCTCGGTGGTATCTCGCAACAAAAACAGGGGTATACCAAGGTAGGATGCTTCTTCTTGTATTCCGCCACTATCACTTATTATCAGGTGAGCACGAGATAAAATATTGTGAAAATCATAGAGTGGGAGAGGGGGAGAAATCTTGATATTTTTGACATCGCTAAAAATATTCTTTACGGTGTTTTTAACCTTTGGATTGGGGTGGGCAGGAAAGATGGCAAACACGTCATTTTGGTGTTGAAGGGCATCTTTAATTCCAAGTAGAGCAGAGGTCAGTCTGCTTCCCAAATTTTCTCTTCTATGCGAAGTTATTAGTATGATTTTTTTGTTTTTTGCTTCATTTAAAATGGGTGATTTATATGCTTTGTCAATTGTATATTTTAAAGTGTCAATTCCTGTGTTACCCACTGTAAACACTGACGTTCTTCCTTCTGACAATAGGTTTTTTGCGGCAGCTTTTGTGGGAGCAAAATGATATGTTGAAACGCTGTCAATTGCTACTCGGTTAAATTCTTCGGGAAAGGGAGAAAATGGGTTGTGAGTACGAAGTCCTGCCTCTATATGAGCGACTTTTATGCCACTATAAAACGCAGAAAGAGAAGCGCAAAAAGCGGTAGTTGTATCCCCGTGCGTCAAAATTAAATCGGGCGATGTTTCTTTAAAAATCACATCAAAAAAATCAAGAAAATTTATAGTCATTTCTTTTAGATTTAAAAAATCGTTTTTTGCGTTAAAGGTATAGTCGGGCTTGATTTTGAAAAAATCAAAAACATTTTCGGCTAACGTATTGTGTTGCTTGCTAAAGCAAACAAGTGGTTCAAATTCGTTGTATTTTTGCAATTCCTTGACTAATGGGAGCATTTTTATTGCCTCGGGTCGAGTGCCTATTACAGTTAAAATTCGCATAAAATGACCTCGCTTTTTTGTCACTAAAATATGATTTTGCCAGTGCTAATATTCGCTTAAAAAATGCTTATATAAAATAATATAATAAATTTATAAAAAACTCTTTACAAAACGACAAAAAAATGATATTATTTAGAGTGACCGAGTATGATTTTGACAAAATCATCAAATTTTCACTTTAACGGAGGATAAAAGCAATGGAAAACTTAACTCCAAAATACAAAAGGGTACTTCTTAAGCTCTCAGGTGAGGCGCTTGCGAAGGACTGCAATGGTATTCTTAATTTTGAATACATAGAACAAATAGCAGATGTTTTGAAACGCTGCGTTGCAGAGGGCGTTGAAATAGCCGTTGTTGTTGGTGCAGGTAATATTTGGCGTGGCAGACAAAGCGGCAAAATGGACAGGGCAAAGGCAGACCAAATGGGTATGCTTGCAACCGCAATCAATTCTTTGGCTCTTGAAGAAACGTTTAATGGTGTTGGACTTAAATCAAGGGCGATGATGGTTATGGAGGTTAACTCCTTTGCAGATCCTTACCGTATAAGAGATGCAAGACGTCATCTTGATGAGGGTGAGGTTGTTATCATTGGTGGCGGAACGGGAATGCCATTCTTCTCAACAGATACTGCTGCGGCTATTCATGCAGCTGAAATTGGGGCAGACGTTATTCTTATGGCGAAAAATATCGACGGTATTTATTCTGCCGATCCACATGTTGACCCCAATGCAAAAAGATATGATGAAATTACATATCGAGAAATTCTTGACAAGGAGCTTAAGGCCCTTGATATTCCTGCAAGTGCATTTTGTATGGAAAACGATATTAAATGCTATGCCTTTGCGCTTAGCGACCCAAATAACATCTATCGAGTAATCATGGGTGAAAAAATGGGAACTGAATTACACAGATAAAAATTGGAAATAATATAAAACGAGGTAAAAAATTATGGCATTCAACATTAAAGATTTTGAAGAAAAAATGAAGAAAACTATTGCGGCATATGACTACAATCTTCAGTCAATCCGTGCAGGTCAGGCAAATGCAGGCGTGCTTAACAGAGTAACTTTTGAGTATTATGGCTCTCCCACTCCCGTTAATACAATGGCAGATATTAGAATGGCTGACTCAAGAACACTCACAATCACACCTTACGACGCATCAACTCTTAAGGCAATTGAAAAGGCAATTCTTATGAGTGATATTGGTATCAATCCCTCTAATGACGGTAAGATGATTCGCCTTGTATTCCCCCAGGTAACAGAGGAAAGACGTAAGGAACTTAAAAAGCAGATTCAAAAGATGGGTGAGGATACAAAGGTTATTATCCGTAACATTCGTCGCGATGCTAATGATGCAATTAAGAAGGGCAAGAAGGACGGCGATCTTACAGAGGACGACGTTAAGAATGCAGAAAAGAAGGTTCAGGACCTTACAGACAGCTACATCAAAGAGGTTGATGCTTGCTCTGCTAAAAAAGAGAAGGAAATTATGGCTATCTAATTAGCAAAACACTATGAGGCGGGGGCTTAAATTCCCGCCTTTTTGGAATTAAAAGAGGTACAGATTTGGAAAAGAGAATTGATTTTAAGGTTGACGAAAATTTAAAGCACATTGCCTTTATTATGGACGGAAACGGACGTTGGGCAAAGGCAAGGGGCATGGCACGTCCCGAGGGACACAAAGAGGGAGTTAAGGTTTTTGAACGAGTTGCAAATACCTGCTTTGATTTTGGACTTGAGGCGGTGACTTTTTATGCCTTTTCAACTGAAAACTGGAAGCGACCCCCGTTGGAGATTAAAACTATCATGGGGCTTTTAGAGATGTATCTTGACAAATGTGGAAAAACTCTGATACAAAAAGAAGTGCGTTTTCGAGTTATTGGTGACACAGAAAAACTTGATAAATCTTTGAGAAAAAAGATTGGAAAGCTTGAAGACGAAAGCAAGCATTTCAAAAAAACATTAAACGTGGCTATAAACTATGGCGGCAGGGACGAAATTGTTTATGCCTGCCAAAAGCTTGTTGACGAGGGTAAGGAGATTAACAAGGAAAATCTTTCACTTGCTCTTTACACTGGGGATTGCGTTGAACCTGATATGATTGTTCGAACCGCAGGAGAGATGCGATTGTCTAACTTTTTGCTTTGGCAGTCATCTTATTCGGAGCTTTATTTTACCGACACGCTTTGGCCCGATTTTTCAGATGACGATTTGATAGTGGCAATAAACGATTTTTATAGAAGACGCCGTAAATACGGTGGTCTTTAAGAAAGAAGGTAACAAAAATGAAACAGAGAATTATTACAGCAATCATACTTGGTTTGGTTGCACTTCCAATTTGCATTTTTTCAGGCACGATTGCTTTTCCCATTGCGATAGCATTTATTGGAGTTGTTGGCGTTTGGGAGCTTCTTGGCTGTATGGGAATAAGAAAAAATCTTTTGATTTCCGTTCCGTTGTATATTGCTGCCGTTGCTGCTCCGTTTGTTGTTAGATACACATTGGATAATAAATTGGCTACTACACTTTCATCGGTAATTCCATATAAACCCGTTAGATCTTATGATGCACTGATTGTTGTGTTGGGACTTTATGTGCTCTATATTCTTGGCGTTTGGATATTCTCTTATCAAAAGGATCAAAACGTGGATATGAATAAGACGTTAGCAAGCGTGCTTATTTCACTTTACATAATTAGTGCTACGTCATCAATAGTTATGATTCGTGATAGCTTTGGTGGTGAATACTATTGGTATTTCATTTTCATTGGAGCATGGGTAACGGATACCTTTGCATATTTTACCGGTGTGTTCTTTGGAAAACACAAGCTTATTCCTAATGTTAGTCCTAAAAAGACAGTTGAGGGAGCTATAGGTGGAGTTGTTTTTTGTATCGCTTTCTTCGTAGGTTACGGTGCGATTATAAATTCTCTTACAGACTATAATATTAGCCTTGTTTTGCTTGGATTTGCAGGACTTCTTTCTGCTTTCGTTTCAATGATAGGCGACCTCTCTATGAGTGTTATTAAGAGAACTTATGGAATTAAGGATTATGGAAAGATATTCCCCGGACATGGTGGGGTTCTTGATAGATTTGACTCTATTCTTGCAGTTTCTATAGTTCTTGCACTTGTATTAGTTTAAGATATATTGCAGTATTAAATTTTTGGAAAAAACAATGAATAATACAGAAAAAATGCTTGTGTTGGGATGCACGGGCTCAATTGGTGAGCAAGCCCTTGACGTTGCCAAAAAAACGGGAACGGAAGTTGTGGGCATTTGCGCCAACAAGAATTGGGAACGTGTTGCCGTGCAGGCAAAGGAACATAACGTTAAATTTGTTGCCATGTGCGACGAGAGTGCTTCGGCATCACTTATGCTTGCGCTTGAAGACACGGACATTCGAGTTTTTTGCGGAGTTGACGGAATTTGCCAAATGATTGAAGAAAGCGGAGCTACGTTCGCAGTTAATTCAATTATTGGTCAGGCAGGATTATTGCCGACCCTTGCAATCCTTGAAAACGGAATCAGATTGGCACTTGCTAACAAAGAAAGTCTTGTTGTTGCGGGTGAAATTGTGATGAACAAGGCACGTGAAAAGGGAATTGATATTTTGCCCGTTGACAGTGAGCATTGTGCGATACATCAATGCTTGCGCTCGGGTAAAAAAGAAGAGGTTAAAAAGATAATTTTAACTGCTTCAGGTGGTCCTTTCTTTGGAATGAGCAAGGAAGAAATTTACGATTTGCCCACCTCTCGTGCGCTTGCGCATCCGACGTGGAAAATGGGCGCAAAAATTACAATTGACAGCGCAACCCTTATGAACAAGGGCTTTGAAATAATTGAGGCTGCACATTTGTTTGGACTTACTGCCGACAAAATTGACGTACTTGTTCACCGTGAGAGTATAATTCACTCTATGGTGGAATATATTGATAATAGCGTTATTGCTCAACTTTCTATTCCCGATATGCGTCATTGTGTTCAATATGCGCTTGACAAGGCGGATAGAAGTGAAGGTGTTATTGAGCCGCTTGACCTTGCTAAAATATCAAAATTGACATTTGCTCGCCCTGACAGAGAGGCATTTCCGCTTTTGGATCTTGCTCTTTATTCACTTTCGTGCGGTGGAGCAACGTGTGCGGTTCTTAATGCGGCAAACGAGGTTGCGGTTGCGGCATATCTTAATGAAAAAATTAAATTCGGACAGATATCCGAATGCGTTTGCTACACAGTTTATGCAATGCCCGAAGCCAAGGAAATTCATACCCTTGACGGTATTTTTGAGGCAGATGCTAAGGCGAGAAAAATTGCTGCGGCATATTTGAAAATTTAAGGAGAAAATGATTTGAATTCTATTGTATATGTGCTTATTACCGTTTTGGTGATTGGCTTTTTGACGTTTATTCACGAATTTGGACACTTTTTCTTTGCTCGACTTTTTAAAGTTCCCGTGCTTGAATTTGCAATTGGTATGGGGCCAAAAATTTATTCGTGGCAGGGAAAACAGGGTACAAAATATGCACTTCGTGCTTTCCCAATAGGTGGATTTGTTCAAATGGAAGGCGAAGAGGGCACAAGTGAAAACCCAATGGCTTATAATAATCTCAATCCTTGGAAAAAGATTGTGGTTACAGTTGCAGGTCCTGCTGTGAATATTATTTTTGCAATTATATTGATGTTTTGCCTTGTTATTTCAACTCCCACACTCGGTTCTACCACAGTTGGTGGATTTTGGGATAATTCAGTTAGCCATGCAAAGCTCCAGGTGGATGACGAAATTATTAAGATTGGAAACGTGAGAGTTCACACCGGGGAAGAAGTGTATTACGAAGTAATGATGCAGGGTTATGAAGCCATTGATATTACTGTAAAAAGAAACGGTGAAACCATTGTTCTTGAAAACGTGGTGTTTAATACGGTCGAGGATTCGGGCGTTGTTCTTGGTGATATGGACTTTAAGTTGTACGCTTTATCCGCCCTTGAGGACGTGAGTTTCTTTGACTATTTATATCAGGCGTTTTATCGCTCTATCAATATGGTTAAAATGGTTGTGGATTCGCTTGTTGGTATGATTAGCGGACGATTTGGCGTTGAAGCTGTTTCAGGTCCGATTGGCATTGTTGAAACTGTTGGAGAGGTTGCTAAGGTTAGTACCTCTGCGCTTATTAACCTTATTGTTCTTATCAGTATGAACTTGGGTATTTTCAATCTTTTGCCCATTCCTGCGCTTGATGGCGGTAGAATTATTTTCCATCTTATCGACGGAATTGCAGGAAGAAAGGTTATTAAAAAAGAGACCGAGGATGCCATTACAGGCATTACACTTATGCTTCTTTTGGGGCTTATGTTGCTTATCTCGGTTAAGGATGTAATTAATTTGTTTTAGTTGATTTACAATCAAAGGACTTAAAATGAAATACAACGAAATTAGAAGACAAACGAAAAAATTGAAGATAGGGAATATCTATATTGGTGGAGATTCACCAATTGCTATTCAGTCAATGACTAACACTGACACGCACGATAAGGTTGCAACTCTTGAGCAAATCAGAGCTTTGCAGAATGCGGGATGTGACATTGTTCGCATTACCGTGCCTACACTTGAGGCGGCAGAGACCATACCATATCTTAAAGAAAACGGAATATATATACCCATTGTTGCCGATATTCACTTCGACTATAAAATTGCACTTCGTTGTGCAGAGCTTGGTGTGGATAAGATTAGAATAAATCCCGGTAACATTGGAAGTGACGATAGAGTTAAGGCGGTTGCAGATGCTTGCAAAATGAGGGGTATTCCGATTAGAATTGGAATAAACTCAGGTTCTTTGCAAAAGGATATTTTGGAAAAGTATGGCTCGCCCACTCCCGAAGCACTTTGCGAAAGTGCTTTTCGTCACATTACTTTGCTTGAAAAGTATGATTTTGAGGATATTGTGGTGTCGATTAAGGCATCAAACGTGCCCTCTATGATAAAAGTTAATAAATTGCTTGCGGAACGTTGCAATTACAATATCCACCTTGGTGTTACAGAGGCAGGAAGTGAAAATCTTGGCACAATGAAGAGTGCCATTGGCATTGGCTCACTTTTGTGTGAGGGTATTGGCGACACAATTCGTGTATCCCTTACCGCAGACCCCGTGCTTGAGGTGGCGGCGGCTAAAAAGATACTTTCTGCCGTTGAAATTGAGGGGCAGAGTGGAATAAAAATTGTTAGCTGTCCCACTTGCGGAAGAACCAAGATAGATTTGATTTCACTTGTGGGCAGATTTGAAGAAGCCGTGAAAGAAAACGGGCTTGAAGATTTTCCAATAAAAGTTGCAATTATGGGTTGCGTTGTAAACGGACCTGGTGAAGCTCGTGAAGCCGATATTGGAATTGCAGGCGGAATTGGAGAGGGACTTTTGTTCTCGCACGGTGAAATACTTCACAAAATTCCCGAAGACAAGATAATTGACGTATTGATTGAAAAGATTAAGGAAATGAAAAATCAGAGGTAATTATGGCAGAGAAGACCTTTCTCGAAAAATTTAATAAATATCAGCCTCAAGACACGGAGATAATTCGTGTCTTGTCCTGCGTGCAAAATTATTCTGTTCGTTTGAATAAAGAGGCACGAGTGATTGAAGCGGACGTTTATTTTAATCAGATTGTTAATAAAAATCTGCTTTATCGCATTGAAAATGAAATTAGAGAGGCATATTCGTTAAATTATATGAAGTTGCTTCCCAAATATCCTGCAGATCTTTTTGACACTCGCTATTTTGAACAAATTCTTCTTGAAGCTGAAAGAGTTGGCATTGTTGCCCGTGGATTTTTCTCGGGTTGTGATTGGGAGATAGTTGGCGAAAATATCACTATAACTATTCCTTTTGTTTCGGGTGGTGTTACCTTGCTTAAAAATGCAGAAACGCCACAAATTATTGAAAGAATTATTTTTGCCGAGTTTGGTGTTAAGTTTAACGTTAATATAGTTAGTGACGAAAAATTGGCAACCCACACTCGCGATAAGCTCAATTCTGAACTTCGTGCGCACGATAGAAATATTGTTGAGCAAAACAAGAGATATGAATCTGGTGCTATTCAAGGCAGTGAAAGCGCACCCAAAAATGAAAAAGAAGTTGCAGGAGCAAATCTTCCTCGTGTTGCAACACTTAATACGGGTGCAGAGATTAATATTAATGACGGAATTTGTTCCATTGGATATAAGAAATTTGACCTTTCTTCACCCGAATATGCTTACGGTGAGGAATTTGACATAAATCCAACACCAATTGCCGACCTTAACGGTTACTCTCGTGGAGTTGTTATTATTGGTGAGGTTTTTGGTTTTACTCAAGAACCGGCAAGACGTGGAAACAAAGTTGCAACCACATTTTGCGTTTATGACGGTAACACTTCAATTGAAGTGCGAGCATATGAGGATGATGAAAAGAGTTCATTGATTGCGAGCGTGGCTAAAAACGGAGCGGCAATTGCTCTTTACGGAAAAAGTGAAATTGAAAAGAAAAAAGAGGGTGTTGGAAAAGACCTTATTTTCTCATTTAATCACATAGCCAAAATTAAAGAGATTAAGAGATTTGATAACGCAGAAGAAAAGCGAGTTGAATTGCATTTACATACGCAAATGTCCACAATGGATGCGCTTTTGCCACCCGACGAGGCGGTTAAAAAGGCGCACGAATGGGGACACAAAGCGGTTGCTATTACCGATCACGGAAACGTTCAGGCATATCAAATGGCTATGCTTGCCGCCGAAAAGCTTGGTATGAAGGTTATTTACGGTATGGAAGCATATTTTGTAAATGACAAAACAAGCGCAGTTGTTGGTGAATACAAGGGTTCATTTAAAGATGAATTTATAGTTTTTGATATTGAAACAACCGGTCTTTCTGTTCTTACCTCACAGATTATTGAAATCGGTGCGGTAAAAATTAAAGACGGGGAGGTAATTGAAAGATTTAACGAGTTTGTTAATCCCGAAGTGCCCATTCCCGACGTTATTGTTGAGCTTACCGGAATTGATGACAGTATGGTTGCAGATGCGGATAAAATTGACGTTGTTTTGCGCAAATTCCTTGATTTTATTGGGGATAGATTGCTAATTGCTCACAACGCAAACTTTGACGTTTCGTTTATCAGAAAGGCATCAAGGGACCTTGGATATAAATTTTCAAACCCCTATCTTGACACGGTTACTTTGTCAAGATTTTTGAACTCGGACCTCAAATCTCACAAGCTTGACGTTGTTGCTAAATACTACAATCTTGGTGAATTTAACCATCACAGAGCTTGTGACGACGCAGAAATTCTTGCTAACATCTTTTTTGCAATGGTTGAAAAGATGGATAGATTTGATATTAAGAATTTTGACGATTTGCAAAGGGATATGAGTGAAAACTCAAATCCATTGAATATCAAACCATACCATCAGGTTATTTTGGTTAAAAATCCCACAGGGCTTAAAAACCTTTACAAGCTCGTGTCATATTCATATTTGAAATATTACAAGAGAATGCCAAGAATTCCAAAAAGTGAACTTGAAAAGCACCGTGAGGGCTTGATTATCGGCTCTGCGTGTGAGGCAGGTGAGCTTTTCCGAGCAATTCTTGAAAAGAAGCCCGAAGAGGATATTAAAAATATAGTAAACTTCTATGATTATCTTGAAATTCAACCTATTTCAAACAACCGTTTCCTTATTGACGAGGGAACTGTTGGCAGTGATGATGATCTTAGAGAGTTGAATAAACAGATTGTTGAGCTTGGTGAAAAGTATAAAAAGCCCGTTGTGGCTACTTGCGACGTGCATTATCTTAATCCCGACGACGAGATTGGCAGAAAGGTGTTGCTTGCAGGCATGCGTTTTAAGGATGCGGACAAGGATTGCCCACTCTATTTGCGCACAACTGAAGAAATGCTTGAGGAATTTTCGTATCTTGGAGAAGAAAAGGCAAAAGAGGTTGTTATCACAAATCCCAACCTTATTGCAGATATGGTTGAAGACGGAATAAGACCTTTCCCCAAGGGCACTTTTACACCTAAAATTGAAGGAGCTGAAGAGGACCTTCAAAGAATGTGCTATGAAAATGCCGAAAGAAAATATGGCAAGCCCTTGCCCGAATATGTAAGAGCGAGACTTGACAAGGAGCTTACTTCAATTATTAAAAACGGTTTTGCGGTGCTATATATTATCGCCCAAAAGCTTGTTAAATATAGTGAGGACAACGGATATCTTGTTGGTTCTCGTGGTTCTGTTGGTTCATCCTTTGTTGCTTCCTGTGCAGGAATTTCTGAGGTTAACCCACTTAAACCACATTATTATTGCCCGAATTGTCAACATAGCGAGTTCTTTATGAATGGCGAATACGGTTCGGGATTTGACTTGCCCGACAAAAAATGCCCCAACTGTGACACCAAAATGTGCGCAGACGGACATGATATTCCGTTTGAAACCTTCCTTGGCTTCTACGGTGAAAAATCCCCCGATATTGACCTTAACTTCTCAGGTGAAGTGCAGGGTAAGGTGCATAAATATACTGAAGAATTGTTCGGTGCGGAGAACGTTTTCCGTGCAGGAACTATTGGTGGTGTTGCAGAAAAAACTGCCTTTGGCTTTGTGCTTAAGTATCTTGAAGAAAAGGGAATTAGCTTGCCAAGAGCCGAAATGAACCGACTTGTTGCTAAATGCGTTGGTGTTAAGCGAACCACAGGTCAGCACCCCGGCGGTATCGTTGTTGTACCCAAGGAAATGGAAATTTATGATTTCTGTCCCGTTCAGCACCCTGCAGAAGATGCAAGCTCGAATATCGTAACAACTCATTTTACATTTGAATATCTTCACGATACGCTTCTCAAACTTGACGAGCTTGGACACGATATTCCAACAAAATATAAGTGGATTGAAAGATTTTCCGACACAAGCGTTATGGACGTTCCTATGAATGACAAGGCGGTTTATGAATTGTTCCTTTCAACCGACTCGCTTGGAATTACTCCCGACGATATTGGCGGAGCGAAGATAGGTACTTATGGTTTGCCCGAATTTGGCACACGATTTGTTATGAAGATGGTTGAGGAAGCAAAACCAAGTTCATTTGCCGATTTACTTCAGATTTCCGGTCTTTCACACGGAACTGACGTATGGACGGGTAATGCGCAGGATCTTATTAATAACGGCATTTGCGACATTTCACACGTTATTGGATGTCGTGACAACATTATGAACGACCTTATTGCTTACGGTGTTGATAGTGCGCTCTCATTCCAAATTATGGAGAGTGTTCGTAAGGGTAAGGGACTTAAGCCCGAATGGGAAGAAGCTATGGTAGCGGCAGGCGTTGACGATTGGTATATCGACTCCTGTAAGAAGATTAAGTATATGTTCCCCAAGGCGCATGCGGCGGCATACGTTATGTCTGCAATTCGTGTTGCTTGGTATAAGGTACATATGCCCGTTGCATTCTATTCCGCAATGTTCACTGTTTCATCTGTTGGACTTGATGCCGAAATAGTTATGAGAGGTCATCGTGGAGTTTCTAACGAAATCAAACGAATTGAAGAGCTTGGAAAAGAAGCATCACAAAAAGAGCAGGCATCTATTGCAGGACTTCAGCTTGTTCGTGAGGCATATGCAAGAGGAATTAAATTCTTGCCCATCAACCTTAAAAAGAGTGACCAAAAGGCATTTTTGCCCGAAAATGGCGGTATTCGTTTGCCCTTCTCATCTCTTTCAGGGCTTGGTGAAAACGCGGCTCTTAACATAATTGAAGCACGTAATGAGGAGGACTTCTTCTCAATTGAGGATTTGCAAATTCGTGCAAAGCTTTCGGGTACAGTTATCGAAATTTTGCGCAAAAACGGAGTACTTGACGGACTTTCAGATACCGACCAAATTTCGTTCTTTTAATAAAAATAGTAGCGGGCGATTCGTGAATCGCCCCTACCAAATATAAATAACTACATACTAACACAATTCAAGGAAACTAAAATGGCAGACATTTTTGAATTATTTAAGAAAATTTCAACTGAAAATACTGCGTCTCGCGAACCGATTTCACACATTGTTGTGGGACTTGGCAATCCGGGTGCGCAATATCTTCACACAAGACATAATGCGGGATTTCTTGTAATAGACTATATATGCAACAAGTACAATGCCCGTGTGAACAAAAGCGCTCACAAGGGACTTGTTGGCGAGGCAACAATTTCGGGCAAGCGAGTGCTTTTGGTAAAGCCCCAAACATTTATGAATCTTTCGGGCGAATGTGTTCGTGCAGCTCTTGATTTTTACAAAATCAAGCCCGAAAATCTTATTATTATTTATGATGATATTTCTCTTGACGTTGGTCGCCTTCGTGTTCGCCGTGATGGAAGTGCAGGTGGTCACAACGGAATCAAGAGCATAATCGAGCATACAGGCACGCAAATCTTTCCAAGAATTAAGGTGGGTGTTGGACAAAAGCCACATCCAAATTATGACCTTGCATCTTGGGTGCTTTCCGAATTCAAGAGTGACGAATTAAAGGCACTTGAGGGCACTTTCCCAACCGTTTGCGAGGGGCTTGAGAAGATTCTTTCTGCAAGTATTGACGATGCTATGCAGATTTGTAACAAGAAAAACTAAATGGAGTAATAAATATGAGTTTTATTACAGAAGCGATACGCCTTGACAGTGAATATAGACAACTTATTGACGCTGTCAAAAAGGAGTTTTCCACGCACAAGGCATATCCAATAGCAATCAGCGGTCTTTCTGACGGTGCAAGTGATTCGACTATCATTTCTCTTGTAGAAGATACAAAAGATAAACGAGGTAAAATGCCCTTAGTCATCATTTGCCCTGAGGAAAAGGAATGCTTGCGCTTGCAAAAATTATTTGTTCAATTTGGCATTAGTGCAGGATTTTATTTAAACCGTGATTTGAATTTTTATAATATTACCGCCTCCCATGAGTATGAACATGAGAGGCTTAAAGTCTTGTTTGGAATACTCAATTCCGAGCTTGATGTGGTTATTTCAACTCCCGATGCGGCACTTTCTTACACAATTCCACCACAGGAATTAAGAAAGAGCATAATTCGTCTTGACACTCAAACCATCACAACACCAAGGGAGCTTTGCAAATTTTTAACTCTTTGCGGATATACCAACGTTGATATGGTGGACGGTGCAGGGCAATTTGCACACCGAGGCGGCATTGTTGATATTTTTGCACCAGGTGGATTTTATATCAACGAAGACGGTGAAAAGGTTCGTGCCGATTTGCCTGTCAGAATTGAATTCTTTGGTGACGAAATTGACAGAATGGGTCTTTTCTCGGTTGAAACTCAAAGAATGATTGAAAGTGTTGAGTGCATTGAGTTTTCTCCTGCTCGTGAGATTTTGGCTAATGCAGAGAAGATAGAAAAACTTCGTCAAGCAGTTAGTGAGCAATTCAAATCATCAAAAAATGCAGATGCTGTTCTTGAACTTACTGCAGAAATTAATGCAATTGATGGTCTTAACGGAGAGGGTGGATCACTCAAATTTATTGATAAATATATCACTCTTATTTATCCTGAAAGATGCTCGCTTTTTGATTATATTACTGAGAGAACATGTGTTATTATTAAGGGAACAAATGCTATTTCTGAACGAATCAGAGGCGCAGAATGGCATCAACACCAAGTTATTGAAGAGCTGGTAGAGGGTGGCACTATTGCGCCCAAATATACGGATTATTCAAAGCCCAGTGCACAGTATGAGCTTTTCTGTGATAGAAACGTTACCTTGCATACCGACTCCATAACACAGGGGCTTTCGGGCAAAAATACAAGTGGAATTTTCTATTTTAGAAGCAAGCAAACCGTTTCTTATGACGATAAGGTTGAACTTTTATTTGAAGATATTGACCAATATCTTGCAAGTAATTTTGCGGTTTGTGTTCTTTGTGAAAATGAGATTTTTGCAAAGAATATTGCAGGAACCTTGGCTCAAAAAGAGATTAAAACAAGTGTTGAGCCGCCAAAAGTGGAGCAGGGAGAGGTTGGTGTTTTCTATAAGGATCAATTTTTTGGATTTGAACTCCCCTCTGCCAGAGTTGCGGTGCTTTCAACAAGCAAAGAGGGAAGAAACGGCGGTGTGAATTCCGTTTCAAAATCCATGCGCAGAAAAAAGAAAAAGAGCAATACGCAACAAATTTTCTCATACAATGACCTTGAGGTTGGAGACCTTGTTGTTCATGAGGCATATGGTATCGGTCGATATTCAGGCATTACAAACCTTGTTCAAAACGGTATTGGACACGATTATATCACTATTCAATATGCAGGAAGCGACAAACTGTTTTTGCCTGTTGAAAAGCTTGATATGGTGTCAAAATACGTTGGTGCACATTCGGATGACGGGCTTATAAAGCTTTCTCGATTTGGCGGCGCAGAGTGGGGCAAAACCAAGGCAAAGGCAAAGGCGGCGGTTAAGGAGATGGCTAAGGAGCTTATCGAACTCTATGCTCGCAGAACTCGAACACCGGGATTTGCATTCCCCCGTGACGACGATTTTCAACGTGATTTTGAGGCGGCATTTGAATATGACGAAACCGATGCTCAAATTGAGGCGATTAACGATATAAAAAGCGATATGATGCAATCTATGCCAATGGATAGACTCCTTTGCGGTGACGTTGGCTTTGGTAAAACAGAGGTGGCGTTCCGTGCGGCATATAAGGCGGTGCTTGGTGGCAAGCAGGTCGCAATTTTGGTGCCGACCACAATTCTTGCACTCCAGCACTATCAAACTGCGCTTTCTCGATTCCGTGCTTTTGGTGTTAACGTGGATATGATTTCACGTTTTAAAACTACAAAGCAGCAGGGAGTGACTAAAAGAAGACTTAAACGTGGCGAGATTGACATTCTTATCGGTACACACAGAATTATTTCAAACGATATTGAATTTAACAATCTTGGGCTACTGATTGTTGACGAGGAGCAGAGATTTGGTGTTGCACAAAAGGAAAAATTAAAGAAGCTTTCGGGTAATATTGACGTTCTCAGTCTTTCCGCCACACCCATTCCAAGAACGCTCAACATGGCAATGGGTGGACTTCGTGATATTTCCGTGCTTGACGAAGCGCCAATAGATAGAATTCCTATTCAAACTTATGTTTTAGAGCAGGATGATTTGATTGTTAATGAAGCAATCAGACGTGAGCTTCGCCGTGGCGGGCAGGTGTTCTATATGCACAATTTTGTGGATAGCATTTATGCCGTTGCTTCAAGATTGCAAAAGTGTTTTCCTGATGCGAAAATAACCGTTGCACACGGTAAAATGGACAAGGAAGAGCTTGAAGAAATTTGGGGTGAGATGCTCAAGGGTGAAATTGATATTCTTGTTAGCACAACGATTATTGAAACGGGAATTGACATTCCAAATGCCAATACTTTAATCGTTGATAATGCGCATCGACTCGGGCTTTCTCAGTTGCATCAGATAAGGGGACGTGTTGGACGTTCAAGCAGACGTGCCTATGCTTATTTCACATATCCCAAGGATATGGCGCTCACCGAAATCGCTCAAAAGCGACTTGAAGCAATTCGTGAATATGCAGAATTTGGTGCGGGCTTTAAGATTGCAATGCGTGACCTTGAGCTTCGTGGCGCAGGAAATATGCTCGGTGCAGAACAGCACGGGCATCTTGATGCGGTTGGTTACGATTTGTATATCAAGCTTTTGAATGAAGCGGTGCTTGAAGAAAAGGGCGAAAAGGTCGAGGAAAAGCCCGAATGTACGGTAACTCTCAACTATAACGCATTCATTCCCGAAAAATACGTATCGTTCTCATCTCAAAGAATGGGACTTTACAAGAGAATTGCGCTTATTGACAACGAATATGACCGACTTGACATTCTTGACGAGATGATTGACCGCTACGGTGATATGCCCAAGCCCGTTGAAAATCTTTTGATGATAGCTCTTATTCGCGCAAATGCGCTTAAATGTAAGATTACATCAATCACGCAAGAGGGAAGTGAATTCCGCATAATTCCAAGCCGCATTGATATTGATATTTGGAGCGAGGTTGAAGAGAATTACGACGGTAAAATGAAGATAATTCTTTCATCAAAGCCCTATATCAGCGTGCGACCAAAGTCGAGCGCAGATGCGCTTAAATCCCTTAACTGTATACTTGAAAAGTACGTCGAAATCGAATCAAAACAGTAAAATAAAAAACTCCTCTCACCGAGAGGAGTTTTTAGTATGTTTATTCGGGTTTGTAGCCCCAAACTACAGGGAGGTTGTAAGAATTCCAATAATAATGCCATCCGCTCGGCCTTGAAGTTGCTTCGCAGTAAATTGTGAGCGAATCGCAACCAGAGAATGCACTATCACCAATACTTGTTACTGAATTGGGGATTACTATGCTTGCAAGTGATGTGCAACCATTGAATGCCCAATCACCAATACTCGTCACAGAATTATCAATTATTATAGTTGTAAGTAATAAGCAAATACCAAATGCCTCACTACCAATACTTGTCACAGAATTGGGAATTGTTACGCTTGTTATTTTCTCATTATAGAAAAATGCATATTTCCAAATCGCATATTTTTTTCCACCGTCATATTCAGGAAGAGTTATTTCTGTATCATTGCCAATGTATTTTACCAAATAAATTTCAGTTCCGTCATCATAGAAAATATAATCTCCAACAGTTTTAATTGCTGATTGTGATTCATCGGTTATAATATGCTTTGCATAATATCCAATTCCTCCATTATCATAGGAACCTGCGGTGATATTCAACGATGATTTGTTTATTACTTCGATGAGTGAGAAACCAGGAGAAAATGCACCATCTCCAATACTTGTAACGGAACTGCCGATTGTTACACTTGCGAGCGATAAGCAACTATCAAATGCAGAACTACCAATACTCGTCACGGAATCGCCGATTATTACGATTGCGAGCGATTTGCACTCATAGAACGCCTCACTACCAATACTCGTCACGGAATCGGGGATTGTTATGCTTGTAAGTGAATAGCAATTACGGAATGTAGCATCAGCAATACTCGTCACAGAGTCGGGTATTACTACGCTTGTAAGAGATGTGCAATCTTTGAATGCAACATAACCAATACTCGTCACGGAGTCGGGGATTGTTATGCTTGTGAGTGATGTGCAATATTCGAATGCATAATTACCAATGCTTGTTACTGAATCGGGGATTGTTATGCTTGTAATAATATCATTATCGTAGAATGCATAATTCCAAACACCATACTCTTTTCCGCCATCATATTCGGGAAGAGTTATTTCAGCATCACTACCCAAATATTTAACAAGATAAATATCTGTTCCATCATCACAGAAAATAAAATTACCTACGGTTTTAAGTGCAGACTGAGATTCATCGGTTATAATATACTTTGCATAATAGCCAACATATCCATAATCATATGAACCTGCAACTATATTCAATGATGATTTGTTGATAACTTCAATAAGTGAATAGCAATCATTAAATGCAGACTTACTAATACTCGTCACGGAGTCGGGGATTGTTATGCTTGTAAGCGATAAGCAACCAGCAAATGCAGCATAACCAATACTTGTCACGGAATCGCCGATTGTTACGCTTGCGAGCGATCTGCAAGATTGGAATGCACGATCACCAATACTCGTCACGGAGTCGGGGATTGTTATGCTTGCAAGTGATGAGCAATAAGCGAATGCCCAATCACCAATACTCGTCACGGAGTCACCGATTGTTACGCTTGTGAGCGATGTGCAATCTTCGAATGCACGATCACCAATACTCGTCACGGAGTTTCCAATTGTTACACTTGTCAGCGATGAGCAACCTTCGAATGCATACTTACCAATACTCGTCACGGAGTCGGGGATTTCTATGCTTGTAAGCGATAAGCAATATTGGAATGCATAATTACCAATACTTGTTACATGCAAGCCGTTATAAGTACTTGGAATAACAATATCCGTATCCGTACAAGTGCCAATTCCTGTTACAGAATAACTTGCAAAGTTACTATTGAGAGTAAATGCAAGTCCTTCGGATGCAGGTCTTGGCAATTTATCTATTGTTTCCGTCTTAATTCTTGCACCGCAAACCGTACACTCCGTATGCTTCGAACCCACAGTTGTGGTTGTCGCTTCAACGTCGACAATCCAATCGCTTTCGGTGTGTGACACCATGTCGATAACCTTTTTAGTTCTACTCATCTGCGTGCCACAGTTTGCGCAGTAAACCACCTCGTCGTAGCTACCCTTTGTTGTGCAAGTAGCTTCAACTCTATTTTCTTCAACTGCGTCGGCAGGTGTATGAGCAACCATAGGAACGGAAATTGTTTTTCTTGAAAGTTCCTTGTGTCCGCAATCGTCGTCAAGGCAATAAACAACCTCGTCATAGCTTCCGTTTTTCGTACAAGTTGCAGTCACCTGATTTTCAACAACCACATTACCGGGGTGATGAACAAGCATATCAATAATATGCGTTGTTCTTTCAAGCTCTGCGTGGCACTCCGCTACTGAGCAATAAACTACCATTTGATAGCTACCGTCCTTCTCGTGTGTGGGATTTACTCGGTTTTCCTCAACCGCATTTGCAGGCGTATGCTCAACCTTGCTTAACGCAAACGTTGCTCTTTCAAGCTCTGCCTTACATTCAGAGCAATAAATAACCATATCGTATCCACCCTCTGCATAACAGGTCGCTTCAACGCGATTTTCTTCAACCGCTTCGGCAGGATTGTGTCCTAATGCAACAACAACCTCACTCTGCTTTTCACCGCAAGAGCAATATCTCACCTCTTCGCCATTTTCCGTGCAGGTGGGATTTTTAACCGTCTTCCATTCATCATAATTGTGCGTATGAACGGGCGGTTCGGGTTTAATTGGTTGTGTTGTCGTGGCTGCGGTTGTTTTTTGTTCCTGCCCACCGCACGATGCGAGCAAACAAACCAAAGTTAACACAACGAGTGTGAGTGTTAAAAACTTTTTCATAATTTTCTCCTTTGTGTTTTTATTATTTTTATTCTATCACAGTTTTTAAATATTTGCAATAGTTTTTAAAAGTATTGTTAGTGTTTCAAATTTTGATTTATAGGTGACGGGCGATTCACGAATCGCCCGCCTCATAGTTAAATTCAATTTCCTCTTGACAATACATAAAATTTGTGCTAAACTATACTCACAACCACATAAGAAGTCAGGGGTGCTTATTGCTGAGATGGCTCAATAGAGATGCTGAACCCTTAACCTGATACGGATAATGCCGTCGTAGGTAGTACTTGGGAGAAAACTCTCTAAAAATTACAACCACACGGACTTTTTCGTGTGGTTAGTTTATTTTTAAGGAGTTTTCTTATGGAAAAGAAACAAAGAACACAAGCCCTTACTGTAAGTGCAATAATGATTGCATTTGCAACGTCCATTTCCGCCATTTGTGCGGTTATGCCATTCCTTAATCTGCCATTCGGTGGTGGATTTACAATCGCAAGCATGCTTCCCATCATTATAGTTGCCTATATGTATGGCACAAAATGGGGGCTTTTAACTGCATTTGCCTATTCAATTTTGCAAATGTTACTTGGCTTTAACACCGTTAGCGCATTCTTTTTGCCTGGGGATAGCCAAATGCTTTGGTGGCGAGCTGTTTTGGTGATTTTTATTGACTATATTCTTGCATATTCCGTTCTTGGTTTGGGCGGAGTATTCAGAAAAAAGTTTGAAACCAAAAAAGCTATCGTTCTTGGGTCAATTTTTGCAATTTCGCTTAGATATATCTCCCATATTTTGTCAGGAGCGATATTTTTTGGCACTTGGGCAGAATGGTTTTTTACACAGGATGGATTTTACTCATGGGGACAAAAAATACTTGAAACATTTTCAGGTGCTTCACTTGCAACGGTTTATTCAATTATTTACAACGGAACGTATATGATTCCTGAAATTGTCATCACAGCCATTGTTGCGTGCTTCGTTACAAGAGTTCCGCAGATTAAAATAAAGGATGAAATCTAAGTATCCTATTGACATTTTCTTCAATTTATATTATAATAACTATCTGTAACCGTGCCGAACGGTCGCGCAATATGTTGCCGAAAGGTGTTATTGCGAGGAAAGTCCGGGCTTCACAGGGCAGAGTAGCTGATAACGTCAGCCGCAGGCGACTGCCGGGAAAGTGCAACAGAAATAAACCGCCCTTTTTAATAAACTGCTTGCAGTTTGTTACTAATCAAATTGCGTTAGCAATTTTATTAGGGGTAAGGATGGAAAGGCGAGGTAAGAGCTCACCCGTTTCTATGGTAACATAGATCCGCTGTAAACCCTACTTGAAGCAACACCGTGCGCAGATGTTTGCCCGACACATATCTGCAGGGTGGCACGAGGGGTACCCCTCGAAGCTTGTTGGTGACAACAAGCGAAGATAGATGACCGTTTAAGACAGAACCCGGCTTATAGACACGATTACGAATAAAAGCTCCTTGCAAAGCAAGGAGCTTTTTTTATGAACAAACAATAAAAAAGAACAAAAAAGGGTTGCAATAAAGGAAAATTTGTGCTAAAATAACATTGTTAAATAAATATTATTATTTATATTACCTGCCGAGGAAAAACGGAGGAGGAAGTTTTTTATGAAAAAACTTTTATCATTAACTTTATTGATGCTTTGTTTGTTGCTTATCTTTACATCATGTGGCAACAAAGACAAGAAGAATCATGAAGTTGTTGAGGTCAACAAAGTAGAGGCTACTTGTACCTCAATTGGTTATACCGAATATCATTGTGATCACTGTGGAGAACGATATATTTCGGATTTGGTTGATGCATTGGGTCACGTTTATAGCGAACCTGTTGCTGTCGTAGAAGAGGACTGCACTACTCGTGGTATATACGAAAGTGTTTGTGCTCGATGCGGAGACGTTTTGCGCCATTCAACAAGTGCATTGGGTCACTCATACGTTGAGATTTCAAGTGATGAAACAACAATTGCTTTTGAGTGTGAAACTTGTCACGACGTGGTAAATATCGCAAGTGACGAGCGCATTGAAGACTATCTTGGAATAACCGAGATTTTTGATGTTGATACGAATTTCGTATTTTACATTGTTTCAAGTGAAAGTGAAGAGTACATCAGAAACAATCTTAAAATTCTTGACAGTTATTTCTATGGAACTGAGTATGAAGATGATACCGACGTTCTTTTGCAGTATACGTTAAAAAAAGATGGCAATAATAGATGGCGAGTTTCCATGCCTGAAGCTTATATGCATGATACAACATATATTGCAAAGCTTTCAGGTGAATTAGCTTTTGCATCGTATAAGAGCAAAGAGCTTTCATTCACTATTATGGGCGATCCCCATCACGAAAACGTTTATGAATATAATGACGGAATCGTCTTCTTAAAGTCACTTGAAAATGCAGGTGGTGGATATTATCCCTATGAAATTTATTCTGACTTGGCAGGCAATCTTTGCTTGATAGTTAACAACATCGGTGCTTTGTCAAAGGGCGATATTATTTGCGTTGGCGAAGTAGAGTCTATGGATCAGATAACAAGCGAAACAGAATGCTATTTCGGTGTTATTGGCGATTATTATCCCTTGTCCGACGGCAGATGGTTGATTACATTGTTAGAGCCAGAGCTTCAGGAAATATTTAAGGAATTTGATATTGCCTATAATAAAGAAGTTGATTTTTCAAACGTAAACGTTGATGTTGCGGCTATAGAGGATGATATTGTTAATGCTCTTTATG
This sequence comes from Eubacteriales bacterium, assembly GCA_045635885.1. Taxonomy (GTDB): domain Bacteria; phylum Bacillota; class Clostridia; order Oscillospirales; family CAG-272; genus RGIG4608. The sequence continues at coordinate 30,731 of JAZTWO010000041.1, read as the reverse complement.
CTGACGAGGAGTTTGTTGAATTCCTTAGCGCAATCAAGGTTTCATCTGAAAACTATCTTGAAGCAAACGGTTATACTTCACCAAACCTTATTGATACAACTACATTTTTGAATAGTATTAATATTAATCCTATTGTAGAATTTAACAATAGCAAGATGGCAATAGATATTATTGGTGATGTTACTCTTGATATTAAGAATTCAAGCGGAACAAAAATTGGTACGCTTTCAGTTATGTTTAACTATCGTATTGATAGTTACTTCAGAATTGACGTAAATTATGATATTAAGACTCAATGGAAGGGAATTAAGCTTGAAAAATTCGACGTTGCGATGATTCAAGAGGACAAGGTAAACTTTAATTTCCGTGTTGCCGTTGATTCTAAAGAAATAAGCAATAGTGGATACGTTGTAAATAAAAATACAGGTGAAGTGCATCTTGCTTGTTGCGTTGAGGTGACAAGAGCGAGCGATCCTTCTGTATTTGAAAAGACAACTGCAAATCAGGTGCAGGCGGCTACAGAAAAGTGTGACCACTGCAAGCCCCAAAACGGTGCAAGTCTTGAAAATGACTTCAACTCCTATTACATGAACACTCTTTATTGCTCTGACTGGGAAAAGGTTGCTGCAGATATCAGCAAGCTTACACAGGTTGACAGTAAGAGCGCAAGAGCAGAAGTTCGTGTGGGCACTGTTGAAATACCGATTTGTGGCCCCGTAAGTGCAAGCATTGGCGTTGGATTTGCAATTTCTTTCGACGCAAAAGCGATTATGGATTATTCATACACTTATAGCCAAACTAATGTATACGGTATGAGATTGAACCATGACTATTTGCAGCCCTATTCACAAATGAGCAACAGTTCAGTTACTCAACATCACCTTGCTGTTTTGGGTCAGATTGAGACAAGAGTTGGCTTGGTAGTTGATACATACATTCACATTTCCGGCTTTGAAAAGTGGATAAAGGCAGGCGTTAAGGCAGAGCTTGGTACTTATGCCGAGCTTACAGGTGTTCTTGACACCGCCAACGATTATCATGGCGCATATTTGGAAATTGGTGCTTATCTTGACATTGATGCTTACTATAAGCTGATTAAAAAGGACGGCACAACCGACCTTGCGGAAATAAAGAAGATTTTGCAGAAATACGGTTATGAAAATCTCTATTTCGCATATGAAAAATATGAGGATAAATTAAATATTCTTGGTTCTTATGATATCGCAGAAAACGATCTTTTGAATGTTGTTTACTATGACCTTGTAAATATGGTTATTAAAACTGAGGAGCTTTCACTTAATGAAAGAAGCAAGTATAGAGTAAACATCACATTTGCAGATGGAACATATTGCGAAATCAAGAACGGTGTAATAGTTTCTAAACTTGGCGCACCCAAGGTGTTTAACGATACCTTGATAATCACAGTTACATCAAATGATGACTGGAAGTCATATAGAAAGGGTAGCTCCGTTTTCTATCTTGGCACATATGAAATTGACTTTGTGTTTGACACAAACCACACACATACTTGGGAAGAAGCAACTTGCACAACACCCAAGACCTGCACAGGATGTGGCTTGAAGGAAGGCACAGCGCTTGGACACGATTGGACAGCCGCTACTTGTACCACACCCAAAGCTTGTGAAAGATGTGGCGCAACAGAAGGCGCAGCGCTTGGTCATAATTGGGATAATGCAACTTGTACAGTAGCTAAAACTTGTAAAACTTGCGGTGCAACCGAAGGCGCATCGCTTGGACACAATTGGGTAGATGCAACTTGTACCGTAGCTAAAACTTGTAAAACATGCGGTGTGACAGAAGGAACAGCGCTTGGTCATACATGGGTTGATGCTACTTGTACTGCACCCAAGACATGTAGTACTTGTAGAATTACAAGTGGTTCAGCACTTGGGCATGTTGAAAGCGATTGGATAATTGATCGAGAACCTACAAATACTGAATATGGAAGCAAGCATACACAATGTATGACTTGCGGACAAGTTATTTCTGTTTTATCAATTTATCCAATCGGTTCGGAAGGACTTGAATTTTCTCTGAATCCTGATGGAGTTAGCTATTCTGTAGTTGGCAAAGGTGTTTGCACAAGTAACAAAATAATTATCCCTAATACTTATAATGAATTACCTGTAACGAGTATTGGTTATGCTGCATTCCATAATTGCAATTCGATTACAAGTATAACAATTCCCGACACCGTAACGAGTATTGATGCGGCTGCATTTAGCTTTTGCACATCACTTAAAATCATAGAAATTCCTAACTCTGTGACGAGTATTGGTGATTCTGCATTTCAATATTGCGCTTCACTCACAAACATAGAAATTCCTAACTCTGTGACAAGTATTGGTGCTAAAGCATTTAGAAATTGCACTTTACTTACAAGCATAGAAATTCCTGATTCTGTAACGATCATTGCAGATTCAGCATTTGAACAGTGTACATCGCTAACAAGTGTAACTATAGGTAACTCTGTAACGAGTATTGGTGGTTCTGCATTCCTTGGTTGCACATCACTTATAAATATAAGTATTCCCGACTCCTTAACAAGTATTGGTGAGAATGTATTTGGAAGTTGTACATCTTTGAAATATAATCAGTATGATAATGCCTTCTATCTTGGAAATAATACTAATCCATATCTTGTATTAATGCGTGCTAAAGATGGCGCAATAACAAGTTGCAAAATTAATAGTGGCACAAGAATTATTAATAATCGTGCATTTTACATTTGTGATTATCTTACAAGTATTACAATTCCTAAATCGGTGATAACCATTGGTAAAGAAGCATTTAGTGGTTGCCCACTTACAAACATAAGTATTCCTAATTCTGTGAAGAGTATTGGTGATTTAGCTTTTGCTTACACACCACTAACAAGCATCACAATTCCCAACTCTGTAACGAGCATTGGTGCTGGAGCATTTGAAAAATGCAATTCACTTACAAGCGTAACAATCGGCAACTCTGTGACGAGTATTGGTTATGGAGCATTCTATTATTGCACTAAATTGAGTAGCATAACATTTGCTCAAAATAGTCAGTTAACAAGTATTCCTGAAAGAGCATTCTATGACTGCGTTTCGCTTACAACTATAGAAATCCCCGACTCTGTTACAAGTATTGGTGATTCTGCATTCTATAACTGTATTTCGCTTACAACTATAGAAATCCCCGATTCTATTACAAGTATTGATGGTTATGCATTCTATCAATGTGAGTCGCTTACAAGCGTAACATTTGGTGAAAATAGTCAGTTGACTGATATATGGGGTTATGCCTTCTACAATTGCAAATCACTTGCAAGTATAACAATTCCCTATGTAAATAATCTTAGAGGTTCCACATTCTATAATTGTACTTCACTCAAGAGCGTAACAATACTTAATAACTTAAATAGTATAGGTGGTTCTACATTCTATAATTGTAGAGCACTCACAAACATAACAATCCCCGGATCCGTGACAAGTATCGGTTCTAATGCATTTTATAATTGTACAAATCTCCAAGATGTATACTTTATGGGAACTGTTGAAGATTGGGTTGCCATTAATTTTACAGATTTTTATTCTAATCCTATGATTAAAGCTACTAATTTGTATTTTAATAATGAATTGGTTCAAAACGTAGAAATTCCCAATACCGTAACAAGTATAGGTAATTATGCATTCTATAATTGCAAATCACTCACAAGTATAACAATTCCAAATTCCGTAACACATATAGGTAATTATGCATTCTATAATTGCAATTTGCTCACAAACATAACAATTCCCGCTTCTGTAACTAGTATGGGCAGTGTATTTTCTAGTAATCTTTCGAGGATAATTTACTGTGAAGCTGAATCAAAGCCTGACGGATGGGGTTCTTCATGGAATGAGTCCAGTTTACTTGTTGTGTGGGGTGTTCAAACTTCGGGGATAACATCTGATGGCCTAGTATGGCATCAAAAAAACAATGAGATTTCTATTGATAAGTTTACCGGAGTTACTAATACTGTAACTATACCATCTACAATAAACGGAAAAAAAGTGACAAATATCGGTGTTCGTGCTTTCAACGGTTGTACCTCACTTACTAGCGTAAAAATTCCTGACTCTGTGATAAGTATTGGAAATTCTGCATTCTATGGATGCACCTCACTTACAAGTATAGAAATACCCGATTTAGTAGAAATTATTGATAATTCTACATTCTCTGGTTGTTCATCACTTAAAAGCGTAACAATAGGAGACTCCGTAACCAGTATAGGCGTTAATGCATTCTATAATTGCAAATCACTTACAAGTATAATAATACCTGACTCCGTATCAAATATTGATTATAATGCATTCGAAGGTTGCTCAAAACTTACAAGTGTAACAATAGGAAACTATGTAACGAATATAAGTAATAGAGCATTTTATGGTTGTAAAGCACTTACAAGCATAGAAATCCCCAATTCCGTGACGAGTATTGGAGCTTCTACATTCTATAATTGCACTGCGCTCAAAAGCGTAACAATTGGCAACTCTGTTACAAACATTGGTGATTATGCATTCTATGGTTGTAAAGTACTTACAAGTATAAATATCCCCGAATCTGTAACAAGTATTGGAAATTATGCATTTGCTTATTGTACAGCACTTACAAGCATAGTTATTCCTGAATCTGTAGAAACTATGGGTTATAGCGTATTCTACTATTCTTCATCAATCACAATTTATTGTGAAGCATCCTCAAAACCATATGGATGGGATGAAAATTGGTGCAATACAACTTATAATTACATTTGGGGCTACAAACCCGAATGAAGATAAAAAACAAAACTCCTCTCGCGAGAGAGGAGTTTTTTGTAAAGAATAAAGAATAGAGAATAAATAAAAAATAATAATTAATGTAAAAAATCCTCTCGTGAGAGAGGATTTTTGTTTGAATTATTTAGCAATTCTGTGAATGCCCGATATGTCCTTTTCAACGATACAGTGAACGGGGCAGACATCACGGCAAGCGCCGCAATTGGTGCATTTTTCATAGTCGATTGTTGCAAGGTTATTTACAAGGGTAATCGCACCGTTGGGGCAGGTTTTTGTACATTTGCCGCATGCGATACATCCGTTTGTGCAGAACTTTCTAACAATTGCGCCTTTGTCGTGGCTTGAGCAGAGAACAAGGGTTCTATTTATGTCGGGCATAAGCTCAATTATGTGGTGGGGACATGCTTTTGCGCAAATTCCACAACCGATACAAAGCTCGCTATTAACGTAAGCAACGCCATTTTCAACGCAGATTGCATTTTGCGGGCAAGCTCTTGCACAGTCGCCAAGTCCGATACAACCAAAGGAACAAGTTCCTGAACCACCATAGAACATATTAGCGGCTTCACATGTTTTAACGCCCTTATATTCGAATCTCTGCTTTACCGCAGAGCAGTTGCCGTCGCACTTTACAACCGCAACCATTTCAATAACATCCTCAACCTCTTTGCCAAGAATTTCACCAAGCTTTTGTGCAGTTGAATCGCCACCTGGCACGCAGAGGTTACATTTAAGCTCGGGGTTATCAATAAGCGCCTGCGCATATCCGTCACAACCTGTGTAACCACACGCACCGCAGTTAGCACCGGGAAGGCACTCACGCACCTTGGGGAATCTTTCATCAACGGGAACGCTCATAAACTTTGCGGCAAGCACCAACACCAACGCACAAAGAAGACCAATCACCAAGGCAAGAATAGCAGCATATAAAATAGCAGTCATATTTTTACCTCCTTAACCGAAAAGATTTTCAATAATTCCACCAAATCCCATAAATGAAAGGGAAACGATGGAAGCGGCGATAAGTGTTATGGGAAGACCTTGAAGTGCCTTGGGCATTTTGTCGTTACCCTCAAGCACGCTTCTTACACCTGCAAAAAGCACCATTGCAAGAAGGAAACCAAGTCCGCAACCAATTGCTGAGAAGATGGATTCGATAAAATTAAAACCGTCAGAAATATTATTGATTGTTACACCAAGAACTGCACAGTTTGTTGTGATAAGTGGGAGGTATACACCAAGCGATTTATGAAGCGCGGGAATATATTTCTTTAAAACTATTTCAACAAACTGAACAAGAGTTGCAATAACCACAATAAATACTATTGTTTGAAGGTAGCCAAGTCCAAGCTCGTCAAGAACATATTTTTGAATTGGCCATGTAACTGCAGTTGCAACAACCATTACTGCGGTAACCGCAACACCCATACCTGTTGCCTGGTCGGTCTTTTTGGAAACACCGAGGAAGGGGCAAATGCCAAGGAATTTAGAGAGTGTATAGTTGTTTACGAGGACGGATGACATCAAAATCATAATCAATGTTTTAATCATGCCTCTGCTACCTCGCTTTCTGCAGAATTAGCACATCCTTTGCCGCTTTTCGCCTTTGCGCAGGATGCGGCAGAGGGGCAACCCTCACAACCAAAGCTCTTTTTCTTGGGATATTCACCCTTTGTGATAATTCCAACAAGAGCAATGAGAATGCCGAACACGAAGAAGCCACCGGGGGCGCTTACAAGAATGGGGAGCTTGAAGGGTTCAAGGAATGGGATTGCGATACCTGCGAAGGTAGCGCTTCCAAGCACTTCACGAATGAAAGCCATTACGAAAAGTGTAAGTGTAAAGCCAATTCCCATACCAACTCCGTCAAGGGCAGAATCAATTACGTTATTTTTGTTTGCAAACATCTCGGCTCTGCCAAGAATGATGCAGTTTACAACGATAAGTGCAAGATAAACACCAAGCAAATCATAAATGTCGGGTGCATATGCCTGCAAAAGCATTTGAACGGCGGTTACAAAGCCCGCAATAAGAACTATGTAAGAGGGAATTCTAACCTTGTCGGGAATAACGTTTCTAAGTGCCGAAATTGCCATGTTTGAGCAAACAAGCACCGCAAGAGTTGCAAGTCCCATACTGATTGCAGAAACAATTCCTGTTGTTACCGCAAGGGTGGGGCAGGTTCCGAGAACAAGCACGAGAACGGGGTTTTCTTTGATGATACCTTTGGTCAAGGTTGACATTTTATTGTTATTCATTTTCCGTCCTCCTTATTTATTGTTTGTAATCTTAAATGCTTCAAAAGCATCATTAAGACCTGATTTGAATGCGTTTGAAGAGTATGTAACGCCACCAAACACTTCAACACCACTTGCCTCGGACTGTACAAGACCCTGATAGGACTTATAGTAGTTACCAAAGCTCTTTGATTCCATATATGTGATTTGATTTACAGATATGATTTTGCCATCTGCATCAAAGCCGACTGCATATTTCATTGGTGATGAAGAATACTGTGATTTTGCGGTGAATATTACTGCAATGCCACGGCCTTCTTTATCAACAAAAATTGCGGATATGGATTTTGGATATGCTGAAAGGTCTTCAACCTGTTCGTAATCGGTTTTTTCAACATCGGGAATAAGACCTTCAAGTGATTTCATCATTTTTTCGTAATTGTTTTGCTCGATTCTATCCTTGGTTGCAATATTAATGCCTGCAAGAAGAACCATTATAACAAGTGCGCAGGCGGTGAGTACAACCAATGATTTCACACTATCGTTTTTCATTGCTTAATACCTCCAAACGCCTTATTTCTAGTCAATTTGATGATATAGGGATTAAGAATGTTCATAAGCAAAATTGCAAATGAAACGCCTTCGGGGTAGCCACCGTAAACACGGATAACCGCAGTGATAAGGCCGCATCCAATACCAAATACCAACTTACCCTTGGGTGTATCTGGGCTTGTAACGTAATCGGTTGCCATAAAGAATGCACCAATCATAAGACCGCCCGCAATAATTTGATATGAGGGGTATGTTCCTGTTGCGAGTGTGAAAAGACCAACAGTTGCAATAAATGAAACGGGAATGTGCCATGTGATAACCTTAGTTGCGATAAGGAAGATACCACCGATAATAAGAGCAAGAGCAGAAACTTCACCAATTGCGCCTGCGTGATCACCCACGAACATTTCAATCCAAGAGGGGAGAAGCTCACCCTTATTTGCAGCTATATCTCCAAGGGGAGTAGCACTCGAAGCAAGCTCAACGTTTGTAAAGCTTGTATGTACGGTTTGAGTCATAGCGTCGGGAAAGCAAACGAGCATTGCTATTCTTGCGGTAATTGCAGGGTTTGCAAAGTTGTAACCAATTCCACCAAAGAATTCTTTAACTATGATAATTGCTATAAAAGCACCAACAACAACCATCCACAAATTCTTAAATTCGCCAAGATTTGCAGGAAGAGTGAGTGCCAAAAGTGTGCCTGTTACAAAGCAAGAAACGTCAACAACTGTATTTTTAAGCTTGTTGAGTCTGCACCAACCGTATTCGAGAAGTCCGCACGCAAGGTTTGAAACCAAAAGAATGAGGAGTGCTTTGAATCCGAAAAACACAACTGACAAAAGTGCCGCAGGGAAAAGTGCGATAAGCACGGTTGTCATAATTGAAGTTGTTGTTCTTGGACTTCTGATATGTGGAGAGGGAGAAACTGTCAAAAGATTATTCATTATTTTTTCGCCTCCTGACGTTCTTTAAGAATTTTCATTACCTTTGCTTTGGCAATCTTGTTTGTGTGAACAAGCTGACGCTTAGCAGGGCATGCGAAAGAGCAACAACCACATTCCATGCAGATGTTTGCTTTAAGGTTGACAAGTGCCTCGTCATCACCTGCACGCAATGCCTGAACGAATGCCTTGGGATCAAGACCGAAGGGGCAAGCATTTACGCAGTTGCCGCATTTAATGCAAGCAGTGGGCTCTGGAACAGTTGCTTCATATTCGTTGAAGAAGAGAACTGCGTTAGTGTTTTTCATAACGGGCATTTCCATGCTTTCAACGGACCAACCCATCATAGGACCACCAAGAATTATCTTTTGGGGTTCGGATTTAACTCCGCCTGCAAATTCGATAATATCAGCAATTTTTGTGCCGATAGGAGCAATAACGTTTTTGGGCTCTGCAACAGCACCACCGTCAATAGTGATGCACTTTTTAGTAAGGGGCATACCTGTTTTTATGAATGAAGCAATCTCTGCCAAGGTTGTGCAGTTGATTACAATAACACCTGCATCAATGGGGAGCTTTCCTTCCATAATAACCTTGCCCGTTGTGTGATAAACAAGAACCTTTTCTCCGCCCTGAGGGTACATTGCCTTAAGGGGAGCAATAGTCACGTTTTCAATATCGGATGTGAGATTTTTAATGTTTTCAATACATTCCGGCTTATTCTTTTCAATGCCAAAAATCACCTTTTGGGGATTTAAGCATTTGTTTAGAATTTCAATACCAAAACGAATATCGTCGCCACGGTCGAGCATGGTGTGAGTATCACTTGTAATATATGGCTCGCATTCTGCACCGTTAATAACAATTTCGTCAACGGACTTAACGTTGAGCTTTACTGCAGTGGGAAATCCTGCGCCACCAAGACCAACAATGCCACTATCCTTAACTGCATTTACAAGGTCTTCAAGTGTGTTAACCTCACGTGGAGCAAGTGTGTCGCAGGGAGTATCAAGCCCATCACTTTCAATAAGGATGGCAGAAACCTTTCTCCCGTTTGAAAGAATGGTGGTATCTGTGTTTTTAACCTTGCCTGAAACACTTGAATGAATTTTTGCAGAAACGTATCCCGATGCCTCGGCAATAACCTGACCAACGGTTACAAGATCACCTGTTTTAACAACGGGAGTTGCAGGCGCACCGATATGCATTGAGAGGGGCATAAGTACACTTGCAGGCGTGGGCATAGCCACGGGAACTGATTTTGCTGTCCCTTTTTTGTGGGGAAGGGATACACCCGGTAATTTTTTGAATAAAGGCAATTTGTTCACTCCTTCATATTAATATTTATATTTAATCAGTTTATTATATCAAATTTATAGATAATTGTCAATTATTTGTGTAACAAATATATAAATAAATTTATCTTAATCCTCCAAATTTTGTATTTTTGCTATATAATTTAAATTTCAAAAAATAAAAAACGCAAAAAAATTGCGTTTTTTATTTTTTTATTGCATATAGATTAAGATCCCACGCAGGAATGTATGGGAAGCGACGAATATAAAGGGAATAATCGGGATTTAATTCCTTAACTAATTCGGGCAGGGTAAACACATCCTCACTTCTGTGATAAAGGGAAACAAGAAGCTTGGGTGCGTGCGTTTTTATGGTCTGTGCAGAGCCGATAAGCGCCTCTTTTTCAGAACCTTCAACGTCATATTTTATGTAGTCCACAAAAGCACCTTCAAGCACCTCGTCAACTGAAACAACGGGGACCTCTTTGATTTTTGAAACGATATTTCCCTTTGAAACAATGCCTGCGTTTCTATTTCCGCTTGCATCAAAAAGCAGAGTGGTGTTTTCACACCAAGCGCCTGCGTTGATGCATTTGATGTCAATGTTATCAACCGTCAGGGCATATTCATTAAGTTTTCTAAAATTTCTTGCGTCCGGCTCAAGAGCGATTGCTTGAGTTAAGTTGGGGTTAAAGTTAAGCATTTCACGAATTGTGTCGCCATTATAGGCACCAAGGTCAACGTATCGCTTAATGCTTTTGCAATCAAGAATTTTTTCATAAACCTCTGCTTTGTCGCTCTCGCTTTTCCAAAGATAATCAATATTGCCCGTGAGTTTATATGAGATTACGTTTTCAAAAATTCGTTTTGATTCTTCATCGGCAAGCATATTATAAACCGCCTCAAATCGTGCACGGTTTTCGTTGAAAAATTCCATTGTGAAAAGTGTTTCTCCAAAAACGGGGACGTCAGGAGCATACAATTCACATTCTTCGCCCACCTTTTTGAAAAGTGCCATAACGTCGGGCAGAGAAGAGGCGAAAGAAAGTAAAACAATTGGGTTTTTCCCCTGATATTTTTCCTTCATTGTGGAATATGAAATTACGGTTTTTCCATGGAAGGAGTGTCCCCTGACAAAACCGTCACTTGCAAAGAAATCTGAAATTTCAATGCCGTATTTTTCACAAACAGCAATAATCTTGTCCGCACCATTGCCCATTCCGTACATCACGATTGGGCGATTGGCTTTGGCAAGATAATGCCATAAATCTAAGCTTATATTGATATTCATACAAATCTCCAAAAAATTATTAAAATGATTATAACACAAAATCAAAAAAATATCAATAACTTATTGACTATCAATGCAAAAAGTGTTAAAATCAATACATAAAAACCAAAGGAGAAAAAACTATGAGCTGCTTATTTTGTAAAATTATAAATGGGGAAATCCCATCTAAAAAGGCATTTGAAAACGAGGATATCTATGCTTTTTATGACATTGCCCCCCAAGCACCCGTGCATATTTTAGTAATTCCCAAGGCACATATTGCGTGCGTTGATGAAATTACTGCAGAGAATAGCGCAATCGTTGCTAAAATTTTTGAAAATATTCCAAGAATTGCTAAAGAAGCTGGAATTGAAAATGGTTATCGTGTAATTTCAAACTGTGGTGATGATGCATGTCAAACTGTTCATCATCTTCATTTCCACATTGTTGGTGGCGCAAAGCTTTCAGACAAAATGGCTTAAATAATTTTAAACGGCTCGTTTGAGCCGTTTTTTGATTAATATGTACAAAAAAATATATGAAAATATATAATATTATACAAAAAAATAAAATGCTATTGCAATTCGTATATATGTATGTTAATATAATAACATAGAGATTACCATAAAATGCTTTTCTCTTGATGGCATTTTAAATTCAGTCTCAAAAGAAAGGAAAAATTATGAGAAGAATTCTATCACTAGTACTTGTAACAGTAATGTTACTTTCAACGTTCATGCTCACTTCTTGTGACTTTGAAAAAACTTGGAACGACGTTAGTGGATTTGTTGGAGGTTTGATTGACAAATACATTAGCGGTTCAAGAACAACTATTGACAAATCAGAATGGGAAAACTTGTATAATTCCACAAACTACACAGTAAGTCAAAACAGTCCTGGATATTATTATTTCATTGAAGTTGCTGACACTAAAGCAAGAATAGTAGCTGAAGTTGATGATTACAAACAGTCTATGGTTTATGATTTTGAAGGCGGTTGTATTCTTTCTGAAACTAATGCCGGTTGGGTAGGTTCAAAATCTGAATATATGCCTGACATGGAGAATATTACTTTGGGCGAAACGGTAGGTCTTTACGAGATTGAATTTGAAGACTTGGTTTATGATGAAGCTACAAAGACCTATGTATGGGAAGATGGTACACATACGGTTTTCAAATTCCAGTTTAATAATGGCGTTCTTTCTTATGCTATTGCTGAGTCAGAATATATGGATATGAAAGAAACCGTGGAAATCAAGAACGTTGGAACAACAGTTATTGATATTCCTTCATACGTGATTCTTAATGACGGCGTTGTTGACCCCAACAATGCTGCTGAAGGCGTTGAAACAACAGTTACAACAGAACAGTTGGCGGCTCTTCTTGACAACAGAAACTTCACATTGAATGGAGTTGTGTCATATGATGGATATTCTGTAGAATTGGGTATTAAATTTGCTGATACTACAATTGGAATTGAAGTTTCAGCTTACGGTCAAACACTAGGAACATATTTGACACTTATTGATGGCGAGTTCTATGTGGTGAAGCAGGATAGCTATGCTGATTGGTATGCAACTCCCGTTGGCGGAACAATGGATGACTTTAACGCAGGTGTTGAAGAAGCTAAAAACTATATCAGCGTAGATTACCTCACATATGACGAAGAGGGAAGATACTATAAGATGGCTCTTGATGCAGTTGTAGCTGAATACATTGGCGCAGATTCTGCAGAACTTTATATCTATTTTGAAAATGGTATGTTTACAAAGGCAGTGTGTGTATTTGAAGTAGTTTATTCTAGCCCTTATGAAAAGGATAGAATAGAATATATTGAAGTGCTTGTGCTTCTAAATGATTTGGGAACAACATCTATTGAACTTCCTGAATACACACTTCTTGATGAAAATGGTGACATTGTTTTCGTTGACTAAATAAAATAAAAACACCACGGCGTTTTTGCCGTGGTGTTTTTTGTTTATTAAAATTTTTCTTCTCTTAAAATTACAAACTCAAGTGCAATAATTAATGAAAGACATGTGATGCCTGAAACAAGGGATATTGTGCCAATTTCGATGCCGCCGATAATTCCCAAAAAGCCGAGCAAAACCGCAAATGAAAAGAATGCTTTTGCCGCAACTATGACACGGGCAGAGCAGAGAAATTCAAGAACCATATCAATAAATGAAAGGCATTTATCTGCAAATTCAACGTATGCGGGCTGCTTGCGAACAAAGGGTTTGAAGTTTCCTTTTTTGGAATTTCCCTTATCGAAAGTTATATTATTTCTACCTGTTTTGTAGTGATATGTAGCGTTCATAGTAAATCTCCTTTTTCTTAATTTGGAACTGTTGTGACCTTATAATACCACAAACGACACCGTTTGTCAATAGGTTTTTTCTAAAAATGGAAAAATATTTTAAAAATTTTCAAAAATGTCTTTACAAATGGAAAAATGTGTGATATAATAATTCCACAAAAGGAAATTTGATAAGTGAAAGGAGAACACTTATGGATTATATTGATAGAATAAAGCTTCTTAAAAGCGAAAAGAAAATAACTAACGACATGCTCTCTGAAATGACGGGAATTCCCCTTGGAACACTTTCTAAAATTCTTGCGGGAATTAGTGATAGTCCCAAGCTTTCAAATATCGTGGCTATTTGTGATGCGCTTGACACTTCGCTTGAATACGTTGTAAACGGTGTGCCTGAAAACACCAATAATTTCACTCTTGACCGTGGCGAAATGCACCTTATTGAAAATTATCGTGCGCTCGATTCACATGGTAAGGAGCTTGTTACACTCGTTCTTGACAAAGAAAAAGAAAGAGTTGCAAGAGCGCCATATCAAGATCATTCTGTTGAGGTTAAAGAAAAGGGAACAAAAATTCTTTCTCCCATTGCTGCTCCAAGCACAAAAATTTCTGCTCGTGAGCTTGCTCAAAACCGTGGACTTGGAAAACGTGCCATCGCTCTTTTTGATATGCCTGTTTCTGCAGGTGTTGGTGTGTTTGTTGAGTCGCCTGCAAGTGATGACATTATGATTCCCGATAACGAAAGAACTCGTGAGGCGGATTTTGCTCTTCGTATTAGCGGTAACAGTATGGAGCCAAAATATCGTGATGGCGACGTTCTTTTGGTGGCTAATTCCGACTATGTTGAGGTCGGTGAGCTTGGTATATTCATTCTTGACGGAAACGGATATTTCAAAATTTACGGTGGCGACCGTCTCATCTCTATAAATTCAATGTATGGTGATATTCTTCTTAAGGATTTTGAAGACGTTAGCTGCGTTGGACGCGTGATTGGCAAATTGAAAAGAAAATAAAATAATAAAAAGGCGCAATTCACTTGAAATTGCGCCTTTTTTGTGTTATTATTTACTAGTATCAAATTTTGATTTATAGGAAAAGTTACAAAGATAAAAATTTTCGCTTTTTTGAAAAAAAGCTCGCAAAAAACTTTTAATCGTGTTATGGTAAACAAATTTCGCGCAATGCGCGTGACTCACTTCTTCGCGCTCGTCACACTCGTTTTTATTGCATAAATGCAACAAAAACCGCGCCTTGCTACTCTGCACGTAGCCGTTTTGATAGCAAAATGTCTATAGTTTGTATTAGCAAATTACAGTTTTTCGAGCCGCCTGTTAAAATGGCGAGAAAAACGTTATGTGTCAATTTATTGACACAATTTGCGCAGATTAATTTAACTCCCACGTTTAAAAGTTTTGCGGAGCTTTTTCAAAAGCGACCTTTTTATCTTTGTAACTACTCGATAAATCCCAATTTTTCATTTGTTTTATTATCTATTCAAATAAGCCGCAATTACTGCCGCATCAATATCCGAAACCGAAGCGCCCGTGCTTCCGTTCTCGATAATCGAGGTCACGGCAATTTTGGGATTTTCCATTGGTGCAAATGCAGTGAACCAACAATTTTGCTTGTTGTTACCAATCTGCGCAGTACCTGACTTTCCACACACGGTAACGTCGATTTTATATTTTGTGTACATATTTAAAGCAACTGTTGATGAATTGTCAACCATACTCTTCATACCAAGCTTTATTGTGTTGAGATTGTTAGCTGAAATTGTGAGTGTGCTTAACACCGTGGGGGTGTATTCATAAACAACCTCGCCTGAAAATGTTCTAACCGAATGAAGCAAGTGAGCCGCATAACGAGTTCCGCCGTTTGCAACAGTTGCGATATATGAAGTAACCTGCAAGGGGGTGTACTTGTGAATTGACTGACCGATATATGAAGATGCTTCTTCGTACAAAAGCCAATCTGAAGTATTATCGGGATGAGCAATTTGACCTATTTTTTCACTAAGCTCAATGCCGGAGCTTTGACCAAGTCCCAATGCCTTGCAATATTCGGTCATTGTGTCAATATCAAGATTGTCAAGCCCCGCCTCAATAAAGAATGCGTTGCAAGAGTAGGTCAACGCCTCAATCACATTCAAATTGCTTGTGTGATATGAATTGTGGTTGTTGCAACCAATACTCAAATTATGATTTTTGTAACCGTGATTACAAGTAAAGCAAGTGCTATTGGTGATAGCGCCCTCTTGCAAAGCCGCCAATGCAACTGCCACCTTGTATGTAGAGCCGGGCGCATAAGTTGCGTTAAGCGCTCTGTTCAAAAGTGGCAGATCTTGGTTTGATGCAAGTGAATTATAATCTGCCGAAAATGTTGAAAGATTGTATGTGGGATACGAAGCAATCGCAAGCACGTCACCGGTGTTGGGGTCAATGGCAATGCTTGCCCCTGAATTTTTTTCATAGGTTTTCATATAGCTTGCAAGCGCATCCTCTGCGGCAATTTGAACGTCAATGTCAATTGTAAGCCAAACGTCCTTGCCCGCAATGGGAGCAACGGTGATTTCTTCTTTAACGATCTCGCCCTCGCCGTTTCGGGTGATGGTAAGAACGCCATCCTTGCCACGCAAATATTCTTCAAATTCATTTTCACATCCATCAATGCCAACAATGTCGTTGATGCCATAGCCAAGGGACTTGTAATAATCCCAGGTTTCTGCAGTTATAGAACCAACTCTGCCAAGAATGTGTGAGGCATATCCCGGGTACATATAGGTTCTTTTTGAGCTTATTCTATCTGCAACACCAACAATGGATAATTCCTTGATATAAGTCAAAAACGAAATATCAACACCCTTTGCCACTGTGTATGGATTGGTTGAACTGAATTGACATCTTAACATATCATATCTAATGCGAATAAGTCTGCCAATGTCATCATCAGAAAAAATCGGATTTGAATTTTCGTCAAGTCGATTAAACTTCCAACGTTTAACGAAATATTCGGTCAATTCCTTTGCGCTAATGTTTTCAAGCTCCAATTCCTTCAGCATTTTGTTAAGGGCGTTGTATGTCGCACTACCTTTTGTCAATGCCTCTTCGGAATAAGAATAATTTGGATATTCCCCAACAAAAGGGAATAGGTCTGAAGCACGGTATTCGTTGTTTTGAGTTTCGTCAAGCGCATCAAGAACTGCCAAAATGGAATTATTGAACTCAATAAAATTGTCGGACATTTTGTTATAGTCCAAAACAATGTCATAGGCATAGGAGGTTGTAACAAGCACCTTACCGTTTCTGTCACAAATATTACCTCTTAATGCTTGAATAACTTGGGTTTCGGTTGTATATTCGCTTTTTGCACGCAAGTCTTCGGTTTGACTTTTGTTGAATTGCAAATTGATAAGACGAGCCGAAAAAACAAAGCATACAAGCGCAAATGCAGAGAGCAGGATTATATATCTTTTTGGCATAGTATTCTGTTTTTTCATAAATAACCCACTCTCCTTTCTAAAAAAAGTGTTATTAACTGAACGTATTAATTGCAGTCATCAAAACAAGAGTTGCAATTAAAAGTATTGTTCCGATATTAAAGAAAATGATGTCTGCGGCAGTGCCCTTGGGAAATTTAACTGTTCCCTTGTTCAAAATTACCTTGCGAATGTTTATACCAAAAATGACAGCGCCGCCTATTGCAAGACCATAGTAAACCAAATCATAAATTGCAATAAAGAGTAATGCTCCAAGATTTGCCATAACGAAGTCGGTAATAGCTTCAACGTTTTCTGAGTTAAACAATTCGACAAATGCTTGATAGTCGAATGAACCGATTACAATCGAGGGAATAACGCCGAAGAAAAGATTAATGAAAACGTGCAAAATCATTGTGTAAATGATTTTTCCCGACTTAATATAAACGTATGAAAGAGAAGCGCCGATCAAAAACGCATAGAACATCTGATAAAGATTTTGATGGAAAAGAGCGAAAAGAAGTGACGGGAAAATGATTGCCACAAGGTCGCCATATGGCATCAGCTTTTTAACCAAAAGCTTTCTGAACATAATTTCCTCAAAAATAGGACCAACAATGCCTGCCAATGTAACGGATATAATAACATTTGTGTTGTCAAGTAATGTGCTAACTTGGTTTTCGGGAGCTTTGCCAAGAAGATTTTGAACTGCATCAATCAATACACTTGAAATTGTGTTGCCAACGTACATTGCAAAGCATACGATAAGGGTATATTTAGCAAATTCCCTAAATTTGAGTTTTCTTTTTTCAATCTGCACAGTTTCGGGAATTTTCTTTAACATAAGATAAAAAATGGGGAATGCTATTGCATATTGAATTGTTAAGCTAATAAATAAATTTACGTTGTAATTTTGCAAAACGTTTGGGGCGTAATTTCCCAAGATGAATGAAACGATTATTGCAACAACCTCGATTATTAGCCAATACGCCAAAAGTGAGAAGCAGAGATTTGAAAAGGTTTTTTTGTGTGATTTGATTTCTGCATCAGTCATTGGAATTTCATTAAAATCATTGTCAAAATTGTCAAACATATAGTGCCTTCCTTTTATTTTTTATTGATTATTCGTGTCAAAGTGAAAAATATTAAATATGAGATGGGAGAAAAAATCATAGACGAAACGAATTCGGGAATAATTATATTGGTTGTTGCTTTAATCACACCAAAGCTGTGTGCCGCCAACGAAATATCTGCCAAATTGAAAATCGCCTTTGCACCAAAAGCTAAAATTGCTAAAGCAAAAAACGAAAAATGTCTTTTTGGAACTCCGTTTTCTGCAACAATGTATAAAGCGTATGCGCTTAAAAATGAGAAAATGATGTAAAAGGGAATTGAAAAACCGCCAAGCGCACAGTAGAATACACCCGAAATGATTCCGCAAATCGAAACCACTCTGCCATCCTCATAAAGAGCCAGTGCGGCAAGTGCCGCAAGCAAAAGGTCGGGGGTTGCGCCCCAAACGTTAATTTTTGTGAAAAACGTTGTTTGAAGCACGCCAATAATGAATAGTGCCGCGCCGTAAAAGGCGCATTTGTGTAAAATTATTTTAGCCCTTGCAGACTCAACACCACGCAAGTTTTTCACATCCTTTCGCATTTTTGTATATAACAATTATATACCATTGTATATTATACTATAAAATTAACTAAAAATCAATGGTAATATTAAACTTATTAAAAGAAAAACAAAAAAACCGAGCATAAACTCGGCTTTTTGAAATAAATGTTTGATTATTTATTTGTAAGCTTTTCAATACAACAGGGACAAACCTTTTTGCCGGCAAAGTCAACAAGGTCCTTTGTGTTGTCACAAAAGATGCAAACCTCGCAGCTTCTTTTCAAAACTATCTTGTTCCCCTGAACAGAAATTTCCAAAAGGTCTTTGGGCTTGATATTCAAGCTTTCACGAATTTCAATCGGTATAACCACTCTTCCAAGGTGGTCAATTGGTCTTGTCATTCCTGTAGTTTTCATATTTTACATCTCCTTTTTTTATAACGAAAATAAAAGCTGAGCTTTTATGATGCCATTATACACCAATTGTCAAAAAATGTCAATACCGAATGCAAAATTTGGAAAATTGTGGCAAAAATACCATTTTGCTTGTAAAAAACTGTCGATTAAATTCTATTGACATTTATTTCGTTTTAAGGTATAATGGTTATGATGAAACGTGCGTATAAAAAACGCCTTCACTTTTTTAGCGGTGTGGTCGTGTTAGTCCGTGATTAAAAAGTGAGCAAAAAGGCGTTTTCATAGCAAAAAACCGCATTTATATGCGGTCCTTCTTTGTGCGCAAATTTACATATAGAAAGGAAGTGTATTTATTGGCTAAAAAGCAAAATAATGAGATTGTGGAGAAGGTTAAAGCTCCCGTTCATAAGAGAAAAAAAGATGGCAAAAAGAAACAGCTTTCTAAAAAGAACGTCAGGGAAAAACTTGCCAAGCTTCAAGAAGAAGCAGTAGAAAGTACAAAAAACGAAGTTAAGTCAAGCAAGGTGGAAAAAAAGAGCCATCAAAGTGAGAAAAACAAAAAGCGCAACGAAATAAAACGTGCAAAATTTGAGAAAAAGTCGGAAAACAGACCTGTGGTTAAGAAAAATCCTTCTGCCAAGGTGCGTATAATTCCGCTTGGGGGACTCAATGAAATCGGGAAAAATATAACCGCAATCGAGTGTGGCGAGGATATTATCGTTATCGACTGCGGATTTGGTTTTCCCGACGAGGATATGCTTGGAATTGACCTTGTAATTCCCGATTTCACTTATCTTAAGGATAATATCGACAAGGTTCGTGCCATTGTTTTAACCCACGGTCACGAGGACCATATCGGAGGCATTCCGTATCTTCTTCGTGAAGTGAACGTGCCGGTTTACGGCACACTTTTAACACTTGGAATCATCAAGAATAAGCTCCTTGAACACAAATTGCCCTTTAATGCGGATTTAAAGGTGGTTAGCGCAGGCGACACAGTAAAAATCGGAACGAATTTTGCGGTTGAATTTATCCACGTTAACCACTCAATTGCAGATGCGTGTGCGCTTTGTATCGACACACCGCAAGGCAAACTTTTCCACACGGGTGATTTCAAGCTCGACCTTACTCCCATTGACGGCGAGGTTATGGATATAACCCGACTTGGTGAACTTGGAAAAGAGGGAATTGAACTTCTTATGTGTGAAAGCACAAACGCAGAAAGAGAGGGATATACTCCAAGCGAGCGAAAGGTTGGCAAATCTCTTGAATATATTTTCTCAACTCAAAAGGATAAGAGAATAGTAATTGCAACCTTTTCTTCAAACGTTCACCGTGTTCAGCAGGTTATTGATGTAAGCGCACGTCACGGCAGAAAGGTTGCCATCACGGGTCGCAGCATGCTCAATGTTGTGGGGGCTGCAACCGAGCTTGGATATATGAATATCCCACAGGGAGTTTTGATTGATATTTCTGAAATTAAGAGATTCCGTCCTGACCAATTAACCATTGTAACAACCGGCTCACAGGGTGAACCCATGAGTGCGCTTTACAGAATGGCGTTTTCCGATCACCGTGAGGTGACAATTGGAAGAAGTGACGTGGTAATTCTCTCGTCAAGCCCAATTCCCGGCAACGAGAAGTTGATAAGCAGAATTATAAACGAGCTTACTAAAAACGGTGTAACTGTGCTTCACGATACGCTTACAAGCGTTCACGTTTCGGGACATGCGTGCAGGGAAGAGCTGAAGCTGATGCAGGCACTTTTAAAACCGAGATATTTTATGCCTGTTCACGGTGAATATCGCCACTTGAATGCCAATCGTGAGCTTGCGCTTGAAATGGGAATGGCAGAAAGGGATATTTTTATCTCTGACATTGGCAAGGTGCTTGAAATTTCGTCTTCAGGCGCAAGATTTGTTGAAACCGTTCCTGCAGGCAAGGTGCTTGTAAACGGTAATAGCGTTGGTGAAATCGGCAATATCGTTTTGCGTGACAGACGTCATCTTTCACAGGATGGACTTATCGTTGTGGTTGTAGGTGTTGACCTTGATGCAAAGCTTCTTATTTCGGGGCCCGACGTTGTTTCCCGTGGTTTCGTTTACGTCCGAGAGGCAGAAGAGCTTATGGGTGAAATCAAGGGAGTTGCGGAGAACTCAATCGAGCAATATTTTGACAATTCAAGATTTGCAGACAGAGTTGCTTTAAAGACGAAATTGAAGGACGATTTAGCAAAATATGTGTATGCAAAAAACAAACGCAGACCAATGATTTTGCCTATCATTATGAACATTTAATAAATTTGTATAAAAACGTAGAAATAACGTACAATTCACAGTTTGTTCATAAATTATTCAAAATGTGATAACAATATAATTATATAATAACTCTATTAATGCCCACAAATAAAGGAGAGATAAAAATGGCAAATGCTAAAATTCAAAAAAAGAAAATGAGCAAGAATAGTCTTATTGCATTGGTTGTTACAATTGCAATTTTGATTGGTCTTGTTGTATCACTTTTGACAGGAACAGGTTTCTTGGTTCGTGTCAGCAAAGGAGCATCATCCGAGCACTTTAAGGTTAACGGTGCAATGATGTCTTATTTTGCAAACTCATACTATCAGAATTGGCTTTCAAACTATTACTACTACATCATGTTCGGCTTGATCAGCTTTGATCCCAGCTTGCCTCTTGATGAGCAGGTAACAACAGATGGTAAAACAACTTATTACGATTATTTCGTAAGCGGTACAAAGAGCACAGTTGAAACATACCTTGTTTACTGTGAAACTGCTATGGAAGATCCCGAAGTAGATTACGATGCACTTGAAAAAGAAGCTAAAGAATATGCTAAAGACACAATCAAGGCACTCAAGTCTCAGGCAAAGGCAAACAATATGGGCGTACAGGCTTATATCCGTCAGCAGCTTGAAGCATTTGGTGGTTACCTTAGCGTAAGAGACCTTCGCAAGGCACTTGAAATTGAGTATATCGCATCAACTTACTATCAGACAGTTTACAACAAAACACACGATAGCATTGATGAAGCTCGTGAAGATGAATTCTTCAAGGCAAACCTTGAAACATTCATCAAGGCAGAATACATTCTTCTTACAATCAACAGCACAATCGTTGCTGAAACAGTGGACGAAAAGGCATATCCTCTTGGAAAAGAAGATCCCGCATATAAGGAAGCAGTAGCAGCAGCTGAAGAAAAGGCAATGAAGCAGAACGAACTTGCAAAGGTTGCCGATATGGAAATCATCAACAAGCTTGGTACAGCTGAGACTCTTGATGAATTCAAGACAATGCTTCTTGATTACAAGTATGACGAAGTATTCAAGAGCACATATGACACAGCGGTTAAGAACTTCTTGACAGCGGACAAGCCCTCTGAAGAAGCTCTCAATGCTTACAAGGCAGAGTTGAAGGATAAGGTTATCACTGCAGTTATCGAAGGCAAGGATGATCTTACAACTGAAGAAGAAGTTCCTGAAGTTGATGACGAAAACAAAGAGAACGTAACAACTGAAAAGTCAAAGTGGGAAAAAGCTAAAGAAACATTCCCCAAGACATTGATTACAAACCTTAATAAGGTTATCACAGATAACACAAAGACAGTTTCTTACACACTTTCAACAGACCTTGGCAAGTTCCTCTTCGGTGGTGTTAAGGCACAGTATAGCATTGATTATGCTGAAGGTGAAGATAAGAACGGTACAAGCGCAGGCAAGTATTCTAACTTCTTTGAAGATAAGGAAATGACAGAAGCAGAGCAGAAGACAGGCAAGTACTCACTTTCTCTCTACTTCGTAACAGAACCCGCACACAGAGATGATTATATCCTTCGTGACGTTGGACACATCCTCTTCAAGGTTGACACAGCAACTGCAACTAACCCCGCAGTTTCTTATAAGACAGAAGAAGAAGCTAAGGTAGCAGCTGAAAAGCTCTATGAAGAACTTAAGGCAAAGCTTGTTGATGGAAAGATTACAAAAGAAGATTTCGAAGCAGCTGGTAAGTCAGTAACTCACGACTCAAGCGTATTCTATGACGACGTAGCTAAGGGCAAAATGGTTGCAGAATTCGAAGATTGGCTCTACTCTGCAACAACAGAGGGTGAAATCGATCTTGTTAAGTCATCTTACGGTTGGCACATCATGTACTACGGTGGCGAATCCGAGGCAGCATGGAGACCCACAGCTCACGACGGTGCAACTGCAGAAGAAATGGAATCTTGGTTTGCTGATAAGCAGGCGGCTCACCCCGTTAAAGTAAACAACAACATTTTCAAGAAGATTTTTGGTTAATAAATAAATTAAAATGGCACGGCTCGTCCGTGCCATTTTGGTAAGGATTTTTAGTATTATGGTACTTGAAAAGAAACAAACAACAATAGCATACCGTTGTCCGCACTGTGGGGCAGGGGTTATGAGTATGATTGATATTTTCACACTTTCTGCGCCAATGATTAAGCTCAAATGCGATTGTGGTGGAAGCGAAATGTCAGTAGTAAAGCAGAGTGACGGAAAAATCAGATTAAACGTTCCTTGCATCATTTGTCCCAAGCCACATAGTTTTTTGGTTAGCTCAAACGTTTTCTTTGGTAAAGAGGACTTCTTCCTTCAGTGTCCATATTCCGATCTTGATGTTTGCTTTCTTGGTGATATGGATCACGTTAAGGCAAACTTGGCTCGTGGAGAGCTTAAATTGATGGAATTGATGGAGGAGCATGGAATTTCAGACCTTTCTGCCTTTCGTGAAGCGAATGCAGAGGATGAGGACGAGGCACTTGACTCCGAGCTTGCTCAAAGTGTGATTTTCGTTCTTTCCGAGCTTGAAGCAGAGAATAAGATTTTCTGTCGTTGCGAGCATTCGGGTGAGATTGATGAGGAAAAATATGGCTTTGAGGTGCGCTCAAACGGAGTTTTGGTTAGATGCCGTGATTGTGGTGCAGAAAGAGTTATTCCAACAGATAATTCTCTCAACACACACGCATTTTTAGATGCAGATGCGCTCTATCTTGAATAAAAAATCAGATCGACATTCCTTTTTTGGAACGTCGATCTTTTTTGTCACACATTTTTTCGATTTTCATAGAATAATAACGAAGCAGGTAAATTTTACTTGCTTACTAAACATTGAAACGGAGCTTAATTTATGAACAACTGCCTTTGCAATCTTTTTGAAAACGACTATATCTGGCTTCTTCTCATTGCACTTCTTATCATCACCTGCTGCTGCAACAGATAAAAAAAGAAGGGGGCGCAAGCCCCCTCTTATTCATTATTTAATTTTAGCATTCAGCACACCGTTAAATGCCTTGATAAAATCTTCTATAGCGGAAAGTCGCCAGTTTGTTTCTGTGGGATAGAAAAGCTCTAAATAATTTTGTTTAACAATTTCCTGTGTTATTTTGTTGTTGGTTGGATACCAATGTTGACGATTTTCGTCTACTGTATATTTAAGTGAGAGAATTGAATCAAGAGTCCCGTCACCTATAGTGCCAAATTCAAAACATGTGGAGTAGAGTGTTTTGGTTGAATTTTTGTTTTTAAGAAGTCGATAGAAATAGTCGGTTGTGTCACCATATGTTACATAGAAATCATCAGAATTTTGAGCTATGATGTAATCATATTGGAACATTTCTTTAGCATCTTCTTCTAATGTGGGGTCTTGAACGGAGTTGAAAATTACCATATCATATCTTGGACCATAACCGGAGTGGATATCAATGTGTATGATGTTTTCGTATTCACCGTCAATGCACTCTGCAAAAACCCCTTTAAGATAGGTTGTGGAAGCTTCGTCACCGTTTCCACCGTAATAAACGCCTTGTTCGTATTCATACTGACCTGTAAGAAGGGCATTGGTGATTGTATCGGCACCTTTGAAAATAGCTTCTTTAGCAAGTGAAAAATAGAATCCAACCTCGTGCCAAAAACCATTACCCATTTTGCCTGTGGGTTGAAGGAATTTGTCAACCTTTGGATATTCTGTGTTAGAAGAGAGGTCAAAAGTGCTCCAATCTTCAATAAAGTTTCTATTAAGGTCAACGTTGTTTTCGTTGTAGCGTCGCATATATTTCATTCCGTAAGGATTTATGTTAGCGACAATCAAAATACCTGTGGTGTTTGTGTCGATATTGGGATAAATTTCCTCAAAGAAAACGTCAAGCATAACAGAACCGATGTATCCTTCAATTCCGTGTACGCCAGTTGTTAAAACGATAAGATTTGTTTGGTTTTGTGTTGAAGGAAGATATATGTTGTCGATATAAAGATCATCAGAAGCATCAATGGCATGTGTTTTATATTCAACAACCACACCTTCGTTTTCAAGGGATTCAACTCTTTCTTTAAGATGTTCACGCACTTGTTCGTAGCTTGTGTAGAAATATTCGCTATACAAGTGATTTTCAGGGGTGGGTTGACGAACAATTGCGAGGATGATGTGTGGGCCAACTATGGTACAAAGCAAGATAATAAAAAGCAAAATGCATGCAGTGATAATGAACTTTTTTGATGTAAAAAATCTAATAAGTTTTTCTTTCATTGTTTTTCTCCTTTAATAATAAAATCAATTAATAGTATCACAAAAATGCACAAAAGTCAATTACTGAATGATAAATAACCAAGAATGCTTGAGGCATTCTTGCCCATAATTTTTTTGCTACGCAAAAAAGATGGCTACAATTCATTGTACGCATTAGCAAAATAAAAACAGGAGTGCGTTTGCACTCCTGTTTTTATTTTGGTGACCCGTACGGGAATCGAACCCATGTTACAGCCGTGAAAGGGCCGTGTCTTAACCGCTTGACCAACGGGCCGAAATGGTAGCGGGAATTGGACTTGAACCCATGACCTATCGGGTATGAACCGATTGCTCTAGCCAACTGAGCTATCCCGCCAAATATACCGCACATCTGCGACTTGTATATTCTAACACAATAATTTTAATTTGTCAATACTTTTTTTGAAAAAAATTAATTTTTTTTGAAAAAATAATTTTTGTTATTATTTTAGTGCTTAAAACGCAAAAACACTTGATATTATTAACAAAATGTGTTAAAATAATTCAAGTGCGATTGTCAGCACAAAAATATTTAAGGATGAAAAATTATGGAAAAAATTTTAATTAGTCTGCTTATTTTTGCTATCATTATAGGTTTGGCATGTGGAGTTTTTTATGTTCTTAATGAAAAAAATTATGACAATATGATTGAATACATAGACACTTTTAAGGTGGAAGCAAAAAATCAACTTGCACCACAAAAGGATGAATATGGCAACTGGTATTTCACAACTGACGAGGATTTCAAAGTGCTTCATCTTACCGACGTTCACTTGGGAGGCGGTTGTGGCAACGTAGAGAAGGATAAAAAAGCCATCAAAGCCGTTGCATCAATGGTTATGGCAGAGGATCCCGATCTTGTAATTATTACAGGTGATATATCTTTTGCAATTCCCACAACAGGTACAATCAATAATGGATATGCCCACAAGATGTTTGTTCGTCTTATGGAAAATCTTGGTGTTTATTGGACAATAACGCTTGGTAATCACGATAACGAGCCCTACAACTATTACAATCGTGAGGAAGTTGCCAACATATATGCAGACGAAAGTCTTGAA
Organism: Eubacteriales bacterium; assembly: GCA_045635885.1. Taxonomy (GTDB): domain Bacteria; phylum Bacillota; class Clostridia; order Oscillospirales; family CAG-272; genus RGIG4608. The sequence continues at coordinate 4,162 of JAZTWO010000041.1, read as the reverse complement.
AGATGCTTGTTTATGAACTCCCCTGAAGGAGTTTCAGGAGAAGGCAATCACGTTATCAATGTAAAAAACACAAATGGCGAGATTACACAAAGCTTTTTTATGATGGATAGCCATTCATATTTGCACAAGGGAGTTATAGGTGGTCTTATTGACTTTGCTTTGTGGCATTATGATAATATCAAGCAAGATCAGGTTGATTGGTATGAAAATATGATTAAGCTTTACAATCCTCAAAATTCACTTCTCTTCGTGCACATTCCTCTTCAAGAAGTTAAAACCGGATATGATGAGTATGTAGCCAACGGCCGTGAAATTGGTGGCAACGTTACTTGGTTTTCAGGAAATGACGGTGAAAAGAAAGAGGTAGTATATCCTTCAGACAAGGGCGATGATCTTTTTGAAAAAATATTAGAGCTTGGTAACACTAAATACGTATTCTTTGGTCACGACCACTTTAACAATTTTGAAATGGAATATAAGGGTGTTTTGTTCTCTTACGGATACAGCATTGACTATGTTGCCTACGGTAAAATTGATAAATTCGGTTATCAACGTGGATGCACGGTTATAGAAATCGACTCGGATATGCCGGGTTCAATTACCATTACACACGAGAATTATTATCAGGAAAAATATCAATCTCTTGATGAAATGAAAACGGTTGATATGAATCCTAATGCAAACAAATAAATCATAGTAAAGGAAAGTGATTTCTGTGAAAAACAGAATAAAGAGGGCAAATACCACGCAACTGATATTGATTAGCTTTTTGGTGGTAATCTTAATTGGTAGCTTGCTTTTGTCACTGCCGATAAGCACGAAAAGTGGAGTTTCAGTGTCCTATATTGACGCACTTTTCACATCCACAACTGCAACCTGCGTTACAGGTCTTGTAACCTTGCCAACCTTCAGCACTTGGAGTGTTTTCGGTCAGGTTGTTTTGCTTATTCTTATTCAAATAGGCGGACTTGGAATTATCACAGTGCTTTCGGGCATAACGGTAGCCATGCACCGTAAAATGAAGCTTAAGGATAGCCGACTTATTGGAGATGCATTCAACCTTAATTCGCTTGAGGGCTTGAATAAGTTTATAAAAAAAGTGATTATAGGTACTTTGATAGTTGAGGGAATTGGAGCAATTCTTTATATGATGGTTTTTGTCCCTCAATTTGGCTTAAAGGGAATATGGATATCCGTGTTTACCTCCGTTTCTGCGTTTTGTAATGCAGGAATTGACATTATTGCAAAGGATAGTCTTTGTTCCTATGCCACAAATCCCACAATCAACCTTATCACCTCTGCGCTCATTATTTTGGGCGGTCTTGGATATATCGTTTGGTGGGATATTTTAAGAGTTGTTAAGGATTTTAAACTGCAAAAATTCAAATGCTTTAAAAGGTTAACTCTTCACTCTAAAATCGTCTTAAGTGCAACTGCGATACTTATTTTCGGTGGCGCATTTTTGATATTTATTTTTGAATTTTCAAATGTAAAAACTATAGGAAACATGTCACTGTTTGATAAAATTCAGGTTTCATTGTTTCAATCGGTAACCACAAGAACTGCAGGATTTGCAGGTGTTCCACAAGAGAATTTAAGTAATTCAACTGCAATTCTTTCGCTTTTTCTTATGTTCATTGGTGGATCGCCCGTTGGTACGGCCGGTGGTATTAAAACCGTTACAATAGCGGTGCTTGTCTTTACTGCCTATGCGCTTATTAGTAACAAAAACGAGGTGTCGGTGTTCAACCGTTCACTTTCAAGGCAAGTGGCACGAAAGGCGGTTGCCGTTACCGTTATGTCATTTACAATAATGTTTATTTCAACGCTCTCCCTGTCATACGTTATGGATGCTTCGGTACTTGATATATTATATGAAAGTGTCAGTGCGACCGCAACGGTGGGACTTACAAGAAACCTCACTCCATTTTTGAATTTGTGGGGCAAGTTGATAATCATTTGCACAATGTATCTTGGCAGAATTGGACCAATTTCACTTGCTATTGCTTTTTCATATAGCAAGGAATCATCCAATAATATAAAAAATCCAACCGAAGAAATTAGTGTTGGATAGAAATGGAGTTTGGTTATGAGTTTAAATAAATCATATGCCGTTTTTGGCCTTGGACGATATGGCATGGCTGTGGCTAAGGAACTTGTAAAAAACGGTGCAGACGTTCTTGCAGTTGACCTTGACGAGAATATCGTTAATTCTGCAATATCCGACATTCCGTTTTGCAAAAGTGCAGATATAACTGATCCCGAAGTGGTGCGTCATCTTGGAATTGCAAACGTTGACGTGGTGATAGTTGCAATGGCAAATCATCTTGAGGCAAGCGTAATGATAATAATGCTTTGCAAAGAGCTTGGAGTTAAAACCGTTATTGCAAAATGCGCCAACGAAATGCAAGCAAAGATACTTTTAAAGGTGGGTGCCGATAAGGTGGTTATCCCCGAGCGTGAGTCGGGTGTTCGACTTGCAAAAAACATTCTTTCGTCGGGATTTGTGGACGTTATGGAGCTTTCTGATGACGTTTCACTTATCGAGCTTGAAATCAAAAACGAATGGATTGGCAAAAATCTTATCGAATTGAATTTAAGAAAAAAATATGGTGTAAACGTAATTGCAATTAAAAGTGGTGACAAGGTTAATATCGACCTTGACCCATCGCTTCCATTAAATAGAGATATGAAGCTCGTTGTTATAGCGCATACCTCAAAACTTGAAAAGATAAAATAAAAGGAGACTATTATGAGCAACAAATACTATATTGGAATCGACCTTGGAGGCACTTATATCAAGGGCGGAATTGTAAACGAAAAGGGAGAAATTCTTGTTTGCGACAAGACACCTACAGAGGTTGAAAAGGGTGACAAGGGCGTTGCGGCAAATATTGCAAATCTTGCAAATGACCTTCTTGCGCGTCAGGGACTTACTACTGCTGACGTTGAGGGACTTGGCATCGGTTCTCCCGGTATGATTGACTCAAACGAAGGCAATGTTGTTTACGCCAACAATCTCGGTTGGGAAAATTTCAGAATTTGTGACGAGCTTTCTCGCCTTCTTGGTGGCATTACAGTTAAAATTGGCAACGATGCAAACGTTGCGGCTCTTGGCGAAGTTAAGTTTGGTGCTGCTCGTAACTATAATAACGCAGTTATGATTACACTCGGCACGGGTGTTGGCGGTGGAATTGTTTTGGATGGCAAAATTGTTGAGGGTAACAGGGGCGCAGGTGCAGAGCTTGGTCACATTGTTATCGTAAAGGACGGGGAACAATGCTCTTGCGGACGTCGTGGTTGCTTTGAGGCATATTCTTCTGCAACTGCTCTTATCCGTGATACAAAGAGAGCTATGGAAGCTCATCCCGATTCAAAGATGTGGGAATGTGGCTCGCTTGATGCGGTTTGTGGCAAAACGGTGTTTGATTATGCGCCCGTTGACCCCTATGCAAAAGAAGTTGTTGATTCTTACATAGAGCACCTTGCTTGTGGACTTATTAACTACGCAAATATCTTCCGTCCTGAAGTAATTCTTCTTGGTGGTGGTGTTTGTGCACAGGGTGACAATCTTATCAAACCCTTGCAGGCAATTATGAATAAGGAAATCTATGCAGGCGATAAAGGACCTCAAGTACCCATTCTTATTGCAGAGCTTGAAAATAGCGCAGGACTTCTCGGTGCTGCTGCACTTTTGATGTAATTTGACGCAAAGCCCCCATTCCTGTGGGGGCTTTTTTGAAAAATAAATGGGGATTTAGCGGATAGTTACAAAGATAAAAAAGGTCGCTTTTGAAAAAGCTCCGCAAAACTTTTAATCGTGTGAGTTAAATTAATCTGCGCAAATCGTTCCAATAAATTGGAACATAACGATTTTCTCATACATTCGAAAATCTGTGATTTGCTACTAAAAACGTTGCCATTTTGCTATCAAAAACTCTATGTGCAGAGTAGCAAGGCGCAGTTTCTTTGTTTTCTTGAAAACAAAGACACATTTGTGACGAGCGCGAAGAAGTGAGTCACGCGCATTGCGCAAAATTTGTTTACAATAATACGATTAAAAGCTTTTTGCGTGCGGGGTTCCCCGAAGCGATCTTTATGAGCTTTGGGGGTTCGCGCTTCCTTTTCTCGAAAAAGAAGATATTCTTTACTTTGTAACTCC
>JAZTWO010000040.1:0-6712 GCA_045635885.1 Eubacteriales bacterium | reverse complement strand
GCTTTTGAAAAAGCTTGGCAAAACTTTTTTATCGCTTTGGTTTGCACTGACTCTACGTAAATTTTCGATAAAACACGAGTGTTTTATCGGTTTGACCAATAAAATCGCCTTGTGTGAGTGAACTCCCACCGACGATTTTCTCGCCCAAACTACGAAACCCCCTCTTTCAGAGTGATTTTCTAAAATTTACTCTGCTTGTGCGTAGCCGTGAAGTTTTTTAGCGAGATAAAACCACCATATTGTGTGTATAATGTTGCTTACCGTAGGGACTCACTCCGTGAGTCCGCTTCCAAACACAAACTAACTTTTTGCCTTCCCATTGAGGGGAAGGGGGACCGCCGAGGCGGTGGATGAGGGGCTCGCCATTTAGTTTATGCAAACGACCTTTTCACCTAACACCGTAGGGGACGGCGCCTCTCCGTACCGAACTTAACCCCCAAGCAATCCTATCAACTATTCCTCATCAAAATCAAAGTGATCAAAAATTCTATAAATATTTCCTGCACCCATAACCACGAGCGCATCGTCAGGATAAAGCATCGACGAAATCTCTCTTGCAAGCGAATCAAGATCGGGAGCGTACTCCGCCTTATCGCCAATGCGAACAGCAAGAGTCTTACCGCTAATTCCCAAATCATCAGTTTCCCTTGCAGGATAAATATCTGCAATGTAAACTCTATCAACCGCATCAAAGCTCTGTGCAAAATCGTCCATCAAAGCATATGTGCGACTAAATGTATGTGGTTGGAAAATGCAGAACAATCTTCCAACGTCATCACGTTTTCTAACACCGTCAAGAGTGGTAGCCACCTCGGTTGGATGATGACCGTAATCATCAAAAACCGAAGCACCGTTAAGCTTACCCTTAAACTCCATTCTTCTCTTTGCTCCGTGGAATTTAGTAAGCCCCTTGGCAATTGCTTCGGGTTCAAGTCCCGAAACATGTGCGGCAACAAAAGCCGCCAAAGCATTGTAAACATTATGCTCACCTGTAACCGAGAGCTTAACGTGAGCGATAAACTCGCCCAAATGCATAATATCAAATTCCGCACATCCGTTGGGATAGCGAATATTTATCGCAGAATAATCGGCACTTTTTGTAACCACACCAAAGGTAACAATCTTCCCCTTATAGCCCTCAAGCACCTGTGGAATATATTCATTGTCAATATTTGCAATAACCATACCGTTCTCACCGGTAATGGCTGCAAATCGAGAATAGGAATAACAAACCTGATCAATGCTTGAAAAATAGTCAACGTGGTCAAGTTCAATATTCAATATAATCGCCATTGAAGGATTGAAATCAAGGAACGAATCCATATATTCGCACGCTTCAAAAATAAAGTTTTCGCTCTTACCAATTCTATAAGCGCCTCCCATAGCATCAAGCTCCGCACCGGAAAGCACGGTGGGGTCGCCCCCTGCTTCCATAAACACAGTTGCGCACATTGACGTGCAAGTGCTTTTTCCGTGCATACCCGAAACGCCTATTCTGTTTTGATAGTTAAGCATAAGGTATCCAAGATAGTCTGCACGAGAAATGCAAGGAATTCCCTTTTCCAAAGCCCTAACGTATTCGGGATTGTCTTGCGAAATGGCAACGGTGTAAACCACCGCATCAAAGTCTTCCATATTAGAAGCATCATGAGAATAATAAATCTCAATTCCGCCACTTCTCAACCTTTCGGTCAATGCAGTTTTCTCTCTGTCAGAGCCACCAACTCGATAGCCCTGCAAATGTGAAATGTGAGCAAGAGAGGACATGTTAATTCCACCGATTCCAATAAAGAAAATACTCTTGCAATTTTCAAGCATTAATTGTATATTTTCAACTCCATAATGAGTATTGGGAGTAGCCATAATTAATCCTTTCAGTATCTATGAATGTTCACAGTTTATTTTTAGTTGTTCACAAAATGTTATTAAAAAAATCATCACTGATTTGAATAATCGTAATAAATAGAGTGTAAAATAAGGGTAGTGTCACCATCTTTTAGCACACACCAAAGGAGAAAAGTATGAAAATCACGAACATCAAAATTAGAAAAACGTTTACCGAAGGTCCCATGAAAGCCATCGCATCAGTAACGTTTGACCATGAGCTTGTTGTGCACGACATCAAAGTTATTTACGCAAAAGAAAAATATTTTATCGTAATGCCAAGTCGTAAAAATGCTGATGATACCTATCGTGACATTGCTCATCCCATCAATGCTGAATTTCGCAGCATGTTGGAAGAAGCTGTTAAATCTGCATATGACGCAGAGGTTGAAGCCCTTGCAAATGCAGAGGTGGAAGAAACCGTATAAGCTTTTACACAATTGACTGCCACACTTTTTAGTGTGGCAGTTTTTATTTATTTACTATGTTGTGGTATTTACCGTGAGAGAGCAAAAAACCGTTGTCTGACAAGGATAAATTGCCAAAACTGCCCTCATAATCCCCAAGTGAACCGGGATTAAATAATGTCAAATTTCTATCAACACCACGAATGCTTCCCTTTTCAATATATTCAAGGGTTGGCACATGGGTGTGACCAAAAAGAACAATGTCTGCATTTTGCATTGAAGCACATCTGCAAAGCTCATCCTTTTCATATTTTACGTTCAAGGTGTGCCCGTGCGTCATAAAAATTTTATAATTTCCAAGCACAATCGTGCGATAAATTGGAATTTCTTCACCATAAGGCGAATAGTTCACAAAAACGTCACAATTTCCCTTAACGGCATGAGTAATTATTTGGTCATATTTATTGCACGAAAACAAGTCGTTAAGACCGTCACCTAAAAATATGACGTTTAACACCTCGCCCGATTTCAATAGCTTTTGTCTATATTCCACAAGCTCATTCAAGCGTTGAAGTCGCCCATGTATATCAGAAACAATCAGTATATCCTGTGTTTTCATTATCCCTTTGCATTATACTTTCTTGCCGCCTTCATTACTGTGGGCTCAATCTTAATTGGCTGGCAGGATTTGGGCGCTGAAAGCGTAATTGCTTGTTTCAAAACGGTAAGCACCATTTTATCTTTAATTCTCTCAATTTCACCGTCAACACTAATGTCGGTTGGTTGGTCAAACAAAAGCTCAATCTTTTGTGCCTTTCTATATGAGAATACCTGTGGTACATTGGGTGCTGTAAGATGTGTGCCTGCCTTATAATGTCCAAGCAAATTGAGAAGCTCAATCAAAGTAATCTTTCTTACAACGCAAGCGTCAATAAGCCCATCAACCGGAAGAGCCGCAGGTGCTGCGTGGTATCCACCACCGTAAAACGCACCGTTTGCAAAAACGCAAATTTGATATGTGTGACCCTTGTGAGGAACTCCGTCAAAGCTAATTTGAGCATTAACAACCGCAGAACCAAGCTTTGTTATCTTTTGAGCAATACCTGCGGTGTATGCAAACTTGCTTGGAATAAATATACTTCTTCTGTTATATGCAACCTGCTTTGCGATTTCACAGTCAAAACCGATATTGATAACGTTAATAGAATATCGGTTGTTATATTTCATTATATCAATTTTTCTTGTTTCACCGTCAAGCTGAGCATCAATATCAAAAAATCTTTCGGGGTGATCAAAGTTTCTAACAAAGTCATTTCCTGTTCCCATTGGAATAATAGCAAGCTCGGCATGGCTAAAACCAATCAATCCCTCTGCCACTTCCTTAATAGTACCATCGCCACCACAAGCATAAAATCTCATTGGCTCATTGGAGGATTTGCACATTTTTCTTACGAATTCAGTTGATTCTCTTTTTCTTTCTGTAATATGCACCGCATAGCACACTTGACGACGATCACAAACTTTATGAATTTCATCAATCAGTGAGTGGAAATGAGTTCCCTTACCCGCCGCGGGATTCATTATAAAAAAGTGTTTCATTATCATACCTCTTTTTTCATATCATTCATAAAAAAACAATTTGTTGACTATAATTCTATCACAATATCGTCATTATGTCAACATTTTATTTTAAAGCATATAATTATAAATATAGACAAACTATAAATTTTTAGGGGGTATTTTATGAACTTCGACAAAAATTCACTTGCCGCACTATTAAAACTCAGCGACGAAGAATTGATCTCGGTTATCAAAGAAATTAGCGCAGAGGCAGGCATTGGGGCGGAAAATTTGAAAATTGGCAAGGGCGATTTGATGAAAATCAGAACCTTTTTAAGATTTGCAAATGACGACGATATAAAGTCACTTTTAACTCAATTCGGGGGCAAAAAACAATGAGCGAAAGCGGCATAATTGAAGGTCATTCACAAGATATTTCAGGGACACTTTTTTCGTTTTTATCAAACCCCGATGCGATTGGAAAATTAAGTGGAATTTTATCAAAATACACAAACGCAAGCGATAGTACCAATTCACCACAAGGCGAAGATTTTTCAAAAGAAAATGACACATCTGACACACAAAGCAATGAAAATATTGCTGTTTCTTCAACTTCTTCCCCCACAAACAAAAATTCAAGCAATTTAAATCTCGGCTTGGATTTTTCAAAAATCGCCTCAATTTTAGGTGGAAATTCGCCCGAAAAAGCACAGAAAAACAAGGATCAAATTACCCTGCTTTTAGCCATTCGTCCCTACCTTTCGCCTCGTCGCCAAGAGCTTATTGACAGCTTTATAAAAATCAATCACATTGGCGAAATTTTGAACAAAATAAGTTGAAAACGGGAGGCAAAATGTACTACAGCAAAAACAATTTATCAACGGTTAGTATTCCCCGAAATTATGGTGGAAACGCCTTTCGAGTACTTGACGAAACGGACAGAAATTACATAAAAGAGGGATTTGAAAATAATGTTGAAAAAAGCGATAATTTTTTAAAAAACGAACAAAAAATCAGCTCCAAAACTGATGATTTGCCACTCGAAAACGAGAAAAAAAGCTTTTCTTTGCCCTCTTTTTTCTCTGATATTTCCGTTGAGGATCTTCTTTTATTAGGGCTAATTTTCGTCATTCACCAAGAAAATCCCAACGATTCAATTCTGATTTTACTATTGATTTTACTACTTGCAAAATAAAAAAATTCCACGGCAAGCCGTGGAATTTTGTTTTTATTTGTTATATTCAAATCCGTATATTTTATAGCCCGTTGTGAGCTTGCCAAACACATATTTATTGCAAGCGGACTCGCAGAAAACGATAATTCTACCGTCAAGACAAACAAGTTCCTCACTCATTGGTGGAGCTTTGACTGTATCAACAAGGCAGGATGAATCAAGATAATAAAGAGGAATATTGCTAAATTCAAATGCTTCTTCATCGGCATTTGCATAAGTTATAGTACCCTTAAACTCATATCCTTCTGTACACTGAACCTTTGAAAGATCATAGAAGAAAAGTTGAGAACGGCTAAGTCCCCAAGAAGTAGAGAGTACCATTTTACCATCGGGAGTAATGCAAACACCCTGAATCATTTCCCTTGCAGAAATAACTGCAACGGGTATGGGGTCAATGCCAAATTCTGCGCTTTCATTAAGCTTAAAAATCGTCATTACAGACGTGTTTTTGTCACCTGCAGGAGTTGTAATCTTTTCGTGATCGGGTGTCAAATAAACAGTTTCGTCCTTATGGAACGAGCCTGCCAAAATGTATTTTTCGCCATTATTGCCCGAGAACACATAGCAATGCGCAGGGGCATTATATGTCTTTACCGTACCAAGCATTTTGGTTTCTTCTTTACCGGAAAGAATATCTTCGGCAGAAAATACTATCAAGGAACGGTAATCTTCGTCTGCAACGTAAACGTAATCACCAAAGCAATCAACACCGCCCGCATGTCCTGTGAATGGTGTTCCGTCCGAATTAAGAAGTCGTGTGTAGGTTACATCTCCGTTAGAATTTCTAACGTAAATACGGGATGAAATATCTCCCGTAAGCTTGCCAATGATTGGCTTGCCCATATATCCAGAGAAAATAAAGGTTTCTCTTTCTTCAATATAGGTCATGCCCTGTGGAACAAAATTAGAGTCAGTAACACCGGGAGTATCAAAAACCACCTTTGAGTTATTATAAAATTCGACAGCGCCAATGTAGTCATAAAGTTTAAATCCGCCAATTGCTACAAGAATAACAACAAGAAAAATTGTTATTCCAATTAATACGCCTCTCATAACAACCTCTCAATATTAAAGGGCAAAGTTCTCAAGCTCTTCAAGGTCGAGGGTGCCAACATTCTTCTTTGTTGCCTCACCGTTCTTGAAAAGAATAATTGTTGGAATGCTCATAATTCCATATCTCTTTGCAATTTCTCCGCAAACGTCTACGTCAACCTTTACGCATTCGATTTCTTCATGCTCGCCTGCAAATTCGTCAAATGTGGGAGCAAACATTCTGCAAGGTCCGCACCATGTTGCAAAAAAGTCAACAAGCACGGGCTTTTCGCTCTTCAAAAGAGCATCAAATTCTTCTACATTCTGAATAATGTGTGCCATTTTTTTAATTCCTTTCGTATTTAATTAAGTTTCAAATTTTGATTTGTGGGGGAGATAGCGCTAACCTTCTGCGATTGTTTCGTCCACCTTTTCAAAGGTGGTGCTCCACGCACAGTGGCGCCCGCCGCGCAGGCGACTCAGCGTTTCTTTTGTTAGCTTTTCTTTGCGCTCGTTTTGTCAAAGAAAAGCGGCTAAAGACCTTTGGTATCAAAGGGGCTATAACGCTTTTTCTTTTGAAGCAAGAAGGCCCACT
>JAZTWO010000039.1:0-1583 GCA_045635885.1 Eubacteriales bacterium | reverse complement strand
CGGCATGAAATCAGTACCGGGAACTGCATCTTTTGCTGCACAAACAGTAGCAAGCAACATGGTGTTTCCCATGCGAAGCATTACAGAACCGTCTGCCTGTTTTGCCAGCTTTCCCGTTTCGAGCGTGATGGTTCTTCCATCAGGAAGCTCGATCGTCTTAACAATAGGATTAATCATAAAATGTATTATTATAAATTTTTCATCTAAAAATCGGGCAAAGATAGGTATTTATTCTATTATTAAGGTATTTCTCTAATAAAAAGTTAGTAATCTTGTTGTTTTTTTCATTTTAACATTCAAGAACGGTCATAAATGCTTTGTTAAACCATGAAAAGACGTATCTTTGCACCGAATTTATTAAAAACGCACATTTTTATAAAATTGATGATGAAGAAAGTGGTATATTTTTTGCTTGCACTTGTACTGGTAGGATTGAACGCTTGCGATAATGAGCCTAAGTTCAAAGTTCAGGGTGAAGTAGCTGGAGCAGCAGACAAAACGCTCTATTTTGAAGCTTCGGGTTTGGAAGGAATTGTTGTACTTGATTCTGTTGAATTGGGTGGTAATGGTACATTTGATTTTGCTGCTGGTTGTCCGGAGTCTCCGGAATTCTATCGGTTGCGTCTGGATGGCAAGGTAATCAACTTTTCCGTTGATTCTACAGAAACGGTGACAGTGAAGTCTACAGCTGATAAGTTTGATACAGAATATGTCATAGGCGGTTCCGAAAGCAACCAGAAAATTAAGGAATTGGTTTTGTTGCATGGAGAATTGCAACAAAAGGTGGACAAATTGTCTCAAAACCGTGGCATTCCTGCTGGTATTGCACAGCAGACTTTGTCTAATCTCATCAATGATTATAAGAATAAGGTAAAGAAAGAATATATTTTCACAGCCCCTAATACAACATATGCTTATTTTGCATTGTTTCAGACGCTGAACGGGTATATGATTTTTGATCCTATGTCGAATAAAGATGATATCAAGTGTTTTGCGGCGGTTGCTACCAGTTTGAACAATACTTATCCACATGCGGATCGTTCCCGTAATCTTTATAATATGGTTATTAAGGGCATGAAAAATACCAAAGCACCTCGTGAAGAAGTGGTGGAGTTGCCTGCTGATAAGGTGAAAGAAGTTGACTTGATCGACATTGAATTGAAAGATTTGAAAGGCAATGTGCGTCGTTTGTCTGATTTGAAGGATAAGGTGGTGTTGATAGACTTTGCGGTTTATAATCATGTTCAGGCTGCTGCTCATAACTTGGCTTTGCGTGAACTCTATAATAAGTATAATGGCAAAGGATTGGAAATCTATCAGATTTCATTGGATGCAGATGAACATTTTTGGAAAACATCAGCGGATAATTTACCGTGGATTTGTGTGCGTGATGCAAACGGTATTTATTCCCAATATGTTACACTTTATAGTGTGAAGAGCATTCCTGCTGCATTCTTGGTGGGCCGTGACAATGTTTTGAAGGCACGTGTTGAAACAGTTCCTGATTTGGAGGCGGCCATAAAGAATTTGCTGTAAAAGAAAGGATTATGAGTCTTAACGATTAAAAAAAAGTTAGAATTTAT
>JAZTWO010000038.1:0-14157 GCA_045635885.1 Eubacteriales bacterium | reverse complement strand
GCTTTTGAAAAAGCTTGGCAAAACTTTTTTATCGCTTTGGTTTGCACTGACTCTACGTAAATTTTCGATAAAACACGAGTGTTTTATCGGTTTGACCAATAAAATCGCCTTGTGTGAGTGAACTCCCACCGACGATTTTCTTGTCCAAACTACGAAAACCACTATTTACATAGTGATTTTCTAAAATTTACTTTGCTAAACTATAGCCGTTTGATAGTGATATGGCTACATACCCAGTAGCAAATCACAGATTTTGCGAGTGTATGAGCAAAATCGTTATGTTCCAATTTATTGGAACGATTTGCGCAGATTAATTTAACTCACACGATTAAAAGTTTTGCGGAGCTTTTTCAAAAGCGACCTTTTTTATCTTTGTAACTACTCGATAAATCCCAATTTATATAGTAAAACCGCCCGAAAAATCGGGCGGTTTGTTTTTATAATTTCTTTCTATAAACCCTTGTATCCTCACCCTCGACATCTTTAGCCATTGTGAAAAATTCGTAGCCGTATTTTTCATAAAGACCGATGTGATTGGTTGAGATATATGTGTGGGTTGCACCGCCCTGCTTTGCAAGTTCTTCTGCGTTAGATAGGAGCTCATCTGCTAAACGGTTTCCGCGGTAGGCAGGAAATGTATATATCCACCCAATCCAAGGGGTCAGCTCGGTGGGCTGAACGTCATCCTTTTCTGCGAGAGTGCAGAATGAAACGAGGTTTTCATCGTCAATTAGCATAAGCACTTTTGCTTTTCCAACGAGGTCAAAAAGCTTATTCTCTTTTATAAGATAAGCAAGATACTGTCCCGCTCCCCAATCGCTTTCTGCGATTTTTGATAGCCAAAGCTCTTTGTTCTCTGCATTAAAGTACTCTATTACTTTCATCTTATCTTACGAACTCCTCGTAAATAGCTTTTATGGTTTTCTCATAATCACTTTCATAAACTGCGATAACGATATTAAGCTCGCTCGCACCCTGGTCAATCATTCTGACGTTGACGCCTACATTTGAAATTGCAGAGAAAATGCGAGCTGCAGTACCCTTGCTCTCTTTCATTCCTCGTCCAACAACGGCAACGAGCGCAAGACCTGTGTCAACGGAAATGTTATCCGCATCAGTAACACGGTGAAGCTCAGGAATGAACTCGTCAAGCTTGGCATTAAGCTCGGATTCGGGCACGATATGGCTCATAAGATCGATACCTGAAGCCAAATGCTCGGTGTGAATTTCATGTTGGTCAAGGCACTTGAAAACACGGGATGCGAAACCGAATTCGCCACCCATTTGGTTCTTTTCGATATTGATTACAGAAAATCCCTTTTTTCCTGCAACGCCTGTGATTGTGTGGTGGGGGTTGTGGTCGCTTTCGTTGGGAATGATGAGCGTACCCTTATCCTCGGGTCGATTGGTGTTTCTGATATTAATAACAATTCCTGACTTTTGAACGGGGAAAATTGCGTCCTCGTGAAGCACGGTTGCGCCCATGTAAGAAAGCTCACGAAGCTCCCTGTAGGTAATTGTGGCAATGGGTTGGGGATTGTCAACAATTCTTGGGTCAGCCATAAGAAAGCCCGAAACGTCGGTCCAGTTTTCATAGATGTCGGCATTCACGGCACGGGCAACAATTGAGCCGGTGATGTCCGAGCCACCACGGGAAAAGGTTTTGATTGTACCGTTGGGCATGGAACCGTAAAAACCGGGAATAACTGCATTTTTGTGCTTTGCAAGTTCGTCACGCATTGCCTGATTGGTCTTTTCGGCATCAAATGTGCTGTTTTCTTTAAAGAAAATTACGTTTTCTGCGTCGATAAAGTCAAAACCCAAATATTTAGCAAGAATTAAACTGTTAAGATATTCACCACGGCTTGCGGCATAGTCACGTCCTGAACGAGCCATCATAGCATTTTTTATGTATTCAAGCTCGCCTGTGATGTCAAAATTAATGCCAAGACCTGTGATGATGTCGTTGTATCTTTCAACAATTTTTTCGTAGTATACTGATATATCTTGGTGGTTGCGAATCATATTGTAGCAGGTGTAGAGCATATCCGTAACCTTAATATCGTCGTTGAGTCTTTTGCCCGGTGCGGACGCAATAACGTAGCGACGAGAGGGATCTGCCTTGATAATGCTGGCAACTCTTTTAAAATGCTCGGCATCTGCCAATGAAGTGCCACCGAATTTTACAACCTTAGTCTGCATTGATTTATTCCTTTCAAAAAATGATGATGTAATAATATATTATGTAGAAAAAACTTGTTTTGTCGAATAATTATTCTTATTGTATCATAAATTTTTGAAGAAGTAAATACAAAAAATAAAATTTGCACACACTTTGACAATATTTGCCTGAGATTTTGAGTATAATTTTGCATAAGGTGGGACGCAGGGCGAGACCCTCGACGACCCGATTAAACGTCAACCAACCAATCCCGCCCCCGCACGTCATCCTCGAGGGAGCAAAGCGACCGAAGGATCTTGTGCGGATAGTGAACTATAGACTATTTGTTCCAAACCAAAAAGTTAGTTTGGGTTGAGTTTGTAGGGGAGAAACCATCCCAAGTGCATTTTGATTTATTTAGAAGTTAGTTAAAGTTAAAATGGGGAACTACACCCGTCACGGCGATGCCGTGCCACCCTCTTCTGCGATGCGGGGTTCCCCGAAGCGATATTTATGAGCTTTGGGGGTTCGCGCGGTTGAGGGCTCGGTAAGACAACCTTTAGGTGTAGCCGTAAAGCTATTTAACAAGATGAAATCACCATATTGTATGTATAATGTCGCTCACCGTAGGTGCTCACTCCGTGAGCCCCGTTTCAAACACAAACTAACTCCTCAACAAATCAAAATTTACAGTCTACCCAAATGGCTACACTCAAGCAGAGTAAATTTTAGAAAAACAATCCTTGGGGATTGGTTTTCGTAGTTTGGACAAGAAAATCACCGTTGGGAGTTTACTCACATAAGGGGATTTTGTGGGGTGAACCGATAATTTGCTCGCAAATTGTCGAAAATTTACGTTAAACCACCGCAAACCAAGGCGATAAAAAAAGTTTTGCCAAGCTTTTTCAAAAGCGGAAATCTTTACTTTGTAACTTTTTTCAAAAGCGGAAATTGGTACTTTGTAACCAAAAACGGTATTTTTTAACTTTCTTTCACAAAATCACGGGGGATTTTTTAATATAAAATCCACTATCTTTTGTGGTGGCAAGGCACATTGTAAACAGGGCATCTGCCTTTTTGGCAAGTTCGAATTGACGTGTTCCGTCCGCCTCTGATGGCTTTGTGATTACCTTAATTATGCCATCGTTTTTGCGAATGGTGGCAAGATACTCCCTGCCCCTCTCCGTTGCGCCAAGCAAAACGGTATATTGGGGCATTTTTTTAAGGTCATCTTGCTTAATGCCAAGCAAAATGTAGAAAATCGCCCTCCTGATTGCGCTTTTTGTATATTTTTTGGTCTGCAATTTCTCTTCAAATTCATCAAACGAGGTGCATTCGTGCGCCATGGATAAAATTCTGTTCAAAAGTCCTTTATCGCTAACGGCAACGTCGATGTTTTCGGCATTCATTAAACGAAGGACAAGTAGAATTCCGTCCTTTGCGTTGTCAATGCTTGCAAGCTCACACTCGGTGAGCATTTTCATTGTTGAGGGAGGCACAAAGCTCGAAATTTTGTCAAAATCGCCACCAAAAAGCACCTCTCTAATAGCACTTGCGCTTGGCAGTTCGCCAAAAGAAAGCTCGGTGTCACGATAGGCATTCCCCTCTCTTTTAATGGGAAAAATTTGCATATCTGTGCCACTTTTTATTATCGCTTTGGTGTATTCAATTCCCAAAATATCGTTGGATTTTATATTATCAACGCCCGATTTTTTTGCAAGAAACTCAAAATATGCGCCTGCGCTTCCCTGATTTTTCGAAAGGTTGGCACAATCATTTTTAAATTCATCGCTTGCGGCAATTTTTGCAATATTAATAATCTGATCTGCGTTGGCACTCTCTGATCCAAACGAAAGCTTGTCCACCAAAAGTCCACCAAGAACGTGGATTGAGGCAGAGGCAAAATATTCCGCACTCGCCACACAAAAAGGCACGGGCAACTCAACAACCAAGTCCGCACCACATTCAAGCGCAACTTTTGCCCTTGAATATTTGTCGACAACCGAAACCTCTCCTCGCTGTGTGAAATTGCCACTCATAACGCAAATTATCGGCTCGTTTGTTCCCTTTTTTATCTCTTGAATTTGGCGCAAATGCCCGTTGTGGAACGGATTATATTCGCAAACTATTCCAAATGCCATTTTAATTCTCCCTTTTTTTGTAAAATCTATTGAAATTATGTGATTTATAGTGTATAATGAAATGTAATTAATTTTTTTGGAGGTTCATTTTATGAATGTACTCGTAGTAAATGCGGGCTCAAGCTCGCTTAAATATCAGCTTTTTGACACAACTAACGGCGACGTTATTGCAAAAGGTCTTTGCGAAAGAATCGGTATCGACGGTAAGCTCACTCACAAGCAGCTTGTTAAGGGTGTTACTTATTCCGCAGACATCGCTATGCCCAACCACACAACCGCTATGCAGGCAGTTGTTGAGGCTCTCCTTCACGCAGAGCACGGTTGCATTAAGTCCATGGACGAAATCGAAGCAGTTGGTCACAGAGCAGTTCACGGCGGACAGTATTTCTCTCAGTCCGTAATTCTTACAGATGAGGTTTATGACATCCTTGACAAAAAGTGTCGTGACCTCGCTCCCCTTCACACTCCTGCATCCCTTCAGGGTATTCAGGCGTGCCTTGATATTCTTCCCGGCACTCCTCAGGCGCTTGTATTCGACACCGCTTTCCATCAGACAATGCCCGAAGAAGCATATATGTACGGTGTTTCCTATGACCTTTACGAAGAATACGGAATCCGCCGCTATGGTATGCACGGAACATCTCACCGCTATGTTGCAGGTGAAATGATTAAACTCCTTGGCGGTAACGCAGAAGGCACAAAGATTGTTACTTGCCACCTTGGTAACGGTTCTTCCATCTCTGCAGTTAAAGACGGTAAGTGCATCGACACAACAATGGGCTTCACACCCCTTGCAGGTACAATTATGGGTACTCGTTGCGGTGACATTGACCCTGCTCTTGTAACATACATTATGGAAAAGAAGGGTTACTCCATCGACGAAGTAAACAGCTACCTCAATAAGAAGTGCGGCTTCCTTGGTGTTTCCGGTGTTTCCTCTGACTGCCGTGACCTTGAAGCAGCTATTAAAGAAGGCAACCACAGAGCAAAGCTCGCCATCGACATTCTTATCTATCAGATTAAGAAGTATATCGGCTCTTACGCAGCTGCTATGGGCGGTCTTGATGCAGTTGTATTCACTGCAGGTATCGGCGAAAACACAGGCAAGATTCGTGGCGGCGCTCTTGAAGGACTTGAATTCCTTGGCATCGAAATCAATAAGGAAGTTAACCTTGCAACTTACGGTTCATCCGGTGTTACAAAGCTCTCAACAGATGCTTCTAAGGTTGCAGTTTATATGATTCCCACAAACGAAGAGCTCGTTATCGCTCAGGATACAGAAGCTCTTGTTAAAGCCCTTTAATATTTGATTTTTTCTAAAAGGTTATCACGAAAGTGGTAACCTTTTTTAGTTAGTTAATGCTTCAAATTTTGATTTGTTGGGGAAGTTACAAAGTAAAGAATATCTTCTTTTTCGAGAAAAGGAAGCGCGAACCCCCAAAGCTCATAAAGATCGCTTCGGGGAACCCCGCACGCAAAAAGCTTTTAATCGTATTGGGGTAAACAAATTTCGCGCAATGCGCGTGACTCACTTCTTCGCGCTCGTCACACTCGTTTTTATTGCACAGGTGCAACAAAAACTGCGCCTTGCTACTCTGCACGTAGCCGTTTTGATAGCAAAATGTCTATAGTTTGTATTAGCAAATCACAGATTTTCGAATGTATGAGAAAATCGTTATGTTCCAATTTATTGGAACGATTTGCGCAGAATTTATTTACCCTAACACGATTAAAAGTTTTGCGGAGCTTTTTCAAAAGCGACCTTTTTTATCTTTGTAACTATTCGATAAATCCCAATTCACTTTTTAAACTTAGGTGGCTTTCTAACCTGCTTTTTAGCATAATCCTCGTGCATCAAGCGAGAAAATTCGTCTTCCTTTTGAGGATAATTAAGTGAAATATATTGATACAAAAGCGCATAAGCATCATTTTGCGATATTTTTCTAATACTTCTGCCATCTCGCTCAGCAATGAAATTGCGAAGTCCAAGATAGAAATCAAAGGGAGATTCAACGCCCAAAAGCGCATATTCAAGCGAATTTTCAAATCCACCACCCTCACGGTATCTATCAATAATGTCGGCAATTTCCGTTAGCAAGGTCAAGTCCTCAAAGCTCATCCATTTGGATTTTAGCACCGTATAGGGTGCTTTTTTTGATGCAACGTAGCCATATTCCTCGGCTTTGTTGCGAAGCTCCGTTCCGTAAAGCAATTTCAAAAAGCCAAGCTGGAGCATATCGCAAGCGTGATAGGCATCATCAAACGATTTTTTAAAGCTTTGCATATCTTCATACGGCAAGCCCGCAATCAAATCAAGGTGGACGTGGATGTTGCCAAGCTCCTTTATCCTTTTTGAAGCAGAAATGATTTTTTGTGCGTCCAAGTGTCGTGAAATGACGTCAAGCGTTTCAGAATTGGTGCTTTGAAGTCCAATTTCAAGTTGGATTTTCCCCTTGGGCATCTGCGCAAAAATTTCAAAGCTCTCTTCGTCAAGCAGGTTTGCGCAAACCTCAAAATGATAGT
Source organism: Eubacteriales bacterium (assembly GCA_045635885.1). Lineage (GTDB taxonomy): Bacteria > Bacillota > Clostridia > Oscillospirales > CAG-272 > RGIG4608. The sequence continues at coordinate 7,332 of JAZTWO010000038.1, read as the reverse complement.
TTTTGGTAAATTCATCGCTCAAAAGCGCTCGCCAAATTTCATTGGCACGTTTTATATTAAAGTTAAAGGTTCTATCAACAAATTTAATTATTTTAATGTTGGAGTCCAGCTTTTCAAATTCCTTTAGGTCGATAAGAGTCTGCTCAACACTTTTGGCACGAACTCCCCCACTAACAGATGAAAGGCAGTATGCGCATCTGTAGGGGCAACCACGTGAGCTTTCGTAATAAAGCATAGTTCCATTATTAAAATCGCCCTCACGGTACAAAATCCCCTCGTCGCTCATAACGTTGGGCACTTCACCGTCGACTATTCTTTCAATCGGCTCGCCATTTTTTATCGAATCGCAAATCTTAACAATCGCTTCTTCCCCTTCGCCACGAACTATGTGGTCGATAAATTCAAAATTGAATCGCTCACAGGCAAAGCTTACCTCCGGACCTCCAAAAATAATTTTGGAATTAGGCAAAAGCGCCTTCAAATCCGCCGCCAAATCGAGCATTGTGGCAATATTCCAAATGTAGCACGAAAAACTGTAAATTTCCGCACGCTCGCCAACAAGTCTTGAAAGAATTGTCGCATTCATATCTCTTAAATTGTATTCACAAATCACTGTTTCATATCCCGATGCCTCAAGCGGCGCACGCAAGCATCTTAATGCCAAACAAGTGTGCGAATATGATCCGTTTACACTTAATAATACAACCTTCATTTTTTACTCCGTTTGTTTGTGAAATTGGGATTTATCGGGGAGAAGATAGTTGAAGTAAATGCCCTCTCCGTCCGAATCCGCCTTTGGCGTATTCCGCCACCTCTCCCTGAGTGAGAGGCTTTAGTTTGCAAGTGTTCTCTTGCTTAAAGGCTCGCCCTGGGGAGAGCTCCCGCTTTAGCGGGTGAGAGGGGTATTAACATAAACTAACATCCCAATAAATCAAAATTTATATATCCAACTACATTATACCATCTTTTTTAGCAAATGCAATTATTTTAGAAAATTTTATTGCAAAAGTCGTGGGTAAATTGCTCTTTTGCCTCAAAATTCATGGCAGAACCATAAATTTCTTCAAGCAGGAAGTGATATTTATAAATATTTTGAAACTCATCGAGGGCTAGGGCAAGGATACCGTCACGCACACGGGCGATGGCACGGTAGTCCTGTCTGATTTTAGCAACCTCATCACAATCGACAAACCGCTTCATATTAATGGAGCGCACAGAGTCATTCATTTCATTGGAAATTTCAAAGGTCAGACCGTTATTAGTGGCGCAAAGGCAGTCAATTCTGTCCTTAATTATGGGGTTATTCGACATCTTAAGGTCCACTTTACCTGTCTTCATGGCGGCATAAATTTCACGCATCATAAAATGGGCGCTTTCAAAATAATCGTTGATTTCATAATAAATTGTTGAATTTTCAAAATAGGTATCAAAGGAAAAAAGCCCACGCATTCCAATTGAGCGAGTGAGGAGATGCTCCTCTTCCCCACCACCTTGTTCAAGCTCCTGCGCAAATCTTTGGGCATATTTCTTGATTTTTTCGTGCTTTAAGCAGGGATAAACAAGGTTTTCGATATTCTCGCTGAGCTTTTTATAGGCGGAAAGGCAGCGATAAACCCTTTCAAAGCCCTTTTGCTTTTCGCCCAAAACGTTTTCAATCAACTTTCGGCTTGAGGCGAGCATTTTTTCGTCCAAAAACTCGGCAAGATTGACAATGCTTTCAACCGCGCCTATGTACCTCGGTTCATAAACGTGGGGAGAAGTACCGTCAAGCACGGCAATTTTCTGTTCGTTAATGACAATTCCGTCAAGACTTTCGGGGTCTGACGAGCAATAAATATATCTAACGCTAAATCCACTGAGCTCGGCACATTTGGCGACCTCGTTCATAAAAAACGCCTTCCCCGTGCCGGAGCCACCCTTGATAACGAATATTTTATATAACTTTTTCGGGTCAAAAATGCCATCGTAATAGGAGCAAAACCCCTCACTTGAATTGGATGCCGCAAAATATTTCTCTTTCATAAAATCCTCCATAAATTTATTACAATATAAATCTATGAAAAAATCCGACGATTAGTTCAAAATCGTCGGATATTTATTAAATTTCTCTCAGTTTTGCAATTTTGTCGGCATTTGGAGTAACAAAAGCTGTCCAGTTGGTGTGGTAAATTACAAGACCCGGGTTTGCGCCCTGAATTTTCTTTACGTTTTTGGCAAAGGTATAGTCAACGGGCACGTTCACACCCCCCTGCGCACTGGAGTAATAAGCCGCAATCTCCGCCGCCTCGGTAAAGTTGATGCTATCGGGCTCCTCACCGTTGCAAAGCATAACAACGTGGCTGCCCGCCTTGTTTTTTATGTGGAACCAATAGTCGCTTTTGTGGGCGAGGTTGAAGGTGATGTTCTCGTTTTGAATATTATTCTTGCCGCAAAGAACTGTGTATCCGTCCGTGGTTTTGAACTTCATAAACGAGGTGCTCTTTCTCTTTTGTGGGCGATAATTCTTCATTTTTGAAGCATAACCCGAGGTGTAAAGCTCGTCACGAATTTCAACAAGGTCGCTTGTGTTTTCTGCGTGCGCAAGTGCGTCGAAAACGGAATAGATATATTCAAGTTCCCTTTGCGCCTTCTCCATTTGAATGGTAAGCTCACGCTCGGCATTTTTGCACTTGTTGTATTTTTTATACATTCTTTGTGCATTTGACGAGGGGGATAGGCGAGTGTCAAGCTCGATAACAACCTTGTCAAAGGTACCATCATCTTCGTTATACGCTTCATAGTCGACAAGCTCAACACGTTTCATTCCACGCTCAATCATATAGATATTGCCAATAATCAAATCACCGTGCTTTTTGTATTTTTCACCCTGCTTGCATTCCTCAAGCTCGGCTCTTTGCTTGTCCATCTTTTTAAGAAGTCGAGTTTCGGAATTGGTCAGGATTTTCAAAATGTCCGTCGCCTTTTGCTTAACTCTGACCTCACGGTCACGGCTCTCAAAATAGGAGTCGATCATTTTTGATGGGCTGTTATAGTCCTTGATTTCAAGCCCCCTATAGTGCGTCAGACGGCAAAAAGCGTATTCAACTGCCTTGTCGCCCTCAAAAACGGTGGTGGGGTGATATTTGCCATTTTTTATATGGTCGATTATCTCACAAAATGCACCGTAAAGCTTTTCGCAGGGACAGGAACGCAAGGTTGCGTCGGTGTCGCCACACGCTCGATATGAAATTTCTCTTGCCACGGCACTTGAAATGCCAAGGAAGTTTGAAATTATAAATTTGTCTGCCTTGTGGTCGGCAAGTGCTTCGTCATAAAGGGCAAAAAATTGCTCTTTTGTGCATTCAATTGGGTCGTTTTTGTCTTGCTTGGGTGGAAGCTCATACAACATTCCAGGCAAAACTTGACGGAGTGAACTTGTTGTAAAATCTATGGTTTTAAGTGCAGAAACTATGCGCTTTTCGGCGTCAAGAAAGATGAGGTTTGAATATTTTCCCATCAGCTCGGCAACAAGATAGCACTTTGTGTCAAAGCCCATTTCGTCCCTTGTGTCGAATGAGAGCATAACCGCCCTTTCAAAGCCGAATTGCTCAATGTCAGAGAGTCTTGCGCCCTGCAAATGCTTGCGCAAAAGCACGCAAAACATTGGCGGATTTTGGGGATTTTCTTTGGCGATTTCGGTAAATCCGATTCTTGGATTGTTAGATCCTGCGTTGATAAGCAAACGCTTTCCGCCCTCAAGCGATCTTATCTGTATGTGTATCTCATCCCTGTCGGGCTGATATACCTTTTCAACTCGTGCGCCCCTTGAAAGCGCAAGTATCTCGTGCGTCATGCACGCAAGCATTCCAGCATCAAATGCCATTTTTGTTCCCCCTTTTTTCAAAATCAATACTGATATTGTACCATATATAAAGCAAAATTGCAACCTTAATTTTGGATTTGTTTCTTTTATTTTTGGATTAGAATGCACAGCTTTTTAAGTTGGAAACTACCGTTTTTGAAGTTACAAAGTAAAGATCTCCGCTTTTGAAAAAGCTTGGCAAAACTTTTTATCGCCTTGGGTTGGGTGGTGGTTTGACGTAAATTTTCGACAATTTGCGAGCAAATTATCGGTTCACCCCACAAAATCCGCTTACGAAAATGAATTTTCGACGTGGATTTTATGTGCCGAACTACGAAAACCAATCCTCAAGGATTGTTTTTCTAAAATTTACTCTGCTTGTGCGTAGCCATAAGGTTTTATAGTTAGATAAAATCACCATATTGTGTGTATAATGTCACTCACCGTAGGAGCTCACCGTGTGAGTCCACTTCCAAACACAAACTAACTTTTCGTTTGGAACAAATAGTCTATAGTTCACTATCCGCACAAGATCCTTCGGTCGCTTTGCTCCCTCGAGGATGACGTGCGGAGGTGGTATTGGTTGGTTGACGTTTAATCGGGAGGATGGTATCCTCCCCTACGGTGTTTTCGGGTGTGATGTCGATCACCGTAGGGACTCACTCCGTGAGTCCACTTCCAAACACAAACTAACTTCCGTAGGGGACGACGCCACGAAGTGTCGTGAGCGCAATGAATGACAACACAGTGTGTTGTCAGAACGCGAGCGTGACCGAGCCCGCAGGCGAGACCCCGACGTCCCGTTCCAAACACAAACTAACCCTTAGCCTTCCCCAGCGGGGAAGGTGGCAGGCGAACGCCTGTCGGATGAGGAGAACACGGTTTAAGCAAACTCTCGACTTTTCGTTCTTTAGTGGGAACGAAAGGAGTTGATGTTATGAGACTCTACGTTGATAAAAAAGAAGTTCCAATGCTTATTGAAGCTCTTGAAAGATATATTGCAAAGAACCCTCAAGATGTACAATTAGCAATGAAACTCCTTAATAAGATCCGGGACTGTGATAGTCTTCAGATTAGTCAACATCCACGTTCAAAGTAACAGTTAGAATGTGGTTATACAGTCGGGTGTATCGCCCGCCCGGCTGTATTCACTATACACCATTTCGCAACAATTTGCAATAGCTTTTCTTAAAGTTTGGAACAATGAACAAATTCAATGGTGTACTAGCAAAGCTTAAATTTATTCAATATTCACAAAGCAAATTTGAATTATAGCAACAATGCACGTTTATCAAAGATACAGCCAAATTAAAACTCAACGATAAAACCGTACATTTTTTATAGTTGTGCAACAAATCCACTTGCAAAAAGTAAGAATATATGGTATAATAAATTAATTACAGTAAAAAAACAAGAAAGAGGTCATTAAAATGGCAAAAACTGTTCAAGATATTCTTGCCCTTATTAAAGAAAAGGGCATTAAAATGGTTGACTTTAAAATGGTTGACATCAACGGTCAATACCGTCACGTGACAATTCCTGCAGACAATTTCTCTGAGGACGTTATGACTTACGGTATCGGCTTTGACGCATCCAACTATGGTTATGCGGTGGTTGAAAAGAGCGATATGGTGTTTATTCCTGACCCCGATACTGCTCTTGTTGACCCCTTCTGCGAAATTCCCACTCTCTCAATGACTGGTAACGCAATGATTATTGATTACCCCGCAAATCGTCCTTTGCCCCAATATCCCCGTAATATTATTCGTGCGGCAGTTGATTATATGAAGGCAAGTGGCGTTGCAGACGAGATGAAAATTCTTCCCGAATTTGAATTTTATCTCTTCGACAACGTGGGTTGGAACGTTTCGGGCAACGAAATTTCCTCTCACATTGACGCAAAGCAGAGCTATTGGAACAGCGCAACTGAGGGCAAGGGTGTAATCGTTCCCAAGCAGAAGAACTATCACATTGCAAAGCCCTTTGACACTTCTTATGAATGCAGAAGTGAAATGTGCCTTCATATGCTTGATGCAGGCATTGAAATTAACTATCATCACCCCGAGGTTGCGGCTTCAGGTCAGTTTGAAATCGAGCCCCAGCTTGGCGAGGTTTTGCATATGGCGGATGCCACAATGATGATTAAATACATCATTCACAACACTGCTCTTAAATACGGAAAGAGCGCAACCTTTATGCCAAAGCCCATCTATGGCGAGGCAGGTAGCGGTATGCACGTTCATATGCTCCTTTTCAAAGACGGTGTGCCCGTGTTCTCTGACGATAACGGATACGCTCACCTTTCTGAAACTGCTCACTACTTTATGGGTGGTCTTCTTAAGCATATCGCTTCCCTTTGCGCTATCACAAACCCCTCAACAAACTCATTTAAGCGTTTAGTTCCCGGATTTGAAGCGCCTGTAACCGTTGGTTATGCAACTTCTAACAGAAGTGCGGTTATCAGAATTCCCGCTTATGCAAAGAGTCCCGACAAACGTCGCTTTGAGCTTCGTAACCCCGACGCAACTTGCAACCCCTATTTCTGCTATGCGGCAATCCTTATGGCAGGTCTTGACGGTATCAAGAACAAAATCGATCCTCACGCAGAGGGTTGGGGTCCTTATGACTTTAACCTCTTCCATCTCTCCGACGAGGAAAAGGCAAAGCTCAAGGGCTTGCCCACTTCACTTGATGCGGCACTTGATGCGCTTGAGGCGGACCACGATTACCTCACCGCAGGCGGCGTATTCCCCGAAGAGCTTCTTAAGAACTTTATTAAGACAAAGAGAGCCGAGTGTGCAGAGCTTGCAAAGATTCCTACTCCTGCAGAATTCGATAAGTATTATAACCTTTAATATTCAACAACCCCATCTTGTGATGGGGTTGTTTTTGTGTGATATAAAAAGTTAGTTTGCGTTTGGAAGCGGACTCACACAGTGAGCCCCTACGGAGTTTGTAGGGAAATCGATTGCATAAACTAAATGGCGAGACCCTCATCCACCGCCTCGGCGGTCCCCCTTCCCCTCAATGGGAAGGCACAAAGTTAGTTGAAGTTGGGAAGCGGACTCACACGGTGAGCCCCTACGGTAAGCAACATTATACATATAATATGGTGATTTTATCTCGCCAAACAGCTTTACAGCTACGGAAGTTAGTTTGTGTTGTGAACGGGACGTCGGGACATCGTCCCCTACGGTGTTGGGTAGAGAAATCTATTGCATAAACTAAGTGGCGAGACCCTCATCCACCACCTCCGCACGTCATCCTCGAGGGAGCAAAGCGACCGAAGGATCTTGTGCGGATAGTGAACTATAGACTATTTGTTCCAAACGAAAAGTTAGTTGAGGTTCAGTTCGGGAGGGGAAACCCCTCCCCTACGGAAGTTAGTTTGGGTTAGGATGCGGGCTCACGGAGTGAGCCCCTACGGTGAGTGACATCATACCCGAAAACATCGTAGGGGCGCACTGTGTGCGTCCGTTTTAGACACAGAG
>JAZTWO010000037.1:0-6890 GCA_045635885.1 Eubacteriales bacterium | reverse complement strand
TTTAGTAAAAAAATAGTTGCGCGCCGAAGCAAACACACCTTGAGGTTTTACAACCTCATTTTGCAAGCAAAAACGGTGGTTTGCTATAAAGTTTACCTAAAAATACATAACGATTTTCTCATACATTCGAAAATCTGTGATTTGTTACTAAAAGCGTAGCCATTTTGCTATCAAAAACTCTATGTGCAGAGTAGCAAGGTGTGGTTTTTGTTGCACCTGTGCAACAAAAACGAGTGTGACGAGCGCGAAGAAGCGAGTCACGCGCGTTGCGCAAAATTTGTTTACCCTAATACGATTGAAAGTTTTTTTGCGAGCTTTTTTCAAAAAAGCGAAAATTTTTATCTTTGTAACTTTTCCTATAAATCAAAATTTGAATAACAAAAAACGGTGAGCCGCATTGACTCACCGTTGATTTTATTTATTTCGCATCGAATCTTTCGCCAAGTTTGGTTGGCACGTTTTTGCCCGAGGTTATTTCGGAAATTTTGCGTGAAATCTCGTCGGAAAACTGCTTTTTTACTGCAAATTGCACCAAGACGCTATCGGAATAGTCCGTGTTATCAATAATGGCATCGTACCTTTCAAGCTCAAGTCCAATTCTTTGATAATCGGAGTAGGAACAAGCAACCTTCAAGACAACGTAGTTCTCGAATTGGGCAATTCCTGCCGCTTCAACCGCCATTTTTGCGCCGAGGGAATATGCGTGAACGAGTCCACCCGTACCGAGCAACGTTCCACCAAAATAACGAGTTACAACAACGCAAACGTCGTCAACTCCACTTTTCACAAGCATATCGAGAATGGGCTTGCCTGCAGTTCCCTGCGGCTCACCGTCGTCGGAATAGCGGCACAAAATACCGCCATTCATAACGTAGCCATAGCAATTATGGGTTGCGTCACGGTGTTTTTCTTTGATTTTTTTCACAAAGGTAAGAGCCTCTTCCTCGCTTGTCACATGCTCGCAATAGCCGATAAACACCGACTTTTTCTCTTCAAAACGAGCCTCGCCATAGCCCTTGACCGTTATATACACTTTTTCTTCTGCCATAGTTTAGCTCCTTTCGAGTAAATCATTCTTCTTCGTGTGTTATAAAAGCCAGTCTGCAAGTGTTACAAACCTTATCAGCATAGTTATTTGTTACTTTGGTAAATTCACCACCACATTTTGGACAATTTGATAAATTTTTATTATTTTTTTCAAACTCAAACCATCCACCAATTGGATTACACAACAAGTAATAAACAGGCTTGTTCACTTTATTTTCTAAATCTCGGCATATTTCTAATCCTCTTTGATTTAATTGAGAATTATGATAGACGATTTGTCTTTTCGTAAATCTATCTGACAAGCTATTCATCCACAAGTTATCTACCGATTTGTATATTTTTTGAAATGTTAAAATCGCATAATGCTCCTGTTCTTTAAACACATATGGAACATAAATAAGAGGTATTTCTTTTCCACAATCTCCACAAATTATGGGACTTGAATTAAGCTCCGGATCAATCGCTAAAATATAATAACTGTGTTCTTTGCACTTGCAACAATCAGTTGCCATTGGATCATCACATATTATATTTACTTCAATATCAAAATTTTCAATTCTTTCGAGTACATATTCATTGTAATATTTAATATCGAGAGAATCATCGTCAGTAGTAACAACGGTTGCAATATATGTTTCGTTGTTCTTTTCAACAATTCCCTCATCAATTATCTGACCGTTTAGTTTCAAGACTACTAAAATATTATATATGTGCTCCAATATTGCTTCTAATACTTCTGTTGGACATTCTAATTTAGGTTTGAATGTGATTTTTGCAATCTTGTACATATATTCCTCCGTCAAATTCCATTTTCAGCTTATCACATTTCAAGCTAGTTAATATTTGTAACGGTGGCAGCAAGCCACCGTCCTACGATATGGAATACTACTTAACCATAAAATCCATAAATAAAGCAAATTTTAGAAAATCACTCTGTAAGAGGGATTTTTGTAGTTTTGAAAGTTCAATACCGACCGTCGACTTGTATGTAAGGGCAGTATTGGAGCTTCAAAACCGATAATTTGTCTGCAAATTATCAAAAATTTGCGTCGAGTCAGCACAAAACAAAACGATTAAAGTTTTTCAGGGTGTGGGGCGGTTTTTCAAAAAAGCCCCACATCTTCACTTTGTAACTTTAAAACTCCTCAACGTCTTGAGGTCTGTTAACGTCATATTTTTTAAGCATACCACGAACTTTGGCATCAACCGTTGCAACAACGGTCACGCCCTCATATCCGTAGTCAACACTTTCAACAGTTGCGTTCTTATAAAGGATATTAAGCGCACCCTGTTCGGAATTGGGAATAACGAACGTCACCTTGCTCTTGCCTTGGTGAATAATCTCCTCCACCTTTTGAAGCAAAGTGTCAATTCCCTCTCCAGTCTTAGCGGAAATTGCGCAAACAACACGATTGGGGTCTTCGTTATTCGCAATATATGAAGGCAACTCGGCAGAAACACCGAGGTCGCACTTGTTATAAACGTAAATTGTGGGCTTACCTGCCGCACCAAGCTCGGCAAGAAGAGTTTCTGTAACCTCAAGTTGCGCCCTTGCCTCGTCATCGTGTGCGTCGACAACAATCATCAAAATGTCGGCATAAACCGCCTCGTCAAGCGTGGACTTGAATGCCTTAACAAGATGGTGGGGCAATTTTCTAATAAATCCAACGGTGTCGGTAAGCAAAACCGTTTCACCGCAGGGCAATTTCAACTTTCTTGTTGTCGGATCAAGCGTAGCAAAAAGCTTGTTCTCGGCAAGAATGCCTGCATCTGTCAAAGTGTTAAGCAAGGTCGACTTGCCCGCATTCGTATATCCAACAATGGCAATCTGCGGAATTTGACTCTTGTCACGGCTTGCACGCATCGTCATTCTGTTCTTTTCAAGCTCTTCGAGCTCGCTTTCAAGCGCAACAATTCTGCGTTTCATGTGACGGCGATCGCTTTCAAGCTTGCTTTCACCGGGACCCCTTGTACCAATTCCACCACCAAGACGTGAAAGCTCCGTTCCCTTACCGATAAGTCGGGGTGCAGTGTAACGAAGCTGAGCAAGCTCAACCTGCAGCTTACCCTCCCCTGTGGTTGCGTGGAGCGCAAAAATATCCAAAATGAGCATCGAACGGTCAATAACACTTATATCGTCGCCAAGATCGTCCTCGATATTTCTGATTTGTGACGGAGAAAGCTCCGCATCAAATACAACAAGCTTAACACCGTTGTTGCGGCAAAGCTCTGAAAGCTCCCAAATTTTTCCGCTACCGATAAGCGTTCTCGGATCGGGAGTATCCTTGTTTTGAACAAGGCGAGCAACCTCTTCACCACCTGCGGTGTCAAGAAGACGAGCCAACTCGTCAAGCTCCTTTTCAATCTCCTCGGCATTTGTATCTCTTGTAACTATACCAACTAAAATCGCCTTTGAGATATGCTTGCCGGCATCATTAAAATTCAACTGCATAAATATTCACCTCCAAAATTCACAAGTGTAGAAGCACTCGCATTTTCTTCATTAGGATATGATGAATCAATAAAAATTACTCTGCCTTTTTCATTCGCATCATTCAAAAGATTATTTTCTTCAAGGCGACGGCGCGTATTAAGAGCAGTTCCCACGCTTCCGTCAAAAATCCGCACGTTTTCGCCAAGAATTGCCGAAATTTCTGCCTTGACAAAGGGATAATGCGTGCATCCAAGCACAACGCAGTCAAGCTTTTCGACTTTAAACGGCTCAAGAAGAGTGGTAAGAAAGGCGCGCAAATTCTCGCCCTCAATCTCTCCTCTCTCAACAAATTCAACAAGCCCCGGGCAAGCAAAAGGAATCACTTTCGCCTCGGCTTCAAATCGAGAGAGCAAATTGGCAAATTTTTCTTCTTTAAGTGTAAGGGGCGTGGCAAGAACTGCTACCGTGGGATACTCCCCACTCTCAACTGCCGGCTTTAGTGCCGGCTCAACCCCAATGATAATGTCATTTGGATATTTCTCACGCAGAGAAGCCACCGCCACACTTGTTGCCGTGTTGCAAGCAATTACAAATGCCTTAATTCCCTCGGCTTTAAGTTGCTCATAAGCAGAAAAGGTCAAGCCCCTCACCTCGTCGGCACTCTTTACGCCATAGGGTGCGTTTGCGGTATCGCCAAAATATATGAAATTTTCGTTGGGGAGCGCTTTTACAAGCTCTTTTAAAACACTCACTCCGCCAATTCCAGAGTCAAACACCGCAATCGGTAGGAATTTTTCTGCCATAAAACACCTCAAAAAACACAATAAGGGCAAGTATGTGCCTTTATGCACACAGCTTGCCCATAGTTGCGAATGTACTAAATAGTATAAATTCTAAATTATCTTGCACTAGCCTGCAATCTCTTCTTGAACTTATCAACTCTACCGCCAGCATCAACAAACTTCTGCTTACCGGTAAAGAAAGGATGACATTTAGAGCAAATTTCAACGCTTACATCTCCGCCCTTTGTGGACTTTGTTGTAACTGTTTCACCACAAGCACACTTAATTGTTACTTCTTCGTAGTTAGGATGGATACCTGTCTTCATTTTATTTACACCTCACTTTTTAGCAAAATTCTTCACATTGCATATGATTATAACACAATTATTCTAATTTTGCAATAGTTTTTTATAAATTTTTTCAAATTTTATTTTTAATTTCTTCCTTAAGCTCCAAAATTATCTTTTTTTCAAGCCGAGAGATATAACTTTGCGATATTCCAAGCTCATCTGCCACCTCTTTTTGAGTCATTTCCCTTCTACCAAACAGACCGTAACGCATCTCAATGATAAGGCGTTCCCTTGCCTCAAGTCGCTTAACTGCATCACGAATTATTTTGCGCTCCTCCTCTTTTTCAAGCTCATAAGCAACGTTGTCCTCTTCATTACCAAGCACGTCTGAAAGAAGAAGCTCGTTGCCGTCCCAATCCACGTTCAGCGGCTCATCGATTGAAAGCTCGCTGCGCAAAACGGAATTCTTCCTTATATACATAAGAATTTCATTCTCGATGCACCGAGCCGAATAGGTTGCAAGCTTGATATTTTTGTCGGGGCGAAAGGTATTAATTGCCTTGATAAGTCCGATTGTGCCAATCGAAACAAGGTCCTCAATGCCAATGCCCGTGCTTTCAAATCGCTTGGCAATATAGACCACAAGGCGCAGATTGTGTTCGATTAAAAGGTCCCTCGCCTCTTGGTCAAAGGGCAGATTTTCAATGCACTCCGCCTCCTTCTCCTTACTAAGCGGTGGTGGGAGTGTATCGGGACCGTTGACGTAATAAACGCCGTTCTCTGCCCCCCTTGATCGAATTTTAGCAATAAAAAGCTTCGTTTTCAAACCCTGCTTTTTCAATCCGTCCCTCAAAACCAGAAAAAATCCAACAGTAAAAACCTTAATTTTGCTCATATCCATCTCCATTTTATGTATTATATAGTTGCGTCCTCTGAAATTATCGCATCAAATCCGCCCGAAATCCCCTCGTTGACAAGCGCAACATAAACGTCAAGCTCCTTTTTTCGTTTGCCCAAAATCAAAGTCACACCATCAAATTTAAGCGAGGGCAAAATTCTGCTCCCCGAAATCATTTTGCTTGGAATTAACCTTATTTTTGAGGCGATTTTAAGGGGAAGAGCCGTAATGTCCGCCCCACTTTTGATTGCCGAATATAGCTCCTTATCAAGCAGATTTGCGCACGACTCCAAGCGAGCGAAAATAACGGACTTGCCGCTTATCGGCTCGCAGGCGAGGTTGCCGCTGTCAATCAGGGCAGAAAGAAGAGCCGCCCGTCCGCCCGATTTCAGCTCGATTTTTGCCACACGTCTTGCCCTCGAGCCACGGTAAAACCTGCCACCACGCAGGGTTATCAGTGCCGAAATGACCGCTAAAAGTGCAAAAATCCACACCTCAAGCCCCTCGCCATTCGTTTTCGCAAAGGATAGAATGTCCAAATCGTTGAAAAGCGAAAACAGAGCGGTCATCAGTCCACCAAGCAAAGCCGAAACAAAAAAATAGAGCAAAACCGACTTGACAAATGATAAAAAACCACCGTTTTTTACTCCGTATGCCAAAGCGCACATCAAAATTAAAACGATTAGGTCGATTATTAGCGCAAGCCCCTGCCCCGCCTCAATAAAAAGCGAGGCAACCGAATATGCGCCCCCAACCGCCGCCGCCAAAATCACACGAAAATTTCGCATTCGCCTGTGCAATAATAGGTGCGAAAGATAAAAGCATAGAAAATCCATGCTGAAATTTATTAGAAAAAATAAATCACCGTAAACTATCATTTTTGCTCCTTTGGTGAAGTTATTGAGATTAGAAAGTAACGTTTTTGAAGTTAGAGAGTATTGTTTTTTAGTTACAAAGTAAAGATTTCCGCTTTTAAAAAAGGTTAGAAAGTATAGATGTGGGGCTTTTTTGAAAAACCGCCCCACCCCCCGAAAAACTTTAATCGCTTTGGTTTGTGGTTGTCTGCGTAAATTTTCGATAAAACACGAGTGTTTTATCGGTTTGACCAACAAAATCGCCTTGTGTGAGTGAACTCCCACCGACGATTTTCTCGCCCAAACTACGAAAACCAATCCCCAAGGATTGTTTTTCTAAAATTTACTCTGCTTGTGCGTAGCCGTGAGGTTTTATAGTTAGATAACATCACCATATTGTATGTATGATGTCGCTCATCGTAGGGGCTCACTCCGTGAGCCCGCTTCCAAACACAAACTAACTTTTCGTTTGGAACAAATAGTCTATAGTTCACTATCCGCACAAGATCCTTCGGTCGCTTTGCTCCCTCGAGGATGACGTGCGGGGGCGGTATTGGTTGGTTGACGTTTAATCGGGTCGTCGAG
>JAZTWO010000036.1:0-11888 GCA_045635885.1 Eubacteriales bacterium | reverse complement strand
GGCGATGGATTTTAGATAAATATAGGCAAACCGCAAAGCGTGTTTGCAGGGCGCGCCACTCGAATTTTAATCCATATCCATTATTTTACGCGCGGCGTGCGGCTTTTCAAAAAAGCCCCACATCTATACTTTGTAACTTTTCCTCAAAAGCGGAAATCGGTACTTTCTAACTTAAAAACGGTGCTTTGTAACTAAAAAACTTCCCCAACTAACTTTTGGTTATTCGCCCTTGATAGTGCAAATAAATGTAAACAAATTGTAAATTTTGAATATTTTTTATATAAAATTCGCCTATTTGTGTTATAATTGCGTATATATATTATTTATATTATATTAGAATATTTAAACACGCGTGCGCACACGCACACGCGAAGATTCACAAAAATAGACATATCCAGAAGAAAGGAAATTTCGCAGTGTCAAACAAGGCGTATTTAGAAGAAATAAAGCTCGTTTGGGACATAGTTTACGATTCGTTTCGCAATTCAATGACGGACGCAATTCGTGAGCTTTGGTTCAAAGATCTCACCATTGAAGATTACGACAACGGTGTTATCACAATGGGCATTAAGAGTGAACTTAAACAGAAAACCCTTACCGAAAAATATACTGGCGAGCTTGCACGTCGCTTTTCAGATGAACTTGGATTTGACGTTATCGTAAACGTTATTTTCACAGGCACACCAATAGACCGTGAAGAAGCTAAAAGAAGCATTATGGAACGTGTTTCTATTGGCGACCCCTCTTGGAGATTAGAGCAGGAAAAGAAACGCAAAGAGCAGGAGCAAAAGGAACAGCAAGAGCAGAAAAGTGGAATTCACCTTGGCTCAACAATGCCCCCATTCAACTTTGAATATACATTCGACAACTTTATTGTTGGCTCATCAAATAAATTTGCACATGCTGCGTGTGTTGCAGTTGCAAAAATGCCCGCAAAGAACTATAACCCCTTGTTCATATATGGTCCAAGCGGAATTGGTAAAACACACTTACTTTATGCAATTACAAACTATCTTCGTGAGCAAAACCCCAACGTTAAGGTTATTTACATAAAGGGTGAAGATTTCACAAACCAGATGATTGACTGCCTTTCACGTCAGGCAATGCCTGAATTCCGTGAAAAATACCGTGACTGCGACGTTCTTCTTATCGACGACATTCAGTTCATTGGCGGCAAGGTTTCAACGCAGGAAGAATTCTTCCATACCTTCAACGCACTCTATGAGGGCAGAAAGCAGATAATCCTTACAAGTGACCGTCAACCAAGAGAAATCAAAACTCTTGAAGACCGTCTTAAAACTCGTTTCGAGTGGGGACTTATCGCAGACATCCAGCCACCGGATCTTGAGCTTCGAATTGCAATTATCAAAAAGAAGGCAGAGCAGGTTGGCGTTGAAATTCCTGAAGAAGTTCTTACGTTCCTTGCCGAAAACCTTCGTTCAAACATTCGTCAGATTGAGGGCGCAATTAAGAAGCTTGGCGCAAGAGTGTTCCTTTCAGGTGAGAAAATTGATATGGACCTTGCCCGTGGTTGCATTTCAGAGCTTCTTGGTGGTGCAGAACCCACAAGCGTAACAGTTGAAAAGATTTTCGCTTCTGTTTACCAAAAATACGGAATTAAAAAAGAAGACCTTATCTCAACAAAAAGAAATAAAGAAATTGCCTATGCACGTCACATCACGGTGTACATTATCCGTGAGGTAACTGAAATGTCACTTCCAAATATTGCAAAGATATTCAACCGTGACCACTCAACAATTATCAGTTCAATCGAAACAATCGAGCGCAAGCTTATTACCGACGCAATGCTCGATTTTGAAATTAAAGAAATTGTTAAAGAGGTTTCACCGAATATATAGTTAGTTTGGTAAAAAAGGTCGCTTTTGAAAAAGCATCGCGCGAACCCCACACGCACAAACTTCGTAGGGGAGCACTCCGTGCGCCCGTTTCAAAACTTAAACTAACTTTTATACAAACAAAATTCAAAATAAAAATTCACAACCGAGAATTTCGTTAGAAATACTCAAAAAATTACGTAGAGTTAGCACAAGCCCACTTATAAAAAAGCTTTTTGCCAAGCTTTTTTCAAAAAGCGGAAATTGGTACAAAACTAACTTTCAAAGTAAATTAAACTTCTAATTAAGAATGGAGATAAAAAATTATGAAAATCAGATTCAATAGACACGAGTTTGCAGCGGATATAGCTCCCCTTATGAGTTGCGTATCCACAAAGGTAACAGTACCTGCTGCCGAGGGTATTCTCATTGAGGCGAAATTTCCCGACGTGATTGTTCTCACAACATTCGACCTTGAAAAAGGAATGAGACTTACCACTCATGCTCAAGTTCTTGAAGAAGGTAAATATATTATCAGCGCAGTTAAGCTCAACCAAACTCTTCGTGTAATGCCTGCAGATGAAATTGAGCTTGTTGTTGACGACAGAAACGTTGCAAACATCATTTGCGGAAAATCAAGCCACAAGATGAACGCACTTTCCGGCAACGATTTTCCTGCAATTCCCAAGCTTGAATCAACAGATGCATTTTTTGTAAAGCAGAGCGACCTTAAAGAGATGTTCTCACAAACAATGTACGCTATGGGTGTTAACGACCAAAGAAATATTCTCAACGGTACATTCGTAAGAATGGTTAATAACGAGCTTACAATGGTTTCTTGTGATAACTTCAAGCTTGCAAAATGCGACAGAGTAATTGAATATACAACCGAGCAGGAATATAGCGGCATTTATAGAAACGCATTCATTTTGCCCGTAAAGACCGTTAACGAGCTTGTTAAACTTCTTTCCGATAATAAAGAAAAGACAGTTCGTATCTTTATGACAAGAAAGAATATCGTTTTCGAGATTGGCGAAATCATTTTCTTCAGCCGTCTTATCGAGGGCGAATATCTCGACTATGATAGAATTATCATCAAGAACCATAAATATAACGTTGAATGTGACCGTGACGAGCTTATTTCTGCCCTTGAAAGAGCAGCGCTTGTAACCGAAGAAAAGATTGCCGGCTCACTTAGAAGCCACGTTAAACTCATTTTTGATGGCGGACTTCTTAAGATCACCGCAAGCTCAAGCGCAGGCAGCACATATGACGAAATCGAAATTGATGATATCGGTGCGCCCCTTACAATCGGCTTTAATAACCGTTACCTCATCAACTCTGTAAGAGCTTGTAATTCAGAAAGAATTAAGCTCTCACTTTCAAGCCACCTTTCATCCCTCAATATCACTCCTGCAGAGGCAAAAGAGGGCATTGAAGAAGTGTTTATGCTTCTTCCCGTACGTCTTAAGGATTAATTTTTGATTTTAATTAAACTATGCTTTGTAAAAAAGTAGAGCTTTGCAATTTTCGTAATGCAGAGAACGAAAGTGTTGAGTTTGACTCAGGCATAAACGTTCTCCACGGCGAAAATGCGCAGGGAAAAACCAATCTGCTTGAGGCGATTTATTATATTTCGCTTGGAAAGAGCTTTCGCACCACTCACGATACCGAAATTATTCGTTTTGGTGAGGAATATGCCTCCGTTTCACTCGATTATGAAAGCGCAGGCAGGGTGCAAAATATCACAATGCGATTTTCTGATAATGCAAGACAAAGAAAGAACGTTACACACAACGGTGTTAAAATAACAAAGCTTTCAGAGCTTGTTGGCTCGTTTCGTGCAGTTCTTTTTTCGCCCGACCACCTGCAGATGATAAAGGACGGTCCCTCTTTGCGACGTAACTATCTCGACGTTGCAATTTCACAAATCAGACCAATGTATTTGTACTCGTTACAAAAGTATAATAAGATTTTACTTAATAGAAATAAACTCCTCAAAAATGCCGAAGAGGATAGGGCAACGTTTGATGCAACCATCGACTTTTGGTCGGCACAGTTGGCTCATGAGGCAGCAATAATTTCAAAGGCACGTGCGGAATATATTGCACGTTCAGGCGAAATAATTGCGGATTTTTATAAGCGCATGTGCGCAAGCGGTGAGATTGACGAAACACCTGAATTTATCTATGCTGGCTCTGCAAAGCAGAATTCTGAGGACTATTTCGATATTGAAAAAACCGAGAAGAACTTTCTTCGACTTTTAAGTGACTTTCACGAGCGTGAGATTGCCGCAGGTTCAACTTTGTATGGCACTCATAAGGATGATATACTTATTAATTTAAACGGTAAAAACACACGTTTATATAGCTCACAGGGGCAACAACGTTCATTGGCTCTTGCCATGAAGCTTGCCGAGGGCGAAATTTGTAAAATGGATTGCGGTGAATATCCCGTCTTCCTTTTCGACGACGTCTTTTCTGAGCTTGACCCCGGCAGACGCAAAAATTTGCTTCGTGAAATCGCAGACAGACAGGTTATTATCACTTCTTGCGAAAATGATATGGAACTGTCCGTCCCCTACCGCAGAATTGAAGTTGCTAAAGGGAAGTATGTAGTTAGTTAAAAAAGAATATGGGGACATTTTTGAAAAATTGTCCCCATACCCCCAAAAAACTTTTAATCGCTTGGTGTGTGCGAAGTCGACGTAAATTTTCGATAATTTGTTTTTGAACAAATTATCGGTTTTGAAAGTTCAATTCTGCCCTTATGTATAAATACAACGGTCAGTATTGTATTTTCAAAACTACGAAAACCACTATTAGTGCTTTTCTAAAATTTACTTTGCTAAACTGTAGCCGTTTGATAGCAAAAT
Organism: Eubacteriales bacterium; assembly: GCA_045635885.1. GTDB lineage: Bacteria > Bacillota > Clostridia > Oscillospirales > CAG-272 > RGIG4608. The sequence continues at coordinate 7,178 of JAZTWO010000036.1, read as the reverse complement.
GGCTTTGTGCGGATAAAAAGTAAATTTTTGAACATCAAACCTTAAAGGTTTGATGTTCGTAGTTCAGTTGATGAAATCCTCGTCGAAAATTTATTTTCGCAAAAGGATTTTAGCAAGTGAACCGATAATTCGTTTGCGAATTATCGAAAATTTACGTTGATTATACAGAAACCTGCGCGATTGTTTTGACCCACTTTTTCAAAAGTGGGCGCCCAAGCGGCGCTAGCGGTCTTAACTTTGTAATTTCTCTTTTTCGACACAATCGTGTCGCTAAATTGTTAATAAATTATGAAATTGTGGAAACTCGTTCCATTTATCCACATTTTTCCCACAATGTTTAAAACTTGTTGAAATGTGGGTGGAATTACAATCAACAAAAATCCGCAAAGCATTGATTTTATTAGCTTTTTTTGGTTGTTGAAAACTTTGTTTTGGCAACTCAAAAATAAAATTTTACTGACGGATTTTTGTCACTCCACAGGAAAACTCGGCACAAAATACGTTTTCCACAGGAATTTGTGGAAAAGGCAAAAAACGACGATTTTGGAAAAAATTCGAGTTTGCGACAAAAAAGTGTCGCTCTGCTCAAAGCGTTGCCAACTTGTCCACATTTTGTCCAAAAAATCCACACAGATTTTCCACAAGCAAAAATCATCAAAAAAGTCAACAAATTCAATGCTTCACTTAACTTTTCCACATTTTCAACAGGCCCTATTATTTACTATAACTATTATTTTATTATTTGTTTTATTTCATTCATTTCGTTATATAGCGCGTGTGCGTGTGTGAAAGAGAAAAAATGATTTTTTTCAAATTGACACAAAGTTGTCGCCATGCGGAAAACTTTTGTGATATGATATAAATCGAAAGGAGATGCCCTTATGATATATTTGAACGTCGGCTCAGGTAAGAGTATTATGGAAAAAGATATTATAGGCATTTTCGATATGGATACATCCACCGTTTCACCAATTACCCGCAAACTTCTCTCCGAGGCGGATAAGCAGAAAAGAACGGAAACACCCTCTTACGAAATTCCTAAATCCTTTATCCTTTATCGTGCCGAAAACGGAGAAACAATGGTCTGCTTCTCGCAGTTTTCCTCTGCCTCCCTCTTTGGTAGAATGGGTAAGGGGAATATTAGATAGAAAACAAAAACGTGGGGCTTTTTTGAAAAACCGCCCCACACCCCAAAAAACTTTAATCGCTTTTGGCAGATTAAAGGCGCGCAAATCGTGATACTTTGCATCACATAACGATTTTCTCGTTACCTCAAAAATCCGTGATTTGCTACCGAATACGTAGCAAAATTGCGATATAAATTGGATTTGTGCAGATAAAAAATAACTATCGCATCAATGCGGACTCACGGAGTGAGTCCCTACGGTAAGCGACATTATACACACAATATGGTGATTTTATCTCGCCAAATAGCTATACGGCTACGGTAGTTAGTTTGTGTTGAGTGCGGGACGTCGGGACGTCGTCCCCTACGATAAGCGACATTATACACACAATATAGTGATTTTATCTAACTATAAAACTTCACGGCTACACTCAAGCAGAGTAAATTTTAGAAAAACAATCCTTGGGGATTGGTTTTCGTAGTTTGGACAAGAAAATCACCGTTGGGAGTTCACTCACACAAGGGGATTTTGTTGGTCAAACCGATAAAACACTCGTGTTTTGTCGAAAATTTACGTTAAACCACCACAAACCAAAGCGATAAAAAAGTTTTGCCAAGCTTTTTCAAAAGCGGAAAACGGTACTTTCTAACTTGAAAAACCCAAATCATTAATTTGCAATCAATTCATTCACATACAACAATTCGAAAGGAAACAGAAATGGAAAACCTTGAAAAGAATCTCGACCTTACTGTTGAGAACAACTACACCGAAGAAAACATACAGGTACTTGAAGGACTCGAGGCGGTAAGAAAGCGTCCGGGTATGTACATTGGTACAACGTCCATTGGCGGACTTCATCATCTTGTTTATGAGATTGTACACAACTCTATTGACGAAGCTCTTGCGGGTCATTGTGACAAGATTACTGTAACAATCAATCAGGACAACTCAATAACAGTTGAGGACAACGGACGAGGCATCCCCTCTGCGATACATCCAAAGCAGGGAATTCCCACGCCCGAGGTTGTTTATACAATTTTGCACGCAGGCGGAAAATTTGGCGGTGGCGGATACAAAATTGCGGGCGGACTTCACGGTGTTGGTGCATCAGTTGTAAACGCACTTTCCGAATGGCTTGAGCTTGAGGACGTTTATGACGGAAAGGTATTTACCGAAAGATTTGAACGTGGCAAGGTGGCACGAGCTTTTGCGTGCATTGGAGATGCATCATATAAAAAGAGTGGCGTAAAGGTAACGTTCAAGCCCGACCCTGAAATTTTTGAAGAAACAGTGTTTGTTTATCAAACACTTGAAAATAGAATGCGTGAGCAGGCGTTCCTCAATGCAGGAGTACGCATTGCTCTTATCGATGCACGTGGCGAAGAAATTATTGAAAACGAATTTGTTTATGAGGGTGGTATCAAGAGCTTTGTAACACACCTTAACGAAAATCGCCACAACGAGCTTATTCACCCCGAGGTTATTTATATGCGTGGTGAAAAGGGAACAAGCGTTGCCGAGGTTGCTTTGCAGTATAACGATAGCTATAACGAGCTTATTTTGTCCTTTGCAAACAATATGCATACAATAGAGGGCGGTACGCACGAAACGGGCTTTAAATCTGCTATCACCAAGGTTCTTAACGATTACGCAAGAAAAGCGGGAATCCTTAAGGATAGCGATAAAAACCTTTCAGGCGAGGATGTTCGTGAAGGTCTTTGTGCAATCATCAGCGTTAAGCTTGAGGACGCACAGTTCGAATCACAGACAAAGGCGAAGCTTGGTAATAGTGAGGTTAGAACTCTTGTTGAGGGTATTGTAAACGCAAAGCTCTCTGAATATTTTGAAGAGAACCCATCCGTTGCTAAAAACATTCTTGATAAAGCGCTTGCGGCATCCCGTGCAAGAGAAGCGGCAAGAAAGGCAAGAGAATTGACAAGACGCAAGGGTGTTCTTGGTGGTTCAACACTCCCAGGTAAGCTTCGTGACTGTCAGGAAAGAAGAATAGAAGTTACTGAACTCTATCTTGTAGAGGGAGACTCTGCGGGCGGTTCTGCAACGCAGGGAAGAAACTCCAAGTTCCAAGCAATTTTGCCCCTTCGTGGTAAGGTTCTTAACGTTGAAAAAACAAGAATTGACAAGGTTTATTCCAACCAGTCACTTATTCCCATTATTCAGGCGCTTGGATGCGGAATTGGTGAAGAATTTGATATTGCAAAGCTCCGTTACGGTAAGATAGTAATTATGACCGATGCCGACGAAGACGGATCTCACATCAGAATTTTGCTTCTCACATTCTTCTTCCGTCACATGCGTCAGCTTATTGACGACGGACATATCTATCTTGCTCAGCCACCCCTTTATAGAGTTTATAAACGTGGTGTAAAGAATGCGCAGGAGTACTATGCATTCTCTGATGCAGAAAGAGATAAATATATCGAAATGCTTGGCGGCCACAACGTTGAAGCAGACCGTTATAAAGGTCTTGGTGAAATGGATGCCGAGCAGCTTTGGGAAACAACTATGAATCCCGAAACAAGAACACTCCTCAAGGTTACAACTGAGGATGCTGCGGCTTGCGATGCCATGTTCTCACTCCTTATGGGTGATAAGGTAGAGCCAAGACGTGAATTTATCGAGCAAAACGCAAAATTTGCCGAAAATCTTGACATTTAAGGAAAGGAGAGTTAAAACCGATGGCAGAAATTAAACACGATAACGAAAGAATTGAATTTCCCGAACAAAAGATTATCGACGTTGAAATGAAGAAAGAAGTTGAACGCTCCTTTATTGAATATTCAATGTCAGTAATTGCATCTCGTGCGCTTCCCGACGTGCGTGACGGTATGAAGCCGGGTCAAAGAAGAATTCTTTATGCTATGTATGAGGACCACCTTACAAGCGATAAGCCCTTCCGCAAGTCTGCGACAACGGTTGGTAACGTTCTTGGACGTTATCACCCCCACGGTGACGCAGCGGTTTACGGAACAATGGTTCGTATGGCGCAGGACTTCTCATATAGATATACACTTGTAGACGGACATGGAAACTTCGGCTCAGTAGATGGTGACGGTGCAGCCGCATACCGTTATACAGAAGCAAGACTTTCTAAAATTTCCGACGAATTGATGCGTGACCTTGACAAGAACGTTGTTGTAATGACAAAGAACTTCGACAACCGTCTTGACGAGCCCACAGTATTGCCCGCACGTTTTCCCAACCTGCTTGTAAACGGAAGTGTTGGTATTGCGGTTGGTATGGCGACAAATATCCCCACACATAACTTGGGTGAGGTAATTGACGGCACAGTTTATCGCATGGACAACCCCGAATGTACAGTTGAAGAGTTGATGGAATACATCAAGGGTCCCGACTTTCCCACAGGCGCAACAATTTACGGTGTAAACGGTATTATTGAAGCGTATAGAACGGGAAGAGGACGAATTGTAGTTCGAGCGAAGGCAAAAATTGAAGAAGAAAATCGCAGAATTATCTTCACTGAAATTCCCTATATGGTTAATAAGTCCACCCTTTGCGAAAGCATTGGAAACCTTGTTAACGAAAAGAGAATTGAGGGAATTACCGATATTCGTGACGAAAGCGGCAGAGCAGGTATGAGAATTGTAATCGAATACCGTCGTGATGCAAATGCGCAGGTAATTCTCAATCAACTTTATAAATATACACAGCTTCAAGAAACATTTGCGGCAAATATGCTTGCACTTGTAAACAATGAACCCAAAACTCTTTCACTTCCTCAAATTCTTGATTTGTATATCGCACATCAAGAGAGCGTAATTGTAAGAAGAACACAGTTCGACCTTGACAAAGCTCTTGCACGTCAGCATATTCTTGAGGGTTATAAGATTGCCAACGATAATATCGACGAAATCGTTGAATTGATGAAGACATCAAAGTCAATTCCCGATTCTAAAGAGAGATTGATGGAAAGATACGGCCTTTCTGAAATTCAGGCGCAGGCGATTGTAGAAATGACTCTTGGTCGTCTTACAGGCCTCGAAAGACAGAAGATTGAAGACGAGCTTGCACGTCTTGCGGCTCTCATTGCCGACCTTCGTGATATTCTTGCTAACCCACATAGAGTCAGAGAGATTATCAAAACAGAAATGCTTGAAATCAAGAGAAAATTTGCCGACGAAAGAAGAACCGATATTGTTCCTGCAGAGGATGATATTCTTCTTGAAGACCTTATCGAGCGTCACGAGTGCGTAATTACACTCACACACGCAGGTTATATTAAGCGTCAGCCAGCCGATACATATTCTGCACAGCATAGAGGTGGCAAGGGTATTATCGGTATGACCACTAAAGAAGAGGACTTTATTGAAAAGGTTGTCGGTGTGCATTCTCACTCATATTTGATGTTCTTTACCAATATTGGTAAGGTTCATATGAGAAAGGCATATCAAATTCCCGAAGCATCAAGAACCGCAAAGGGAACTTATATGGCGAACATCATCGAGCTTGAGGACGGTGAAAAAATCACAACAATGATTTCCGTTCCCGAGTTTAACGAAACCGACTATCTCATTATGGTCACAAAATACGGTATCGTTAAAAAGACACTCCTTTCTGAATATGAATATCAAAGAAAGGGTGGTAAACGTGCCCTCAATCTTGACGAAGGCGACGAGCTTGTGTTCGTAATGCGCACACAGGGTAACTCAGGGCTTGTAATTGCAACAAAGAATGGTTCTGCAGTTCGCTTTGACGAAAGAAACGTTCGTGCTATGGGACGTGTTGCTCGTGGTGTAAGAGGAATTAAGCTCCGTGGTGAAGACTACGTTTGCGGCGTAGCGGTTGTTGACGAAACAAAGAAGCTTATTACTGTTACTGAAAACGGATTTGGTAAGAAGACCGAATTTAGCGACTTCCGTGAAATGAAGAACAGAGGCGGTATGGGTATTGTTTGCCATAACCTCAACGAAAAGACGGGACTTTTGGCAGGTATTTCCGTTGTTGATGACGATAACGATATTATGATGATTACCGACCAGGGACAGATGATAAGAATTCCTGTTTCCGACGTACCCACATATTCAAGAAGTGCGCGCGGTGTAATTGTAATGCGACTTGCCGAGGATCAGCATATTGTTAACTTTACAAAGGTAGCAAAAGAAGAGCCCGAGGACGAGGTAGCCCCCGAGGTTGAGCCAATAGAAGAAAGCGACCCCATCGATGCAATCGAAATTGATGAAGTTGAAACAATCGAAGCAGAACCCGAGGAAATCGTTGAAGAAACCCACGAAATTGAAGAATAATAAATGAAATTTAAAGGACTCAACCTAAATGGTTGAGTCCTTTTTTGGTCGCAAAGTATCGTTTTTGAGGTTACAAAGTAAAGATTTCCGCTTTTGAAAAAGCTTGGCAAAACTTTTTTATCGCTTGGGTTGGGCGGTGCTCTGCGTAAATTTTCGACAATTTGCTTGCAAATTGTCAGTTCACCCCACAAAATCCGCTTACGAAAATAAATTTTCGACGTGGATTTTATGTGCCGAACTACGAAAACCCCTCTTTCAGAGTGTTTTTCTAAAATTTACTTTGTTATAGTGTAGCCATTTAGGTAGACTGTAAATTTTGATTTGTTGAGGAGTTAGTTTGGGTTGGGAAGCGGACTCACGGAGTGAGTCCCTACGATAAGCGACATTGTACCCGAAAACACCGTAGGGGTCGACGCCACGAAGTGTCGTGAGCGCAATGAATGACAACACAGTGTGTTGTCAGAACGCGAGCGTGACCGAGCCCGCAGGCGAGACCCTCGACGACCCGATTAAGCGTCAACCAACCAATACTACCTCCGCACGTCATCCTCGAGGGAGCAAAGCGACCGAAGGATCTTGTGCGGATAGTGAACTATAGACTATTTGTTCCCAACTCAAACTAACTTTTTAAAAAAGTTGAAGAATTTTTTGAAGAAAATAGGTAATATATATAGAGTACTTATTAAAAGGGGTGAAAAATCCTTTTTTGAGGGTGAAAATATGTAAAAACAAAGGAGAAAACCATGAAAGCAAAGAAAAAATATTCGTT
>JAZTWO010000035.1:0-2124 GCA_045635885.1 Eubacteriales bacterium | reverse complement strand
CTTACACTTATATTTGCAGCATTATCTAATAAACAACACAACATATCAAAGAAACCACAGGAAAGAATTACTGTCGGTTAAGGAGGAGTTTAGTATGAAATCAGTATTGCTTATAGGTCTTGGGCGATTTGGCAGACATATTGCAAAAAAATTAAATGAACTGAACCATGAAGTAATGGCGATAGATAAAAAAGAAGAACTTGTCAATGAAGTATTACCCTATGTTACCAATGCACAGATTGGAGACAGCACAAATGAAGAATTTTTATTATCGCTCGGTGTAGGAAATTTCGATATCTGCTTTGTTGCAATCAGCGGTGATTTTCAGAGTTCTTTAGAGACAACATCGCTTCTTAAAGAACTTGGTGCAAAGTTCGTAGTTTCAAGGGCAGAGCGTGATGTACAGGAAAAATTCCTGCTTCGTAACGGTGCAGATCAGGTTGTATATCCGGAAAAGCAGGTAGCTTCTTGGGCAGCAATCCGTTACAGTGCAGATCATATTCTTGATTTTATTGAGCTTGATGATGAATTTGCAATATTTGAAGTAACAACACCGACTAACTGGATAGGAAAAACAATAGGTCAAATAGATATTCGTAAAAAATTCGGGATAAACATAATGGCTATAAAGCAAGACGGAAAGCTGTGTTTAACAATTCATCCTGATACGGTTTTAAACGAAGGAGAAACAATGCTTGTCCTCGGCGAGTATAAGGATATACAAAAATGCTTTCATATATAGCCTGAAATATCCCACAGCGCAGGTTGGGAGATGATGGTATGCGTGATATTATTTTATTAGTAGCGGTTTTAGCATATATGATAGGCGGATATTTTGTTGTCGGCAAAATCGGTGAATTCTTTGACGAGAATTACAAGGGTTTTAACTATGATGACGAATAAAGTTAAAAAACAATAATGCAAAACGGAGAAAATGCCGGTTATCCATTGAGAAAAAATTGATTATATGATAAAATAATATCATTGGAGGTGGTTTGAATGAATTTGCAATATAATACAGAAGCAGATGAACATATATTGGTGTGCTTATCATCTGCACCTTCAAATTCAAAGATTATACGGACAGCGGCTAAAATGGCTGATGCCTTCAGTGGAAACTTTACCGCACTTTATATAGAAACACCTGGGTTTGCATCTCTTGATGAAACTAATAAAAAAAGACTTAAACAAAACATGAAGCTTGCCCGTCAACTTGGGGCAAAGGTTGAAACCGTAAGTGGTGATGATGTACCATATCAGATTGCAGAGTTTGCAAGACTTTCAGGTGTTACAAAAATAGTTATCGGCAGAAGTGCAGCAGTAAAAAAACACCTTATCAGGAAACCGACGCTAACGGAAAAACTGATTGCTCACGCACCGAATATTGACATACACATTATTCCTGACGGTGTTGAGGTTACACATTATAAGGCACCCAAAGATAAGAAAGCATCAGACTTTATTCTGTCTGTTCATGACCTTTTGGTAAGTGTAGGCTTGCTTATCGGTGCTACCTTGCTTGGCTATGTGTTTTACGGACTCGGATTTACAGAAGCAAATATTATAACGGTATATATTCTGGGTGTTCTTTTGATTTCGATACTGACAAAATACAGGGTATATTCGCTTGCATCATCACTTGTCAGCGTAATATTATTTAATTTCTTTTTTACAGCGCCATATTTTACTATGAAGGCTTATGAAAAAGGTTATCCTGCAACATTTGCAATTATGTTCGTGTCAGCGTTTATATCAAGTACCCTTGCCATAAAACTGAAAGATCATGCAAAGAAGTCAGCACAATCAGCATACCGTACAAAAATTCTTTTTGATACAAATCAGCTTTTGCAGCGTGCGGACAGCGAAAACGATATTATCGCTATAGCCGCACATCAGTTAATGAAGCTGCTAAAGCGAGATATTATCATATATCCTGTAGTTAATAACAATATAGGTGAAGCAAATATCTTTTTGTCAGACGGTGATGAAGATGAAATAAAAGATATAATTATTGACGAAAAGGAAGTTGCACAGTGGGTATTAAAGAATAACCATCAGGCAGGAGCAACTACAGATATATTTTCACAGGCGAAATTTCTGTATTATGCAATTCGTGTAAATGAC
>JAZTWO010000034.1:0-6952 GCA_045635885.1 Eubacteriales bacterium | reverse complement strand
TACTCACATAAGGGGATTTTGTTGGTCAAACCGATAAAACACTTGTGTTTTATCGAAAATTTACGTCGAGTCAGTGCAAACCAAAGCGATAAAAAAGTTTTGCCAAGCTTTTTCAAAAGCGGAAATCTTTACTTTGTAACTTCTTCTCAAAAGTGGAAATTGTTACTTTCTAACTTTTCATCACTTTATTATACACCAAAAAGGGAAGAAATACAATATTTGATTAATGATTTGCATAAATTTTATTTGCAGGATATATAATTTAACAAGTCATTTTTTTAGAGAGGTCAAATATGAAAAGAATTATAACTTTTTCTGTTATGGCAATGGCAATGGTTTTTGCTGTTGTGGGCATTGTAAGGGAGCAGGGCAGGGAGTCCACGCTTGACGTTTCGCACGGACTTTTGGTTATTGCAACGCAGAGTGAGATGGCAAAGAGTGCCATGGCAAACAACAAAATTGTATTTTCGGTGGACGATTTTGAAAAATTTCTGAACGTTTCGGAATTAAGCTCAATCACAATAACAAGCATTCCGGATTTTAGTGACGGATGCCTGTGTGTTGGCGATGTGGCAGTTCAAGTGGGGCAAACGATTTCGGCATCCAATTTGAATTTGCTAAACTACAGGGCGACGAATGTTGACGTTAAGCAAAGCTCATTCAAATTCAAGGTAAATTCTGGCGAATATGAAATGAAGTGCAACCTGTATTTTTTAACGCACGAAAACGTTTCGCCAACACTTGCAATGGAAGATGAGCGCACTTTTTCAGTTAGCACGCACCAAAGCATTGCCATATACGGTAAGGTTTCGGGCTATGATGCCGACGGTGACGAGCTTAGATATGAAATTGTGACCTATGCAAAAAACGGAGTGCTTGATTTTGATGGGGAGACGGGCGAATACTGTTACACGCCAAGCGGCTCGTATTTTGGAAGCGACAGTTTTGAATACGTTGCGCTTGACAAATACGGCAACTATTCAAATTCACGCAAGGTTAATTTGACCGTTCAAAAGCTTGAAAGTGACGTCCGCTATTGCGATATGCAGGGACACAAAAGTCACCATGCGGCAATGACAATGACCGAAAAGGGTATTATGAGTGGCACAAATATTGGAAATAATACGTATTTTATGCCCGACAAGGCGGTTAGCAGAATTGATTTTGTGGTTATGCTTATGAACGCCTTGGGATATGGGCAGGTTGACTCGGTGCTTAACACGGGCTTTGATGATGATGCTCAAATCCCTGCCACAATGAAGGGATATGTTAAAAAAGCAAGGGATTTGGGGCTTGTTAGTGGCACGGTGAATGCAAACGGAGAATATCTATTCGAACCAAATCGTGAAATGACAAGGGCAGAGGCGGCTTTGATTGTCAGCAAGCTTATTTCGGCAGAAGTGCCAACCGTTAAACCAATTTTCCCCGACAGGAATGATATTCCCACTTGGGCGCACGATGCCATATATACGCTTAATGATCTTGGAATTTTAAATAGTGTTGACGGAAATATTGCAGCAAGCAGTAATATCACCCGTGAGCAAGTTGCAAATATGTTTTACGCATTGCTTGGCTATATAAACAAAAATAATCCCACCTAAATGGTGGGACTATTTTTATTTGTTAATTTGTCTTTGTTTTTTAAGCTCTCTATCTCTATCACGATAGAATTTTGAACGTTTTTTCTTAACGTAGGTTGTTTGAATTGCAAAACCGAGAACACCAACAACTATTGCGATGCTTGTGACGTGAATCCAAGCTTCAGTTGAATTCTCTGTTTTCAATGATTCCCAAAGCTCGTTAACGTGAGTTTGAATGTCAACTCCATCGGGGCTTATTTTATAGTTCTCATAAGCAGGATTTTTGTGTGGATAGTTCACATTCGCTTCTTCTTTTGATTTACCGTAAAGAATTTCCCAAGCATCAACAAGGCATTCTGTTTCGTCCTCGTTATAAACGCTATAGTTATAATCAAGCATTTCTTGGTAATATTCATATTCAACAACCGCCTTGTTTGGCGAAGCATATCCGATGTAGAGTGCGTTTGCCGTTGCGGCTTCACGTCCGATCATATAGTTGATATACTCGTTTGCTGCCTTGTAGTTAGGGGAATTTTCGTCGTTGTGTGAGGTTTTGGGAATGCAAAATGCGTCAACGAAATAGTTTGTGCCCTCACTTGGGTAATAGAAACGAAGGTCATTATTATCCGCAGCCATTGTTAAAAAGTCGCCTGCAAAATATGGGGCAATGTATGCCGAAGCACCCTTCATTTTGTTAAATATTTCGTCATTTACATAGCCCTGAAGAATGGGCTTTTGCTTTTTGAGCTCTTCAAGAGCCTTGTTCCAATCCTCAGGATTGTCAGAGTTGATGTCAAGCCCGTTTTTATACATTGCGGTTGCAAATGCATCACGGGGGTTATTGAACTGCAAAATTTTGCCTTGATATGAAAGGGATTCGCCCTTGGAATTCTGATTCCAAAGCAAATTCCAGCTTTCATCGACAACGTCCTCTGCCTTTACAAATTCGGAGTTATAGATGATGCCGACCATACCGTAAGTATAGGGAACACTATACATATTATCGGGATCGTAGGGCATATTCTTAAACTCGTCGTCAATATTGCCGTAATTGGTCAAAATTGAGTAATCGAGGGGGCGCAGCATATTGTTTTCAACCATCTTTTGAATCATGTAGTCAGAGGGGACAACCACGTCATAAGCCACCGCACTGTTTGAAAGCTTTGCAAACATATCTTCATTTGTTGCATAGGTGGAGTAGTTTACCTTAACGTAAAAACCGTATTTATCTGCAAGAGTGGTGTTAAAATACTCTTCAAATGCCGCATTTACGTCGAAAAGACCACATTCCTCGTCATCTTCGTCAGAGATATATTCACCCCAGTTATAGATATTGAGATTGATGGTTTCATATTTTTTGTTTTCTTCAACGCCCTCTGGGCTTCCGCATGAGCAGAGAAGGAGAGTTACAAGAATTAAAATAAGGAATAAGATTTTAGTTTTCATCTTCTTCTTCCCCCTTTTCTTGTGCGATTATCCGTTTTTCTCATGCTCTTAATATTTGAGAGAATGAGAAGTGTGAATACCGTTACGATAATGAGTGTTGAAAGCGCATACATATCGGGTTTAACGGTTTTCTTCGTCATTGAATAAATCAAGAGAGGAAGGGTTTGGAAGTTGGATGGACTGACGAAATACGAAATAACGAAATCGTCAAGAGAGAGTGTAAACGCCATTACCATACCTGAAATAACACCGGGCATAATATTGGGGAGTTTAACCTTAAAGAACGCCTGCATTGGAGTGCATCCAAGGTCAAGGGCCGCTTCGGAAAGGGAATTTCCAAGCTCATTGATTCTAGGCAAAACGTTCAAAATTACATAGGGGAGGCAGAAGGTTGTGTGTGCGACAAGCATTGCGAAAAAGCCTATGCTATCATAGTCTGCAATTTTGAAAATTGCCACAACCGCCGCAAAGAAGAGCATAAATGAAACGCCTGTTACGATATCTGGGTTCATCATTGGAACGTTTGTAACGCTATTAACCAATTTCTTGAACCACTTTGTTCTCATTTTATAAATGCCCTCTGCCGCTGCAGTACCAATCACTGTTGAAAGGAGCGCAGAGCAAACTGCCAAAATAAGTGTGTTGCGAAGTGCTATAAACGCCGCCTCGTCTTGAAAGAGTTTTATATACCAATCAAAGCTAAACCCCGTGAAGTTTGCGGTGCTTTCGCTTGCATTGAACGAGAAGAGAACAAGCGTGAGAATTGGTATATAGAGAATTGCAAAGATAATGCAAAGGTAAATTCTTGATGCATATTTTTTCATGGAATGATACCTCCTTCGCTATCCTCTGTGAAGTAGTTCATAACTCCAAGAGAGATGAGAATAAGAACCATCATTACAAGTGAAATTGCAGCCCCCACGTTATAAGAGCCGGTTACAAATTGACGTTCAATTGTGTCGCCGATAAGCTCAAACGTGCCTCCGCCAAGCTTTTGGGAAATATAGAAGGTTGAAATTGATGGCACGAATACCATTGTAACACCTGAAATAATTCCTGAAAGGGAGAGGGGAAGAATAACCTTTGTTAAGGTGGTGACTGTGTTGCAACCAAGGTCGCTTGCAACCTCCCACATATGCTTGTCGATTTTTGAAACGCAAGTGTAGATGGGAAGCACCATATAGGGCAAGAAGTCATATACCATACCGAATATAACTGCACCCTTTGTTCCAACAATGTGGAAATTTGTGCCAAGCATGGTGTTAATAAAACCACCGTCGTCAAGAAGCGCCATTATGGAGTATGTTCTGATAAGAAGGTTTGTCCACATGGGGAGCATAAGAAGCATTATGTAAATCTTTTGATGCTTTGGGTTGCTTCTTGCAATTATATAAGCCAACGGATATCCAATAAGAAGGCAGATAAACGTTGCTATAACTGAAAGCTCTATTGAAAGTCCGAATATTGATACGTAATCTTTTAATGAGGTCACGTTTTCAAGGGTGAAAGCACCCTCTGGGTCAGTGAAGGCATATCCAATTACAATTATCAATGGAAGAACAATGAATAGTATTGCCCAAAAAATATGGGGCGCTGCCGCAATAGAGCTCATAAATGACTTTTTATTTTTCATTATTTATGACCATAATCTCAAAAATGAGATTTCCTTTGTTTCGGAATTGCAGTAGTGAGTAAAACTCAATTAAAATTCTTCTGCGCTTTCTGCGTCAGAGAGCATATCAAGCTCGTCAGAGAAGGATGAGTAGTCGCCAAACATACCTGAATATTTGGATTTCTTCATAATATGAATTGCATCCGGCTCGATATAAAGACCAATAAATTGCTCAGGAGCAACGTAGTCTGTGGATTGAATCATCCACTTAAAGCCCTTGATGTCAACGATTATCTCATAGTGAACGCCCTTGAATGTCACGGCTGAAACCTTGCCTGTGAGCATACCCTTTTCGGGTTCAACAACGTCAACGTCCTCAGGACGAACAACAACGTCAACCTGCTCGTTTGTGTCAAAGCCCTTGTCAAGACAGTTGAATGTATGTCCTGCAAAGCGAACGCTATAGTCAGAGAGCATTATTCCGTCGATAATATTTGACTCACCGATAAAGTCTGCAACAAAAGCATTTTTGGGCTCGTTATAGATGTCGGTGGGAGTACCGATTTGCTGAATTTCACCGTCTGCCATTACCACAATGGTATCGGACATTGAAAGTGCTTCCTCTTGGTCGTGCGTAACGTATATGAACGTGATGCCAATGCGCTGCTGAATGTTTTTAAGTTCGACCTGCATATCCTTGCGAAGCTTTAAGTCAAGCGCACCAAGTGGTTCATCAAGAAGGAGAACTCTTGGGTGGGAGATAAGGGCACGAGCAATTGCAACTCGCTGCTGCTGACCGCCCGACATTGTGCTAACGCTTTTGTTTTCGAAGCCGGAAAGCGCAACCATTTTAAGCATTTCGGTTACTTTTTCTTTAATTTCGCTTTCGGGGCGCTTCTTTATTCGAAGGGGGAAGGCGATATTTTCATAAACGTTGAGGTGGGGGAAGAGTGCATACTTTTGGAACACGGTGTTGATGTGTCTTTTATTGGGTGGGAGGTCGTTAATTTCCTTGCCCTCGAAAAGCACCTTACCTTCATCGGGGGTTTCGAAACCGCCAATGATACGAAGGGTTGTAGTCTTTCCGCAACCGGATGGGCCGAGAAGGGTTACAAACTCCTTGTCTCTTATATAGAGGTTGATGTCGTGAAGCACGGTTTCACCGTCATACTGCTTTGAAATGTGCTTTAAGTCAACCACTTTTGTGTCGGTATAAGTTACCTTTGGTTTAATAATATTGTTGTTGTTTTCTTTCATTCCGCATAATACTCCTATGTAAAAAATATTTAGGGAATGGGGAATGGGCATCAAAATGCTCATTCTTATCCATTATAGCCAATATTGTAGCAGATATGAAGAAAAAATGCAATAGGTTTGCGAAAAAAAGTCGAAAAAAATCGGCAAAAATCAAGAAAATTTTGAATTATCCGTAAGCAAATAGAAGTAAATCAAAAAAACACCTTATTTACTCAAATAATCTCTTAAAATCTCGCATAATCTCTGTTTTTGTTGCCAAAAATAAAGCATTTTGAGAAGAAAATTGCACAAAAAACGAGCATTGAGAGTCCAAGAGATGCTTTTAGCACCAAATATACCGAAAATATCCAAAATGAAAAGAGGGTCAAAAACGAGGCGACGGACATGATTTTTGATGCCAAATTCAGTGGAAACGTGATGCAAAGGACACAAAAAAGCATTCGCCCACCGTCGAGTGTGGCGAGCGGAATGAGATTGAATAGTGTCAGGCACAGGGAAATTAGCGAAAAGGGGAGCAGAAATGCTTCGTCAAGTGGTGTCGGATTGCAAACTGATATTGGCAGAGTGAACAAAAAGCCCAAAAATCCTGCAAACGGGCCACCGAGGGCGAGCATAAATTCGTCCTTATAGGACAACTCGTTTTGAGTGACGATTCGTGCCCCAAGAATTGATATCTCTAAGCATTTTATTTGGATTTTTAAAATTTTCGCAACCGTCAAGTGACCCAATTCGTGCAAAATTATCGCACAAAGAAGCGGGATTATATATCGTGCTTGAAATTGAAATAGAATTAGTATCCATATCGCACACAAAGGCGACAATTTTACCTTTTTCATATTGATTCTGCCTTTCGTTTGCGTGGAATTTTATGTGTTGTTTAAAAGTTAGAAAGTACCGTTTTCCGCTTTGTTAGGGGAGTTACAAAGTAAAGATTTCCGCTTTTGAAAAAGCTTGGCAAAACTTTTTTATCGCTTTGGTTTGCACTGACTCGACGTAAATTTTCGATAAAACACAAGTGTTTTATCGGTTTGACCAACAAAATCCCCTTATGTGAGTA
>JAZTWO010000033.1:0-32904 GCA_045635885.1 Eubacteriales bacterium | reverse complement strand
TCAACTCCTTGGCCCACAGAACGACATGGCTACGATCCGACTTCACCAACCCAAGCGATAAAAAAGTTTTGCCAAGCTTTTTCAAAAGCGGAAAACGGTACTTTCTAACTTTTTTTCAAAAGCGGAAATTGTTACTTTGTAACTTCTTCTTGCAAACCCATAGGGATTTTACTGTAACACAAAAACACGGAAAAGCCCAAGCTTTTCCGTGTTTGATTATTTAATTATCTTCCCCAATATTTCTTATCGAGGGATCGGAGCTGGATTGCTTCGGCGATGTGCTGTGCTTGGATGACCTCGCTTGCGTCCATGTCGGCGATTGTTCGTGCAACACGAATGATTCTATCATAGCCACGGGCAGAAAGTCCCAAATTTTCATAGGCGTTTTTCAAAATCATTTTTGCACCCTCGTCCATGGGGCAAAATTCTCGAATTTCTGCTGATTTGAGGTCGGCATTTGCCTTTGGGGTATCCCCTGCGGCTCTCATTCGCTTTGCCCCAAATTCACGTGCAATTTCAACCCTCTTTCTAATCACTTCGCTCTTCTCCTCTTCCCCGCCCGTTGACGAAATTTCACGGTAAGAAAGTGACGGAAGCTCAACCTGAATATCAATTCTATCAAGCAACGGACCACTGATTTTAGAAATATATTTTCTGACCTCCTCGGGCTTGCAGGTACAAGGAATTGCGTGGTGACCGAAATATCCGCAACGGCACGGATTCATTGCCGCAACAAGCATGAAATTACAAGGGAAAGTCACCTTGGCAAGCGCACGGGTGATTGTCACCTTTCCGTCCTCAAGTGGTTGGCGAAGAGAATCGGAAACGTGCTTTGGAAATTCGGGAAACTCGTCAAGGAACAAAACTCCGTTATGAGCAAGTGAAACCTCGCCAGGCATGGGGTTTGCACCGCCGCCGACGAGCGAAACCGCACTTAAGGTATGGTGTGGCGCTCTGAATGGTCGGGTATAGAGCAGGGACTCACCGTTTTTAAGTCCGCCCGAAATTGAATAAATTTTTGTGCTTTCAATGGATTCTTCAAACGAAAGTGGTGGCAAAATGCTTGGCAATCGCTTTGCAATCATTGATTTACCCGTTCCAGGTGGTCCAATTAAAAGGATATTATGACCACCAACAGCGGCAATTTCCATTGCTCTTTTTGCAAATTCCTGACCCTTAACGTCGCAAAAATCGTCCGGTCTGTGAACTGTATTTTGCTTGAATTTTGAGGGGTCATATTTGATGGGATGCAAATCAAAATTGCCATTCAAATGGCGCACAAGGTCGGCAATATTACTAACGGGGATAACGTTTATTCCGCTCACCGCAACCGCCTCTTCGGCATTGACTGCAGGAACGTAAAAATCGGTAAATCCCGCATCACGAGCCGCAACGCACATTGAAAGCGCACCACGAATGCCCCTGACCTCACCGGAGAGGGAAAGTTCACCCACAAAGCATTTTTTAGAAAAATCTCTATCGGGATGAATAATTGCACCTGCGTGAAGAATTGCAAGTAAAATGGGTAGGTCGAGTGCCGAGCCCTCTTTCTTTTTGTCTGCAGGAGCAAGGTTTACCGTGAGTGCGCCCGATGGAAATGGAATTCCACTGTTAGCACACGCATTTCTAACCCTCTCCTTCGCCTCTTTAACCGCTGCGTCGGGAAGCCCAACAAGGTCGAATTCGGGCAATTTGTTTCGTGCGGAGCATTCAACTGTAACGATAAAACCGTCAATTCCGATTATTCCTGCACTAAATATCTTAGAATACATATTTAACTCCGTTATTTTTTTACTAAATTTTCACCGTCGGTTACAAACACAATCGAGCCAAGCTCGTCGGTTCTGAAAACGGTTGCTCCAACACTGGCAAATACGTCAAGCGCCTCTTGATTGGGGTGCTTGTGTTTGTTGTCCTTGCCGCAGGAAATTACAACGTATTGAGGTGTTGCCGCCTCAAGCAATTCTTTTGAGTTGGATGTTTTTGAGCCGTGATGCCCTGCCGAGAACACGTCGCAATCAATGTCGAATTTGTGATATTTAAGAAGATCCGCTTCGCCCTCTTTTTCGGCGTCGCCGGTGAGAAGGAAGGATCTGTTTCCATAGGTTGCGTAAAGAATTAGGCTTGCATTATTCCACTCGGAGTCGGAAAAATCAAGTCGGTAAGGTCCAAGCACTGAGATTTGAAGCGCACCCAATTGAATAACGTCGCCGGGATATGCAATATCGTGGTCGATTTCACGATTTTCAATCACGTCGAGCGTATCGGTGAAGAATTTTGTGTCCTTTTCTTGACCGTTGATAATGAATTTTTTAACCTTGATATTTTCAAGAATGTATGGCGCACCTCCCATGTGGTCGGAGTCGGGGTGGGTGATTATGAAATATTCAAGCTCATAAATTCCCTGTGCGTGAAGATATTCAACAACTCTTTCTTGAAAATCGTTTTCACCGCAATCCACCAATATGCTTCCCTGCGGAGTTTGGAAAAGCGTTGAATCGCCCTGTCCAACGTCCAAAAAATGCACGGCAATCTCTGTTCCGTTGGGGTCGATATACGGTCTTTGAACAGTTGCGGTATCGTAAAGAATTTCGTTTATAAATGAACGAAATTCGCTGTTATTTTCATAAAAATAGTTAAATGCAAACGCAAGGAGCGCAAATATGAGCATAACTATTGGCAACGCCTTGCCAAATATAGCTTTAAGTAATTTCTTTTGCGCCTTTTTCTTTGATTTGGTGGTTTTCTTTCCTGCCATAAGTATCTCCTTGTCAAATTTTGTGGTTTATAAGAAAATTATATCAATAAATTGATATAAAATCAAGAGTTTTTTTAAAATCCGCACTGTACAAGCAAAAATAAAAATTTGTGGCATAGAATTAATAAACTTGATTTTGGGAGGAAGATATGCTAAGTTTTGTTTTTAGTTTGATTTTTCACATATACCATTTAATTTTGGGTGTTTCGACGCCAAATAAATTTCCACCCCCGCTTTCTGCAAGTGAGGAGAGGGACGCATTCCTGCTTGTTAAGAGTGGCGACGAGGATGCCCGACAAAAGTTGATTTTGCACAATCTTCGCCTTGTTTCGCACATTGTGAAGAAATATTATTCCACCTATCCCGACAGCGAGGACTTGGTTTCGATTGGCATAATCGGTCTTGTAAAGGCGATTGACACCTTTAAAATTGAAAGTGGCACTCGCTTTGCCACCTATGGCGCAAGGTGTGTGCAGAATGCTATCCTAACATAACGGACTTTATGAATTGCGATGTAGTAAAAGAAGTACCACAGGACATCGAGTGGCGCATTTTCAAGAAAATCAGTGGGAATTTGTATATCGTGAGCAATGGAAAGCGCCTTTCTTTGCTAATTGTTTTCACAATTAGTGTTAACACACCAAGCAAGATTGTAGATGCCGAGTTATTTTTCAAGAAATATCCCTCCCCCGAAGATGCGCCAAGTGTTGCGGACAAGCTTCGTTGGTATCGACACAAACACGGGCTATTGCAACGCGAGGTTGCGGACTTTATCGGAGTTGATAGAACTACGTATTTTCGTTACGAAACAATGGGCCTAAATAATCACTACCCCAAGGACAAGCTTTTGGCACTTGCTGAGCTCTATGGGGTTGATGTTAGCAATTTTCTTGACGATTACAATCTTTTTCTCTACAATGGACAAGCTGCGGAAGTGAAAAAGAAACGCGAGCAACTCGGAATGAGCAAGCGCGCGTTTGCAAGGCATCTTGGAGTTTCAAAAACTGCCGTTATAAACTGGGAAAACGAGAACGTCAGAATTAGCAAAAAGCTATGGGAAAAGTTTTTTAAGTAAAAACAGAAGGCAGAGATTTTTGCTCTGCCTTCCATTATGTACCTTTATTTTTTAGTTTTCATTTCTTTTACTACATAGTCGAGAATTTCTTCCTGTTGTCCCGCAGAACAGTCAATTTCATCAAGCTTTGACTTGATTTGACCGAGCTTTGCCTTTGCCATCGTTGCATAAATTGCCTCCATCTGTTCTGCGCTTGCGGGACGGTTCATTACTACCTTGATTTCTTTGATTTTTCTCATATTGTGTCTCCTTTTCTCTTGATAACTTATGCTCAGGATCGGTTCGATATGAACTCCTTCGAGCTTTCTGCTATAGGTATGCAAGATGAAAAGGGGAGATAATTTTTTTATACAAGGATTTTTTGCGTTTTTAGACAACAAAAACCCGCAAACCCTTATAAATCAAGGGTTTACGGGATTTCGTGTGCTTTTTGGCGTTTTTAGAGCCAAATGTTAACAATTTGTAAATTCATAATTTGAATTAATGCAAATAAAAAATCGAGACGTCGGCTCTATTATGACCGAGATTGCTACTGACAATATATAGAGCTTCTCTTGAATAATGTACATTTTTAAGATCATTTCTGCAATGATAGACGCCCGACACATCGCATAAGCCTTTTGCATCAGATGATATGTTAAGTTCCTTGCACAAGCGATTGAACTCCTTAACACTTTTGCGACCGTTTTTTGTTGTGTAAGAACCAATGATTTTGTGCTTATAAACCAGCAACCTACATTTGCTGTATTCACTATAATCAGTTGCATATTTTGAATAGAGAGATTTTGCATACTCTCTTCTCAATCCGTGAAAATCAATATTCGAATTTGGGTGTGGGCATAATTTCTTGTTGCCTGCAGACCTAAACATCTCAACAACTTTTTCGATTTCTTCAGGGTGCCCGGCAAGCTCCGAGTATCTAACCTTTCCGCCTTTAGTACCTCTCGAAATCTTTATATAGGGATTTCCTTCAATGAACATCAAATCCGAGCCACGTATTTGTGCCAGCTCCGACCTCCGCATTCCAACAACTCGATTGAGTAACAAAACATCTTGGTTGTTTTTCTCACTGTAGTTCTTGTCACGAACCTTACTGCCGCGAGAACGCGTAATATTGCTTCTTTTTCTTTGTGGGGTTGGAATAAATTCTCGACTACTGCAGCCATATAGTTTGGCAATGCTGTTAGCCATAACTTTTATAGACCAAGCTGATAAATTTCTACTGATGTTATATTTAAGGTAGTCATCTACGTATACCCTACATTCCTCCAAAGTTCTCGGTTTGTGGCCAATAGATGGGTGTGGTGGCTGTTCTTTACACCACCTAACAAACCTAATAGTTTCATCAAGATACGTATGATAGGCGCCATCAATTTCAAATCCGTTCAACACCTTGACTACGAGTTTAGCATTTAGATGTTTTAGTATCAACTTCCTTTGAGCAAGGGGGTTATCACTATCAAACACAAGATCGTTCCATATACTATTCAAAGCCTCGTGAACAATCCAACCACAACAGGACAGCTCTTCACCATAGTAGGTAAGTTCTTGAACACACGCATCTCTAAGCGTTGAAAAATCTGTTTCATTTGAAGAAACAGATACATCGGGACAAGACTTTTGAGAACCAGAAGGCTTGTTTTCGATGTGGGTCGTAGTTATATTAGGTTTAGTTAATTGGTCTCTATCTCCTGGAGGCACCCCCTCTTTACTATGCGGTATCCTCTTCATAGATTTATAGAATTGTTTCATTTCTCGCTCTTCCTTGCGACACTCTTCAAGAAATGATACGTGATAAAGATTGGACGTTTGTCTACGCTTATCAGTATCAGGCACCAGCTTGTACTGGGACTTTATTTTGATTAAACCTTTTTCTTGCAGAGCGTGAATTACCGCCCTCACAGTCGATTGTCCCATATTGCAAACCTTTGCAATCTTCTTAACACTTGGAAAACAATCAAAAGTCTTGTTGTCCGCACACGAGCAAAGAAACGCAAAAACCGCAATCTCATTTGGTTTCAAATCATAAGAAAAAATATTCCCTGGAATAATAAAAAAGCTCATATAAACACCTCTCATAAAAAAATTCGGCATCATCGCCGTTAACATAATTATGAAAGATGAAAATATGAACTTGTTTTTCTATACAAGGATTTTTCAATACAATTTAAGGGACGAGGATTACTCCTCGTCCCTTGTATTATGCCGCAGCATTTCTATTAATTTGGTCGATTATCTTTCGCAAACCGAACCATACCGAAACATCTGTGAATATTTCAACAATACTACCTTTATCGGTAAATGGCGGCTCTTGGAGAACTGTAAAATCCTTCAAAATACCATTGTGAACTATATATTCTATAATTTGGTTTACAAAATAAATTTGATTTGCATCAAGATTGACACTATTCAAATATTCTGCAAAGGCTTCTTTAGCTGCCGCCATATCAAGCCCCACAATTTCGCGAACAAGCTCACCAAGAGGCTTTTGACCATATTCAGCTTCATATTCCTTTTTGCTTCCAACTTCACTCCACAAAATATTTTCAAGTGTCTTAATATCGTCTTCGTTCAAAGGAATGTTATTTCTAAGTTTAGCAATAACGTATTCATCTTGATGTTGACGAATATAATATTCAGCTTTAGCTTTATAATTTTTCAGATCGTCATTCTCTAATTCGGAATCGTTCCATTCAACATTCAAAATTTCCTCATCGAAATTAGTGATATATTTTATGCGTCTTTTAGGAATATATTTCACCAAATCACGAAGATTTTCGCGGATATGTTCAAACTCGTTAATGCCGGCATTATCAAGATAATCAGTATGCAAAATCTTATTAATAAGTTCAGATTTTGACATAATCTCGGGAATGTTTGCTACACTTGCAATTCCCGAAACCTTTTTATAGAGATCAGTGCGAGCGCGAGCATATTTCTTGCCCGCAAGATATGCAAGTTCAATTCCATACATCAAGGCATCAAATCGTACGGCTGATGCCTCGTCCTCATCAGGAGTAATTAAAGGAGCAAGTTCTTGGGACATCAAAAGAGTGTCTTCATATGTGAGAACATTATAATTCTCTGCATTTGAATACTTCTCCACATAACGCAAATGCTGACGAACAGCAAAATTTTCTTTGTTGAGTTCATTAACTTTGCGTACCATATCATCTACTAAAGATTTACGGAAATCAATCAACTCGGAAGTCTGATACACAAGATCCTGCAATTTATAAGCAATTTGTGCCTTTAATTTAAAGATAGCACCTTGCAACGCAATCAAATTTGCTGTTGGACGTCCGTTATTCATACGGAAGAACTCAAAGTTTCCACAAAAATCGAAAATATAGAACTTATCCTTATCTTTACCGTCCATTAGTCCATCGCAACGACGAGTACCACGACCGATCATTTGCCAGAATTTGGCCTTACTCATAACCTTCTTGAAGAATACAAGGTTAAGAACCTCGGGCACGTCAATACCCGTATCAAGCATATCAACGGAAATTGCAATTTGAGGCATTTTCGTGGAATCTGAAAATTCGTCAATCGCACTTTGCGCATAGGTCATATAGTTATCAATGACCTTAGTATAACCGGGAAGATGAGGGTATTCCTTGCCGAAAATTTCGTGGATCTTTTCAGCGTGCTCGTGATTTTTTGCAAAAATGATTGTTTTACCAAGCTTTTCGCCATAATCAACACGCAAACCGTCATTCATAAGAATGTGCAATACTTGACGAATAGTATCCTCGTTAAACACCCACTCATTGATTGCAGATGAAGCAATACTTTCGGGCAATTCACCGTTTTCGTCCTCAAAAGTGTTTTCGTATGCCTCTTTATCCGCTTCGGAAAGGTCATCATAAACAATACCCTGCTCGATAAACTTGAGTTTGCTTTCAACTGATACAAAATCAACAAGAAATCCGTCAGTAACAGCTTGGGCAAGCTCGTAACCATAGGTAGGAATACCGTTTTCAAGTTCAAATATCTCATAAGTATTCTTGTCAATCTCGTCCTTGGGTGTAGCGGTTAACCCCACCAATGGAGCATCGAAATAATTGAAAATATCCTTATATTTGTTATAAATTGAACGGTGCGCCTCGTCAACGATAACAAGGTCAAAATGCCCAACCGTAAAAAGCTTTCTTTGATTTTCATCTTTAACTGTATCAATACAATTCATCATTGTTTGATAGGTCGAGAATACACAACGCGCGTCAAAGTTTTCCTTATCCTCACAGAGATTAGTGACAGAAAGGTCGGGCAACATATTTACAAAGGCACGCTTTGCCTGTGTAACAAGTGAATTTCGGTCAGCAAGAAACAAAATATTCTTCACCCAACCGTGATCAAGCAAAACCTTGCAAAGAGCAATAACAGTTCTCGTTTTCCCCGAACCAGTTGCCATAACAAGAAGCGCTTTTCTGCGATTTTTCTTATCAAATGCCTCACAAACCGCCTTGATTGCTCCCTCTTGATAATATCTTCCCGCAATATGCTTGTCCACCATCACGTTTTTAAGACTTGCTCGCATAGTGTGAAGATTGAAAAGCTTTTCAAGATCGCGCTTTGAATAAATGGCCGCCACTTTGCGTTCGGGATAATATTTGTCATCCCAAATATGAGTATCAAAACCGTTTGAGAGGAAAATAATCGGTCTGCGACCGTATTTTTGTTCCAAAAGATCGGCATAAAGCTTTGCCTGTTGTCTGCCCTTGGACACGTCAACGCAAGTACGCTTTGCCTCAATCACTGCAAGGGGCTTGCCGTCGTCACCATAGAGAACATAATCGGCATATCCCACCTCACTCTTGTTGGGCATTCCGTAGAGCTCAACCTCGTTTATCCAATCCTTGCCCTCGGTCCAGCCCGCATCTTGAAGCATAACGTCAATATATATCTTTCTCGTTTTGTATTCGGAAAGATCAAGTGGCTTCGGCACATAGGTCTGCTGCTGCTCGGCACGGCGTGCGGTAAGCTCGTCCTTGAGCGCCTTGTTTTCTTCTATAAGCTGATTAATATCAACATCAAAATCGGGCACAAACGAAACTGCTTCTTCAACTGTAAGCTCAAGCAAAGACTTATCAAACCCTTGCTCCTCATAATCTGCTGAATAGTAGCACGCAAGACAATCAAGGAACACAAAAAGGTTTTCAATGCAAAGCTCCGCCTGCTCACGCGTAATCTTTTTTCCACCGTGCGCCGCATTGTTACCAAGCTTGCGAATGTATTCAAGACGTCGCCAAATGTCGTTACCGATCAAACACCTAAAGCTGTCCTCATTCATAAGCGAAACAAGGTTGTCCTGATAAGGCATAACGAGATCACGGTCAACGGAATACATCCACTTGATCGCAAACTCCATTGCCCTGCGACAATTAATAACGCAGGCATCAATGTCTATATGTAATAATTTCTCCGCCGAAATCGCCACGTCACTAAACGCATCAAAATCGGGGTTCTTGTTTAAGAAATCGAAGTTGGTCATATGATTTCCTTTCTTTTTTAGCTAAATTATTGGCTCAAGTATATACTCTAATTTCTTTCTAATTTCTTTGAAATCAAAAATATTAGATCCAACAGGTATATGTATTTTTGATAACATTAATTCATTGTCAATTCCAAATTTAGCAAGTAATTGTTCTTTTTTCTCGTCTTCAGCTTCCATCATTTCATCAAAATTATATTTATAATATTTTTTATCATCGTATTGATAACAGACCAAGTGACCCTTGGGTTTATCTTGCAACCAAGCGACGATTGTATCAACCCACAACTTGTCACTTTCTCCCATTGCAAACCCATACGTACAAATTATATCACTTTCATAAATGGTATTAATCGCCTTTTTTACCTTTTCATTATCATAATCTTCATTGAAATACGTTTTAATGAAAGCGCGCCTACCATTTCGAGTTAATTTGTATGGTAATTCAGACAATTGTTCTTGATTATCTACCCCTAATACTACATTTTCGTCTAAACTTCCATGAATATGAATTGGTGCATTTATTGATGAACGTGTAGGTATAGTAGAATAGTCTAATAACAATTCCAAAGAATTAGTATAATTAAATGTGATAATATTGATTTCTATAGATTTGTTATTTACAAATCTATTTATACTGTTAATATCGTTTTTTGACAATCCGGAATAAAATCTATATAAAGAACTTGACAAAATTCTTGTCATTTCAGATGGATTTTGTATTTCAAAGATAGCATTTTTAAGTCTTTGATATTCACGCTCTAAATGTTCAACTAAATATCTTTTGAAATCTCGCACACACTCAACCAATTCTTGTTCCGAAGATAGAGTTTTAGCATAATCAGCCATTCCCAACTCAAAATCCCCCCATTTATCAAAAGGGATTTGATTTTCAAGAACATTTTTAAACTTCTCTATATTTTTACTATTTGATGGCTCTTCCATATATCCAAAATACATATCAGTATATTTGGTTTTCATTCCGAGATTTAAATCAAATCCATTCCCAAGAATAAATGTAATTTTACACACATTTGATTCTGGAGCATTTCCATATTTACCCATATCATTTTCACCTCACCCAAAATATTTTTGCATCAATGCTTTTTTTAGTGTTTCGAGTTGTTGTAAGCTCTTCTGAATTTCTAATTTCGATTTGTCGGTCTGTTCGACGAAGGCTGCGAATGCGTTTTGTTCACTCAACACGACTGAAATAATAGGAATTCCCTGTAGGTTCTTAACTGATAACCCTGGCTGCGCTGCGCCAGTTTGATATCTTTTTAAATCAAGGTTGATCAGCAGTTGATTTAACCAAATGCTATTCATTGCGACGGTGGGCGTTACTAAAAGCGCATGCTCGGTGTTTCTAAAACGACCTTTAGCATATTGAACATTTCCACTTAGAGCACCCTGTCTGCCAATTAAAGAGTACGCACCTTCTTGGTTGTATTCAGTGACATAGCCCCTAATTCCGTTACCGCCATAACAGGGATATTGATATTCCGCTGTTTGCTCGTCAGAAATATCTGAGGCCGCGGTAAAATCTCCAGCCTTCAAAACCAAAACATCTTTAAGAGCATTGGTTTTAAGTCCTTTCGAGTTAGTTATCGGATCACCAAACATCTCGATAAATCGGGATTTGACAAGCTCGTCCAATTTTGCAAGTTGCTGTTTGCGGAGAACTATCAAATCGAATACCCTATTAAGCTCGTTAACAATTGCTTTTTGTTCGTTAAGTGGTAATAATGGTATATCAATTTCTCTCATATCTGCCTGAGTTAGTTTTTGACGCGTTGCACCGTTTACTATATTAGAAACATCTCTGTACATTAAGGAATAGCACAAATAATCAACATCCAAATCAGTTTTGGGTTTCAATACATGTGCATGATTATTAACCCAACATTTTCCTGACACACGGTAAGCTATTGGCTTATCAGGTGAGCCAAAGTGACCCCCGTCCTCTGCCAGCAGAACAAGCTCATCATCAAATATGTAGTCGTCCACATAATCTTGAATGCCATTTGCGCCATAATAAGGGTATATACCTGCTTTTCTGCTGGACGCAGTTATCGGCACTCTTTTGTAATCTAATATTTCACATATATCTGCTAATCTCGCCATTATCCCACCCCCTTAAAAAGTGCTACCAATGCTACTATTAAAGCCGCAAAACTTACAATACCTGAAAATACAGAAACAATATAATTTCGATCCTTTTCTTTGCTGAATTCATTAGCACTAATTTTTAGTACAAAAGCAAATGACAGTAAAGAAATACCTATTGAAAAGAGACCAATAAAATATAGAGTATTGATAGTCAATAATTCAACTGTTTTTACTAAACCCACAATTCCTATAATACTCACAACAATCGCAAGCACACCTAAAATAGTAAATAGAACTGCCAAAAAATTAAAGAATCCTTTAATAATCATACTTAATAATACAGGTGTCATCTTACCTTTTGTCTCTGCTTTATTTGTAATAATCCACCCTATAACAGTAATCCACTCTTTTAATGTGGCTTTTTTAAATTCGCTCTTATCTATATTTTCTTCTTCGGCATCCTGTGAAATTGATTTTTTAATTGTTTCGCCCAGTTTATCATAATCAATTTCAATTTTTACTTCTTGAATATTATTAATAACCTGAGGTTTATCATTTTTATTTTTCTTTTTAGCCATCTCACTCACCCTTTAAGTATTTGGCGGTTTCTTTATCAAAGTCAGAGATATAATCAGCATCTTGTTTTTTTCTGAATTCTTTATAAACCTCGTTCACCTTGCGAACTGCTTCTGCGTGAGATATCTTTCCTTTGCCTTCTAATACTTCTCGACGAGTAGCAACCAAAAACATATCTGTTTCTCTCAACCAATCTTGCATACTCATTAGTTGTTCGTCTTCCGCCATCAACTCAGCGTGATCAATAAACATAGTAACAAGACGATTAAGCCTTGAAATTTCTTTTTGATTGAGATAGTTTTTTGCTACCGTGATATCACTTTTATATATTTTTCCGTCCGGAGCGCCTTTCCAAGTAGTAAGACCCATTGTGGGACTATCCAATGTGGCTCTTTCGCTGATGATTTCTGCTGCAGTTTTTCCCGTAACAGCATAATGCAATTTGTTCTGAACAAAGGCATAAAATTCCTTGGTTGTGTCGCTGTTTTTATCATAATCATAACTACATTGTTCAAAAATATCAGCTATTTTTTGATATGCGCGACGCTCGCTTGCTCTGATCTCGCGAATGCGTTCCAAAAGCTCATCAAAATAGTCCTTTCCAAAAGGTCTACCGTTTTTCATTAAATCATCATTTAATACAAAGCCTTTTTGTATGTATTCTTTCAATGTCTGAGTAGCCCATTGGCGAAATTTTGTTGCTTTCTTGGAATTTACTCTGTAGCCTACTGCTATAATTGCGTCGAGATTATAGCATTGTGTTTTATAATTTTTTCCGTCTGCGGCAGTTACCGAGAAAATCTCGGCAACTGAATTTTTATCAAGTTCCTCGTCTGCAAATATGTTCTTTAAGTGCAAAGAAATATTATCAGGGCTACAATCAAATAACTCCGCCATTGATTTTTGAGTAAGCCAAAAATTCTCATCTTTGAATATTACATTTACAAATTCTTTTTGCGTATCAGTCGAATAAAGTATAATCTGTCCGTTTTTCTCATTATTAGTCATTTAAGATATCCTCCAATTCTATCAATCCATTATTAATCTCTTTTTCAAGTTTCATCAATTCTCTCAAAATTTCTTTTGTGGGAGCATACTCCACGGGCTTATATTCCGTCTTTTTATACTTATTTATTGAAAGGTCATAATCGTTTGAAACAATCTCGGACTTGGGGACGAAGAAGCTCTTTTCGGTACGTGCGCGATCCATTTCGCCATCACGGTTACGGAAACGCGCGATAATATCGGGAATGTCATTTTCCTTTACCTCAGTGCGCTTATCGTCCAAGCTAAATCCGTCCGCTTGCATATCATAGAACCAAACATTATCAGTGCCACCGTGACCTGTCTTTGTGAAAATAAGAATTCCTGTTGAAACTCCCGCATAGGGCTTGAACACGCCTGAAGGCATAGAAATAACCGCTTCAAGTCTATTGTCATCAACAATCGCCTTGCGAATTGCCTTGTGCGCAGTTGATGAGCCGAAAAGTACTCCATCGGGAACGATAACCGCACATCTTCCGCCCACGCGAAGCATACGAAGCATCAACGCGAGGAACAAAAGCTCGGTCTTTTTGGTTTTGCAAACCTTGAGCAAGTCTGCAGAAACTGTATCGTAGTCAAGACTTCCCTTAAAGGGTGGATTTGCAAGAATAAGTGAGTATTTCTCCTTATCCGTATTCTGGTCGGACAAGCTATCACGATATTCGATATAGGGGTTGTCCACTCCGTGCGTCATCATATTCATTGCGCCAATACGAAGCATTGTTCTGTCCATATCGTAACCGTGGAACATACCGTTCATATAGTGCGCCTTCTTTTGTCTGTTGAAGAAAATCTCCTCTTTGCGCTTTTCCTTCAAGTAATCCCCTGCCGCAACAAGAAATCCCGACGTGCCACACGCGGGGTCGCAAATAACCTCATCTGCCTTAGGATCCATAAGCTCGACCATCATACGAATGATGTGTCGAGGGGTACGGAACTGACCGTTAAGTCCGGACTGCGCAATTTTAGAAAGCAAATACTCATAAACGTCACCGCGAATGTCCGTATCCTTAATTTGCGCCATTTGAGCATAAATATCGTCAAGTGTAGTTACTATTTTTTCAAGAAGCAAGGGTGTGGGGATTTTGAAAATCGCATCGTCCATATATTTGGAATATGCGCTATCCTTATCATCGTGAAGGTTTTTAATAAATGGGAACACCCATTCCTGCACGGTTGCATACATCTTGCCTGCAGGATAATCGTGGAATACTGACCACTTGAGTTGGTTTCCGTCAATTTCGCGCTCGCCAACCTTTACTTTGTCTGCAAAAACGCTCTTATGAGGAAGCCCAAGCATAACGGCTTCCTTTGCACGCATATTGTCGGTATCATCAAGATCGTGAATAAACATAAGATATGTAATCTGCTCAATTACGTCAAGGGGATTTACAAGTCCCCCTGCTGCAAATACATTCCAAAGTCCGTCAATTCTATTTTTAAGTTCGCCTGTAATCATTTTTATTCTCCTTTTTCGTGATTCCACATATATGCGGTGTAACGTCCGCCGCCAATTTTCAAAATTTCTCCGCTTGTAACCAAATCATTAAGTGCTCTTTGTACCGTTACCTGGCTTATGTCAGGGCATTTTTTCATAATTTCTGTTTTTGTAATCGTTCCAAGAGTAGTTTTTATAAGTTCTCTGATACGCTCGGGCTTTGACATATTATTTGTAGCCATTGATTTCATTCTTGCTGAAAATTCACGATAAGCCGCAAGTACTATACCGAGTGTATATTGAACAAAAGGAATATAATCGTTTTCTCCCGCGTGCCAATTTGCAGAACTGCTTTGAAGCGCCTCATAATATGTTTCTTTAGTTTGCTCAATTAATTTTTCAATACTGATATATTTTCCAACGATATATCCTGCACGATACAAAAGCAATAACGTAAGCAAACGGCTCATTCTACCATTTCCATCGTTAAATGGGTGAATGCAAAGAAAATCCAACACAAACATTGGAATAATTAAAAGAGGATCCACATCAGTGCGCGAAAGTGCTTCATCAAATTCTGCACATATAGCTTCTATTGCTCCTGGTGTTTCCCAAGGAGCTACAGGCTGAAAACGAATGCGTTTATTACCCACTTCATCTTCCTCTGCAATCACGTTTTCAGATGCCTTGTAATTTCCGCCAATGGATTTGCCACTAAATTTGTACAAATCTCGATGGAGCTGCAAAATAATAGATGGCTTAACAGGGATATATGTGTAGCTTTCGTGAATAGTTGCAAGCACGTCACGATAACCCGCAATTTCCTGCTCATTTCTTGTTCGAGGCATAGTTTTGTTTGCAACAATGCTCTTTAAACGTTCGTCGGAAGTATAAATACCTTCGATTTTGTTTGATGCTTCAGTACTCTGTATTTTTGCGATTTCAACAAGCTGTGTAAGTGTGTCAGCTTTGGTTTCCATAAACAAGGTTTGCTCACCTTTATATTCGTGAATTTGTGTCAACAACAAAACAATTTCTGGCGTCAAAAGCTTTTGCCACTTGTTGTTATAAGCATAATTTCTCATAATAACCTCTAAAAATATATTTTTCTACATATATTATACCCTTATTATGATCATTTGTCAAGTTTAATTTTATCATTTTCGCAAAAATGATAAAATTAAATGATTGCAATAACATTTTATTTACACGACATAATATATTACCCATATTCTCGACAAAATTCTTCAAAAAAACAAGAAAATTTTTAAGCGAGTACGCAAAATATTTACTTATATCAAAAAAAGAAATGTGATTGCTCGCTTCTCAGCCTTGCAATCACGTTTCAATATAATTTAATTTTATATTTGTCACTTACAGTGGAATAATCATTCACCCAAATCAAATTTATCAAAAACAACCCGTGCTTGTTGCATTGACTGTGTAGTGAACGCGCACAATTTAACGTCAACGTTATAGTTGGGATAGTCCGCAACAAACTTTTGATACGCTCTGCAACATTGCTTTGTGGATTCACCCACAGGGTCTGCTAATCTTCCACCGAATATTCCCGAGCTTATAAGTGGGAATGAAATGCTATGCAAATCGTTCTCCATAAGCACCACAAGCGAGTTATAGTATGCGTCAAACAATTCTTTAAAGGCGGTCGGAGTTCTCGAAAAATCGGGACCCACTGCGTGAATTATGTA
Source organism: Eubacteriales bacterium (assembly GCA_045635885.1). Lineage (GTDB taxonomy): Bacteria > Bacillota > Clostridia > Oscillospirales > CAG-272 > RGIG4608. The sequence continues at coordinate 16,698 of JAZTWO010000033.1, read as the reverse complement.
TTTTGCATTTGTCATATTAAATGCGGGGGTAATTACCGCAGAGCCGTCCTTCAAAGGTGTCTTGTATTGCTTACACGCGGCAGTTAATTGTGAAATTCCTGCCTTTTGAAATATCACTCCGCAGATACCACCACCTGCCCACAAACGATTATTTGCGGCATTGACTACAGCATCGACTGTTTGGTCGGCACAAGAAGCATTAATTAAAACTATAGTGCTCATTTTGTTTTCCTCGCTTTATTTTTTACTCAAAGCCTTTATTGCCCACTGCATATCAATAATATATTCATCTTCAACTTCTTCAAGTTTGCCCACCAGATCATTTGCTACTTGCTCGTAAAGAGAAGGACTAACCTTAGCAGTTAATGGTGTTTCACCAAGGAAATGAATATAGTATTCTCCGTCATCAACCATAAAATAAGCAACTTCAACCTTCGCATCAGATTGAGTTTGTCTAAGATTTGAGAAATAAATTAGTTTAAGGATTTCAACAACGCGGTCATCTAACTTATTTTCAAAAATAATTGCCTTTTCTCTCAATGAGTTTTGGTCAGTTACAATTCTTATTCTATAATCTGCCATAGCTTGTCCAAATTCTGATTTGAAAGCAAATGTGCTTTTGATTTCATCAATTTCGTCTTCTTTTACGAAATAAATCATTACATTGTTATCCATATCGTTGTAAAGTATGGGATACACAATATTACTCTCATAACCGCAACATTCACATTTAAAATGAAACAATGTTCCATCAAGCAATTGCTGCTTGGCATCTGGATCAAGATTACCATTCAAACTCTGCCAAACAATAAATTCATTATCCTTTCCACATTCAGGACATTTGATTATTTCTTTACTTTCTAATGACATTTCTTATTCTCCTTATTCATAGTTTTTCAACGCATTATAAACTTTCCTAAAAACAAACTTATTAGGAAAATACCTATCGTCAACAAAGACACGTATTCCTTTGCCGGTGGTGTATTCGATAATTGCAGCAGCAACGCCTGCGCTTCGAGATTGACCATACTCGCATTGGCAAATTAAAGTATCGACATTGCCTTTCACACGATTATAAAACTCCGCCACCTGTTGAGCTTGCTCGTCACTGAGCATATGATATTTTTCCTCAATACTCTTGCGATGCTCGGGAGTGGGATTGGGACCAAGCTGGTCAGCAACCGCATCATTATCCAGGTCATCAAAGTTAAGTCTCAATATTTCTTGAGGCATATTTTCAAGTTCAACTATTGGATTATGCACACTTGTGATACTAATCACTGCGACACGTTCCTCGAATGGTTCCAGAGCCAAATCCTGCAAAGCAGTCCTTCTCATTATTTTGATTTTCATTAAATCACCACCTTGTATACATTATATCACAAAATTCGACAAATTTATATACTTATTTTCAAGTTTTGTGAGGTGTAGTCACATTGCTACACCTCAACAGCGATTTTCCCCGTGCCTGGATTTTCAGGACACGGTTATTTTTTATCATCTTTTGGCTCGGCAAACTCACCAAGCTTATATTGGCGTCTTATGTCTTCGGGAAAGTAATCGGGTGGCTCGGCATAAACCACCTTGATGGTCTTTACTTCCTTTTTAGCTTCAGCTTCTTTTTTGCGCTTTAGCATATCTTCATAGCTTTCCCATTTTAATTCTTTGCTCATAGCTTTTCCTCCACAATTGTTATTTCTTGTCCTCTTCGTCCATAATGGTAGCGAGATCAAACTCATCGTTGCACTCACGAACGTTGGCGATAGCTCGGTTCATCGTTCTGTAGGAAGCGCCAACACCGTCGGCATCATATTTATAATTAGTCGCACGGTCACGACGAATTCCGAGGTCGTCGGCGGTCTGCGCCACATCGATATTTGCTCCAAGGAAGATAAACTCCCAACCGCGTTCCTTTTGTGCGCGTGTGATACGCGTCTTAATCATTTTCTGTGTGTAACGGCAGCTCGCATTTTCCATACCGTCCGTTGTGATCACAAAAATAGTATGTTCAGGCACGTCTTCAGGTCTTGCATACTTGTGCACGTTTTTGATGTGGTGCATCGCGTCTCCAACTGCATCTAACAATGCTGTGCTTCCACGCACTTGATAGTTGCGACGTGTCATCTTCTCAACATTTTCAATGTCCACACGATCGTGAAGCACGTAACTTTCGTGATCGAAAAGCACCGTTGAAACATAAACCTTGCCACCGTTATCGCGCTGACTCTCAATCGTCGAGTTGAACCCACCAATCGTATCCGCCTCAAGCCCCGACATCGAACCGCTTCGGTCAATAATGAACACAAGCTCGGTAATGCCGTTGGGACACTTGTTCAAACCTATTGGCTGATTTCCACCACAATCTGCAATCATCTTTTCGTTTTTCTTCATTGTTTTGTCCTCCAAAATAAAAATATAGTCGCTCGGCATCTCTGCCTTACGACTATATCTTACACTATTTTATTCAACCCGAGGTCGCTCGTCGGGGGACAAATTTATTTTGTCCAATAATTACCCACTATTTCTTCAGATACATCCCATACGTCCCAAGTTGAATTATCTTCAATATATGTAACGTGTCCTTTTCCACAATGTGCAACCGCTTTGCCATCAAAGTTTTTTACAAAATCCTTAAATCTTACCTTTGTACCATCAGGATTTGTAGGTTGTTTGTGTTTTTTGTATCCCTTATCTTCTAAATACTTACCGTAATTTTCAGGGGTATTTAACATAAAGCCAGTTTCTATTGCGCTATTAGCAAGTTCTATCATAGCCACATCCCAAGGTATATCTAAAATTGTACAAACAGCTCGAACTACACAATCGTCTGTAAATCTCAGTTTAGGATTGCAATTATAGTAATGAAAAACCTTACCAGACTTATTCTTAATTCTACCATTTCTTGTCTCACATTCTTCTACAAAAGTATCGTTATCGGCTCGATGTTTCCATTCAAAATTATCATCAATAACAAACTCTTTGGGACAAGAATATAGAATGCTATTTACTTTCCGTGTATCCTCTTCCTTGATGAGTTTAGCTATTTTCTTTGCTTTTATACCTTCTGGATGCTCATCAAGTATTTTACTGATTTTATTCTTCAATTCTTTCACTGGTACTTTTCCACCTATTCATAAAAATGCTTCTTTTTACAATTAGCACATCTTCCACAATTCTCTGCTCCTTTATCCAATAATGCAATACGAGTAGTTTTCATATAGCATTGCTTTGATGCTACAAAAGCATTAAACTCTTCAAGTTCTTTCATTCTTTGGTTACGCCTGCCCTCAATTTCAGCAGTTTTATAATACCAGTATGTACTTGTTCTGGTATACTGACCTTTTGAATTTTTAGCAATTGCACCATCAATTGATAATAACGATAGTATTTGTTTTACTTTGTCTTCATAGTCTTCAAGCGTATCGTTTGAGGAACCCATAATTGCTGCCGCAATTTGTTTTAATCCTTTTTTAGGATGCTTTTCTATATATGAGAGTACAGTCCTCATATCTTTTTCTCTTGGAAAGGCATTATCTATAAACCTCATATTAATTTTATCATCTTTATTTCCTTTAAGAATTATAGCATAAGCATCTTTTACTTTATTTATACTCCTACCTGCTCTCCCTATTTGTTGATAATAATCCACAAAATTAGCAGGTTTATGATAGTGCACAACAAATGATATTTCTCCATTATCAACACCCATACCGTAGGCAATTGTTGCAACGAGCACATCTATTCTCTTATTTTTGAATCGCTCAGCTATTTCATTCTTTTCTTCATCTGATAACCGAGCGTGATACATTTCAGCATTAATATTATGTTCTTTTAACTTGTTAGTAACATTTTTACAAGCTCTTCTCGTTAAACAATAAACTATTCCAGGATTTTTTGATGATAATTTCGGGAGATTTCTATATAGCCAATCCATTTTTTGGGCATCTGTGCCTAAATCCAATACATCTATTTTGAAGTTTGTTCTGTCCAAATCGCCTCTACGTATTATAACATCATTACCAATTTGAGACTTAATATCTTCTATAACGCGTGCATTAGCGGTAGCCGTGGTTGCTAAAATCGGCGTGCCTTTTTTAAGCTTGTTTACAAACCCAAGAATTCTCATATAGTCTGGTCTAAAATCGTGCCCCCAGTCAGCTATACAATGTGCTTCATCAATAACGAATAAAGAAACTTTGGGTATAATTTTTTCCATTTCTTCCAAAAACTTAGGATTGTCAAGTTTTTCGGGTGCAATCATTATAGCATCTACTTCATTTCTTTGAATTCTATCGTAAATATCTGGCCATTCTGATTTGTTGGTTGAATTAATATATTCTACCGTTAGTTGCTGTGAATCAACTTCCGTTTTTCCTTTTGTTTGATCCCTCATCAAAGCAAGCAAAGGGCTAATAATTATTGCTGGTCCCTTGTTTTGCTCCCTTAAAATCTTTGTAGCCATAAAATATACTAAACTTTTTCCCCAACTGGTTTTTTGTACTACAATAGTTTTATTTCCATCAAGCAAATCCAATATTGCCTCTTCTTGCCCTGGGTGAAATTTAGCATTAGAGCCATATATATTTTTCAATCTCGACAAAAGGTTGTAATCTTTCGAACGATTTTCGCTCTTTGGTTTTATCTTATTTTCACCCTTAGAAGACGTGGAATTTGATCCTATATAAACCCAAACATCTCCATCTTGTTTGGCAAACGATTTTGGATTGTGATATAAAAAAGAATTAACATCACTTCTGACCGCACCGTCAATCTCTCTTGCAATTTCTTTGGCTTTTAATGGCTTATTTGCTCGTAAAAGAATATCAATCACTTGTTGTTTGCTTATTTTCATAGTATATCCTTAGTAATATTTTCAACACCCCAACAGCACTTGATCGTACTGATAAAGCACCTCGTTGACCTCGTGAATGTCCTGATATTTTCCAGTTTTGATAAAGTATTCGATAATAACATCAAACTTGCTTGAACGGGACAGGCACATTCCTGCGGTGTTCAAAAGATGTTCGGTTTCCTCAAGATTGAGACGCAAACCAATTGCAAAGCTCACCGCAGTAATCTTCGAAGGCTGATAAGCATTATTGCATTTAATTTTTGAGAACACCTTGCGGCTCACGTTCGAGCGCTTGTACGCCTCAACGTCGGTTATTCCCTTTGCATCTATGTAGTCAAAAAGTGTATCGCTAAATCCCTTGTCGAGATCGTCAAAGAAATCGTCCAATGAGCTGCTTTCAATACAAGAACACATCGGAAAAGCCTTTGAACAATCCATTTCCTTGGGATTAAGCCAACCTTCGTCCTCGTCTTCATATTCCTCGTCGTCTTGGTTGTAAACGCTCTCAATATATTTGTCAAGTTCGCTTTTCAAAGCTTGGCTAATTTCATAGGAATGAGCATCATAAACCACAAGATAAACGTTCATCTCGTGCTTCATCAAAAATTCACTGATTGTAGCGGTAGCGAGCTTCAAAACCTTGTCCTTGGGATATGAGTACGTGCCGGAACTAATAAGTGGGAAAGCAACACTCTTGCACTTGTTATCCCACGCAAGTTTGAGCGCCTCAAGATAGCAAGAACGGAGCAAAACTCTCTCACCCTCCAAACCACCGCGCCACATCGGACCTGCAACGTGGATTATGTGCTTGCAATACGGCATATCGTATGCAGGAGTGATTATTGCTTCACCCACAGAAAGCGAACCAATCTCTTCGCAATGCTTGTCCAATTGCTCACCGGCAGCATCGTGAATAGCAGCATCAGCCCCACCACCGCCAGACAACCACCGGTCCGTCGGATTAACCACCGCATCGCATTTTATTAAAGTAATGTCTTGTCGAATTATTTGTAAAGGCATTAGTACGCTCCTTTCTCTTCATTAATAACAATTTTCGTAACAAATCAATTATACACCCTAATTAAAGATTTGTCAAATTTCGGAAAAGTGTATTATTTTGACTGTAAATTTATCGGAAAAGTGTATATTTTTCTTGCAATTAAACAAGTCCCGATGCTTTTGGGGCTTGTTTTTATTCTTAAAAATATTTTTTACCTATCTTATTCTATTGAATATTCGGGTTTTGTGTGATAGAATAAATACACATCAATAAACAGCAAAAGGAGTGTGAACTATGCAATTTGCAATTTACTGCAGAAAATCTAAATCATCAATCGTTGGAGACAGCTTGGGCAACCAAGCAGAGATGTGCCGCCAGGCAATTGCAAAAGAATTTTCTCAAGAAGAAGCCGCAAATGCGCTTATTTTCACCGATGATGGCAAAAGTGGCAAAAATATGAACCGCCCAGAATTCAAGAAAATGATGGATTTGGTGGACAAAGGCATCATTCAGGGAATTTGCGCTTACCGTCTTGACCGAATTAGCCGTAACGTTGCAGAGTTTGCCACTCTTTTCAAAGAATTGGACAAGAAAAACGTAAAAATGTTATTTGTTGAGGGAAACTACAACACTGCAACCCCATCGGGCAGAGCTATGTTGTTGATGGCATCGGTTTTTGCTGAATTGGAAAGAGAAACAACCGCAGAACGTATCCGTGACAACCTTCACGAGCTTGCCAAATCGGGACGTTGGCTCGGTGGAAACACTCCAACGGGGTATAATTCCGAGAAAATCACTCACAAAAGCAACAAAATCGAGTTCAAGCTTACTCAGATTTCAAGTGAAATAAAGATCGTTAAACTTATTTATGAGAAATTTTTGGAATTACGTTCACTTACCAAAACTGAAAAATTTATGATGGTAAACGGTCACAAAACCAAGGAAGGCAACGATTTTTCTCGCTTTGCCATCAGGGCGATTTTGACAAATCCCGTGTATATGATAGCGGACAAGGACGCCTATGCCTACATTTGCAAAAACGAAATCCCCTTATTTGCAGATGAAAACGATTTTGACGGAAAGCACGGAGTAATGATTTACAATCGTACGCTTCAGTTAGATAAAAAAAGCACAAAAATGCGCCCTAAGAACGAGTGGATTGCCGCAATTGGTAAGCACAAGGGTGTGATTTCGGGTGCAGATTGGTGCGCGGTTCAAGAACTTTTGTCAGAAAATTCATCAAAAAATTACAACAAACCTCGCACACACGTTGCTTTACTTTCCGGCATAGTAGTTTGCGGTCAATGCGGCGATTATATGCGTCCCAAACTCAGCAAAAGATTGAATGCCGAGGGTGAAAAAATATACTCCTATGTGTGCCGCAAAAAGCTTTTGACAAACGGCGAGCTTTGCCAAATGGACAACCCCAACGGCAATATGCTTGACAAAATTATTATGGCAGAATTCAAGCGTTTTTACGATGAGGCAGATTTGCCCAACTCCGACATAAACAAAATAAAGAGAGAGCTTCGCAAATCTCAAGCCAATTATCAAGCCGACATCAAGGAAGAAGAAAAGCAAATTGCCGCTTGTGAAAAATCAATTGCTCGTTTCTATAAAGATTTGGCAATTCAAGATGATGATGGAATAAGAAAAGGCATTTATGACAATATCAAGAAAATAAATCAGGACATTGAAAACCACAAGCGCAACAAGTTGCTTTTGGAAGCATCAATCAAAGAAAAACGCCTCTCCGAAGAGCAGATTGACGAGGTTAAGAACGCCTTGCTCCATCTCACCGCAGACGATCTACCCTTAGAGGAAAAACGTTCAATCATCAAAAAGCACGTTAAAAAGATTGTGTGGAACGGAGAAGAAGCAAGAGTACATTGGTTTGGAGAAGAAGGACTTTACGAAAATCCCGACACAGGTGAGATGGACGGTAAAAATCCGTCGCGTGTAGATAGCGAATGAAATTTTGATGCATTTTAGGGCGCAGAAGAAGCACACGGGGGAGGTTTCGCTGACTGAAACGATTGATATGGACAGAGAGGGCAACCCCTTGACATATATGGATATTTTAAGTACAAACGAGGACCTTGGCGACGAGCTTGACAAGAAAACGCAAACACAAAGGGCTTTGCGTCTTGTGAAAAACGTGCTCGACGAGAGAGAGAGGCAGATTATAACACTCCGTTATGGGCTTTTTGATACAAGAAAGAGCTATACGCAACGTGAGGTTGCGCAAATGCTCAACATTTCACGTTCATACGTTAGTCGAATTGAAAAAAGTGCCTTGAACAAACTTAAGTCGGGAATGATGAACTCTTTGGGCTAATAACTGCTTCTGCGGACAGTGTATCTTAGTTGAGTGCTGTTTTAAAGTTACAAAGTAAAGATTTCCGCTTTTGAAAAAAAGTTAGAAAGTACCGATTTCCGCTTTTGAAAAAGCTTGGCAAAACTTTTTTATTGCGTGGGTTGGGTGGTCGTCTGCGTAAATTTTCGACAAAACACGAGTGTTTTATCGGTTTGACCAATAAAATCGCCTTGTGTGAGTAAACTCCCACCGACGATTTTCTTGTCCAAACTACGAAAACCAATCCCCAAGGATTGTTTTTCTAAAATTTACTCTGCTTGTGCGTAGCCATTTAGGTAGACTGTAAATTTTGATTTGTTGAAGAGTTAGTTGGGGTTGGGAACGGGTCGTCGAGGGTCTCGCCTGCGGGCTCGGTCACGCTCGCGTTCTGACAACACACTGTGTTGTCATTCATTGCGCTCACGACACTTCGTGGTGCCGTCCCCTACGGAGTTTGTGGTGAAATCTATTGCATAAACTAAATGGTGAGCCCCTCATCCACCGCCTCGGCGGTCCCCCTTCCCCTCAATGGGAAGGCAAAAAGTTAGTTTGGGTTTGAGAGCGGGCTCACGGAGTGAGCCCCTACAGTAAGCGACATTATACACACAATATGGTGATTTTATCTTGTTAAATAGCTTTACGGCTACACCTAAAGGTTGTCTTACCGAGCCCTCTTCCGCAGAAGAGGGTGGCACGGCATCGCCGTGACGGGTGTAGTTCCCCCATTTAACCCAAACTAACTTTTTATATCACACAAAAACATTTCTCTGTGTCTAAAAAGGACGCACACGGTGCGCCCTACGGTATTTTCGATATGGTGTCGCTATCGCAGGTGGATTCACTTTTCGCCACGTTCCGAGCAAGCAAAAAACCACCCGAAAATTTCGGGTGGTTTATGTTTATTTATTAAGCAAAATTGAACTCGGGAAGCTCGAGTGTGGTTTTTCCAACGTTCGTAATATGTATGTAGATGTATCCGGGGATGTTGATAATACCATCAACCATCAAGCCGTCTTCAAATCTAAAGCTCATGGAAGAGTTGGTTTCTGCGTCATATGCGCTATACAATTTTGTTGTTTCGTCATATGTCAAATTTTCAAACATTATTTCAGGATCAACCACTTCAACAACTTGAATTAAAGCCATCTCAGGCCATTCGAAATTGTAAGGTGAAGCAAGCCAAACGCCATCAATTTTTTCAATTGAATAAATAACATCATCAATAATTGCACAAATTTCTGAAATTTCGTCCTGTGAGACTTTAATGGCATTTTCTGTGGCAACCACATTCATTTTCATATAATCTGAATCAAGCTGGAGTGTGTAGTTTTTTGAAGTCCAGTTATCCATCCATTCTTCTTTTGTGATGGTTGTTCTAACGTTTTTGCTATCATCGGTGATCTGCCCTTGATTTTTGATAAAGCTTTCAACCATTCCCATAATATCATCACAGGATGTGAGCGCAAGTGCCGAGAACATCATAATGCAAACAAGTGCAAGTGATAAAATTTTCTTCATAAATTATGCCTTTCTGCGTCAATTTTGCGCTTTTTTAGTTGGGAGCTGTACTTGTTCCGTATCCGCCGTTTGCAATGTACTCTTCATAAGGAATGTAATCGGGGAGTTCAACCACAGTTGTGCCAACCTTTGTGATTGTAACCTTATCTGCAGAGTCGGGAGAGGTAATTACAGCTTCAATAAGGCGACCGTTTTCGAATTTGAATTCACCGTGAGAACCGTTTTTTTCGATTGTATATACTTTTCTCGCTTCGTCATAAATCAAAGAATCGAACATTTCTTCGCCACCCAAGAGGGCTGCCATATCTAAAGTGGGCCATTCGTTTGAGAATTCGCCACCAATCCAATTGCCGGCTTCATCCTGAATAATTATTAACGGCTTGTTGTCAACCTTTGCATAGTAAACACGTTGGCCTGAATAGTTAATGTATATTGCGTATTCACTTATTTCATATTTCATTAAATTTCCATCGCTTGATAAGATGAGTGTTAAGTTCTTTGTGTTTACGAGTGCATCCCACTCTTCTCTTGTAATGGTTGTTCTTGCTTCAACAACGCCCCATTCTTCAAGCTTTTCTTTAACAAAGCTTTCTGCGCTCTTGTAAACGTCATCACAGGATGTGAGCGCAAGAGCCGAGAACATCATAATGCAAACAAGTGTAAGTGATAAAATTTTCTTCATAATTTTTTTCCTTCCTTCTAATTTTTGGCGGATTTGTGTATAAATTCCGTCCTTGACTTGATTATAACACCAAAAACATGCAAAGTCAAGGGGGGTTGTGTTCAAAAGACCGATTTGAGTGATGTTTCCCAATGTTGACTATGCTTGTGGCAACCCTCTTGACAAAACCTTCCTATACAAGTATAATGGAATTGGAAATATTAAGTGTTAAATTTACATCGCAAGTGGTGTTGATAAGGGTGCTTTCTACTATCAGCGAAACCTTCAGGGCGACGTTATTGCAATTTATAACTCAAATGGTGCAAAGGAGTGTTATTATCATGAAATTTAAAAGGAATTTAACAGTATCGTTTGCATGTGGATTGACCGAATTTTTACTCTCATTAGTTCCTGCACTATTTATTGTTGGTTTGTCATTCAACACGGAAGGATTTGCCTATTTTTTTAAAATAGGCATCGCTTTAATAATCATCGGTATCCCGGCTTATATTATATTTCTATATTTGCTAAATTTAGTGTTCAACTTATTTCAGAAAATGACTATTACATTAAACGATGAATTCTTGGTAATAGAAAATAATGGGATACCACAGACTATTTATTACAAAGACATTACGCATATATCTTTTTCCCTAGGCAATCTTTTTGTAGCACGTGCTAAACCCGTTACACTAAGTTTGTATTGTAAAGAAAATAAAGTTTCATTTGAAGTAACAAACCCTTCCTTAATCATGACACATTTAATTAAGAAAAAATGTCCAACCGCTCAAGTCAATTATATTGGATTAAAAAGAGTTCTCCATTTCTTAGAAATTAGCACAATAGCAGGGATAGTTATAGTAATATTAGAATACTTTGGAATACCATGGATGGACTAGAGAACTTAAATATAGAATAATAAATATTACTAACATTGCCATAATAATATACCAAAAGGCGCGGAGAAATCCGCGCCTTTTACTGTTATTTAATACGAATAAACCTCATTACCCATAAGGCTTGCACCACGTTCGCGCTGTGCCTTTTCAACGGAGGATGCGACCTCTTTGCCATCAAGGTAGACCTTAACGACTTGAGAGCCACTTCGCTCTATTTATTCAAAATTGACACAACAAAAACAAAATTGAATAAAAAATTGAAAATCTGTGCAAAATAATGCCAAGCAGATTTTTTCTGCGCAGTATGAATATATTAATATGTTTATATTTGGAGGTCAAATTTATGATTATTGACAAAATTTCATTGATTTTAACCATCATTGGTGCGTTGAACTGGGGTAGCATTGGTTTGTTCCAGTTTGACATTGTTGCGTGGATTTGCGGCGGTCCTGCAACCATGCTTGCAAGGATAATTTATACGGTTGTTGCCCTTGCGGGAATTTGGTGCATCTCCCTTCTCTTCCGTGAAAGCGACGAAGAAATCGTGTCGCACGCCTAAAAAAAATGGTGAGGAGCAATCCTCACCGTTTGTTTTTTACATAATGTTTAAATATCAATAATTTCCGTTTGAATCACAAGGAATCACGTTAATTGTTGGCCTTCTGCTCATACCGTCCCAAATGAATTCAATTATATAGTATCCTGCCGAATTAATTAAACAGTTTTCTCCATTGATGTCACCATTCTTGCCAAAGTTTAAATCCCAAGAACCATCCATTCTGCATTTGAATTCACCGTTTGCGTTGAAATACAGGGGCGCACTACGGTATTTCCCGCTTGATATTTCTACTAATTCAAAATCAACGTTCCATACCGTGCCTTCCATTGTTCCTATTACAGACCAACTGCCAACAACGGGACGTGGACCGTCAGGTCCTGTAGAATCATACACACCATCTTTACATCTGATTGTGTACTTTCCTGTATTATAGTTCCAATTGTTACCTTTATCTATGGATTTCCATTGTGAGAGCTTACCATTGTAATTAATATTGGTTAAAGACATACAATATTCAAAAGAAGAATGAGAAATCCATGTCACTGAAGAACCAATAGTTACATTTCTCAAAGAAAGGCAATATCTAAAACATGATGCAGGAATAGCGGTTACCGAATTACCAACAACAACATCTGTAAGAGTAGTGCAATCCATAAAAACAGAACTGTTCAATGTTAATACTGAATCTGGAATAACAATACTTTCAAGAGATATACAACCTCTAAATGTACCATATCCAATGTGTTTTACGGAATTGGGAATGTTTACATTGGCAAGTCTAATGCAATCTCTAAATGCATCATCACCAATAGTAATTACGGAATTGGGAATATTAACACTTTCAAATGTACATCCCCAAAAAGCAGAATTGGCAATAGCAGTTACAGGAAAACCTTTATAATTGTTTGGAATTACAAGGTTGGTATCAGTACAAGTTCCAATTCCAACAACTGAATAGCTAACACCATCGCTGTTAAGCTGATAAGCAAGCCCGTTGTTTTTAACGTTAAAGATTATATCAATCTCATAATAGCCAAGATAATAAACATAGTTTTCTTTTTCCAAGCTGCTCCATTTTGAATCGCAGCTGACTGTGATAATCATAGTGTCTTCAAATTGACTAGGAGCGCCATCTTTAGCAATAACAATACCGTTAACTATATCACAATATTGTCCGTTTTCAAAATATATGTTTACATCATATTTGCTACTTTCAAACATGGACAATTCATCTATGCTTGTATCCATGGTTTTGAGATCAAAATATTTTACTTTAAGAATATTGGCTTCGTCAATGTCTAAGTATCCATTAATAACGAGTGTATCGTGGTAGGTTTCATAGGCGAAGTATGCTCTTTCATAGCCAAGGGTCAAAAATGCCCATTTGTCATCATAAATGTTGAGTGTGCCGTCCCATTCTACGAAGTTATAATAAGCATTAATATCAACGTAAATGCCCGCTTCAAAGAAGGCGGCAACATAGTTTTCGTTGCTTATTTGATCCCATTCTAAAATACCCGCTAATCTTGCATAAACACCCAATTCCGCAGTTATGCCTGCCGCAAATGCTTGACAACCCAATATATTAATATTAACATCAACTAATAATCCTACTCTAAGTTCCGCTTCTCCTGCAACCGAACAATGATTTTTGGTGGTTTCTGAAGAAACGTCGATAAAATATTTATCAACATCTAACCAAACGGTACGAAAACCATATATATTAGTGTGTTCATAAGCATATTCGTAGTTGAATGATGCTTTAATATCGAGAGTTAAAACTAAATTAAAATCAAATGAAAGAAAAACGGGTGAACCACCAAGTGACAAATTTATAGTTGTGAAATTAATTCCTGCTTGATTGTGACCTGTAGCGCCGCTATCTTTTGCCCATTGTCTTATATCGGTGGCAACATCTTCCCAGTCGGAGCAATACAGTTTTTGAACATAGATTGCCTTATAGTTGGTTTCTTCTCTTGCATCGGGATGACACAAATCACAGCAAGAATAACCCTGCTCAATCCAATATCCTGCCTTTTCTTTGCTAAGTTTTTTGTTTGAATCGGATATGTTTGTTAATGTAGCGCATCCGTATGCGTGAATAACTTTAGAATTGGTATTTAATACTACCAACTCGCTTTTAAATCCAACTATGGGTTGACAATGCTTGCATCCTAAATTGGGATTTCCTTTAATATATTTTTCAGCAGTTTCAACAGATAACCCCTTGAGTATTGACGTGTCTTTGATGCTGCTTAAATGTACACAACCTGAACGGTGAATTTTACCTGTTTCTGTGTTTTGAATGTATGGGCGCTCATCCAAAGAATAATCAATGTCGATAGAGACATTAAAATTGAAATTAAAATTATCTGTTTGGGTTATTTTTAGGTCGAATTGCAAGTTTTCAAGTTCAAATGAAGCCGTGTATGAAATTTCGGTGCTCAACTCTACATAGAAACTAACGTTGAACGAGCCGATTTGTATTCTATTACTATTTTTGATAGGAATGCTTAATGTTCCCTTTACCCATGCGGTAAGAGAATTGCCGCTTGTTGTGTATTTATGGTCAAGTTCTATATTGTCCATAAAGGACTTAATGTCAGAAAGTTCTTCGGCATAATATCCGTGTTGGGTATAATACTCGTTAGCAGAAACATTGACAACACTCAAGAATTTAATAAAATCATCACTCTCATAAAGAGATGAAATTAGCTCTGCTTCAAGTTGTTCTGAATCAATCTTAGCATTATCAAAATCAATGTCACCCGAAGAATAAATATCAAGCTCGTCGTATATCTCTGCTACATCTGGTTTTGAAAGCAGCATCATAAAGCTACCGTCTGGTAATGGATAAAAATCGTAAATTTTTCCAAAATATATTTCTTTGCCAAAATTTAATTCTTCTTTACAAGTGGCATCGCCAACGCACAAGAGCATATCTTTCACAAGACCGTCAATCTTATGAACGTTGACATATAAATATTCGCTTTCTGGACTTGAAAATACAGCATAAGGATAGTACCCCGGATTAGCATTTTCCATAGCTTGCAAGAAAACTATACCGTCTGTATATTTATATGTGTTAACATGATTTGGGTCTTGAATAGTAGTAAAGACAAGGTTTTTACACTTGTAATTGGCAAAGGTAATGTCGCCTTGTGGTTTTGCGATATATGTGGTAGCATAATCGTAACCGTTGGGGAGTGATACCGTCCAAGTGTTGCTGCCTTTATAGTTTAAAGCATAGTTTTCAAGAACGCTATCTTCGTGTTCTGAATTGTTATAATAGTTGTTAAGAATTTTGAGGTTTTGTCTAATGAAATTCTCATCCTGAGAGGAAATTATATCAAATGAAAAAGAGGGATCAATGTCGAAAAGCTCTTCTTTTAGGGTGAAATCTTTTATTTCTTCGCTTCTATTGATGGTAAGAAGCTCAAAACAATGTTCACATTGATAGGTGGAATGTGTACTTTCTTCAGAAATTAAAACGTATGTATGCCCCGTGGCACTTTGGGCATAAACCTGTGTGTTGCCACAATTTGTGCATGCTTTTTCGTGTGTTCCGTTTGTGGTGCAAGTTGCTTCTTTTACCACAATGTCGGTATCGTATTTATGTCCAAGTGCATTTACAAAGTTCGCAACTACATAATCATTTGATTTGCAACGTGAGCACTCAAATTCAGAATAACCCATGGCAGTGCAAGTAGGGGCTATTGTGTTCTTTATTACGTAATTGTGAGTATTTGCGTTGTCTTTCTTTGTTTCCCCGCAGAGTTTACAGGTGAACATCGCTTGTGCGCCGTCGCCACATTCTGTCGCGTTTATTAAAACGCCCAAGTCCCATTTGTGATCGCATTGAGCTTTGCAACCTCTAAATCCGCACGAAACGAGAGCCAATGTGGCAATCAGCATTAATGCAAGCACGATTTGTTTAATTCTAATCGTTTTTTTCATAATTTTCTTCCTTTTACGTTTAAGTTTGTTGGAATTTTGATTATATTCTATCACGGTTTGAGCGTTCTGTCAACCAATGATGTGATATATAGATATTATATCGTGGTTTTTTGCTTAATTTTTCGTTTCGGGGTTAAAATAATAGTAAAAAGTTAGGAGAGGGACGGAAAAATGAAAATTTTGATGCTAATAGATTCGCTTGGGATTGGCGGGGCGGAAACGCACGTCGAAACGCTTGCGCTGGAGCTGATTCGATGCGGGTGCGAGGTGTTAATCGCAACCTCGGGTGGTGAAATTGCGGAGAAATTGCAAAAACGAGGGGTGAAAATTCTTCCGTTGCCCGATTTTTTGGGACTGGGCGGAGAGGGGAGTGCTCAGCTTGTGTTGAACGGAATGCTGTTGGCTCGATTTTGGGGCGCACGTCGGAAAATTCGAAGATATATTGAGAGCGAAATGCCCGATGTTGTTCATTCGCACACACGCAGAATGGCTTTTTTGGCGAAAAATGTTTGCAGATGGAGGAAAATTCCGCTTGTTACCACCGCACACGCAATGTTTTCGATGAAATTTCCCCGAAGATTTTTATCCTGTTGGGGCGACAGAACAATTGCGGTGAGCGATGACATAAAGCGGCATTTGGTGTCGCACGGTGTCCCCGAAAATCAGATTGAAATTGTCGAAAATGGGGTGAAATTTCCCTGAAATGCAGGGCGCACAATTGTCAAACGGAGTACGTTGTTAGATTTGCAAATCCGTAGGGGCGCACCGTGTGCGTCCGTTTCAAACATAGAGAAATATTTTTGTGTGATATAAAAAGTTAGTTTGTGTTTGGAACGGGACGTCGGGACGTCGTCCCCTACGATAAGCGACATTGTACACACAATATGGTGATTTTA
>JAZTWO010000032.1:0-6342 GCA_045635885.1 Eubacteriales bacterium | reverse complement strand
TCGTTATTATATCACAAATACATGTCGTTTGTCAAGTACTTTTTTAAACTTTTTTTGAACTTTTTTCGGCCTTTTTTCTGCCCCCGTATTCGCGACCTTGTTATATTACCACATTACTTATCAATTGTCAATACCTTTTTTGAAAGTTTTTTGCATTTTTTAAAAAAATTTTAAGGATACAAAAGATAGCTCTAATCAATCGCAGTGATGAATTAGATTCCTCACACAAGGAATCAAAAAAGAAAGACACCATAATGGTGTCTTTCTTTTTTGGTGACCCGTACGGGAATCGAACCCATGTTTTCAGCGTGAGAGGCTAACGTCTTGACCGCTTGACCAACGGGCCGTGTCAACGTTATTTAATATACCACATCAATTTATATTTGTCAATAGATTTTGTTTATTTTTTCGCGCGTTTTTATAAAAATCAAACAAAATTAAAAAACGGACCGAAAATTCAGTCCGTTTTCTTCATTATTAATATATATATTATTTACTCCATCCACCATCTCTTATATATTGAGCAAGCAAGTCGCGAGCAAATGTTGTTTCATCATAAATTTCCACAACCTCGCATTTAGCCCACGCATAAAGAGCAGTCCAGCTGTCCGCAACAATATAGTAATACTCATTATCCTTCACCTGCGAAGCAGTAACCGTTGAATATTTAGCATAATCACTGTTGTTAATGAATTTACTCTTAAGGTCACTTCCCTTAATTCTGCAAAGATACAAAGGATTATCAAAAGGAAGAACCATTTGAAGATCGGCATATTGAACAGTTCCGGCATAAACATAATATGGGCTTCTTACGTTTAAGCTTCCGCCCGCAAGAACAATATTATATTTATCGCCCCATTTTTCAACGCCGGCCTGATAATAAAGCTTAGCAACAGTATTCTTAATTGTATTGCTATTACGGTTGGATGCGTTATATCCAAGGCCTTCATAAATCCAGCCAATTTCATCCCAATACTTATCCATCAAATCCTGAATTGCAGAAGAGCCCTCAAGACTTGAGCATTGTGAGTGATAAACATAGCCCACAATATTATAAGTTATTGTTCCGTTAGCAAAGTTCACGTCAACCTCAACGTGTGTGATACCCGTTTTGTTATCACCGCCACCCTGAAGGTGAGGAACACCGTAGCTGTCAGTTGTAACATAGTAGCTATGTGTATGTCCACCGAAAACAAGGTCAACGTATCCATCTCTTGAAAGAGTTTCATCATAGTAATCAGTAACGTCCACGTTGCTGTATTCGGTTCCGTCGTGAATCAAATAAACAATAATGTCCGCGCCCTGCTCACGCAACTTTTTGCTTTCCGCCTTAACAAGCGCAGTCAACGCAGAACCAACCTTGAAGTTGATTCCCTCGGTCATTTGGCTTGAAATAGAGGAATAGCAGTCGCCAATAGCACCGATAAGACCAATCTGCACGCCGCCGCGTTCAATCATAATAGAGGGCTCGCAATAATCCACTCTTTGACCCGTTGCATTGTCATAAATATTTATAGCAAGAATAGGAAATTCCGCCAAATCAACGTTTGTTCTGATAGCATCCTGTCCCCAGTCGAACTCGTGGTTACCAAGAGCCATCGCCTCAAAGCCGAGATAGTTCATCCAATCGGTAATTATTCTACCGTGTGTTTCATTGGATGCGCTTCCGCCCTGCCACATATCGCCTGTTGAAATGAAAACCGTATGATCGTCAATGTCACGTCTGTTTTCAAGATATGTAGTAAGCTCATCAACACCGGGATGGTTGTCGCCATCCTCAAATTTACCATGGAGGTCATTAAAATTATAGAAGTCAATTGTTTCTACAACGTCAATTCCACAATCATCGCACCAACCGTCATTATTTGTGTCAGAGTGATCTCTAACAGGATCAGAACCGCCGCCATTAACAGTAGTTGTTGTGCCGGGTCTAACGATAGTCGTGGTTGTGGTAGTTGTGGGTCTTGTCGTTCCCGTTGTAGTAGTGGTTGTAGTAGTTGTAGGTCTTGTTGTTCCCGTAGTTGTCACAGGTCTTGTTGTTGCGGAACTGCTTGTTGTTCCATTTGTTGAAGTTCCGTCAACAATCGTGCTATCAAAGCAACCATAAAGAATGCTCGAAAGTACAACTATTACCAAAATCAATGATAACAGTTTAAGTGAGAATTTGTTAGCCATTGTAAACACCTCTATTTTTTTATTTTATCCCAATATTCCCTTGCGGCACGTTCAGTTTTGTTGTCGCCATAAATGTAATATTGTTTATTTTTAATATCTTCGGGAAGATATTGTTGCTTAGTATAATGATTTTCATAATCGTGGGGATATTTATATCCCTTGTAAAGTGGAGAACGCAAATGAACGGGAATATCCTTTCCAAGTCCTGCTTCAATATCCGCTTGCGCCGCATGAAGAGCAAGATAAGCCGAGTTTGATTTTGGGCTTGTTGCAAGCATTACCGTGGCATTTGCAAGAGGAATTGCCGCCTCCGGCATTCCGAGTTCACGGGCTGAATCGCAACAGGATTTCGTTATCGCCGCCGCCATGGGATATGCAAGCCCAATATCCTCACTTGCGATCACCTGCAAACGTCTGCAAACCGAAAGCAATTCGCCACAGTGCAAAAGCTTTGCAAGATAGAAAACTGCCGCATCGGGATCCGAGCCCCTTATCGACTTTTGCAAGCACGAAAGAAGGTCAAAATGCGCATCATCAGAGAAATTATCAACTGGTATGTGAAGTGTTTTTACAAGCTCAGTGTCAATCACACCCTCGCAGGCGTAATATGCACCCTCAAGCAAATTGATTGCGTGACGAACGTCACCACCCGAGCATTGCGCAATATATTCAAGCGTCAAATTGTCCGCAACAACGCTTGTGTTGTCCCTCTCGTTAAGGAATTTCAAAGCTCTTTCAAGCGCTTTTGCAAGCTCGCTCTTTTGTACGGGCTTAAATTCAAACAAGGTGGAACGTGAAATGATAGCATTATATATATAAAAATGAGGATTTTCTGTGGTCGAAGCAATCAAGGTCACTCTGCCATCTTCCATATATTCAAGAAGCGCCTGCTGTTGCTTTCTGTTAAAATACTGAATTTCGTCAATGTAAAGAAGAATTCCGCCAAACCCAAAAACGTTGTTGGTTTGGGCAATTATGTCCTTAACGTCAGAAAGCGACGCGCTGGTTGCGTTTATCTTGTAAAAATCCATTCCCGACTGCTTTGCAATAATGCTTGCGGCAGTGGTTTTGCCCGTTCCGGGAGGGCCGAAAAAGATCATATTGCTCATTCTTCCCTTTTCCATCATTCGACGCAAAATTCCTCGCTCACCGAAAAGATGAGTCTGCCCAACCATGTCGTCAAATGTTTGTGGGCGCAGAATATCTGCAAGCACCTCGTTTTTGTTTGCCATAATATCACCTCGCATACATAATTATTATATCAAATATGTAGAATATTGTCAATATGGCAAATGCAACCTTTTCTTCCTTTTATTGTGGGTTGAAATCACTTTTGTTTAATGGTAAAATAAAAATGCAAAGAAAATCATCATTCTTTGAAATTTAACGAAAGGAGTATTCAAAACAAAAAAACAAAGAAAGGACAATTTTATGACAAAAAGAACCAAACTTTTCAGCATTGTGTCGCTTTTGCTTATTGGAATAATGATGATACCAATCAACGCATTTGCAACGCAAAAAACTGATTATGAGCAAATTCCCCTTTATCTTGAGGGCAAGGAGATCATAAATGGCGAGGCTCTTCTAATTGACTCAATCACATACGTTCCGCTTCGCCGTCTTTCAGAAAGCGCGCAAAATTGCAAAATCTCCTACGACGACAGAACCAAAACCGCCACCGTTAAATATGATGGCTTAACCATTTCAGTTACCACGGGTAAAAAATACATATCCGTTAACGGCAGATATTTTTACGGCATTGGCGAAACAAAAAACATAAACGGTTCGCTCTATATTCCCATTCGTCCGCTTGCAAGAGCATTGCACCTTGAGGTCACTTGGAACGAAAGCACTCGCTCTGTAAATCTCACAAGAGCAACTTGGACTCTTAAGGATGCCGAAAGCTATTATAACGAAGACGAGCTTTATTGGCTCTCTCGCATAATCGAAGCCGAGGCAGGCGGAGAAATTCTTGAAGGGAAAATTGCCGTTGGCAACGTTGTGCTTAATCGTGTGGCAAGCAAGCAATATCCAAACACCATTTACGGTGTGATATTCGATTTCAAGCACGGAATTCAGTTCACCCCCGCATATACGGGTACGATTTATAATACTCCCAGTCAAGAGAGCATAATCGCCGCTAAAATCTGCCTTGAAGGATATGAAATAGTCCCCGGTGTAATGTTCTTCTTCAACCCGAGAATTGCAACAAGTAACTGGATCAGCAAAAACCGCCCCTTCGCCATGCGAATCGGACTCCACGATTTCTATTACTAATTCAACATAATTTGCTCATAATAAAAAACAATCCCCCGACTCCGTCGGGGGATAATTTTTATTCACTGCAAATATAATTTTCTTCATCTTCGTCGTTAAGAAGAGCATCCTCTTCATCATCCACACTCAACGGGAACAGTGAAGTTCGTATTTCTTGACCTCAATGCACGCAATATGACGTTCCTTCAATTGATGCACGTCCTACGCACATTTCCGTTGTAGAAATTCCACAACGACACGTCTTGCTGTGCGACCTGCCATTGCTAGTGGAGGAATAAGTATAGGTATGGGTTTCAACCAAAACTCTCTGTTTACAATCTAAACAGTATGATTGGTGATAAGTATTATCAATCTTTTCAACTGCTAAATTATGCAATTCAATTTCGGTTAATCCACACCCTGAACACGTTTTAGTATGTTGATAATTTGTTATGTTTGAATATTCAAAACAATGATACGTTTGCATCTCATAATTGCATTTACTGCACATTTCAATATGCTCGTTCAAATCGATGCAAATATAGGTATCAATAATTGCAGAAAATAAAACATCAACCGAATCTTCTACAAAATCATCTTCAAAATTGATTCTTAAATAATATTTGCCCGCCTCAAACACGATACATTTTTCCAAATTATCTCCTCTTCCCCAAACAACCTCATAAAAATTTTCATTATATATTTCATATTTGAAATTGTGATTTGACAGCCATTCTAAAGAATAATGTCCATCTTCTAAAATATTGAGTTCAAAGAATACATCATTTGACTTTTTTATGTATATGTTGTTTGTTGTGTTATCCCCATCAAGATTTATTTGATTTTTATCATAAGTGATAAATATGATATCACTATCATAGTATACCGTAGGGTTATACTCAATAATACCAACATTAGCTTCGTTATTCCATAAACGATCGTTTGACGGAACATAGTTGTATTTTAATACCGCTGTAGCCCCTGGTTTATGATACCATGAATCACTTTGTATATCATAGCGCATAAAATGATAATCTACTCCCAAACACATACGAACACATATTAATTCTTGCTTTTCTGTTATTGTTGGAATTTCATATGAAATAGAAATATTAGCATATCCCATTGCTATCAGGTCAGTTTCTACCAATAATGCCAAGTCATAAATTGTAGATATAGAAGCAAAATCCGCTTCACCAGGGGTCATATCAC
Source organism: Eubacteriales bacterium (assembly GCA_045635885.1). Lineage (GTDB taxonomy): Bacteria > Bacillota > Clostridia > Oscillospirales > CAG-272 > RGIG4608. The sequence continues at coordinate 699 of JAZTWO010000032.1, read as the reverse complement.
CAGGTTGATATCTAAAATCGCTATCATAAAAATATGAAAATTCTCGTCTATTTAATGAGTAAGCATAACAATTATAGTAACTCCATCTTGCATCATAATATCCATCTTCCGTAACCCACTCTCCATTTGTATTCAATACTTTACTGTCTCTTAATGAATAAGATGAATTATAAGTAGAAATAGTATCTTTTTGATTATTCATACTGCTTTTTACAGCCAATCTAATGGATTCTGCATATCGTTGAGTTTCATAATAATTAAAATAGAATGATCTATTAGGATTTTTGTATGATTCTAAAACTATAGTGTGGGTAAAATAAGATAAATCATCAGATTGCAATAAATTTTGGGGTATTTCAATATTGGAATCTTTTACAAAGGACATACTGTCTTCTTCTGTAAAATTAGCAAAATCATATGTCTCCGAAGCAAAAACTAACATAGACATATATATTGAAATAATAATTATAACAAATACTATAGCTAACATAATTTTAATTTTGGGGCACTTAGACTGCTTCATTTTTTATACCTCCATATTATAACTTTATTTTTTGCACTTATCATACAATATCAAATTTGTGAATTCTAATAACCTGATTATCAACTATAGAAAGAAAATAATAAGCATTGTCAATTTCACACATTGCTATTTTGTCGGCAATTTTGTTTTCTTGATTTGTTTTTAATATGTACCAT
>JAZTWO010000031.1:0-23346 GCA_045635885.1 Eubacteriales bacterium | reverse complement strand
ATGGCTACGATCCGACTTAAGAAACAGAACTCAAGAAACGCGAGATAAAAGTGGATGAGTTATACGATCAGGCAACACAGGAACTTGAAAAAATCTCAGGCATGACCTCCGACCAGGCAAAAGAATATTTATTAAAGACTGTTGAAGACGATGTAAAATTTGACGTTGCTAAGCTTTACAAAGAATTGGAAAGCCAGGCTAAGGAAGATGCTAATAAAAAAGCAAAAGAATACGTTGTTACAGCTATTCAGAAATGTGCTGTTGACCATGTATCCGAAAGTACAATCTCTGTTGTACAGCTTCCAAATGACGAAATGAAAGGACGTATCATTGGTACAGAAGGACGTAACATCCGTACTCTTGAAACAATGACAGGTGTTGATCTTATTATTGACGATACACCAGAAGCAGTAGTTCTTTCTGGATTTGATCCAATCAGACGTGAAGTTGCACGTATTGCATTGGAAAAACTGATTGTTGATGGTCGTATTCATCCAGCTCGTATCGAAGAGATGGTTGAAAAGGCACAAAAAGAGGTTGATGCATCTGTTAAACAGGCGGGTGAAAGAGCCACATTCGAAGTTGGTATTCACGGAATTCATCCCGACCTTGTTAAGTTGCTTGGCCGTTTGCGTTACCGTTCAAGTTATGGACAGAACGTACTTAAACATTCAATCGAAGTTGCATTTTTGGCAGGTATCATGGCTGAAGAGCTTGGTATTGATGCTAATATGGCAAGAAGAGCAGGTCTTCTTCACGACATTGGTAAGGCATTCCCACACGACGTTGAGGGTTCTCACGTTGAAATTGGTGTAAATGCTGCCAAGAAATACAAAGAAAACAAAGAGGTTGTTCACGCAATCGAAGCTCACCACAATGACGTTGAGCCCAAAACGATTTTGGCAATCCTTGTACAAGCCGCAGATGCTATTTCTGCTGCAAGACCCGGCGCACGCCGTGAGGATATGGAAAACTATATCAAGAGACTTCAAAAGCTTGAAGAAATTGCAACAAGCTTTGAGGGAATTGATAAGGCATATGCTATTCAGGCAGGACGTGAAGTTCGTGTTATGGTTAAACCCGAAATGGTTAATGATGACGGAATGAAGCTTATCGCAAGAGAAATGGCTGCTAAAATCCAAGAAGAAATGAAATATCCCGGTCAAATTAAGGTTCATTTGATTAGGGAAAGCAGAGTTGCAGATTTTGCTAAATAATTTTGCAACCCCATTCTCAACAACTATTTGAGTTGTTTTTATATATATTTTATCATAAAATCAACCAGAGAGTTATTCGACGATGTCGATTGAGTATAAAAGAGGTGCTACCAAACGGTAGCACCTCGATTTTTTATTTTGTTTTTCTTCTTGCTTTCAGGGCGATTGTAAAGGTTGTGCCGTCATCCTCATTTGAGTCGACGGTGAGCTTACAGCCCATCATATCGCATTTTTTCTTTGCGATTGAAAGGCCAAGGCCGTGTCCGCCCGCTTTTCTTTCTTTACTTGTGCGGTAAAATCTTTCAAAAACGTGTGGAAGTTCTTCTTCTTTAATATGCTCGCCGTGATTGTTTATTGTGAAATAAACCTTTTTTGATGATTGATAAAGCGCAATGCTAATCTTTCCGTTTGGCTCACTATATTTTATGGCGTTGTCAAACAAAATTTCAAGTACCTTTGAGAATGTGGAAGGGTGTGTTCTAACAATGATGTTAGGTTGCACGCCACTTTCGATAATAATATTCTTTTCGAATGCAACAACCTCGAATTGCAAAATGGAGTTTTCAACCAATTCACTCAAATCCACTTCGCCAATTCGCAATTCCTCTTTAGCTTCTTCTCCCTTGGCAAGTTCAAGCATCTTATTGATAAGGTCGCTCATTCTGCCCGCTTCTTCACGGGTACTATCTAACCATTTCATTTGGGATGATACGGTTTCATCTTGATGCGACAGAATGATGTTATTATTTGCTAAAATAACCGTTAGTGGAGTTTTAAGGTCGTGCGAAGCATCTGCTAAAAATTGTTTTTGTTGCTCCCAAGCTTTTTCAACGGGAGCGAGCGCAATATCTGCGAGCTTTTTGCTGATATACAAGAAGACAATCAACGATATAAAGAGGGCAAGTGCACTTTGGAAAAGAGTTTCTTTCATTCTGTTTGCCAAATGCTCACGGGAGACAAAGGCGATAAGTGTGCCTTCACTTACTTGCTTTTTTAAAAAACTGACATGAAAGCTTCCTATATTGCCTCTATCTTGATTGTTTTCCATAGCAGTTTCTATTGCCTTTTCAAGTTGTTTTGAATCCATTTTTGTGGATGTTGAGGACAAAATATCCCCATTGTCATTTATAAGAACAACGAATGAAATGTTGTAAATTACATCTCCTGACTGATGAATAATGTCGGGTAGATTGGCAGGTTTTTTCTCAACTGCGGTGATATTATCTTCAAGATAATTTGTTAATTTTGATTCTTGTGTGATATAGATTAATACTGAAAATGCCGCAAAAAGCAAGAAAAATACCGTTGCAAGAATTAGCATATTGTTTAGCATCAATCTTAATTTAAGTTTTTTAAGCATATTTTATACCTTTGACGTTAATTTATAACCAAGTTTTTTTATAGATACTATTTCAACTCCGGATTCAACAAACGTGAGCTTTTTGCGTAAAAATGATATATACGCCTCGACGTTATTGTCACCTGCATCGGAGTCGTAGCCCCAAATTCTTGTGATTATGTCTTGCTTTGAAATAATCACCTCGGGGCGAGCCAAAAACATTTTAAGCATTTCACATTCTTTAAAATTTAGCTGTATGTTTTTAATGCTTTTGTCACAAGATAGCTTTGATTGGTCAAGATGAAGCACCAAATCGAAATATTTCATCTCGTCAAGTATTACCTCGCCCTTTCTGCGAGTTAACACTCTAAGACGAGCCAAAAGCTCTTCAGGAGAGAAGGGCTTTGTCATATAATCGTCAGCTCCTGCATCAAGTCCCCTAACTTTATCGGTTATGGTATCCTTGGCGGTGAGCATGAGAACGGGCGTTGTAATTTTTTTACGTCTTAATTCAAGGCAAACGTCAAATCCGCTTATACTTGGCAACATTATGTCAAGGATAATGCAATCGTAAATTCCACTTGCGGCATAATCAAGTCCGTCTGCGCCGTCATAAACAACGTCAACTATATATTTTTGTTCAACAAGTATTTGAGAAAGTGCATCTGCGAGTCGCTTTTCGTCTTCAACTATTAAAACGTTCATTATTATCTCCTTTATGGGAATATAGATATATTATATTACATATTTGAATTTTACACAAGATATTTTGAAGGAAAAAACTGAAAAAATTCTTAAAATAGTGAAATATTGTCAAAAAATATAATATTTTTTGTAAAATTTAATTATTTTTTAAGGATATGGATTTACAATATAAGAAAAGTATGGTAAAATAATGTGTTAAAGAAATTATGAGGGGAGTGGTTCGGTGGCGGATATTATGATATTTAAGCGATATGAGAAGAAATATCGTTTGAATTCTGTTGAATATGATAGATTTATGTCCATTATTCGTGACCGTCTTGTTCCCGATAAGCACGGAAGAAATACTCTTTGCTCATTATATCTTGACACGCCCGATTTTCTTTTGATAAGAAATTCCATCAACGCAATTGCGTATAAAGAAAAATTGCGCATGCGTAGTTACGGTATTCCAAGCGAAGATAAGCAAATCTTTTTTGAAATTAAAAAGAAATATAAAAAGGTTGTTTTTAAACGCAGAGTTTCAATGACAATGGCAGAGGCGTTTGCTTATATAGACAGCGGTGTTCCACCATTTGACTCTCAAATAATGAGGGAGATTGATTATCTGATGAAGTTTTATCGTCAACCCAAACCAAAAGTTTGTATTCTTTGTGAAAGAGAGGCATATTTTGCTTCGGATGATGAAAACGTTCGCTTAACCTTTGACCAAAATTTAAGATATAGAATTGGATTTCCCAACGAGGACAATATCGAAGAGGGAACTCCATTGATAAACAATGATGAATATATACTTGAAATCAAGACACCGGGTGCTATACCAATGTGGCTTGTGCGTGCCTTGTCTGAGTGCAAGATATATCCAACCAAGTTTTCAAAATATGCTCACGCATATTACGATATTACAAACAAAAAGGAAGGTAAATAGATAATGGAATTTTTTAGCAATATATTTTACACAAATGCTAATATGTCAGTTAAGCCCTATCTTATAAGCGCCGCTTGTGCAATCTTTTGCGGTTTGCTTGTTGCGTTGGTAAGTTCACACAAGAACAGAATATCAAAAAGCTTTTTTGCAAGTCTTATATTGTTGCCCTTAACAGTTCAAACAGTTATTATTATGGTTAATGGAAGCGTTGGCACGGGTATTGCAGTTGCAGGCGCATTTTCTCTTATCAGATTTAGATCCGTTCCTGCCAAGGCAAAGGATATTATTTCAATTTTTATTGCTATGAGCGCAGGTCTTGCGTGTGCTTCTGGTTTTGTGGGTGTTGCAATTGTTTTCTCACTTATTGCTTCTCTTATTATCTTCTTATTCTCGGTTATCAAAATGAAGAGCGACAGAGAACAGGAGCTTAATATAACTATCCCTGAAAATCTTAACTTCACAAGTGTATTTGATGAAGTTTTTGAAAAATATACTAAAAAAGCAACTCTTATGTCCGTTAAGACCACCAATATGGGAAGTCTTTTCAAACTTACTTACATAGTTGAGATGAAGAATGATGGTGAAGTTAGAGAGTTTATTGATGAACTTCGTATTCGCAACGGCAATCTTGAGATAGTGTTGCTTAAGAATAATGTTAACACATTAGAATTATAATAAAAAAGACGACTGATTAAAATCAGTCATCTTAAAGTTATATTTCTTTTACAGGTTCGTTGTCAACAGATAGACTTGCCTTTTTATTCTTTGCAATTGAAATAACGGCTCTTTCACCGCCAAGACGGAAAACCTCTTGCGCGGCGCCGAAAAGCTTTGCAGAGTGAATTGGATAGGTTTTGTCGTCTATTTTGATTTTAGCTTTTGAAAAAAGAGTGCGTGGGGTATATGCCACAGAGTGAACCTCGCCACCGATTTCAACTGACCATTTTTGTGCTTTTGCCATAGTGATCTCCTTTGAGATTATTTTATAACAGTATTTTAACACATACATCAAGTGTTGTCAATAATAAAAAATATCTTTATGGATTGGAGGAAGAATATGTTCGGGTACGTTGTGGTTGATAAACCTTCGTTAAGAATTCGTGAATTTGATTATTATCGAGCTACATATTGCGGTCTTTGTCACGCAATGGGCGAATGCACGGGCTGCCTTTCTCGATTGACCTTGAGTTATGATGTGGCATTTTTTGCTCTTGTTAGAGAAATGCTTGAGGGTACCGAGGTTGAAATTGTTAAAAAAAGATGTGTTAGACATCCGATAAAGGCGATAAACACGGTTCAAATTAACGATCCGCTTAGATATTCTGCCTATGTTGGCGGAATTTTGACCGCACAAAAAATTGAGGATAATATCAACGACGAAAAGGGGATAAAACGCAAAGCCGCACAGCTTTGTAAGCTTGTCTTTAGCAAAATGGAGAGGGAAGCGGAATTTACTTATCCCGATCTTTGGGATTTTGTTGCCGAAAAGCTTGATGCACTTGCCGATGTGGAAGAAAAAAGAATAGCATCCATTGATGTCCCTGCAGATATTTTTGGCGATTTGATGGCGTGCTTGCTTTCTTTGGGACTTGAAGGCGACAAAAATCTGATAGCGAACAAAATCGGTAAGAGAATCGGAAGGTGGATATATATTGTTGACGCCTTTGACGATTATGCAAAAGACCGAGAAAGCGGAAGCTATAATCCTTTTGTTTTGCTCTATTCAGGGCAGGATTTTACAGATGATAATCTTGTTTCAATATCCAAAATGCTTGAAGCGGAGCTTGCAATGGTCTATTCTGCAGTTGAACTGCTTGATGACGATGACAAAAACAGAAGCGAAATAATTAAGAATATTTTGTGCCTTGGAATGCCTGCAATGGTTGACAAGGTTTGCAATAAGCAAAATAAAAAAGAGAAAACTAAAAAATCGAAACAGGAGATTGATGAATGAAAGACCCATACAAGGTGCTTGGTGTTTCACCAAGTGCAACTGATGAAGAAATTAAAGATGCATACCGTGCTCTTGTAAAAAAATATCACCCCGATAAGTTTGCAGATAGCGACCTTGCTGAGCTTGCAAACGAGAAAATGAAGGAGGTAAACTCCGCTTATGATGAAATTCAAAAAATGAGAAACGGTGGTTCGAAGAACGGGAATGGCGCAGGAAATGGCGGTTTCAATCCCGGAAGCTCATCAAGTAGTGAATTTTACACAAGAGTGCGTCAGCTTATTAATACAGGAAATATTTTTGAGGCGGAGCAAATGCTTATTTCAACTCCCCAACAAACAAGGGGTGCAGAGTGGTATTATCTCTATGCCTGCGTAATGGTGAAAAAGGGATATTATGCAGATGCTCAAAGATATTTTGACATGGCTTGCTCAATGGAGCCGAGCAACTATGAATATCAAAATGCAAGAAACGCATTCCGCAACAGAAGTTATCAAAACGGCAATTACAAAACATATCAGTCAACCGGTTGTTGCGACCTCAACTGCTGTACATCCCTTATTTGTGCGGACTGTTGTTGCGAATGCATGGGTGCGGACCTTATTGCTTGTTGTTAAGAAAAGGGAAGTAAACTATGGCACGAAAAAAATCTTCGTTTGATCAAAGAGTGGTTATTTGCGGTGTGCTTGTTGCACTGTCGGTAATTATTTTGTATCTTGGATGTGCTATTGAGGTGCTTGACCTTACACTTAGCGCAGTGGTTTCGCTGCTTGTGGTAGTTATCGTAATTGAAATGGGGCATAGATACGCATGGCTTGCCTATGTGGCAACGTCAATATTAGCTTTGATTATTTTGCCTCAAAAAACGCCTGCGATATTTTATGCGTGCTTTATGGGATTTTATCCAATTATCAAATCATACGTTGAACGTTTAAAATCGTCCTTAATACAGTGGGTAATTAAAATTGCAACGGGAAGTGCGGCATTGGCACTTATGCTTTTGCTCATTAGCGTTTTTGTTCCGGATGAATTTGAAACGGGATTTGTTGTGATTAGCACCTATGCACTCGGCATGCTCGCATTCGTTATGTACGATATTGCACTTTCAAAGCTCATTACCGTCTATTTTGTGAAAATCCGAGATAGAATTAAAATTTATAAGTTTTTGAAATGAGAAAAAGCCATTGGAAAAATCCAATGGCTTTTTATATTGTTGTATAATTAGAAGTTTTTATACTCTTTACATTGTTTGTTTTTTGTGTTATAATAAAGAAAAATAAAATATATTTAAAGGAGCATTTATGAAAAAAATACTAATATTTGTTTTGTCAATTATAGTTATATCAACTTCATTAGTTGCTTGTGGACACAAGCATACTTGGGGCGAATGGGTAAACACCAAGGATGCTACTTGCTCTGAAACTGGCTTTAAAGAACGCATGTGTGAATGTGGAGAAAAAGAAGTTAAAGAAGTTTCTGCCACGGGATTTCATTCTTGGGGAGAATGGGTTATTGTTTCAAATCCAACTACGACTTCTGTAGGATTAGAAGAGAGAAAATGCAAGAATTGCAACCATAAAGAAACTAAAATTATAGAAAAGTTGCCCGACATAATATATTATTCAGATTTGTTTTATGGATATGATACATCTTATTTGATGAATGCTTATATAGAAGATTATTATGATGATGTGGATAACGTAGCTCGTGATATATTTAACGACTATATTAATAGTCCCAAATATATATGGACACAAATAGAGACAAGTATTGCCGCGGCATTGAGTGCAAAGGAATTTTTTGAGATGATGTCTGATGCGTATGGCGGCACGAATTTTAACTATTTACAGGCTGTTGATAGCGCAAATATACTGTTTGCTAAGGAACTCATCGGAGAAAATGATAGTATGAAGATGATTGGTGATGTTGAGAAGCTCACCAAACCTGCCAACAAGATAATAGGCATTTGTCACGATTTTGAAAATCTCTATTATGATTCTACAGAAACCCATGAAGTTATAATAGAAAAGTTTTTTGACACACTTTATAACAACGATGTTTTTGATGCTTATGGTAAAACATATTTATCATCTTTAAAAACAGTATTTCTTAAGGAGGCCGAATCCGCAGGATTATTGCTCTCTTCTACCAAAGAATTGATTTCGTATCTTAAAGCTATATCAGTTGGCCTTATGCTTGAGGAATTAAGAATTGAAATCCTTGATGACATAATTGAAAATAGTAGCGGATATAAAACAGTGTACGATGGTATGACCAGATTGAAAAACCAACTGGTTCAGGGTTTTGCGTCGTACGTTGTTAAAACCTATATGCAAGACAAGGTTGTAGATGCCATATTCGATGCTATGCAAGATGCTATTACCGGACAGATAGGTGCCTATGGCTTTGTTTCTGCCATTTTAAAAACTGCATCTTGGGTGTTGTTTGACGTTCTTTTTGATATTCCCAATATGGACGATATGCTTGTTCAAATGGTTCTTAACGAGTATGTAGACGGTTTTCGCTTTATATTGAAAAGTAAAGCTGATTCATTTAAATTTCAGTTTGATTCAGAGGATGTTGGTGAATATGAATCGTTAGTTGAAGGATTTGATGCGTCCTGTAAAGCACTTTTGAAGGCATCTGAAAAACTGACACTATCATCCAATTATTCAAATCTTGTAGCTGTTAAAAATTGGCACAAAACTTTTTCGTATGATAATTATATTAAGGTGGTAAAAGATATAATATCTGTGACACCGATAGAGGAAAGAAAGGTTAAGAAACTGGGAACTTGGTCTATAAAAAACGATGAAGTTGAACTAGTTTCACCCTCGGATACAATTGAATACGGAAAAATTTACACCTTTAATGGCGTTTTTGATGGTAATATTGAAGCTGGCGGTTACATAAAGATATCATCTGGCGACTCATATGTAATTAATGGTAATTTGATATGTCCTACTGGTGGTCACCTTGAAATTGAAGAAAATGCGACATTGATAGTGAATGGAACCGTGTCTTTTCGTCCAATACATTATAGTGGTGGTATAATAAACAATGGAACATTAATTTTTAATGGAGAAAATAATTATGTAAAACTCTATAACAATGCAACTACAGTAGTAAACGGGAATTTTAGCGGAAGGATAATTCAAGAGTTATCGGATGCTAAAATTCATTTTAGAGGAAATGTGAATATAGATTTGTATGCCGACAGAATTTATGATGGCACTTGCATATTTGATGGTGAAGAAATGCAAAATGTATATAATTTACAAGCATACAATGTCGAGGTGCTGAATTCCAAAGGAATCTCGGGGTCGAGTATAGGAGATATCTATTTGTATGGGCACATGGATTTACATGGTAATCCTGTTAGTGACGATTTTGAAATATATATGCAAGATGGAGCAACATTGGCAGAGGGGTCGGATTATGGAAGAATTGTAATAACAAATAGTGCAGTAACACTACGTTCAAATATAACAGGAATAGTTGAAGTTAAGGGAGACCTAAAGATATCATCTGGCGACTCGTATGTAATTAATGGTGATTTGATATGTCCTACTGGTGGTTACCTTGAAATTGAAGAAAATGCGACATTGATAGTGAATGGAACCGTGTCTTTTTGTCCAATACATTATAATGGTGGTATAATAAACAATGGAACATTAATTTTTAATGGAGAAAATAATTATGTAAAACTCTATAACAATGCAACTACAGTAGTAAATGGGAATTTTAGCGGAAGGATAATTCAAGAGTTATCGGATGCTAAAATTCATTTTAGAGGAAATGTGAATATAGATTTGTATGCCGACAGAATTTATGATGGCACTTGCATATTTGATGGTGAAGAAATGCAAAATGTATCAAGGGTTGAAGTTCCAATCATTATTATAGAAAACAAATCGACTGATGGTGTACATTTCAACACTTCAATTACTGTAAATACTTTATTCAACCACAATGGGAACAATTTTACACTCTACAACAACGGTAATGGATCAACATTTGTTGACTACGATGGTGACGGTGTTCTGGATAATCTTGATGCTGATCCTATTGATCCCAACAAATAAAAAAATGCCCGACTTCAAACGAAGTCGGGCGATATTTTATACAATTAATTAAGCAAGTTCAGCAAAGTACTTGATTGTACGAACCATCTGGCTTGTGTAGCTGTTTTCGTTGTCGTACCAAGAAACAACCTGTACCTGATATGTGTCGTCGTCGATCTTTGCAACCATTGTCTGTGTTGCATCGAAGAGAGAACCGTATCTCATACCGATAACGTCGGAAGAAACGATTTCGTCTGTGTTGTAACCGAAGGACTCATTAGAAGCAGCCTTCATAGCAGCGTTGATGCCTTCCTTTGTGATGTTCTGACCCTTAACAACTGCAACAAGGATTGTTGTAGAACCTGTGCATGTGGGAACTCTCTGTGCAGAACCGATGAGCTTACCGTTGAGTTCAGGGATTACAAGGCCGATTGCCTTTGCAGCACCTGTGGAGTTGGGAACGATGTTCTGTGCGCCTGCACGAGCACGGCGAAGGTCACCCTTTCTGTGAGGACCGTCAAGAATCATCTGGTCACCTGTGTAAGCGTGAACTGTTGTCATGATACCGCTCTGGATGGGAGCATAATCATTAAGAGCCTTTGCCATGGGAGCAAGGCAGTTTGTTGTACAAGAAGCAGCGGAGATGATTGTGTCATCTGCTGTAAGTGTTTCGTTGTTTGTACCGAAAACGATTGTCTTAAGATCGTTACCTGCGGGAGCAGAGATAACAACCTTTTTAGCACCTGCATCGATGTGTGCCTGAGATTTTTCCTTTGAACAGTAGAAACCTGTGCATTCAAGAACTACGTCAACACCGAGCTCACCCCAAGGGCAGTCAGCTGCGTTCTTTTCAGCATAGATCTTAAGTGTTTTACCGTCAACTGTGATTGTGCCTGCTTCGTCATCAGACTCAACTGTGTGACCAAGAGCAAGGTAGTTACCCTGAGCTGTGTCATACTTGAGAAGGTGAGCGAGCATCTTGGGGCTTGTAAGGTCGTTGATTGCAACGATTTCATAGCCTTCAGCACCGAACATCTGACGGAATGCAAGACGGCCGATACGACCGAATCCGTTAATAGCAACTTTTACTGACATTTTAATGTCCTCCATAAAATAAATTATTTTTTATTGTAGGTTCGGAACTTTTTAGTTCCCATACACATCTATTTTATCGCATTTTAAGAAAATATACAATACCTTTGACAAAAAAATCTCAATTTTGGTGATTTGTTTGAATAAAATGAATTATACATCGATATTTTGGACAAAATGCACAAAAAACGACTCCCTTTTTATGTATGAATAACATAAAACTTGATTTTTTTGATATTTTGTTGCAAAAAATTAAATTGATTATTGAAAAACATCATTTGTTGGTGTATAATATTAATAATGTAACAAACTCTTTATGGAGGACGCAATAAAAATGTATTTAAAAAAATCTGAAATAAGGCAATATTTAAAGAACCTGTTTTTCGTTGTTTTCGGAACGGGGGTGCTTGCGTTTGGAACGGCGGTTTTCTTGGTTCCTGAGGAACTTGTAACGGGCGGTGTTTCTGGTATTGCCATTGTTCTTGACACATATTTGGGTGATACTTTTTCCCTTTATTACGGGGAGGAGTTTTATATCACCGTTTTAACTTGGATTTTGTTCTTTGCGGGATTGATTTTCCTTGGAAAAGATTTTGCGGCAAAGACATTGCTTTCAACCATACTTTATCCTATAATGTATTATTGGTGCTCGCTTCTTGTTGACCCTGAGTTGAATCTATTTGGAGGTCACTTCATTATTCAAAAATCCGAATACAAGGATATGGCGGTTTTGATTGCGGCAACACTTGGCGGCGCTTTGGTGGGTATTGGATGCGCAATTGCCTATAAGGGCGGCGGCTCTACAGGTGGTGTTGACGTTCTTGCGTTTTTGTTTGGAAAAATATTCAAAAAGGTAAAAAGCTCACAAATAATTTTTGCAATTGACGCAACCATTATCATTTGCGGTTTCTTTATTATTGACGATATGGTTGTTTCGCTTTTGGGTATTGTTTCTGCATTTATTTGCGCAATGATGATAGATAAAGTGTTCCTTGGAAACGACGGTGCATATATGGCTCACATCATTTCAAGCGAAGAGGAAATAATTGCAAAGGGAATTATCAAGCAGCTTGATAGAACCGCAACGGTTGTTGACGTTATGGGCGCATATTCGGGCGAAAAGAAAAGGATGATAATTGTTTCATTCAGTATGCGTGAATATGCATCTCTTATGCAAATTGTCAACCACGCAGACCCCAACGCATTCGTAACAATTAGCCGAGCATATGAAAATCACGGCGAAGGCTGGACACAGGATAAAAAGTAAAATTATAGGGCAATGGTCTTGTTTGACCATTGCCTTCTTGTTTGAAAAGTATTGACAAACATAGCTAAATTGTGCTAAAATAATAAAAGACATTTTTATATAGGAGAGAAAAATATGAAAAAAGTAGTTTCACGTTTGATTATTATTGTCTTATTGTTTTCTATCTTGTTTCTTACTTCGTGTGATGCTTTATCCAAAGTGGTTAATTTTGTAACCAAAAATGAAGTTGTGATAAATAACATAACGTATACAAAATATAAGCATGGATATGCTCTAACTTCAGCCGGAAATATTGTAAATAATTCTACGTTATCTAATCTGGTGATTCCGGGAACTGTTAAGGGCAAACCTGTACTGAGAATCGAATCAAATGCTTTTAGTAAGATTAATTGGCTTTTGAGTGTAGTTATTCCCGATTCTGTAACAAGTATGGGTCAAAATGCATTTTATGATTGTACTGTTCGAAATGTGGTTATTGGTGATGGTCTTCGAGTAATTCAATCTAAAGCTTTTGCTAGTTGTAACTCACTAATTAACGTCGAATTAGGTGCTTCTGTTGATAGCATTGGCGAATATGCCTTTGAAAATTGCACCTCGCTTAATACCGTTGTAATTCCCAATTCTGTAACTTCTATTAAAAGAGGTGCTTTTAAGGATTGCACCTCACTTAAGAGTGTGGTTATTGGTTCTTCTGTTAAAACAATAGATGCAAGTGCTTTTGAAAATTGCACCGCACTTGAAGGTGTAGTTATAGGTTCTTCTGTTAACACAATAGGCGCCAGCGCTTTTAAAAATTGTACCGCACTTGCGGGTGTACTTATGGGTTCTTCTGTTAAAACAATAGGTGACAGTGCCTTTGAAAATTGCTCATCGCTTTTAGGTGTGGAAATTGGACTTTCTGCTGAAACAATAGGTAAAAAAGCTTTTAAAAATTGCACCGCACTTGAAGTTGCAGTTATAGGTTCTTCTGTCAACACAATAGGTGACAGTGCTTTTGAAAACTGCACCTCACTTGAGGGGGTAGTTATGGGCAATTCCGTTAAAACTATCGAACAATATGCATTTAGCGGATGCATATCTCTTACAAGATTTGATATTCCTGCTTCAGTTACTAAAATTGGTTTCTCTGCTTTTCGGGGATGTAAAGCGTTAACTGATGTATATTTTGTAATGTATGCTAGATGGAAATTGAATGACTTTGTTTATCTGCAAGCGTACGAGCTTTCAGATAGCCAAGAAGCCGCTAAGTTTTTGACATCCACCCATTATGCATATACTTGGATACGTGGATAAATATAGGAGGAAAATATGAAAAAGCTGATAATAATTACATTTATTTTATTAACACTTGTTATGATTCTTGCATCGTGTAACGTTGACGTGCCTGCGATGCCCACAACCACCACAACACCCAACGAAACTCCCACTCATATACACAACTATGACGAATGGGACGTTAGAAAAAAGCCCACTTGTACCGAAGACGGTGTAAAGGTTCGCTATTGCTATTGCGGTGAAAGTCAAACCGAAGTGATTGTTGCTTTGGGACACACACCAAATAGTGCAGTAGTGGAAAATAACGTTGCACCAACCTGCTATAAAGAGGGAAGCTATGATAAGGTTATCTCTTGCTCCACTTGTAAAGAAGTGATTGAGAGAACAACGTATACTGTAGATAAAACCGCCCACAAACCTGCGGCAGCGGTAGAAGAGAATAGAATTGAACCCACTCACGAAACGGACGGTGGCTATCAGATGGTAGTATATTGCTCCGTGCCCGAGTGCCATGAGGAGCTTGAAAGAACAACCTATGTTATTGATATGATTCCTCATAATCCCGGTGAAATGGTTATAGAAAATATAGTTGACCCCACTTGTATTGCATCTGGTAGTCACGATGAAGTTGTTTATTGCCTTGACGATGATTGCGGACATAAAGAAATTTCAAGAAAGAAAGTGGTTGACCCGGTTATTCCTCACCTCCCGGCAGGAGAAGCGGTTGAAGAAAACCGTGTAGAACCAACTTGCACCACAAACGGAAGCTACGACGCAGTAATTTACTGCGCCTACGGTTGCGGAACGGAAATTAGTAGAACAACCAAAATCATTCCCCCTGAGAAACATACCGAAAGCGATTGGATAATTGATCGTGAAGCAACTAAAACAGAAAACGGATTAAAACATACTGAATGCCTTGTTTGTCACATTACTATACAAACGGAAATTATAGGAAAACTTGGATCCGAAGGGCTTAAATTCACTTTAAATAATGATCAAGTTAGTTATTCCGTAACAGTAGGTTCTTGTACCGACACAGAAATTATCATTCCATCAACATACAACGGATTGCCTGTAACGCGTATTGATGACTGGGCATTCGAATATTGCACATCGCTTACAAGTATAGTAATTGGTGATTCTGTGACGAGTATTGGATATT
The DNA here is from genome assembly GCA_045635885.1 of Eubacteriales bacterium. Classification (GTDB taxonomy): domain Bacteria; phylum Bacillota; class Clostridia; order Oscillospirales; family CAG-272; genus RGIG4608. Next base: position 8,346 of record JAZTWO010000031.1, on the reverse strand, counting down.
TTGCATTCTCCCAATGTAAATCACTTATGAACATAGAATTTTCCAACTCCGTTACGAGTATTGATGATTATGCATTCGAATATTGCACATCGCTTACAAGTATAGTGATTGGCGCCTCTGTGACGAGTATTGGTAGAGATGCATTCAGTGGTTGCTCATCGCTCACAAACATAGAAATTTCCGCCTCTGTGACGAGTATTGATAATTCTGCATTCAGATATTGCTCATCGCTTACAAGCATAGTAATTCCCGACTCAGTAATTACTATTGGAGATGGTATATTCTATGGTTGTACATCGCTAACAAGTATAACAATCGGTGAGTCTGTGACGAGCATTGGGGATAATGCATTCTATAATTGCTCATCTCTCAAAGATGTATATTACACAGGTGATGTTGAGGATTGGCTTGAAATTAGTTTTGAACGTTATGATTCTACACCAATGTATTACGCAACAAATCTTTATTTTGATGGTGAACTTGTTACAAGTGTAACAATCCCCGACTCTGTTACGAGTATTAGTGATTATGCATTCTATAATTTAACATCGCTTACTAATATAGAAATCCCCGATTTAGTAACAACTATTGGTGTTGCAGCATTCCATGGTTGTTCATCGCTTACTAATATAGAAATCCCCGACCATGTGACGAGCATTGGGGATAATGCATTCTCACATTGCGTATCGCTTACAAGCATAGAAATTCCCAGTTCCGTTGAGAGTATAGGTGATTTTGCATTTAGTAATTGCACATCGGTTACAAGTTTAACGTTTAGTGAAAAAAGCAAGTTAACGTGCATTGGCAAATCTGCATTCCAAGAATGCCAATCTCTTATAAGCGTAATAATTCCTGGCTCTGTGACGAGTATTGGTAGATGTGCATTCTATGGTTGCTCATCGCTTACAAGCATAGAAATTCCCAAATCCGTAACGAGTGTAGGTGATGGAGCATTTGAATTCTGTTTAAAGATTACAATATACTGTGAGGCAACATCAAAGCCTAGTGATTGGCATAGTGATTGGAATTACTTCAATTACCCTGTGGTCTGGGGATATAAATCTAAACTTCAATTTGCTCTTAATTCCGACGGTAAAAGTTACTCCGTAACAGGAATTAATAATTGCACAGATAGGGGGATTACTATTCCTGAAACCTATAACGGTCTTCCGGTAACAAGAATAGGGGCTTCAGCGTTTGCAAATTGCACCACTATTGAGTATGTTACAATTTCTGAAAATATAAAAATTATTGATAATAATGCATTTAATTACTGTACTTCTCTTAAGGAAATAAAAGGAAATGCAAAATATGAGATTATTGGCGACGGTGCTTTTGTTGGATGTAAATCTCTTACTTGGTTTCCTATTCCCAATACAGTAAAGACCATCGGGGCGTATGCATTTGAAAATTGCACATCACTCCGACAAATTGCTATGTCTGACGGCATAACTACCATTGGAAGGGGCGCATTTGCAGGATGTAGTTCTTTGATGCAGATTGATTTCTATGGTACAAAAAATCAATGGTTAAATATATACAAAGAAACTAGTGATTGTGCATGGGATGATGGTACAGGCAATTATACTATATATTGTAGTAATGGCGAAGAAATCGCAAAACAAAAATAATGCTACGATTATTAATAAAAACAGGAGAGCTTAAAATAAGCTCTCCTAATTTTATTTTTCCTCATCCACAAAGCTCCACACGGTATTCCAATACAAGTCGGGGTAGAGCAGGGGGGACATTTCGTGGTTTGCGCCCTTGGTGATTAGGATTTCTTTTTCGCAATTTGCGTTTTTATAGAGCTTTTTCGCCATTGAAACGGGTGCGACGTTATCTTTTTCGCCGTGGATGAACAGGATTGGAGTTTTGGATTTTTTTACCTGCTCGAGCGCAGATGCTTCTTTAATATCAAAGCCCACACGCTTCTTTATTGCAATTCTGAGAATATCAATGCTTGGGAATGCGGGAAGGTGGGTCATTTTGGGGATTTTATATCTATAAGCATCATAAACCGAGGTATAACCGCAGTCCTCAATGGCGCAGACGACGTTTTTGGGGAGATTTTCGCCCGTGGTCATCATAACGGTAGCTCCACCCATAGAAACACCGTGAAGCACGATTTTGGCATTCGAATCGCCCTCCACAACAAGTCAAGTATATCAAATCTTTCGTGCCAACCCATTGTTGAATATTCATAGTCGCTACCAAGGTGCGCACGAAGATAGGGAAGAAGGACGTTATATCCTGCGCCATAATATCTTCTTGCAATGTATGAAACGGACTTAACCGATGCACGATAACCGTGAACAACTATTGCATATTTGCTTGAAGCATCTTCTTGCTTAAAAAGAAGGGCATTTATGCTTTTACCGTCACGATTTTTAATTGAAATATCGGTTTTAGGAGTTTCGGCATAAAAAATCTTACCCAAATTCACTTCAGAATTGCTTGCAAAATCCTCACGATTTTTCTTTGACATCAGCTTGCGCTTGACAACGGAAATTCCGTCACGGTGGAGATTTTTGTCAACAAGCTTATCTATTAACTTCATTTATTTTGTCCCTGTTGAGCCAAAGCCACCCTCACCACGCACGGTTTCGGAAAGCTCGTCGGCTTCTTCAAAATCCGCAACCACATAGGGAGTTATAACAAGTTGAGCAATTCGCTCGCCCTTAGCTACGGTTTGTTCAATATCGCTGTGATTGTGAAGCGCAACCATAACCTCGCCACGATAGTCGCAGTCAATAACGCCAACCTTGTTTGCAGGGGCAAGACCACGCTTTGTGGCAAGTCCGCTTCGAGCATAAATAAGACCTGCAAAGCCCACGGGCAATTCAAGGGCAAGTCCTGTTTTTATAAGCACTGTGCTGTGGGGAGCGATTATTGTGTCGTCCATTGCAGAGTACAAATCCGCACCTGCGGAATAGGGTGAGCCGTATGTTGGAATTATTGCGTTTTCGTTCAATTTTTTAATTTTTACGTTATATTTCATATTTTCCTCCGAAAATATTGTTATTATACCATTATGTTACCATAAATCGCTAAAAATTGCAAGAATTATCTTTGACAAATATGAATTTTTGTGATATTATTAAAATAGGGAAATATATAAATTGGGATTTATAGGAGGGCGAGCTTGTAGGGGCGCGCTTTGCGCGTCCACTCAAAATACTAGTAATTTCAAAGGCGGACTGCCAAAGGCAGCCCCTACGATGATTGTATTATTTATTTAAAACTCCCCCACAAATCAAAATTTACACATAAAATACAGCGAGGAAACAATGAACAGATCAGAGGCATATCACAAGAGAATGACCGAGGAATCGGTTTCAAAGATAATAATTTCGCTTGGCATACCAACCACGATATCCATGCTTATTACAAACATATACAATATGGCGGACACATATTTTGTTGGTGGCGTTGGCGACAGTGCGCAGGCGGCAACGGGTATTTTGTTTACGCTTCAATGCATTATTCAGGCGATTGCATTTATGCTTGGACATGGTTCGGGAACGTTTGTGGCGAAATATCTTGCGCAGAAAAAGCTCGACAGGGCATCAACATACACCTCAACCGCATTTGTTTGTGGTGGAGCATTGGGGCTTACTTTAATGAGTTTAGGTCTTATCTTCTTAAATCCGTTTTTGAAGTTTTTGGGAAGTACTGAAACTATTCTTCCGTATGCCAGAGATTATGGTATGTGGATATTGATTTCATGCCCATTCCTTATTTGCTCACTTGTGCTTAACAACGTTTTGAGATACGAGGGCAAGGCATTTTATGCCATGTTTGGACTTACTACAGGTGGTCTTTTAAATATTGCCGGCGACTATTTCCTTATCAAAGTGCTTGACATGGGTGTTTACGGTGCAGGACTTTCCACCGCAGTTTCACAGATGATTAGCTTTACCATTCTTTTGATTTTGTATTTAAAATATGCGCAAAGCCGACTCTCAATTAAATTTATGGCTAAAGAGGGCGAGGTTTATCTTAATATTTTTAAAATGGGATTGCCATCACTTATCCGTCAGGGACTTACTTCCGTTTCAAACGGTTTGCTCAACAACCTTATCAAACCGTTTGGAGATGCGCCGATTGCGGCTATGAGTATTGTTCAAAAATACAGTTCCTTCGTAATGTGCGTGGGACTTGGTATTGGTCAGGGCTATCAGCCATTTAGTTCATTCAACTATGAGCTTAAGGAATATGACAGAGTTAAAAAGGGAACAAAATTCCTTCTCGCCTTTGGTACAATAGCTGTTGGTGCGCTTGCGACCATTGGATTTATTTTCTCTCCAAGCATAGTATCTCTTTTCCAAAAAGACAGTGCAGTTATTGAGGTGGGAACACCTGCGTTGCGCTATGCATCAATTGGACTTTGGTTCTTGCCAATCTCGGTTGCGTGCAACATGCTTTATCAAAGCATAAGAAAGGCGGCAATGGCTTCGTTTATGGCAATAATGCGCTCGGGAGCCGTGCTTATTCCTGTTTTGCTTGTAACCAATGCGTTATTTGGGCTTGACGGAATTATTATGGCGCAAGGAATTTCTGACATCTTGACTGGACTTATCACACTTCCGTTCTTTATAAGATTCTTTAGAAAAACTCCATCAACGGCAGAAGCAAAGGGGAATTTATGAGGATTAATTCAAAAAAGTTAAAACAGTATTTGCCCATAAGCTTTATGGGTGCGTGCGTTATTGGTTTTTTAATATTTCTTGCTTTTAACAGGGATTTTACAATAGCGGATTTTCTTGAATTGACAAGGGGAAATCCCGTTATAACCTCTATTGCGGTAATAGTGGCTTTTGTTATTAAGGGGTTTGTGGTATTTATTCCGTATGCGGTAATTACCATTTCCACAATGGCATTGCTTGATTTTCCTGCGGCGATTGTTACTGTTATTATCGGTACGGTTGTCAATTTATCGGTTCCTTATTGGACGGGGCGACTGACAAAAGACGATTGGATTCAGAAAATACTTAAAAAGATACCCAAGGCACGTCCTTATTTTGAAGCGAGTGACAATTTGTTTTTGATAAGCTTTACGCTTAGGGCATTGAATTTATCAAACGAATGTCTTGGGCTTCTTTTCGGCTCGGCAGGGCTTAAATATATCCCATATATGATTGCCAATGGAATTGCCATTTTGCCAAGCGCAATAAGCTATGTAATTATTGGCAGGGATATGAATTTGCTTGAATCCTTGCGCTCGCCGATCTTCTGGAGCGCCGTTGTGGTCGATTGTCTTATGGTGGGCGTTATGACGGTATATTTCAGAAGAAAAAGAAAAAAAGATGGGCTAAAAAAGGTTGAAAAATGATAAAAAAGTTCCCAAATGACTACTTTATTGTTAAGACAATCGATTAATATATAAGGAGGAAATACTATGAAAAAGGTGATTGCATTAGCTTTGGTGTTGATTATATGCTTGTCGCTTTGCTCTTGCGGTAAAATAACCGAGTGGCGTCTTTCAAAGCACGCGCTTGCGCTTGCATCGGAAAAGCAAGAATTCACTTTAGAGGAGCTGAGAAGCGAAGAATACGATGCTTTTATTGCAAAGCTTCAGGGTTTCTCCGCGCGTCTTACTGCGGAAATAACGCAAAAATACGGCAAGACAGAGAATTTTGTTATTTCTCCGATCTCTGTTTATATGGGACTTGCACTTGCGTGTGAGTGTGCAAGCGGAGAAACAAGGCAGGAAATTCTTGACGCAGTTGGAGTAACCTATGAAGAAGTAAATAAATATACGAGCGGACTTTATGCCAATGCTAATAAGGAATACACGCAACGTGGAATAACCGACAACAAAAAAACGGTAGCTTATCAGATGCTTAACAATTCCATTTGGCTTGATGACGGTGTTGAATTCATTCGGGACGGTGTAAATAAGCTTGCAAACGAATATAATTGCGATGTTTTTCAGACTTCCTTTAAGAGCGGAAAGGCAGAGAAGCTCATAGAAAAATATATAAAGCTCAAAACCAAGGGGCTTGTTGACGGTGACGTTGATTTTTCACCCGAAACGTATTTCGTGCTTATGAACACGTACTATCTTAAGGAAATTTGGAATGAACACGGCGATAATCTTGATTTTACAAGTGAAGCGTATAATTTTAAAAATACCGACGGCAGTACAAAAAACACAAAGCTTCTGAAAAGCTATTACAGCAACGGAAAAATTTATAACGGAGAAGGTTATTCTACGTTTTTTGTAACCACCGAGCATAACTTCAGAATCTATTTCTTTGTTCCTGACGGAACACATAGTGCTTCTGATATATTTACGGCAGAGAATATCAATACCGTGCTCACGATGAATGGTTGGGGACACGTTGACGACGAAAACCGTCAGCTTCACTATACGCGAGTATTTTTCCCTGAATTTGATGCGGATTTTGATGAGGATATTTCAAACGTTCTTTCAGAAAAGCTTGGAATTAAACGACTTTTCGCGCCCGATTATTGCGATATGTCGAATATATCTGCAAATCCTATATATTGTGAGGGTATGATTCACCTTGTTGAGCTTAAGGTTGACAAAAAAGGAATTGAAGGTGCATCTGTAATATATATTCCCGGAGCGGGCTCTGCAGGACCGCCACCATATGAAAAGGTATATCACGATTTCGTTGTTGACAGAGCATTTGGATTTGTTATTTCCGATTCTGCAGGAACAGTTGTCTTTTCAGGCGTGATTAACGAGATAGATTAATCAAAAAAGCTCCCGTTTGGGAGCTTTTTGATTTATTTTTCAGTTGCGGTCTGTTCGTAAGCGGTGTCTTTTTGAAGTGTTTCCACATCTGATGATGAGAAATATTCAAGGGGGTCAACCGCAAGGCCGCCAACTGTCATTTCAAAGTGGAGGTGTGGCTCGTCTGCAATTTCAACCATTGCGCTTGCACCAACATACGCAATCTGCTGTCCTGCTGTAACTTTTGCGCCTTCAATTATTCCTGCGGGAAGCTCTGTAGACACGTTTTTATAAATTGAAACTGCATCACCGTTGTGCTTAACTGCAATGCACTGTCCCATTCTAACGTCTTCCCAAATCTGAACAATTGTGCCGTCTGCTACTGCGCAAACAGGAGTGTTTTCTGAAGCGAGAATGTCAATGCCGAGGTGGACTCTATAATCGTTCATTGTGGGTGAAAAAACCTGAAGCTCGGAGTCATGCACGCCTGAGAGCTTGCCAACAACGGGAAGGGAAAAGCTTGGAAGCTTTGAACCAACGTCGGTTGTGGGGGTGTCGGGATTGGTTGTGGGCTTTTGCGTTGTTGTGGTAGTGGTTGTTGTGATGGGTGCGGGAGTTGTGGGCAACGGTGCAGTTTGCTTATTTCTGTTGGTGGCAACTACGGCAGCCACAATGAAAATCATAACAAGCAAAACGGAGATTGCCGTGAGATAAACGGCACGGTTTTCTTTCAAATTTTGAACAAATTTTTCTTTATTAAACATAATCAAATTCCTTTCTGAGCATAATTTTGCTTTGATAGTAGTATTTTTGCCTTTAATTTTGTCTTTATGCAAATTTTTGATAAAATAATAAAAATATCTTAAACTCATTTGACAAAACTATATTAATTTGATATAATTAGTATAATAAATTGAAAGGTAATTGATTATGGATAGAATTTTACAAACAAAGGGAAAGCTTCTTGGAATAGATTTTGGCGACAAAAGAACGGGACTTGCCGTGTCCGACCCATCAAGAATTTTGGCATCGGGAATTGGATATATTTCACCCGGTGGAATAGTTAAGGTTGCGGACGCTATAGCAGAAGTGTGCAAGGAGCAGAGAATAGTTGGTATAGTTTTGGGTTTGCCTGTTAATATGGACGGTTCGCAGGGATTCAGGGCGGATAGAATTAAGGAGCTTGCCTCCCTTTTGAACGAAAGAATGCCCGAAATTCCCGTTGCATTCTTCGACGAGCGACTTTCAACCATGGCGGCAACTCGTTTTCTTAACGAAACCAACACTCGAGGGGCAAAAAGAAAGGGCGTTGTTGACACCCTCTCTGCGCAAATCATTCTCCAAAATGCGCTTGATAAATTAAAGTATATGCAAAATTCTTAAGATAAATCCCCCGACACCGTCGGGGGATATTTTTATTCACAACAAGTATAATCTTCGTAAACAAAACCATCAATATTATTGATAATATTGATATATTTCTTAATATTTTATCTCTCCTATTTAATTACAACCAAATTTTTTAAAAGAATATCGCAAATTTTCTGATAGTATTCGTCGTAGTATTCATCTTCGTAACATTCGTCTTCGTAATTGATTTTTTCTTCAGACTGATTTTCATATTCGTGTGAAATCACTTC
>JAZTWO010000030.1:0-16053 GCA_045635885.1 Eubacteriales bacterium | reverse complement strand
AATCGTTATGTATTTTTAGGTAAACTTTATAGCAAACCACCGTTTTTGCTTGCAAAATGAGGTTGTAAAACCTCAAGGTGTGTTTGCTTCGGCGCGCAACTATTTTTTTACTAAACATATTATTTTATGCGCGCCAGCGGGTACGATTTGCGCCGATTAAATTAACACCCACGATTTAAAAAGTTTTTGGGTTATAGGGGGATTTTTCAAAATCCCCCTAAATCTTTTCTTAACTAACTATCACCTGAAATTATGTTTTGTGTTTTTTAATTCCCAAAATTTTACGAATAATTGACGAAATAACGGTAGGAGTTTTATAAAGCACAATTTTCATAACATTACCTCTAAGTAACAAATTGACTATGTAGTCAATTTCATTATATGAAGTCAAGTGCTATTTTGATAACTCCTTACTTTCAATCAAGAAAAGTCCGCCCTTTTTGATAGAAACCATTGCGAAATTTTCCAAAACCTCATTTGAAATGGCAAACGAGGGATTTTTTCTTTCCAAATTTGCGTTTTTCAGGGGATATTTCGCTCCGTCAACGGTAACACCCTTTACGTTTTCGCTTGTCAAAATTAAGCCGAAATATTTGTAATCGCTTTTTGAAACGAGCAGTGAAGAACGCTCTTTCAGGTATCTAACACGGTTCTTTCCATCGCAAATGCAAGCGGAAACACCGACCTTAGTGAGCATTTCAATCAGATATAAATTTGAAAGTGTGTGGTCAAGGCGACCCGAAAGACCGCCAACGATAAAAATCTCGTCAGCGCCATTTTGGAGTGCCACATTTATTGCAAGTTGAGTGTCAGTTTCGTCCTTTTCGGCAGGGACACGCACAATTTTTGCACGAGAGCAGAATGCTTTTTCCTTTGTGGAATCGAAATCGCCCACAATAAAGTCGCATCTTTCTGCAAATCCGAGCATTTTTGCGTTGTCATAGCCCGAATCCGCCGCAATAACGAGCGCATCTTCGGGAATAGCGGCTTCAAGAACGGATTTCTCCACCTCACCGCCAATGAAAATATATGATTTCATAATTATTTATCCCACTTATTTTTGTTTTTGAGTGCGGCATAGATTTCGAGGAAGCTATCGTGACGGGATTTGGCAATCTCGCCATTTTTCACCGCTTCAAGAATTGCGCAACCCTCTTCTTTTGTGTGTGAGCATTTGGTGTATCGGCACTGACCGATATAGTCACGGAATTCACGCATATTATAAGCCAAATCCTCTTTGTCAAAGAAATTAAATCTTTCAAAATCGAGGAGTGAAAATCCGGGGGTATCCGCCACGTATCCGGTTTTTTCGCTATCGCTTATGGGGAAAAGCTCAACGTGACGAGTGGTGTGTCGACCCCTTTGAATTTTAATGCTAATCGTGTTGGTTGTTAGTGAAAGCTCTGGGAAAAGCGCATTCAAAAGAGTGGATTTACCAATGCCCGAAGCACCTGCAAAAGCGGCAGTTTTTCCGTGGAGCTTTTCGTTAACGTAATCTCTTATCACATCCGTACCCTCTCCGGTTTTTGCACTCAAAACAAATGCATCATAACCTGCGCCTATGTAGATTTCTTGCAACTCCTTTGCATATTCGGGTGCAAGATCGCATTTTCCGATTATTATAACCGGCTCAATATCGTTATGCTCTGCAATGCAAATGAGCTTGTCGATTGTGGGAAGCACAGGGGCAGGAGAAGCTGCCGCCATGGAGATGAACATAACGTCAAGGTTAGCCATTGGCGGACGAATAAGCTCGTTTTTGCGATCCAAAATATCAGAAATTCTGATGTCGTTGTTTTTCGAATCCATTTCAGATAGTGAATGGTCGGTATAAACGACCTCAACGTTGTCGCCAACAAGGGGCTTGATGTGGTTGTGTCGGAACGAGCCACTTGCAGAGCAGGAAATCAACTTTGAAGCAAGTGGAGATTCGGTATTAAATTGTTGACTGTGGGCATCTTGATCAACAAGACGAATAGTGTAAAGACCGCCAACGCCCTTTATAATTTTTCCGTGTGTTCTATATTCCATTCTATTTCCGTTTCTACCGAGTAAATCGGTGATGGTGATTGCAAATCAATTCTATTGTTTGGTGCAATAGAGAACCAAATGACCAAAGAAATCAAAGTGACAAGCACAAGAGCAGATAAAGCACCAAGCACAATTGAAAGTATTTTTGTATCTTTAATTTCCTGCATAATTTTTTGGTCATCTATAATTTTTGTGTTGGATGAAGGAGGCAGCTTTTGTGAATGCATTGAAGAAATTGTTCCCGAAGGCATTCGTGGAGTTCTTCCCGTACCCTGAACGTTATTTGGATTTATTGCAATAGTTCTGCTGTTTTGTGCGGAATTTCTGCCTGTAAGAGCAATAGTTCTGCTATTTTGAACAGAAAATTGCTCCCCTCTCGGATTAAATGCACCCGAATGAGAGGTATTTCTTTTGAAATAAGTCTGATTGTCGGCAAAATTTGCTCCACGTTCGTTAAGCGGATAGATGTTTCTGTTTGAAACGTTTGAAACGTTTTGATGCTGCTTGCGTTCAATTACACGATAGCGACTAAAATTCTTTTCGTTTCCAAAAACGGTTTTTGAATTTTGGCGCAACGCACGAACGTCCGTGAGCATTTCCAAAGCGTTTTTATATCTCTTTTTGGGATTTTTCTCCATAGCACGCAAAATAATCTGCTCAAGACCAACAGAAATATCGCTTCTGTATGTGCTTGGTGGAACAGGATCCTTGTTTATTTGCATTTTTGCCACTTCGTTGGGGTCCTCGTTATAGAAGGGAAGACGGTTTGTCATTGCCTCATAAAGCATAACTCCAAGTGAATAGAGATCGCTTTCTGCAATAGGGGCTTTACCCTGCGCTTGCTCGGGGCTAACGTAATAAACCGTGCCAAGAGCCGTGTCATTTCTTTCTTTTGAGCGATCGAGCATTGCGTCAAGACGAGCAATGCCAAAGTCGGCAACCTTAATGCTACCATTTTGCAAAAGAATGATATTTTGCGGCTTTATATCGCAGTGAACAATGCCCTTTGAATGTATGTAATCAAGAGCCGAGAGGATTTGAGTTGCATAATAAAGCACCTCTCTTTCGGGCAATGCGCCACGGTGATCTATATGTTTTTTAAGGGTAATTCCCTCAACGTACTCCATAATAATATACTTTGTACTGTTGGTTATTACCGTGTTGTATATCTGAACAATATTGGGGTGGGAAAGAAGTGAAAGTGCCTTTGCTTCATTAACGAAAAGCTTAATTTGACGTGTGTTGTGCTCAAGTTTTTTCTGCATCATCTTGATTGCAACCGAGCGACCTGTCACTTGGTCATAAGCACCGTAAACGGTTGCCATACCACCCGAGCCAATAACGTTGACTATGGTATATCTATTTTCAAATGTCTGACCTATAAAGCTATCGTATGATGTCATTTACCCACCTCCGTATCCTTTGTGCAAAGCAAGATTGCAGAGATGTTGTCATATCCGCCCTCTTCGTTTGCAAGGCGAATATATGTAAATACTTTTTCCTCAACGGTTGTGTTTGAAAGGGCAACCTTTTTCAGTTTTTCCTTTGACACAAGACCGTGAAGACCGTCAGAGCAGAGAAGGAAATATATCTCGTTTTTAGAGTAAAATCTTCTTTCAAAAATGTCGGGTTCAATTTCTTCTCTGATACCAAGCGCTTTTGTAATAAGATTTTTCTGGGGATGATTTTCTGCCTCTTCGGGAGTAATATCCTTGTTGTCCACAAGCATTTGAACGTAGGAGTGATCCTTTGTCAACTGCTTAATTTCCTTCTTTTTTATCATATAAAGGCGACTGTCGCCCACGTTTGCATAGTAAACTTTGCTTTTGCCCTCAAAAAAGATGAGCGCATTGAGTGTGCAACCCATTCCGTAAAGAGAGAGGTCCTCTCTTGCACGTTCAAGAATTGCCATATTAGCTTTTTCAATGCTATCTTTAATGGCGAGCTTAATTTTCTTGCTGTCGAATTTAAAGGATTCAAATTCCAAAGCGTGTGAGGCAAGTGCATTAATAAAGGTTTCCTCACCAATTTCAGATGCAATTTTGCCACCTGCCGCACCGCCCATTCCGTCACAAACAACGCAAACGGTTATTCCATTGGCGAGGGTGGATATTCCTATGCAGTCCTCGTTTGCCTCTCTAACAAGGCCTTTGTCGGTCAAGCCGTAAACGTTCATTGTTCTTGCTCCTTTTGGTTGGATTTGCTTTCATTTTCTTTCTTCATTTCGTCACGGCGAAGCTGACCGCAAGATGCATTTATGTCTGCGCCAAGGGTTCTGCGCACGGTTGCACGAATGCCACGACTCTCAAGCACAGAGGCGAATTTTTTAATTTGTTCCTTGCCACTCTTTTTAAAATCTCGCTCCTTAACGGGATTAACGGGAATGAGATTTACGTGAATTGGCATTGTTTCAGTTCTTGTTCTCAACTTGGAGTTGAGTTTTTTGGCAAGAGCCAAAGCATTCTCCTCGCTATCGTTTTCACCTGCAATCAAGGTATATTCAAACGAAATTCTTCTGCCTGTTTTGGCAAAATAAGCTCTGCAGGCATCAAGAAGCTCGTCAACGCCCCATTTTCTGTTAACAGGCATAATTTTGTTTCTTATCTCGTCATTTGATGCGTGAAGAGAAATGGAAAGTGTGATTTGAAAATCCTCTTCTGCAAGCTTGTATATTTTGTCAACAAGACCGCAGGTGGAGAGGGAAATGTGACGGTAGCCGATGTTAAGACCTTCCTTGTGACCAACAATGCGAAGGAATTTGATAACGTTGTCATAGTTGTCAAGTGGCTCGCCAATGCCCATCATAACAATGCCGTCAATTCGCTCGCCAAGGTCAACCTGTGCGGCAATTATCTGACCAAGAAGTTCGCCTGTTTCAAGGTCGCGCACCTTGCCACCAATGGTGGAGGCGCAAAAAGCACAACCCATTCGGCATCCGATTTGTGAGGATATGCAAATGGTTGTCCCGTGCTCATATTTCATAACAACGCTTTCAACACAGTTGCCGTCGTCAAGCTCGAAAAGATATTTAACCGTTCCGTCAATGGCGGACACAAGCTTTCTTCTTATTTTCGGGAGCGAATATTTTGCATTTTCAAAGATTTTTTCTTTTGTCTTTGCAGAAAGATTTGTCAATTCTGTGGGCGATATACCCTTGTGCATGGGCGCAAAAATCTGCTTTGTGCGGAATTTTGCTTCGCCAATGGAAAGTATATAGGATTCAAGCTCCTCGTATGTAAAATTAAGAAGATTCTGCATTTTTAGTGTCCTCCTTTCAGGGAAATATTACTGACAATGTAGTCATATTACAAATAAAATGGCTACACTCAAGCAGAGTAAATTTTAGAAAAACAATCCTTTGGGATTGGTTTTCGTAGTTCGGCACATAAAATCCACGTCGAAAATTTATTTTCGTAAGTGGATTTTGTGGGGTGAACCGATAATTTGCTCGCAAATTGTCGAAAATTTACGCAGACAACCACCCACCCAAGCGATAAAAAGTTTTGCCAAGCTTTTTCAAAAGCGGAAAACGGTACTTTCTAACTTTTTTAAAAAACGGTACTCAATTAATTTTCTTCAACTTTGCAATAAAGAATCCATCAGTGTGATGGGTGTGGGGTAAGAGAGTAATCATACCGCTTTCGATCTCGAGGTCGCCGACGGAGAAGGGGACAAGCTCGAAGTTTTTATGATTTTCAAGAAATTTATTGATATTATTTTCGTTTTCGTTGGGCAAAATCGTGCAAGTTGAGTAGACAAGCGTGCCACCAACCTTGAGATAATTTTGCACGTTTTCAAGAATATCGTACTGAATTTTAGGCAAATTTTCGCTTTCTTCAACGTCCTTATAGCGAATTTCGGGTTTCTTTCCGATAACACCGAAGCCCGAGCAGGGAACGTCGCAAATAATCTTGTCCGCCTTGCCAAAAAGCTCCTCGATGGGTTTTCTTGCATCCTGCGCCTTGGTTGAAATAATTGAAATTCCAAGTCTTTCCGCACCCTTTTCTACAAGAGAGAGCTTGTTTTCGTGAATATCAAAGGCGAAGATTTCCCCTTCATTTTCCATCGTCATAGCGGCACCAAAGCTCTTTGAACCGGGGCAGGCGCAGACGTCGAAGACTACGTCACCCTTTTGCGCACCAAGAGTGCGAACACAAATTTGAGATGCCTCGTCCTGAACGGTTACTCTACCGTCCTTAAGGCATTCAAGCTCGCTCACCGCCGCATTTTGAAGCACGATTCCGTCGGGAGAAAAGTCGGTTTTGCAAGCATTTTCAAGCTCGCCCAAAATCTCATCACGATTGGTTTTAAGATTGTTAACCCTCAATGTTATGGGCGCAATTTGAGAGAATGCGTTAAGCATATTTTTGCATTCTTCAAACGAATAAGCATCCAAAAGCGCACAAATCAAGGATTCGCCCACCGAGTAGGTAACCGAAAGATATTTTACCTTGTCGCTTTGGTCGGGGAATGCGATTTTATCTCCCTCTCTCAAATATGAACGCAAAATTGCGTTTACAAATCCCTTTGAGCGCTTGTTTGCAAGTTCAACCGTTTCGTTAAGAGCCGCATGGGCAGGGATTTTTTTCATATAAATGAGTTGATAAAGCCCCATTCGAAGAATATTTCTCGTGTCCTTTTCAATTTTACTGTTGGGGATTGAAGAAAGGGATGCGATGATATAGTCAAGTGTAATTTTTCGCTCAATAACACCATAAATAAGCGCAGTCATAAGCGCACGGTCACTTGAAGAAAGGTTGTTTCTTTTAATCACCGTGTCAAGAGCGATATTTGAATACCCACCGTTTTCGCATCTTGTCAAAACGTCAAGAGCGAGAGAACGTGGAGTTTTTGCTTTGTTTTCCATATTTTAGCGTCTTCTTCTACCACTTGTAGCGATAAGCACAAAGCGAAGAAGAGAAAGAACTGAAGAAATAAGAGCTGCAACGTAAGTGAGGGCCGCCGCACGAAGCACCTTTGATGCTCCCGCAAGTTCATCCTGACCGTAAAGTCCGGTTGCTTCAAGCGAAACCATAGCACGTTTAGATGCGTCAAACTCAACGGGGAGTGTGATAAGCTGGAAAACTGTTGCAAGTGAATAGAGAGCAATCGCAATTGTAATCAAAGTGCCGGACGCTTCATAAGAAACGAAAAAGCTCAAGATAAGGAATACAAAAGCCAAGGGAGTTCCAAAATTGCACACGTTTACAATAGAAGCTCTAACCTTAATTGGCGCATAATTTTGCGCATACTGAACTGCGTGTCCTGCCTCGTGAGCTGCAACGCCTGCCGCCGCAATACTTGTTGAGTTGTAGGTTGAGTCAGAAAGGCGAATAACGTTTGCACGGGGGTCATAGTGGTCAGAAAGATTTCCTGCAACTCTTTCGATTCGCACGTTATAAATACCGTGGTGGTGCAAAACTCTTTCTGCAACCTGTGCGCCAGTCAGTCTGTTTCTGCTCAATACTGTGTTGTATTTGTTAAAGGTTGAATTTACGTTGATTGATGCCCAAAGCGCGATAAGAATTCCGGGGATAAGAAGAATCATTGTTGGGTCAAAATAGAAATAAGGGAAAAACATAATTTTACTCCTTTTTAATTTTATTTGAGGATGTCGCCCTCATTAATTTTTCTTCCGCGAATAAAGTCGGCAGCAGTCATTCTGCCCTTTCCTTCGGGAAGGACTTTGGTGATATAGATTGAACCGTTTGCGCAAAGCACACGAATTTTTCCGTTTTCAAGAGAAACCACCTTGCCAAATTCAGAGTTTTGGCTTTCTCTTTCACAAATTGCACTTTCAACCACCTTTAAAAGCTTTCCGTCGGGTGTGTGAGTAAAAGCAAGGGGAATGGGAGAAAGCCCACGAATAAGATTGTGAACTGTGTCGCAGTCCTTTGAAAAATCGATTTCGCAATCTTCTTTAAGAATTTTTGCGGTGTGAGTAGCTTTTGCGTGGTCTTGAGGAATGGGAGTAATTTCCTCCTTTTCAAGTCCGTCAATTGTTTTGCGAAGCAATTCCGCACCAAGAGTGCCAAGGCGGTCGTGAATAATTTCAAAATTGTCATTTTCGGCAATTTCGCATTCTGCTTTAAGAAGCATATCGCCTGTGTCAAGCCCTTCTGCCATATACATTGTGGTAATTCCTGTAACCTTTTTGCCGTCGATTATCGCCATCTGCATGGGCGCAGCACCACGGTATTCGGGTAGGAGTGAGCCGTGAACGTTCACGCAGCCGAATTTTGGGTAGTCAAGCACGTTTTTGGGCAAAATTTTGCCATACGCAACAACTGCGATAAGGTCGGGATTAATTTCTGCCAAAAGCGAAGCAAATTCTTCCGTTCTTAAGGAGTTGGGCTGATAAACGGGAATATTCTGCTCCAAGGCATAAACCTTAACAGGTGTAGGAGTAAGCACATAGCCACGTCCCTTGGGTTTGTCGGGCTGTGTGATAACGCCAACAACGTCATAACCGTTTTCGCAAAGACCCTTTAGTGAAAAAAGTGCGAAATCGGGAGTGCCCATAAAAAGTATTTTCATAGAGTTTACCTCCAAAGATGATTATTCTGCAGTGGGAGTTTCAATGCTTGTTGCAATGTCGATATAGAGCTTTCCGTCAAGGTGATCAAGCTCGTGGCAAATTGCACGAGCCAAAAGCTCGCTTCCGGTCAATTCAAATTCTTCACCGTGACGGTTGGTTGCACGAACAGTCACGTGCATGGGACGCTTAACAATACCCCACTTACCGGGAACGGACAAGCAACCCTCGTTGCCAATCTGCTCGCCTGCATAGGCGATGATTTTGGGATTGATAAGCTCAATAAGATTGCCCTCTTCAACTTCAATCACAACTATTCTGCGCAACACACCAACCTGAGGAGCCGCAAGTCCAACACCCTCTGCGTGATGCATAGTTTCTGCCATATCGTCAAGCAAACGAATGATTTTGGGAGTTATTTCTTCAACAGGGCGACATTTTTTTCTTAAAACGTCGTCGCCCACCTTTACTATTTTGAGTTTTGCCATTTGTTTTTATTCCTTTCTTTAAAAAGCATCAAAGAGATGAAGGATTAAAATCCACCGAAAGCTGAGGTTCGGTCTTTTTGCGCTTTCCAAATTCTTTATAAATTTCGCCAAACATTTCACGGGCGTGCTTGTTTAACTTGGTTTTAATTATAATTCGCATTCTGTATTTTCCGTCAAGACGGTAAACGGGAGCTTCAAAGGGACCATAGCAAATAACGGGTACGTCTTTAAACTCTCCTTGAATCCTGTTTTTTATCATATCCGAAAGCAGTTTTGAATCCCTCATAACCGCATTTTCAATTGTACCTGAAAGAGTCAAAAGCACAATATCGCAAAACGGTGGATACGAAAGCAACTTTCTTGTTTTAATTTCATTGTGAAAAAATGTTTTATAATCCTGCTTGCAGGCAAGATTAATCACGTCGTGGTCGGGACTCATTGTTTGAATAAGCGCACGGCCTTCCTTTTCGCTTCGTCCGGCACGTCCGATGACCTGCGTCAGCATTGAAAAGGTTCTTTCGTTTGCCCTAAAATCGTTAAGATAGAGCGAGGTGTCGGCATTAAGCACGCCAACAAGCGTCACGTCGGGAAAATCGTGTCCCTTGGTTACCATTTGAGTACCGAGCAAAATTTCTGCCTTGTGGGAACGAAAATCCGAAAGCATATTTTCATATGCGTGTTTTGATGCGGTTGTGTCCGTGTCCATTCGGATAACGTTGACTTGTGGATAAAGTTCGCTAAGCTTTTGCTCCACCAACTGAATGCCGATTCCCATTGGTTTTATGTGTGTGCCACCGCATTCGGGACATGCCTGAGGAACGGGCATATGCTTGCCACACCAGTGGCAAACAAGTTCGGTTTTGTGATAAATTCTATCTGTGTGATGAGTCATTGAAACTGAACAGTTGGGGCAGGTGATTGCAGTGCCACAAGAAGCACAGCTTACAAAATTGTGATAGCCACGTCGGTTAAGAAAGAGAATTGCCTGCTCCTTTTTGTGAAGAGCTCTGCCAATAGAGTCAAGTAAGGGAAGGGATAGGGAACTGTCATTTCCTGCACGCAATTCCTCTCGCATGTCGGCAAGCTCAACCTTGGGCAATTTCGCCTTTCCATAGCGATTTTTCAGTTCTATTAATGTGTATGTTCCGTCAATGGCTTTTTTATAGCTTTCAACTGACGGTGTAGCCGAGGCAAGAAGTAAAAGTGCATTGCTTTTTGCAGCTCTAAATCTTGCAATATCACGGGCGTGATATTTCGGATTGTTGTCGGATTTGTAGGTGTGCTCCTGCTCCTCGTCGATAATGATGAGCCCAAGATTTTTCACAGGAGCAAATATGGCACTTCGTGTGCCGATAACAAGGTCTGCCTCTCCTCGTTTTATGCGCATATATGCGTCAAGTCGCTCGCCTTGTGAAAGGGAGGAGTGAATAATCGCCACCCTTGAGCCATAGCGAGAGCAGAAAAGCTCAACCGTTTGGGGAGTGAGCGAAATTTCAGGAATGAGCATAATAACTCCGCGGGATTGCATAAGTGCACGGTCGATTATTTTCATCATTACGCAGGTTTTTCCGCTTCCCGTTACACCGTGAAGCAGGGCGCAAGAGGGGGAATTCTTGTCAAGCATTGAAGAAAGAGTGTCAAGCGCCAATCTTTGCTCTTCGGAAAGCACAAGCTCCTTTGCGTGATTTTCTCTGCTTTTGTGTTCGTATGGATTGCGGTAAACGCTTTCAATTTCCTTTGTGACGTATCCTTTTTTAACAAGGGCAGAAATTTGTGCGTCGGTTGCTTTAAGCTCGTTTTTAATTTCCTCTGCAAGCATTCTTTCACGCATAGCCAAAAGCGAAAGAATGTTTTTGTGCATTTCAGAGCGCAGCTTTTTATAGCCATCAAGCGTATCTCCGGCGCCCAAAAGGGAAGCGAGCTGCTCGTTATTGATGGCAAGCGTGTAATATTTTTTCTCTTTGCCAACGGTCATGTTTTTAATTATGACGTCTTTTTCGATAAAGCCCTTGTGAAGCAGATAGGTTATCGCACTTAAAGCGGATAGCCCAAACCTTTCTTCAAGATTTGCCTTGGTAACGGTCTTTTCCTCTTGAATGTAATAGAAAATGTCCGCATGCTGACCTTTATAATTTTCCACCTCTTTTGCATAATAGCAGGTGATTATTCCGGAAAGTGCCCCTGCGGGAATCATGGAATGAACTGCATCACCAATTGTGCAAAGAGTTTGCTCCTTCATAAATCGGCAAAGTTCAATTTCAGTTTCGCCAAACATCACCTCTTCACTTGCAAGACCCTTTATTGATTTTATTTTAATGTCCGGCTCTGCGCAATTTGTTTCAACCACAAGTCCCAATTGCGTTCTGTTTGAGTTTCCAAACGGAACGATAACAAAAGTTCCTTTTTTTACGAAATTAGAAAGATCGTGGGGAACAAAATATGTGAATTCATTGTCAATGTAATATGGATTGTCAAGCAAATGTACTTTAACATATCTGTTTTCCATGATTTTCTCCTTTCGTGCTTAGTAAATATTTGGTGTAAAAATGAAACAATTGGCGGAGAAAAAGCAATCTCCGCCTAATTTAAAAATTATTCTTCAACTGTTTCTTCAGCTACTACTTCTGCAACCTCTTCTTCTGCTTTAACAACGGGCTCTTCACGATAGATTTCGTATCTGCCGTCATAGAAACGAGTGATAGCATTTTTAATTGCCTTTTCGTCCTTAAGGTCCTTGTCAATGTTGTTCATAAGATTGCGATCGCTTTCTTTGTTGCCTGTCATTGCTTTTTCAGCTTCTTCTCTCTGCTTAACGTATTCGTCTGTAAGAAGGCGAGCGCATTTAGCTGTTGCAAGAGTGAGCTCATAGCGATTGTATTCTTCTTTTGTAAGATCTTTGATTGTTGGGTGAAGCATAATATTTTCTCCTTAAAGTTAAGTAATTAATTTTCAAAATATTTTTTAGCGGCGTCGGGCTGACGGTGACGTGCAAGCTTTTCTGCACGCACAATTGCCTTAATATCGTCGGCAGCCACCGCAGAGCCACCGTTGTAGTTATAAACTATGTAGTCATAAGCATCAAGCTGCTCGATTTCACGTCTTGCTTTTTCAAGACGCTTAAGAATAACGTCTTCGGTTTCGGTTGCTCTGCCACGAAGTCGCTCTTCTTGAATTGCAAATGTTGGGGGAATGAGCATAATAAGAACTGCTTCGGGAAAGATTTTTTTAACGTTCTTTGCACCGTCGCACTCGATTTCAAGAATCAAGTTTTTGCCGTTTTCAAGAACCGCAAGGGCCTCTTTTAAGGGAGTGCCATAGTAGTTGTCGCAGTATGTGGTGTATTCAAGAAAGCCGTTGTCGGCAATTCTGCGTTCAAATTCTTCACGGTCGATAAAGTGATAATTCACACCGTCAATTTCGCCGGGTCTTGGTGCACGGGTTGTTGCAGAAACAGAGAAAACGAAATCTCCCGTTGCAACAAGCTGTGAATTTACTGTACCCTTGCCGCTTCCTGCAGGGCCTGAAACAACAATTAAAAGTCCACGTCTCATTATTCTTCTTCCTCGCTTTCCTCATCGTCATAGGATGTGTCATCCATTCTGTTTGCTATTGTTTCCGCTTGAATTGCGGAGAGAATAACGTGTTCTGAGTCCGTTATGATAACAGCTCTTGTGCGACGACCGCAAGAAACGTCAATTGTTCTGCCGCCTTCCTTTGCGTCCTGCACAAGTCTTTTAATGGGAGCTGAATCAGGGCTTGCAATAGCCACAATTCGTTCAACTGCCACCATATTACCAAAGCCAATGTTGATGAATTTCATATCTGCAATTCCTTTCTTGACTATTCGATATTCTGAATCTGCTCACGAATTTTCTCAAGCTCGCACTTGATGTCAACAACAACGTGTGCGATTGATGAATTTGAGCATTTTGAACCGATTGTATTTGTTTCACGGTTCATCTCCTGCATTAAGAAATCGAGCTTGCGTCCAACGGGCTCGTTAGAAGTCAAAATATCTTCAAATGCTTTAAAGTGTGAACGAAGGCGAACAATTTCCTCGTCAACAGCAACCTTGTCCGCAAAAATAGCGCACTCGGTCAAAATTCTGTTTTCGTCAAGAGTAACCTTGTTGTCGTCAAGAACTGCACGGAGCTTTTCTTCAAGGCGGGCACGGTAAGAGCCAACGTCTTCTTCGCTGTGCGCCTCAACAATGGCAACTCTTTCTTTAATACCCTCTACCTTTGAGCGAAGGTCCGCTTCAATGTTAGCGCCCTCCCTTTCTCTTGCGATAATGAATTTTTCAATCGCCTGATTAAGAACAACGCAAAGGTCTGCAAAATCCTGTTCCTCGTCCTCTTCAACCTTTGAAAGAGTAAAGATATTACTGTCTCTTTGAAGAGTGGCAACGGTAATTTCACCGGGCAAGTCAAGGGTTTCTTTAAGCTGAACAAGTGCCGCATAATATGCCTTTGCATATTCTTCGTTAAGTGAGATAAGCACGTCACCGCCACCGATTTGCTCAATGGTGATAGAAACGTCAACCTTACCTCTGCTAATTCCGTTAGCTTGAAGATAGGGCTTGATTTTTTCCTCAAGGAAGGAATAGCTTCTTGAGATTCGCACCGAGCAATCGAAATAGCGATTGTTTACGCTTTTGATTTCAACGGTGATATTTTTGTTGTTTACGATCTCGGAATGTCTTCCGAAAGCGGTCATACTTTTAATCATAATTTTAGTTTCCTTGAAAATAACAATATATATTCAGTTTATTTTAATACATTTTTATCGTTTTGTCAACTATTTTTTATAATTTTATATTATATATATGTTTAATGTTCAAATTTTGATTTATTGGGGAGTTAGTTAAAGAAAAAATATTGTTCTTTTTTCAAAAGCGACCTTTTTTATCTTTGTAACTACTCGCTAAATTGCAATTTTCCCATCAAAAACAAATTTTTATAAAAAAATGCATAAAATATGAAAAAAACTCTTGCAAAATGAGAAAAAATGTTTTATAATAGAGTGTAAAACTATGCGCAATGCATTTTTGGAGGTAATTTTATTATGATTATGGCTGGCGATTTCAGAAACGGCGTAACCTTTGATATGGGTGACGGCACAGTTTGGCAGGTTGTTGAATTTCAGCACGTTAAACCTGGTAAGGGCGCTGCTTTCGTTAGAACAAAGATGAAAAACGTCATCACAGGTGGTGTAGTTGAAAGATCCTTCAACCCCACTGACAAGTTTGAGAACGCTCATATCGAAAGAAAGGATATGCAGTATTCTTACACAGACGGTGATCTTTACTACTTTATGGATATGGAAACATTTGATATGCTTCCTCTTAACGCAGAAAAGCTTGGCGACAACTTCAAGTTTGTTAAGGAAGAAATGATGGTTAAGATCATCTCTTACAAGGGCAACGTATTCAGCGTTGAACCTCCCACATTTGTTGAACTTGCTGTTGCTCAGACAGACCCTGGTTTTGCAGGCAACACAGCAACAAATACACTTAAGCCCGCAACACTTGAAACAGGTGCGGTAATCAAAGTTCCCCTCTTTATTAACGAGGGTGAAGTTCTTAAGATCGATACAAGAACGGGCGAATATCTCTCTCGTGCATAATTCGGTTGCGAACTAAAATTTACAAGCTATTTGGCGAAAGGAGACTTTTATGACACTTTACGAAAAGGCTGCTTATTTGCGTGGACTTGCTGACGGTGTAGATCTTGATAAGACAACTCCCGAGGGTAAGATTCTTGCTGCACTTCTTGACCTTGTAACAGACATTGCTGACGAGGTTGAGGCAATTAACGAGGATATTCTTGATCTTCAGGACTACGTTGAAGAAATTGACGAAGACCTTGCAGACGTTGAAGATTTCCTTGACGAAGAATGCGATGGCGACTGTGCATCTTGTGATTGCGAAGGTGATTGTGACGAATGCGAATTCGGTGATTACGATTGCGATTGTGACTGCGGTTGTGCTTGCGATTGTGATGATGAGGAATGCGACTGCGATTGTGACGATATGTTCTTCGAAGTTGAATGTCCCTCTTGTGGCGAAGTAGTTTGCTTTGACGAAACTATCGACCCCGAAAACCTTGCGTGCCCCGCTTGTGGCGAAAAGTTCACATGCGAGTTCGTTGAAGAAGACGAAGAAGACGCAGAATAATATGTCCGCGAAAGCGAACGATTAAACCAAAACATAATCGGAGAAATCTTTGCGGATTTCTCCGATTTTTGCCCGAAAGGATAATTTGTTTATGAAGATTATGTTTGCTTCCGACATACACGGCGACATTGTCGGCGCACAAAAAATGATTGATGCCGCAAATCGAGAACAAGTTAAAAAAATAGTTTTGCTTGGCGATATTCTTTACTTTGGGCCGAGAAATACGCTTAAAGAAAGCTATAATCCTCAAGCTGTTATTAAACTTTTAAATGAGAATAAAAATATGCTTTTGTGCGTGCGTGGGAATTGCGATTCCGAGGTTGACCAAATGGTGCTTGATTTTCCAATTATGGCAGATTATGCCTATCTTTGTGTCGACGGAATAAATATGTTTCTCACTCACGGACATAAAATAAACAAAGAAACTGCCACAAATTTAAAGGGCGGTGAAATTCTCGTTCACGGGCACACTCACGTTTTGTGTATAGAAAATTTTGGAGATGGGAATATATATATCAATCCCGGCTCTACAACTTATCCAAAAGAAAACAACCCACCATCTTATATGATTTATGAGAACGGTGTTTTTCAAATAAAACACCTCGATAGTGGTGAGGTTTTGAAGAGAATTGATTTGAACAAATAAATTGTGATTTATAGGAGAGTTCGAACTCGCTTTTTGTTGTTGTTTTGCTCCGCTTTTTCAAAAGCGGAAGCCCAGCGGCTTGAGCGAAAAAACGGCATTTTCTTTTTGCAAAGCTTTTTCGCTTTCGATTTTGCGAAGCAAATGACTGACGTAAGTCAGGCAAGAAAGAGTGGGCCTT